>JAIHAL010000002.1 GCA_020054675.1 Oscillospiraceae bacterium
TGCCTTGTTTGCGTGCGCAAATCTTTATATGCTTGCTATCGCCGGACGCAAACTTTCAACAGTTTCAACATCATGACAAGGGGTTAGTGTGCCCTTTTTTAAGAAAAAGGGCACAAAACAAGTAAAATATGGGGCATAAAATAGCCTAAAAGACCGTTTTTACTCCTAAAACTCCATAAAAACCCATTTTATTTCATTCAAAGGCTAAAATAGGCTGATTTATTCAGAGGATCCCAAAAAGTCCGGAAAACTCTGGACTTTTTTATTTAATGCGGTAAAATATATATGATTATTTATGTAGGAGAATTATTTAAAATGTCAAAACTATCTCTTGAAATAAAAAACTGCAAGGGCGAAACCCTTGCAGAAAGCAGCAATGATGATATTGTTTCACTGGCATACTTTTGTGAATATTCCGATGGGGATTATATCGTACTTAAATGTTTTGATAAAAATAAACACATGGTTATTCAGCTTGATGATGCAATAAATCCTGCATATGTTTATCTGACAGGAAACGAATTTGTTTTTCCTATTCCGTTTGGAGAAAAAAAGACGGCATATTCCCCAAAAAGTTTTTCAGGAAAGGCACATCTTATATCAGCACGGCTCGCTGAGAAATTTGAAATTTCTGCATATAAAAACCTGGCAAAAAACGAATATGACCACCATGAGAATTTTTACTGTTATCCGCACGCATCGGCAAATGTGGAAACAAGGGGTGAAGCTGTTTTTGCCGCAAGAAATGCAATTGACGGAAATACCGAAAACCGTGGGCATGGGGCTTGGCCATATGAATCATGGGGTATAAACCGCAGAGATGATGCCGAAATAAAAATAAGTTTTGGCAGACCGGTTGATGTGGATTTAATGGTTATTTACATAAGAGCAGATTTTCCACATGATAATTGGTGGGAAAAAGTTGATTTTGTTTTTTCTGACGGTTCGAAAATAACCTGCAATCTTGTTAAAACTTCTGCTCCTCAAAAAATTTCTTTTGAAAAGAAAACGGTAGAATGGATAATTATGAAGAATATGGTGAAATCTAATGACCCATCACCGTTTCCAGCATTGACGCAATGGGAAATTTACGGCAAAGAGGCAGATTTTTGTTAAGTTTTACGTTGCCATTGATGAATGCAGAGCAAATTCCCAGTGCCATTTTTTTATTTCATATCGTTCGCCGTTGATGTAAAGTGTTTCGCCGTCGCGCCATTCAACGGTTGGCTTTTCGTGGTTTCTTACATTGTACTTTCTTTGCGCATATCCGTTCACCTGAAATTTTACAAAGCCGAAGTCCTTGTCCTTGTCGTTTGGTTCAACGTAAACTTCAGTTCTTCCGCCTGAATTGTCCGCAACGTCGTAAATGTAGTAGCGGTAAATCCCCGAAGGAGAAAAACCTTTTTCAATCAAGGTATATGTGTTTGATGTGCTTGTCATGAAGAGGTTTGTGAAGATAAAAAATCCAAGTCCGCTTACGATGTATATCAGCAGATAAACCGTTCCAAGCACTGTTTTAAGGGATTCGGACGCACCGCAGGCAAAAAACGTTATTAAAACCGCAAGAGCAGGCGGAACAATGAAAAACCAATCCCCGAAGTTCATCAGCACTATCGGGATTATTAAAATCATGTTCAGCATGGTAAGCAGGGAAGTGAACGGCTGCTTGCGTGAAAAAAGCATTATTCCGAGGAAAAAGAAATTTATTGCAAGATAAATGAAAACAAATGCAGGCTTGTTTACATATACAGCCTTGTAAAATACGGACATATATCCAAGCCATGCAAGGAAGAATGAAAATGTGCAGCAAAGAAAGGAAACGATGCGTTTAATCCAAATGTTATCAAATAAGTCCATGAAGTTGCCTCCAAAAGTTGATTTCATAAAATATTATAGCCTTTATTATTGGAAAAATCAATTGCATTAAACTGACAAAAATTAAAAAAAGCGGCGCTTGGCCGCTTTTTTGATTATTCTTCGGCAGAATCGGCTGAGAGGATGACTTCGCTTACAAGATTTGCCGGAAGACGCTCATATCTTAAAAATTCAAGTGAAAAATATCCCTTGCCCCTTGTGATTTGACGCAAAACCGTTGTAAAGTTCTGCATTTCACGGTGTGGGACTTCGGCGGCAATTTCGGTCATGCCTTTTCCAACCGGAGTCATTCCAAGCACACGGCCTCTGCGCTTGTTTAAATCGCCCATTATGTCGCCGGTATTTTCATCCGGAACGATTGCGCTTAATTTATCCACCGGTTCAAGTATCACAGGCTCGGCTTGTTTCAGTCCATCTTTATAAGCAATAGATGCGGCGACTTTAAAGGAAAGCTCAGAGCTGTCAACCGGATGGTATGAACCGTCGACAAGGATTGCTTTGAGCCCGACAACAGGATATCCCGCCAAAACGCCCTTTTTAACGCATTCCTGAAGCCCTTTTTCAACCGCGGGGAAAAAGTTTTTCGGAACGGCGCCGCCAAAGACTCTTTCTTCAAATACCAGCTCATCGCCTACATATGGTTCAAATTCTATCCAGACATCTCCATATTGTCCATGTCCTCCGGATTGCTTTTTGTATTTGCCCTGAACCTTTACTTTTTTGGTTATGGTTTCGCGATAGGCTATTTTAGGGGCTTTAAGCTCGACATCGGCGCCGAATTTGCTTTTTAACTTTGCGCAGGCGACTTCAATATGCTGTTCTCCAAGCCCGCTTAAAACCTGTTCCTTGGTTGAATCGTCCTGAACATAAGATAACGTGAGGTCCTCTTCCAAAAGCCTTTGTATTCCGGCTGAAATCTTTGTTTCGTCGCCTTGCGATTTTGCCTTTACCGCCATTGAAAAGCAAGGCTTGGGGAATTCAATTTTTTCAAATTTCACAGGTCTTGACGGGTCGCAAAGCGTATCCATGGTATTGGCGGAAAGCTTTGATGCGGCCACAATATCGCCGGCTATTGCAAACGCGGTTTCTTCTTGCTTTTTCCCGAAAACGGAATAAAGTTTCCCTATTTTTTCAGTGTTTCCGCTTGAAGCGTTTAAGACTTCGGAATTTGCGGAAAGCTTTCCGGAGATAACTTTGATGTAGGACATTTTTCCGACAAACGGGTCGGCGACGGTTTTAAATACCACTGCGGAAAGGGGGTCTGATTCGTTTGTAGAAATTTCAATCAAATCGCCGTTTGGCAGTGAAGCCATGTTTGTTTCATGCTCTGCCGCGGCAGGCACAAGCAGGGAGATTTCTTTAAGCAGCATATCCACTCCGCCGAGTGTAAAGGATGATACGCAGGTGACCGGAGTTATCTTGCCTTCGTTCATGCCCTTGTGTATGCCTTTGACGATTTCCTTTTGTGTGAATTTTTCTCCGGAAAAATATTTTTCAAATAGTTCCTCATCGGTTTCGGCAACTGCTTCGCTTACTGCAGTTATAAGCCCGTCGAGCCTGTATTCGGAATCAGGCATTTGAGTTTCGACGGCATTTCCTTTTTCATCGTAAGTATAGGCTTTCATTTCAATCAAATTGACGTATGAAACTATTTTGCCGTCCCTTACCGTCGGAACAACAACCGGGCATACCGACGGCCCGAAAACCGTTTTGAGTTCTGCAAGCACCTTATAGAAATCCGCGTTTTCCTCATCAAGCTTTGTAACCACGAACATCCTTGATTTTCCGGTTTTTACCGCAAAATCATAAGCCTTTTCGGTTCCGACCTTTACTCCGGACTTTGCGGAAACGGTTATCATTGCCGTACTGCAAGCGTAAATTCCCTCTATCATTCCGCCCTCAAAGTCAAAAAGTCCGGGAGTGTCTATTAAATTTACCTTGTTGCCGTCATATTCAAAAGAGGCAAGAGAAGTATTCAAAGTAGCCTTTCTTTTTATTTCTTCGGAATCAAAATCCATAACGGTATTTCCATCGGCAACTTTGCCAAGGCGCTCCGAGGCGCCGGCCTTAAACAGCAGAGCTTCCGCAAGCGAGGTTTTCCCCGAACCCGCATGCCCCGCAAGGGCGATATTTTTAATTTTCAAAGCGTCATACTGTTTCATAACAAATCCCTGCCTTTTAAATTTATAAGTTTGTATAGAATAAACAATTTGAGTTTTTTCTATGTTTTACATTATAACTTTATTAACAATTTTTTTCAAGGGAGTATTATTATATTCTACATTTTTTAGTGATTTTTACATTTAATTTTAGTTATATTGCCATATCAGTTCCAGGGACGTTTTGAGCCGAGCCAGCCTTGCGCCTCCCAGTATTCCTTGTCAGCCTTGTTCCAGCCGCTCATTTTGTTTAATTTTCTGAAAATGTGGAACATCAGCCTTGTTTTGATTTCAGGGTTTCTTTTGTGCTTTTTATGTTCGCGTATAATTTTTTGCGATAGCTTTTCCATGTCGGATTTAATATTTTCTTTCATTTCAGGGGAAACTCCGTCCCAGCTTGTTGCACGGACAGCCTTGCCGTATGAAAAGATTTTTCTTGTTCCCCAAAAGGAAAGGCTTTTTGCCATGGTTTCGTTTGTGCGCTTTTGCCCAGAACCGGCTGTGGTGGAAATTGCAACGCCGATTTTTGAAAACATTGCCGGAGACGGCCTGTGGAGCATCCAGCGGTATCCGAAATGGTCAAGGAACGCTTTCATCTGCCCGCTTACGTCAAAAACATAGACCGGCGAGGCAAGGATTATTACGTCCGCTTCGTCAAGCGCTTTTGCAATTGGCTGCAAAGCGGCATAATGCGGGCATTTTTCTTCTGAATTCATAATGCAGGAAAAACATCCCACGCAAAAATTGGGCATGTCCTTTGGCAGAAAAAATTCTGAGATTTCACATTCTGTTTTGGATTTCAGGCTTTCCAGCAAAAGGGCGGCGGTGTTATAGGTGCTCCCCTTCCGTAAAAAACCATATACGGCAGCAATTTTCATATAAACACATCCTTTTAAGCAGATTATAGCACCATATTATGCTTTAAGGAAGTGTAAAATGTCATTTAAAATGGCTTGCGTTGCAAAAATAAAAAATCCGTCGGATAAGAATTAAAATTGCTTGTCCGGCGGAATGTATTAAATTATGAAGCTGAGCATATTGTCATCAAGTGAATAATAAAGCGGAGTTACTTTTATAAGTGGATATTTTTTTTCAAGACGCCTTGATTCTTCAACAGTGAATTCAATTTCATTGTCTATTTCAAACATTGGCGCATAATTCATAAAATGTTCTTCGGCACGTTCTCTTTCCCATCCGGCGTTCTGGCAAAGGCCTTCGATAAACTTCTCTTTTTTTGACATGAGGTTGACCATTCCGCAATTGTTATGTGCTATAAGGGCAATATGCTTTACACCTCCTATGGCTATAGCGTATGAAATTTTAAATTCGCTGTACCTTAAATTTGCGCCGCCGGTTCTTATGATATAGGCAAAGTTTCCGGGCAGTATTAACTGATTGCGGTTATCCATGCACATTCCGACAAGTATCTGTGCATTTTGATATGTTTCAAATTCTTTTTTAAGGTTTTGGTAGCGTACAAGTTCGCCGACCGGGGTGTTTTTATAAATTTCAGGGATGTCTTTTTCAGAAAGGATTTTTAAAAGTTCCATGTAAACCTCCTATTCAATATCAACAAAAACAGGCTTTCTTTCTTTAAAGCAGCATATGTGCTTAAATCCGGCTTCTTTTGCAAGCTGCAAGCCTTCTTTTATGCCTTTGCCAAGGTCAGAAACGCGGTGGGAATCAGAACCTACCGTTATGATTTCCCCGCCCATTTCTTTGAACATTTTAATATATTCAAGCGTGGGGAATGTCTTTCCGTATTTTTGCCTTAATCCTGAGGTGTTTATTTCAATTCCTTTTCCGTTTTCCACGAGGATTTTAAAGCATTCGCGTATCTTTTCATCATATCGGCTCATGTCGACTTTTATGCCTTTTTCGCCTTCCATATAGCGCAGGGTGTAAGTGAGGTGCCCGAGCACGTCAAAGCCTCCCCATTGGCAGAGCTTTAAAATTTCATCAAAATATCTTTCCATAAGTTCGGCGGGATTGTATTTGTTGTAGTCTATAAATGCAAAATCATCCGCATCGGGAATCTGGTGCATGGAGCCGATTACAAAATCAAGCCTTTTATCGGAAACTATTTTGTCGGCCAGAGGGATGTCAAACGTTGCCTGCCCAAGCTCTATTCCGGAAAAAAACCTGAGTTTCCCTTCAAGCTTTTCTTTATATAAAGTATTTTCGGACATTGATTTTTCAAAATCAATGTCAAAGTGGTAGGTGTCGTATTCGTTTGGCGTGTCGGTGTAATGCTCAACACCGTAAAATCTGTTTACTTCGCAGTGGTCGGTTATGGTATAGGCATAAAGCCCTATTTCCATTGCCCTCTGGCACATTTCCTCAACGCTGTTGTGGGCGTCCGGGGAATTTGTGGTATGCGAATGGCAGTCCATCAAGTTCATTTAAAAAAGCCTCCAAAAATCAAACTAAAATCATTATAGCAACTTTTTGAAAATAAAAAAAGGGCTTTAAGGCATAAAAAAATACCCGGTGAGGTTTGAATTTTTATTGAAATTTGGCAATGCTGAATATGATTTTTCAGGGACTTTTTTTATTTTTTGAAATGGTGTATAATATCATAAAAAAGCAAAGGAAATTGCCATGAACGAAAGACTTCCGTTTTTGCGTGATAAAACATCAAAACTTACGACTTCGCCCGGAGTGTATCTGATGAAAAATAAATCGGGCAGCGTAATTTATGTTGGAAAGGCAAAAAATCTTAAAAACAGGGTTTCAAGCTATTTTAGGGAAAATCCCGACCATACGCCGAAAGTGGCTAAAATGGTTTCAAATGTTTATGATTATGATTTTATAGTCACAGATACGGAATACGAGGCCCTTGTGCTGGAATGCAGCCTTATTAAGCAGTATGACCCGAAGTACAACATCCTCCTTAAAGACGATAAAGGCTATCATTATATCAGAATTTCGGATGGTGATTATCCGAGGATTACAGCTGAAAAAAATAAATCGCTTTCGGGTACTTATCTTGGGCCTTTTGTAAGCTCATTTACGACAAAACAAGCGGTTGATGAGGTTAATAAAGTATTTTTGCTTCCTTCCTGCAAAAGGAGATTCCCTGCGGAAATAGGAAAGGGCAGGCCGTGCCTTAATTACCATATTAAAGCGTGCATGGGAGTGTGCACGGGAAAAATAAGCAAGGCGGATTATAACGAAACCATAAGGGAAGCAGTCGAATATATAAAAAACGGAAGCGCTTTGTCAATAGAAAGGCTTACCGCCGAAATGGAACGTGCGGCGGAAGATATGGAGTTTGAAAAAGCTGCATTTTTGCGCGACAGGATAGCTGCAATCAAAAAGGCGGGCGACAGCCAAAAGATAATTACGGATATAAAGGATACAGATGTAATTGCATTTGCAAACAGCGGGACTGCAATGGCGGTATCGGTTTTGATTTACAGGAACGGAAGGCTTTTTGACAAAAAGGTGTTTTTCTTTGAAAACGGCGAAAGCGGGGATATTGATGAATTTATATCCCAATATTATAGCGATGCCGAAATCATACCGAAAGCGATTATAATTGAGGAAGAAATTGAAAATATGGAAATGCTGGAGCGGCTTTTGCGCGAACGCTCCGGACATGCAGTTTCAATTTCGGCGGCAAAGAGGGGAACTCCTTTAAAGCTTGCCATGCTTTCAAAAAGCAACGCGAGCGAACATCTTTCATTAAGGGTCGGCAGAACAGGCAAGGAAATCATTGCCCTTGAAGAGCTTGCAAAGCTTTTGGGACTTGAAAATCCCCCGTCATATATTGAGGCGTATGATATTTCAAACCTGTCATCAACTTCAATGGTTGCGGGGATGGTTGTCTTTGAAAACGGCAGGCCTTTGAAATCGGCATATAAAAGGTTTTCAATAAAGGATGTGGCGGAGCAAAACGATTATGCCTGCATGAGGGAGGTCTTGCAGCGCAGATTTAAGCATTATTTTGCAAAGGATGACGAGGGATTCTCAAGGCTTCCGGACCTGATTCTGCTTGACGGCGGAAAGGGCCATGTCGGAGCGGTTCTGCCTCTTTTGAGGGATATGGGCATAGATGTTCCGGTTTTCGGCATGGTGAAGGACAATAAGCACCGCACAAGGGCAATAGCCGCAAGCGGCGGGGAAATTTCAGTGTCGGATATAAAGCCGGCATTCTTCCTGCTGACAAGGATACAGGATGAAGTGCATAGATTTGCAATATCCTATCAAAGGTCAAAGCATGAAAAGAAATCGTATGAGCTTGAGCTTACAAAGGTAAAAGGAATAGGGATAAAAAAGGCGCAGAAGCTTATACTTAAATACAGGACAAAATCAGCGCTTAAAGAAGCAACGCCCGAAGAGCTTGCGGAAACTGCCGGAGTAAGCATTGAAATCGGCAGAAATCTTTACGATTTTATACAAAGCTCTTTTTGAGTATGGACAAAAGTTAAAAAATGCTATATAATAAAACTTATGGTTGAATTTATTTTGAAAGGTATTGATTTTTAAAAATGCGTGTTATTACAGGCACTGCAAGGGGAAGAAAGCTGAAAACTCTTGAATCCTTTGATGTAAGGCCGACGACGGACAAGGTTAAAGAGGCTGTTTTCAGCATAGTGCAGTTTGATATAGATGGCGCCGTTGTTTTGGATTTGTTCTCCGGAAGCGGACAGATGGGTATAGAAGCTTTGAGCAGGGGTGCGTCATATGCTTATTTTGTGGACTCATCAAGGGAATCCTGCGAGGTTACAAAGGAAAATTTAATGGCAACCGGACTTTTTTCAAATGCAAGGGTTGCAAATATGGATGCCTTTGATTTCCTTAAAACGGCAAAATACAGCTTTGATATAGCGGTTCTTGACCCGCCTTATAAAAAGGGGATAATTGAAAAGGTTCTGCCGGTTTTGGAGCCAAAACTTTCTGAAAACGCAAAGGTAATCTGCGAGCATGAAATCGGCCTTGAACTCCCCGAAACGGTCGGAAGGCTTTATTTGAAGAAAAAATACAAATACGGCAAAATTGAGGTTTCTCTTTATTGCATCAAAGGGGATGACGAGCAATGGAAAGAATAGCCGTTTGCCCGGGAAGCTTTGACCCTATAACAAATGGGCATAAGGATATAATCATAAGAGCATCGAAGCTTTTTGACAAGGTTATAGTATTGGTTTCGGTAAATCCTGTAAAACAGTCAAGCTTTACGGTTGAAGAGCGTGTGGAAATGATTAGGACTGTAATGCAGGGGCATGATAATATAGAAATTGACACCTCAGACGGGCTCCTTGCCGATTATATAAGGAAGAAAAATGCCGTTGCAATAGTAAAGGGACTTAGGGCGGTAAGCGATTTTGAGTATGAATTCCAGATGGCGCTTGCAAACAGAAAGCTTTACAGCGATGCGGAAACGGTTTTTTTAACCACAAGCGCCGAAAATATGTATTTGAGTTCAAGCGTTGTAAAGCAGATAGCAAGCTTTGGCGGCGACATAAGCGGTTTTGTTCCGGATTGCATTCTTGATGATATAAAAAAAAGGCTGATGAGAAAAAACACTGAAAATAACTGAAAGGGAGGACTTAAATGAACATTGATGAAATCCTGGAGATGCTGGACGATTTGCTTGACAAAGCTCCGGCGGTTCCTTTTTCAGGGAAGAAAGTCATGGTGGATTCCGATAAAATAAGGGATTTGCTGAATGAAATCCGCCTTAACCTTCCGCAGGAAATCAAGCACGCAAAGCTGATTGTTCAAGACAGGCAGCAGATTTTAAGCGATGCAAACAAGGAAGCGGAAGCAATTGTAAGAAAGGCGGAGGAGCGCGCAAAGAATATTGTTTCCAATGACGAAATAACCAAGCAGGCAAAGCAGAAAGCGGCGGAAATCCTCACTCAGGCGCAGTCCAAGGCGAAAGAGGTAAGGAACGCAACAAACGAATACATAGACAATATTTTAAACCAAACCGAGGAGCTTCTTACCACAAGCCTTGTCGATTTAAAGAAAACACGTCAGGCGATAAGGATGGCGTGCAAAAATCCAACAAAGCCGGAATGATAAAAATCCCTGTGACAAAAATCACGGGGATTTTTTATTAAAATCCATAATTCTCAAAAAAGAAACAAATATTCCATTGACTTTTAAGAACAAAGGTTCTATAATATATTCAGAACAAAAGTTCCAATATAATTTTAAGGGGAATTGATTATGAGGAATATATATAGGATTTTGGTTATGGCTTTTGCTTTTGGGATTTTAGGAAGCCTTGGGGCATATGAAACAAATTCGCTTTCGCTTTTTGGGGCGATGATACAGGCTTCTTTCTGCGGGATTTCGTTAAAAGCTCTTTGGGAACTTAAAAAATCGGGGTTTTTTAATAAAAGGGCAAGACTTAGTAAAAGGGCCGTTGAAAAGAAAGTTGTTTCAAAGGCAGCATGAATGAAAAGCCGGACGGGCAAAATCGTCCGGCTTTTTTGTGGCATGAGGGAAAAAAATATGCTATAATTTTTGAAAAAAGAAAGAAATGGTTTGAATGAGAATTGCAATTATTGAAGATGATGAAAAAATACGCCATGAACTTTTATTGTTTTTGCAAAAATATGGCTATGAAGTCTGCGCATTGGAGAATTTTGATAATGTTATTGGGGATGTTTTAAATAAAAATCCGGACTTGATTTTGCTGGATGTAAATCTGCCCCTTTTTGACGGATATTACGTTTGCAGGGAGATAAGGAAGCTTTCCGCAGTGCCGATAATAATAGTGACAAGCAGAAATACAGAAATGGATGAGCTTATGGGCATGAATTTGGGGGCGGATGATTTTGTTTCAAAGCCATATAATATGCAGATACTTCTCGCAAGGATAGAGGCTGTGCTTAAAAGGGCATATAAAACCGGTTTTGCGCAAAAGCTTTCATATAACGGAGTAAGCCTTGACTTGTCGAAAGGAACGGCTGAATTTGACGGAAGATGCATTGAGCTTACAAAAAATGAAATAAAGATTTTGCATCTTCTGATAAAAAATGCCGGAAAGGTAATTTCAAGGGATGAAATAATGAATGCCCTGTGGCAGTCTAATGAATTTGTCGATGACAATACCTTGACGGTAAACATAAACAGACTCCGCAAAAAGCTTGAAGAAATAGGCGTTGGCGATTTCCTCATTACAAAAAGAGGGCAGGGGTACATGGTATGAGCTTGGCTGAATATTTAAAGGAAAAGCTTTTGGATTTTTTTATTGGAATTTTATGTGCTGCTTTAATTTCAGGATTGCTTATTTTTACAGGCTCAAATCCGTATGCGGTTGTTTATTCTCTTGTTTTGACTTTTGTGGGTGCACTCATTTGCATTTCGGCAGATTATTTAAAAAGAAGGAATTTTTATAAAAATTTGCTGTTTTGCATGAGGGCGATGGATAAGCTTTATCTTTTGTCGGAAATGGTTTCGCCTCCCGGCTTTTATGAGGGGAATGTTTTGTGCGAGGCATTAAAGCTTTCAAATAAGGCTATGAATGACCAGATAGCGGTTTATAAAAATTCGATGGAAGAATATAGGGAATATATAGAAAGCTGGGTGCATGAAATAAAAACTCCTATTGCTTCAGGGATGCTGATAGTTGAAAACAATCAAAGCAATGCGGTAAAAAGCATAGGCGAGGAAATTGAAAAAATAGATGCATTTGTGGAGCAGGCGCTTTTTTATTCGAGGAGCAGCAGCGTGGAAAAGGATTATATCATAAAGGAACAAAGCCTTAGGGAGATTGTCCTTTCCGCAGTGAGGAGAAATTCAAAGACGCTCATTCAAAACAAGGTTCTGGTTGAAGTGGAGGATTTTGATTTTAAGGTGTATACCGATTCAAAATGGATTGATTTTATACTTAACCAGATTATTTCAAATTCTGTGAAGTATAAATCAGAAAACCCAAAGATTAAATTCAGCGCCGAAAGAATTGATACTAATGTAAGCCTTTTTGTTGAGGATAACGGAATAGGCATAAGTCCCAAAGATGCGGGCAGGGTTTTTGAAAAAGGCTTTACTGGAGAAAACGGAAGAAAATTCAAAAAATCCACCGGCATAGGCCTGTATCTTTGCAAAAAGCTTTGCGAAAAGCTTGGACTTTCAATTTCAATATCTTCAAAAGAGGGCGAATGGACACGGGTGGGGATTGTGTTCCCAATGGGCGGAACCCATTTGCTTTCCTGATTTCCTTACAAAAATGTAAGGGAATTGTAAGTCAAAATTATGGCAAGTGTATTATCTCTTGTGGTACACTTAATAAAAAGAAACAGGAGGTATGCAAATGTCAATTTTAAAAGTTGAAAATGTAGAAAAATATTACGGCAATAAAGGCAATTTGACAAAGGCGGTTGACAAAGTAAGCTTTGAAGTGGAAAAAGGGGAGTATGTCGGAATAATGGGTGCGTCCGGAAGCGGAAAAACAACGCTTTTGAACTGCATATCCACAATTGATTTTCCTACGGCAGGGCATATTTATATAAACGGGAAGGATATAACCACCCTTGGTTCAAAAAAACTTGCAAAATTCCGCAGGGAGGAACTTGGCTTTGTCTTTCAGGAATTTAATCTTTTGGATACTCTCACTGCTTTTGAAAATATTGCTCTTTCTCTTTCCATTTTGGGAACAAATCCAAATGAAATTGAAATGAGGGTTCGCGAGGTTGCAAGCCGGCTTGAAATTTTGGATGTATTAAAAAAATATCCTTATCAGATGTCCGGCGGGCAAAAGCAAAGGGTTGCCTGCGCAAGGGCGATTGCAACAAATCCTTCGCTTGTGCTTGCGGACGAGCCTACCGGAGCTTTGGATTCAAAATCCGCAAAAATGCTGCTTGAAAGCTTTGAAAGACTTAATTCCGAACTCAACGCCACAATATTGATGGTGACACATGATGCTTTTACCGCAAGCTACTGCAAGAGGATTATTTTTATCAAGGACGGAAAAATTTTCAATGAGATTGTAAGAGGAAACGATACAAGGAAAGAATTTTTCCATAGGATAATAGAGGTTGTCACCTTGCTTGGAGGTGAAAACTCAAATGTTTTTTAAGCTTGCTTTAAGCAACGTCAAGAAGAGCGTAAAGGATTATGCGGTTTATTTTTTGACTTTAAGTTTTGGCGTTTGTCTTTTTTATATGTTTAATTCACTTGACAGCCAGCAGTCGATGCTTTTGTTATCGGAAACACAGCATGCAATTGTTAAAAGCATGATACAAATTATAGGCGGACTTTCTGTTTTTGTTTCAGTAATACTTGGATTTTTGATTATATATGCAAACCGTTTCCTTATAAGACGGCGTAAAAAAGAACTTGGCCTTTATATGCTGCTTGGCATGGAAAAAGGCAGGATATCAAGGATTCTTGTTTTAGAAACTTTTGTAATCAGCCTTTTTTCGCTTGGCGTCGGGCTTGCGGTGGGAGCTTTTGCCTCGCAAGGGCTCTCTGTAGTTTCTGCAAAAATGTTTGAGGTGAATTTAAATAATTTCCGTTTTGTTTTTTCGGCGGGTGCATTTTTAAAAACAATTTTGTATTTTGGAATTATTTTTATTATAATAATGCTTTTCAATACGGTTGCGGTTTCAAAATATAAGCTCATTGACCTTTTAAATGCCAATAAAAGGAATGAAAATTTAAAGATAAAAAATCTCGGGCTTTCAGTGATTTTATTTTTGATATCGGTTGTTTGCCTTGTTTACGCCTATCGATGCATCATACACAATGGCATGATGGAAATAAACTTGGAATTTTGGCAGGCGATATTTTTCGGTTCGCTTGGTACGCTTTTGTTTTTCATGTCGCTTTCGGGATTTTTGCTTAAAGTTTTAAAGGCAAATAAAAGGATTTACCTTAAAGGGCTGAATATGTTTGTTTTAAGACAGATAAACAGCAAAATAAACACGAATTTTGTTTCAATGACGGTAATATGCATAATGCTGCTCGTCACCATAGGCGCGCTTTCTTCAGGAATAGGCATGGCCTCTGCGTTTTCAGGCGGAATTAAGGAGGCGACTCCGTTTGATGCTTCAATTATAAGCCTTTATGATGAAAAAAATAAAAAATCTGTTTTGCAGGATGGTGAGGAAATAACAAAAATAATCGGCGATAAGCTTGATGAGATTTCAGATGAACATGTGGAAATAAGCCTTTACCAGCTTCCAATCAAATACGGTGATATATTTTTTGATTCCGGAGTAGGCGAAGACAGAAAACTTTCTCTTGGCTATTTTACTGAAACAGGAATTGTTGCAATGAAACTTTCCGATTACAATTCGGTTCTTAAAATGCAGGGGAAAGAGGAAATTTCATTGCCTGAAAACGAATATATCTTCAACTGCAATTATGATGCGGTTAAAGAATATTATGACAAATCAAAATATAAAAGCATTTCTCTTGACGGCAGGGAATATAAGCTTTATAAAGACGATATGCTTGGGATTCAATATGAAACCTACATGACGCTTAATGATTTCGGTACTTTTGTGCTGCCGGACAAGGCTTTGGAAAAATATAAGCCGGCGCAGAAGGTGTTAAACATCAATTATAAAGGAAATGCCGAGCTTTGCGAAGAAAAATTTAAAAAAGAAATTTTTGATGGGTTTAATTTAAACCAGAGATTCATTGAAGTAACGGCAAAAACGGTCAGGGACCAAAGCATAAGCTTGAAGGTCATGGTTTCGTATATTGCAATTTATATAGGTCTTGTGTTTTTAATAACATCGGTTGCTGTGCTTGCGTTGCAGCAGCTTTCGGAAAGCTCAGACAATGTTGAGAGATATGCCCTTTTACGTGAAATAGGCGCAGAGGAAAGAATGATAAACAGGGCACTTTTTGCGCAGATATTTATTTACTTTATGATGCCGCTGGCGCTTGCAATAGTGCATTCAATTGTAGGCCTTTATGTTGCAAACAGGGTTATAATGGTAATCGGCAGGATAAATATCGCATGGAACACAGTAATTGCCGCAATAATTTTCCTTGCAATTTACGGCATATATTTTGCAGCCACATTTTTAAGCTGCAAAGGCATGATAAGGGAAAAAAGCAAGGATTAAAAAATGCCGCATCCAAAGCAATTTGCGTTTTTGGATGCGGTGCTTTTTTATGAATCGGCGGCTTCGGAAAAATCAAGCATTTCGGATGTTGTAAATATCCCATCCCCGCCAAGCTCCTGTTCAGGCAGGCTTTCTTGCGATGCTTCCTCTGCTTTGATTTCGGGAACGGCGGAAAAATTCCCGTTTTTGTCTGCGACCCGTCCTCTTGTAAACGGTGAAAAATCGCCTTTTTTCAAATTGTATTTTAAAGCTATTTCCTCTTCAATGGGAAAAAGTCCATATTCGGTTTTCAAAAACAATTCTTCCATGATTTGCCTCCTAAAATTGTGATTGCGGTTTTTTATTATTCAGGGGTATTATATAATATGAATTTGCGGGACGAAAAAATGTGCACTGAAATCATTGTAAATTTTGAAAACCTTGTATATAATTGTTTATATGCTGAATGAGTCGATTGTTTGAAAAGCCGGCAATTTTTATTTGGAATATTATGTTGAGTTGTGACATAAAATTCTTGAATATTTTAAATTTACACTTTATAATAGTTAAAGCGTATAAAATTTGGAGGAATTGAAATGAATTGGACGGAAGTAAATATTTATACAACCAGCGAAGGCGTTGACCCTTTGTGCGGAAGACTTCTTCTGCTTGGCATAAACGGATTTGTCATAAGGGATTCAAAGGATTTTGAGGAATTTCTTTTAAATAAAGAGGGGAATTGGGATTATATAGACGAAGATTTGATGGGACTTAAGGATTGCGAAACCTGCGTGACGATTTATCTTCCCGAAAATTCCCAAGGAGCAGATATGCTTGCCTCCTTGCGCGAAGAAACTGCAAGGCTTTTGTCCGAGGACCTTGAAAAAAAGTTTGGAAGCCTTAAAATAGAGCTTTCAAATATTCGCGAGGAGGATTGGGCAAATAACTGGAAACAGTATTTTAAACCGCTCCGGATAGGTAAAAGACTTGTTGTAAAGCCGTCTTGGGAAAATCTTGAAAATAAAGACGGCAGGATAGTGCTTGAAATAGACCCGGCATCAAGCTTTGGCACAGGCCAGCACAATACTACTAAACTTTGCCTTGAACTTTTGGAAAAGACCGTAAAAAATGGCGATAGAGTGCTTGACCTTGGCTGCGGCAGCGGGATACTTTCAATTGCCGCTGTTTTGTTTGGGGCCGGTGAGGCTTTTGCGGTTGATATAGAACAAAACGCTGTTGAAACGGCAATAGAAAACGCAAGGAAAAACGGCATACCGGATGAAAAATACCATGCATTCTGCGGAAACGTGCTTTGCGATGATGAGCTTGTTTCAAAACTTGGCGGCGGATTTGATATAATTGCCGCAAATATAGTTGCCGATGTTTTGATAGGAATGAGCCATCTGTTTCCTCGATTTTTAAAGCCGGGAGGACTCCTTTTAATGTCGGGGATTATTTCCGAGCGCAAGGACGAGGTTGTGGATGCCGCAAAAGAACAAGGATTTTCGCTTTTGTCAGTCAATGAAAACGAGGGCTGGGCGGCAGTTTTAATGCAAAATTCTCAAGGTGGGGAATAAGGGATATGACAAAAAAAAGTTCTTACGGCAACGAAAGCATAACATCGTTAAAGGGCGCGGACAGGGTGAGAAAGCGCCCGGGAGTTATATTCGGCTCCGATGGAATTGAAGGCTGCAGACATTCAATTTTTGAAATCCTTTCAAATTCCATAGATGAGGCAAGGGATGGCTTTGGAGATAGGATAATTGTAACAAGGTATAATGACAATTCGTTTGAGGTTGAGGATTTCGGCAGGGGAATACCTGTGGACTTCAACAAGAATGAAAACCGATATAACTGGGAATTGGTTTTTTGCGAGCTTTATGCCGGCGGGAAATTTAAAAACGACGAGGAAACATATGGCTTTTCGCTTGGCCTGAACGGGCTTGGGCTTTGTGCAACGCAATATGCTTCCGAATATATGGATGCGGAAATTTACAACGGCGAATATCATTATAAGCTGCATTTTGAAAAGGGTGAAAATGTCGGCGGGCTTTTTAAGGAGAAATCGAACCGTACCCAAACCGGAACAAAAATCCGCTGGAAACCTGATTTGGAGGTTTTTACCGATATTGCAGTGGATGAGGATTATTTTCATGATACGCTTAAAAAGCAGGCGATAGTAAATCCGAATATCCTTTTTGTGTTTAGGAATCAAAAGGATGACGGCAGTTTTGAGGAAACTGAGTATATCTATAAAAACGGCATACCGGATTATGTTGCGGAAATTGCCGGAGAGAATGCGCTTACTTCAATACAGCACTGGCAGTGCGAGAGGAGGGGCCGTGACAGGGAGGACAAGCCTGAATATAAGGTGAAAATTTCAGTGGCATTTGCTTTTTCAAACCGTGTGAAGCTGCTTGAATATTATCATAATTCAAGCTTCCTTGAACATGGCGGCTCTCCCGAACGTGCGGTAAAGCAGGCATTTGTTTCGCAGATAGACAATTACTTAAAACAGGGCGGCAAGTATCTTAAAAACGAAAGCAAAATAACTTTTCCCGATATAGAGGATTGCCTTGTGCTGGTTACGTCCTCATTTTCAACGCAGACTTCGTATGAAAACCAGACCAAAAAAGCAATTACAAATAAGTTTATTTATGACGCAATGACGGAATTTTTAAAGCATCAGCTTGAGGTTTATTTTATAGAAAATCCCGACGAGGCGGCAAGGATTGCCGAACAGGTGCTTATAAACAAGCGCAGCCGCGAAAATGCCGAAAAAACAAGGCTTAATTTAAAGAAAAAGCTTGCCGGAACGATTGACATATCAAACATGGTGCAAAAGTTTGTGGACTGCCGCACAAAGGATTTGTCAAAGCGTGAAATTTATATAGTGGAGGGCGATTCGGCGCTCGGCTCATGCAAACTTGCAAGGGAGGCCGAGTTCCAAGCCATAATCCCGGTAAGGGGCAAGATTTTAAACTGCCTTAAAGCGGATTATGATAAAATTTTCAAAAACGATATAATAACCGATATAATAAAGGTGCTTGGCTGCGGGGTTGAGGTTTCATCAAAGGCAAATAAGGAGCTTTCGTCTTTTAACCTTGAGGGTTTAAGATGGAGCAAGATAATAATATGCACCGATGCGGATGTTGACGGTTATCAGATACGCACTCTGATACTTACAATGCTGTATAGATTGACTCCGACCTTGATTGAAAAGGGATATGTTTATATAGCGGAATCTCCGCTTTATGAAATAACTACGAAGGATAAGACTTATTTTGCTTATAACGAAAAAGAGCGCCAGCAGATTTTAAAGAAAATAGGGGATAAGAAGTATACAATCCAGCGCTCAAAAGGTCTTGGCGAAAACGATCCGGAGATGATGTCGCTGACCACAATGAATCCCGAAACGCGCAGACTTATAAAGGTTACTCCCGATGACGCAAAGGCGACGGCGGAAATGTTTGAAATGCTCCTTGGCGACAATCTTCAGGCGAGGAAGGATTTTATTGCCGAAAACGGGAGCAGGTATCTTGATTTGGCGGATATAAGCTAAAAGGAGTGTTGACTTAAAAAATGCCATCAAAAAAACAGCAGGAACCTAAAAGAAAATCATCCATAAACGCTGAAATAGAGGACAGCGGAGTTGTTGTCGAACAAAAGATAACCTCCACACTTGAAGAAAATTATATGCCCTATGCCATGAGCGTTATAGTTTCAAGGGCCTTGCCGGAGATTGACGGCTTTAAGCCATCTCATAGAAAGCTTTTGTATACCATGTATAAAATGGGACTGCTTTCGGGGCAGAGGACAAAATCGGCAAATGTCGTAGGGCAGACAATGCGCTTAAATCCGCATGGCGACGGGCCGATTTATGAAACCCTTGTGCGCCTTTCAAAGGGCAACGAATCGCTTTTGCATCCGTATGTCGATTCAAAGGGCAATTTCGGCAAGGCGTATTCGAGGGATATGGCATATGCCGCATCAAGGTATACGGAAGTAAAGCTTGCCCCGATATGCAATGAGCTTTTTCGGGATATAGATAAAGATACGGTTGATTTTGTTCCCAATTATGATAATACCATGACTGAGCCGACGCTGTTTCCGACAACTTTCCCATCGGTTTTGGTAAATTCAAATGTGGGGATAGCCGTTTCAATGGCAAGCAATGTTTGCTCTTTTAATTTGAAGGAGGTTTGCGAAACCTGCATAGCCCTTATAAAAAATCCAAACCATGATGCAATATCAACGCTTAAAGGCCCTGATTTCCCCGGCGGGGGATATATGCTTTATGACGAGGACGAGCTAAGGAGGATTTACAATACCGGAAGGGGTTCGATAAAGGTAAGGGCAAGGTATGGCTTTGATAAAAACGCAAATTGCATTGAAATAACTGAAATCCCCCCAACCACGACAGTTGAGGCGATTATGGATAAGATTGTCGAGCTTATAAAGGCAGGCAAGATAAGGGAGATTTCATATATAAGGGATGAAACCGACCTGCAAGGCTTGAAGCTTGCCATTGACATAAAGAGGGGAATTGACCCGGACAAGCTCATGCAAAAGCTTTACAGGCTTACTCCGCTGCAGGATGTTTATTCATGCAATTTCAACATTTTAATTGGCGGAACGCCGAGGGTAATGGGCGTTTACGAAATTTTAAACGAATGGACCGCATTCAGGCAGGAATGCATTAAAAGAAGAGTTTATTTTGATTTAAGCAAGAAAAAGGAGAAACTTCATCTTTTAAAGGGACTTAAAAAAATCCTGCTTGATATAGACAAGGCAATAAAGGTTGTCCGCGAAACCGAGGAGGAGAGCGAAGTCGTTTCAAACCTTATGGTTGAATTCGGCATTGATGAGGTTCAGGCGGAGTACGTTGCGGAAATAAAGCTCAGACATCTCAACAGGGAATATATTTTAAACCGCATAAACGAAATCGAGCAGCTTGAAAAAGATATTGCCGAAATGCAGGAGATACTTTCTGATGAAAAGAAAATAAAAAAGATTATAATTGATGAACTAAACGAGGTCATAAAAAAATACCAGCAGCCAAGGCGCACAAAATTCTTTTATGCCTCCGATATTGAGGAAGAGGATACGGAGGATGATGTTCCTGATTATCCTGTCAACCTTTTCTTTACAAGGAGCGGGTATTTTAAGAAGATAACTCCGCAGTCGCTTAGGATGAGCGGGGAACAAAAGCTGAAAGAAGGCGATGCGATAGAACTTTCGATTGAAGCCTCAAATAAAAGCGAGCTTTTGTTCTTTACGGACAAGTGTCAGGTCTATAAGTCAAAGGCGTCGGCATTTGACGATACAAAGGCAAGCCTTATGGGAGATTACATCCCTGCAAAGCTTGGATTTGACGAGGGCGAAAATGCCATTGCAATGGCGGTGACATCGGACTATGGTGAGCATGTGCTGTTTGTTTTTGAAAACGGCAAGGCCGCAAAGGTTCCGCTTTCGTCATATGAAACCAAGACAAACAGGAAAAAGCTTTCAAATGCTTATTCTTCAAGCTCAAAGCTTGTAAAGCTTTTTGTGATTAAAGAAAATGCCGAGATTTTGTTGATTTCGTCAAAAGGAAAGGCTCTTGTTTTTAATACGGGAATGCTTCTGCCCAAAGCTGCGCGCGATACGATAGGCGTTTCGGTGATGTCGCTGAAGAAAGGCGACAAGGTGGAAAATGCCTTTGAAGTTTCAGGCGAAATGGAAGAACAGGTTGAAAAGTACAAGGTTAAAAATATCCCTGCGGCGGGAATTGCCGCAAAAGAACTTGAAGACCCAAATCAGCTTAAATTTTAAAGCGAAAGGAATGTTTTAAATGGACAAGAACAGTATCGCAAAAACCCCTCCAATGGGATGGAACAGCTGGGACTGCTATGGCGCATCCGTAAACGAGGAGCAGCTTTTGGGGAATGCCGATTTTATGGCAAAGCACTTAAAGGCTTTCGGATGGGAATATGTTGTGTGCGACATCCAGTGGTATGAGCCAAAGGCAACCTCAACGATGTACAATAATTTTTATCCTCTTTGCATGGACGAGTATTCAAGACTGATTCCTGCGGAGAACCGTTTCCCGTCTTCAAAGGGAGGAAATGGCTTTAAGCCGATTGCTGATTACATCCATAATTTAGGGCTTAAATTCGGCATACACATAATGCGCGGGATTCCGCGTCAGGCGGTTCATGCCGCAGCTCCTGTGAAGGGTACTTCAAAGACTGCAAGGGATATAGCCCATAGCTTTTCGCTTTGCCCGTGGAATACAGATATGTACGGAGTTAATCCCCGCGCAGAGGGAGCACAAGAATATTACAATTCGCTTTTTGAAATGTATGCCGAGTGGGGAGTTGATTTTGTAAAGGTAGATGATATCTGCAACACCGAATACAAGCCTCATGACCCTTATTCGGCAAGGGAGGAAATAGAGCTTATAAGGAAAGCCATTGACAAATGCGGCAGACCGATGGTGCTCAGCCTTTCTCCGGGGCCGGCAGTGCTTTCCGAAGCGGAGCATTTGAGCCAAAATGCAAATATGTGGAGGATGACCGGAGATTTTTGGGATAACTGGGACCAGCTTTACAATGCGTTTGAGAAGTGCCACCTTTGGAGCCCTTATGTCAAGGAGGGCTGCTGGCCGGATTGCGATATGCTCCCGATAGGCAGGATAGAAGTAAACAACAACGGCGGGGAGGGCAGGAACACCAATTTTACAAAAGACGAGCAGATAACGCTTATGACGCTTTGGTGCATATTCCGTTCGCCGCTTATGATAGGCTGTGAAATGCGCGGCATGGATGAATGGACTTTAAGCCTTCTTACAAACAGTGAAGTCCTTGACCTTTTGAAGAATTCAAGCGGCGCAAGACAGGTTATGAGGACTTCCGACAGCGTTGTTTGGAGGAGCTTTGGCAATGACGGCAGCATATATGCCGCATTTTTCAATACTTCATTTGCCCAAACAACCCCATCGGTAAGCTTTATGCAGCTTGGAATCCGCGGAAAGTATAAGGTGCGCGATTTGTGGGCGCATGAGGATATCGGCACTGCCGAGGGCAGATTGTCGGCATCTCTTAATCCTCATGGAGCGGTTTTGTATAAGCTTTCGCCGGTATAATTTTTTGCTTGACATTTTTTGTTGAAAAGTATATACTAATAATATAAATGTTTAAGAGGAATTTTGCGTTATGAGAACATCTATGTTTGCTAACTTTATATTTTTTATCGGCTCAGGCTTCTTTTTTAGCTTTTGGGTTTATTTTTGCATGATAAAAAATAAAGTTACCGCAAGCATAAAACAGATAAAAGCGTAAAATCCGGTTAAAACGGAGGTTATAAGTCTGTGGCTTTTGGTAACAATAGCCGCAGGCTTTTTTGTTTAATCTTTTACAAAAGCCAAATATAAATTTTACGGAGGAAACAAAGATGATAGTTATACTTAAACCAAATGCCCCCCAGGATGAATATGATAAGCTTGTAAAATGGCTCAGTTCTTTTGACGTCAAGGTTAATGCCATTACCGGAACACAAAAGCAGATTTTAGGCCTTGTCGGCGATACTTCAAAAATCGATATAGAGGCAGTGCGCGCGCAGGAAATTGTAGAAAACGTTCAGCGTGTGCAGGAGCCTTATAAAAATGCAAACCGCAAATTCCACCCTGAAAATACAGTGATTGATGTTGAGGGGAGGAAAATCGGCGACGGCTCTTTGCAGGTCATAGCGGGGCCATGTTCGGTTGAGAGTGAAGAACAAATCATAACTACGGCAATTGCCGTAAAAGAAGCCGGTGCCACCATGCTTAGGGGCGGAGCCTTCAAGCCGCGCACGTCGCCTTATTCTTTCCAAGGGCTTCGTGCGGACGGAATTGAACTTCTGCTTCAAGCAAAAAAGGTTACCGGCTTGCCTATTGTTACGGAAATAATGAGCCTTGCGCATATAGACCTTTTTGCGGATGTGGACGTGATACAGGTCGGCGCAAGGAATATGCAGAATTTCGAGCTTTTAAAGGCGCTTGGCCATTCGGATAAGCCTGTGCTTTTAAAGAGAGGGCTTGCAAATACCATTGAGGAGCTTTTGATGTCGGCTGAATATATTATGGCCGGCGGGAATGACAAGGTAATGCTTTGCGAGAGGGGAATAAGGACTTTTGAAACCATGACAAGGAATACCCTTGACATATCGGCAGTGCCATTGCTTAAACAGCTTTCGCACCTGCCGGTTGTGGTTGACCCAAGCCATGCCACAGGCATGACGAAGCTTGTGGAGCCGCTTTCGCTTGCCTCCCTTGTGTGCGGCGCCGATGCGCTTATAATAGAAGTTCACAACGACCCCAAAAATGCGCTTTCTGACGGCGCGCAATCCCTTACTCCGGCGCAGTTTGCCCAAGTGATGAAAAATATTAAAAAACAGGCCGATTTCATGGGCAAAAACATAGGTTAATCCTATCAGGGAGGATTTTTAGAAATGCGTACTGTTACAGTCAATGCAAGCAAAAAGTATGATGTTTTTATTGAAAAAGGGCTTGTTTCAAAATCCGGGGAGATTATAAAGAATCTTGCTTCTTCCCGCAAGGCGGCTGTTATAACCGATAATACGGTTGCCGGCCTTTACCTTAAAACCGTTGTGGACTCAATGAAAGAAAACGGGTTTGAAGTTCATACGTTTTCTTTTCCGGCAGGAGAGGCTTCAAAATGCCACCGCACTCTTATTGCCGTTTATGATTTTCTTGCCGAGGCTCAAATAACACGTTCGGATGTTATCGTGGCGCTTGGCGGAGGAGTTGTGGGCGATTTGGTCGGCTATGCCGCCGCAACGTATTTGAGGGGTGTGGACTTTGTGCAGATTCCAACAACGCTTTTGGCGCAGGTGGATTCATCAGTCGGCGGCAAGACCGCCGTTGACATAAATGCCGGCAAAAATCTTGTCGGAGCCTTCAAACAGCCTTTGTGCGTCATATGCGATACAGATGCCCTGTCAACTCTTTCCGAAGACATTTTTGCGGATGGAATGGGCGAAGTGGTAAAATACGGGATGATTAAATCCGCCACACTTTTTGAAAAGCTTCTTTCGGGTGATGTTAAAGATTCCCTTGAAGATGTGATTGCCGAGTGCGTTTCCATAAAGCGCGATGTGGTTGAGGCAGATGAGTTTGAAAAAGGCGATAGGATGCTGCTTAATTTTGGACATACCCTTGGGCATGCCATTGAAAAATATTATAATTTTTCAGGCATTTCACATGGAAAGGCCGTTGCAATAGGAATGGCGGAATTCACAAGGCTTGCCGAGGAGAAAGGCCTTTGCAAAAAAGGAACGTTTGAAAAGCTAAAAAAATGCCTTGAAAAAAATTTGCTTCCGTTTTCATGCGACATAAGTCTTAAAGAGCTTGCGCCTCTTTGTTTAAGTGATAAAAAGCGCAAAAGCGACGGAATAAACATAGTGCTTTGCAGCGAAGTCGGCAAAAGCTTTATTAAAAAGCTTGGAATAGACGAATTTTATGATTTTTTAAATGTAAGATAACTGTGAGGTTTTTGGAATGGATGTAAAAATATTGCCCGGAAAACTTAAAGGCAGCGTTGAAATACCATCCTCAAAAAGCGTTTCGCACCGCGCGCTGATATGTGCCGCTCTTGCAAAAGGAGAGAGCGTTTTGTCCGGAATTTCGCTTTCAAAGGATATTGAGGCGACAATCAACGGACTTATTGCCATGGGTGCTGAAATTGAAGTAAATAATGACGCAATAAAAGTAAAAGGAATTGAAAATCCTCCGGAAAGCTGCATCATAGATTGCTTTGAGAGCGGTTCGACATTGCGCTTTTTAATCCCTGTTGCCGTCGCTTTGGGGATTTCGGCGGTTTTCAAGGGGGCCGGGAAACTCCCTCAGCGCCCGATTACTCCGTATTTAAGGGAATTTGATGGCAAAGGCGTTAAATTTGATTATGCCGGGACAATGCCTTTTGAAATAAAAGGAAAACTTTCCGGAGGGGAATATAGGCTTGAAGGGGATATTTCATCGCAGTTTGTCACAGGGCTTTTGTTTGCCCTGCCTCTTTGCAGTGAGGATAGCGTGATAACCATGCTTTCGCCTTTGCAGTCAAAGCCTTATGCGGATTTAACGATAGATTGCCTTAAAAAATCCGGTATAAAAATAGAAGAAAATGAAAAAGGATATTTTATAAAGGGCGGGCAAAGCTACTCCCCGTTTTCTGAAAAAATTGAGGGGGATTACTCGCAGGCGGCATTTTTTTATGTTGCAAATGCGCTCGGTTCGGAAATAGAGATTTTGAATCTAAATCCTAAAAGTGTTCAAGGCGACAAGAAAATCATTGAAATTATAAACGATATAATGTATACTGATAAGAAGGGACAGGAACCTTTTTCGGTTGATGTGGGAGATATTCCCGACCTTGTGCCAATCCTTGCGGTGCTGGGCTGTTTTGGCGGGAAAATTTTCCGCATAACCAATGCTTCAAGGCTTAGGATAAAGGAAAGCGACAGGCTTGAAACGACCGCAAGCCTTTTAAATTCGCTTGGCGGCAAGGTTGAGGTTTTTGACGACAGCCTTACAGTGTATCCGATAAATGAATTTTCAGGCGGCGAAGTTGACAGCTTTAATGACCATAGGATTGCAATGGCGGCATCCATTGCCGCCACAAGGAGCAAAAGTCCGGTAATAATCAGGAATGCCAATGCGGTTGAAAAATCGTATCCGGATTTCTTTAATGATTTTAATAAACTTGGAGGTAATGCCAATGTCATCCGTTTGGAGCCATAACATAAGCATTTCGATTTTTGGGGAATCCCATGGTCCTGCAATAGGCGTTGTAATAGATAATCTTCCTCCCGGAGAACATATTGATGTCGAAGCGCTTGTAAATTTTATGGCAAGGCGCGCGCCTAAAAAGGATGTAACTTCAACGCAAAGGCGCGAAAGCGATATGCCCCAAATAATGTCAGGAATGCTTGGCAATAAGACTACCGGTACGCCTCTTTGCGCTTTTATACAAAATACGGATGCACATTCAAATGATTATAAAAATGTTTCAAAGCTTGCAAGGCCCGGCCATGCCGATTATACCGGAGCTTTGCGCTATAAAGGCTTTAATGATGTGAGGGGCGGCGGGCATTTTTCGGGCAGGCTTACCGCGCCGCTTGTTTTTGCCGGAGCAATATGCGGACAGATTTTGGAAAGAAGAGGTATTTATACGGGCGCGCATATACTTTCAATACACAATATAAGGGATTCTTCATTTGATGAAATAAATACTGCAAGGGAAGATATACTTGCAGTAAGGGGGAAAAGCTTTCCCGTAATCAATGATGCCAAGGGAAAGGAAATGATTGAGGATATCGATAAGGCAAGGCTTGCCTGCGATTCCCTCGGCGGAGTTGTGGAATGCATTTCCATAAACGTGCCGGCGGGGATAGGCTCCCCCATGTTTGACGGGCTTGAAAACAGCATAGCACAACTTGTTTTTGGAATTCCGGCGGTAAAGGGCCTTGAATTCGGAGCAGGCTTTATGGCGGCCAAAATGCTTGGAAGCCAGAATAACGATGAGTTTTATGTTGACGAAAGAGGTCATGTTGCGACAAAGACAAACAATCACGGCGGCATTTTAGGCGGAATTTCATCCGGAATGCCCATTGTTTTAAGGGTTGCCTTTAAGCCGACGCCTTCGATTGCAAAGCCGCAGCATACCATTGATTATTCATCGCTTAAAAACGATGTGATAACCATACAGGGCAGGCATGACCCTTGCGTGGTGCCAAGGGCGGTTCCGGTGGTTGAAGCGGCGGTAAACATTGCCCTTTTGTCGCATATGCTTTCTTATCCTAATTTTTAGGAGGGATTATATGGATTCAATTTCCAAAGTCAGCGCTGATTATTCGCTTGAACTTAAAGATTTGCATACGGTTAAGATTCTTCTCTGCTATTTGCTTAAAAAGCTTGATAGGCCGGTAACTCCGGAACAGCTTTATGAAATTGCCGTTGGCAATGAAATAATAAATTATTTCTTTTATACCGAAGCTGTTGATGAACTTGTAAAAAATAAGACTTTTTTAAAAGAAATCCACAATGGAGAAGAAGTTTTTGTGCTTGCCGAAAAAGGAAAATACAGCATTGACGAGTTCAGGCAGTATGTTCCGAAATCGTTCAGGGATAAGCTTTTAACTTGTGCATTGAGGTATTTTGCAAAATTAAAGCGTGAGAATGAAGTGAAATGTGAATTCATTGAGCTTGAGAAAGGATATTACGTAAGGTGCAGGATTCTTGATATCGGCGATGATTTGCTTGATATGAAGATTTTTGCGCCTGATTTGGAACAGGCAAAGCTTATACGTGATAAAATCATGCTTAATCCCACGGATTTTTATTCAAAAATAATGGGTTTTGCTCTTTTTAACACAGAAGAAGAAATTATGGTTGACGATTAAAATTTCATAAAAGGGGGGATAAACAATGGAAAAGCAGGAATTTAATGAATTGCTGTCCGCCATCAGCGTAATGATGGACACCAAGCTGGAACCAATCAACAAAAGGCTTGATGGAATTGAGCAAAGGCTTGACAAAGTTGAGCAGCGCCTTGACAAAGTTGAGCAGCGTCTTGACCAAGTAGAGCAAAGGCTTGACAAAGTTGAGCAGAGACTTGATAAAGTTGAGCAAAGGCTTGACAAAGTTGAGCAGCGTCTTGACAAAGTAGAGCAAAGGCTTGATAAAGTTGAATATCGCCTTGACAAAGTTGAACTCACTTTGGAAAACGAAACCAATAAAAATATCAAGCTGCTTGCGGAAGGTCATGTTGATGTGGTTAACCGATTGGATAAACTCGAACGCAAGGTTGAAGACATTGAAGATACCGTCGGCGTCTTGAAAGTACTTACCAAATCGTTGCAAGCAAAGCAATAAAATGCTTTTATGAACTCATTTTTTAACAATGTATTTTAATCCCCTGACTGCAAAAAATATAATCGGGAAAGCTTTTAAAAGGCTTCCTGCTTTAATTTTGGCAAACGGAGGGATTTTTAAGATGAACGGGCAGAAAAATTGCAGCATACAGTGCACGATAAAGGAATGCGCTCACAATATGCAGAGCGAAAACTACTGCACTCTTGATGTTATCAGCATAGGCACACATGAACCTAACCCGACAAAGGCTGAATGCACAGATTGCAAATCCTTTGTTATGAAATCCTCTTACTAAGATTTTTAGCAAAAATGCGGGACGCCTTGGCGCCCCGCATTTTTTAAACGGAAGGAAGTTTGAATTCAAATCCCTGTTCCCTTAAATTGTCGATTATTTTTGGCAGAATATCCGCGTTTGTTTTTGAAACCCCATGCAGCAACATGATTTCTCCGTCGTGCGGATGCGCCGTTATTTTTTCAAGGGCATATTGCGGGTCAGGCTGATTGTTTGTTTCCCAGTCCTTATAAGCAAAACTGTAAAGAAGTGTTGTATAACCCATTCTTTGGGCAAGAGCAAGAGCCCTTTCGGAGAAAACTCCCTCTGGCGGACGCATATATTTCATTTGATAGCCAAATTTTTCTTTTACCATTGCCTCGCAATCGTCAAGCTCTTTTTCGGCATCCGGAATTGAAGTTTCAAGCAAAGCTTGCAGGGACTTGTGATTGTACCCGTGATTCCCAAGCACATGCCCTTCATCAATCATTCTTTGAATGATTTTGGAATCCGCATAGCGGACATATCCTCCCGTGATAAAAAAGATTGCTTTTACATCTTTTTCCTTTAAGGTATCAAGTATTTGCTCCGTGCATCCGGCCTCATATCCGAGGTCAAAGGTAAGGCATATCGTTTTAGAGGATGCGTCCTTGCTGTCTGAAATGTTTTGAGCGGTGTCCTCTGCATTTTCAAAAAGCGCATATGCGTTGTATTTTTCGTATTTTGAATTGAAATCAAGCGCTCCCGCCGGACGGTTTTCAGGATCAAACTGTACGCCCTGACCGTAGTTTACTTTGGTGTTGTCTATTTGTGAAAGTTCTTCATCGGAAATTTTTGAAATTTCCGTTTCGGATGTTGTTTGTGCAGTTGTTTCGGTTACAGGCTTTTCCGCCTGAATGGTTCCCATTGCTTCCTTAACCTCTTCGCTTGTCTGAGTCTCGGCGGATGTCTGCGGAGTTTCAGAAATTTCCTGTACAGCCGCCCATGAACATCCTGCAAAAAGAACTGCAATGCAAAGCGCAAGGATAAATTTTTTCTTCATTTTCCCACTTCCGTTTCTTTTTGGTTTAACAGCCGATTGACTGCATTATATTTTCCCGCATCGGATTTTAATTATCCCCGAAAATATCTTTCATTTTTATTATACATTCAAAAAGATACACCTTTAATACATAATGGTTACAAAATGGTTTCAAAATAAAATAAAGCCTATCTTTTAGGGATAGGCAAATTTTAACATTAAAATCCCATTTGGGTTATATATTCATTTTTAAAAAATTCGTTTTCGGAAAGCTCTATATAAGTGCATTTTTCGGCAAGGAACTGTATTCTGTCCTCCGCCTCAGGTTTTAAAAGAAGTTCTGCGGCTCCTGCCCCGGCGGCATTTCCGACGGTTCTGATTTTTTCAAAAAGCTCATTTGGGATAAGCCCTATGGCACAAGCGCTTTTTGGATTTATCCTTGTTCCGAATCCACCCGCCAAAAGCACCTCGTCAATTTGTTCAAAGCTTATGCCGACAAAATCCATAAGCGTTAAAATTCCGGCGCATATGGCTGATTTTGCAAGCTGTACTTCCCTTATATCCTTTTGGGTAAGCACTGCCTTTTCGGCAATTTTTAAAGAATTTCCTTTTTGGATTCGTCCGGTTTCGTCAATGATTGAAAGCTTGATTCCCACCGCAACCGCATCCACGAGTCCTGAACCGCAGATTCCAAGCGGTTCAACATCATTTATTGTAGAGTATTGGATTTCGTTTTTTTCATTTAGGTAAACGGTGGATATTGCTCCGCTTTGCGCTCCCATTCCGCATGAAATGTTTGCGCCTTCAAAAGCGGGACCTGCGGCGGCGGCACAGCAGAAAATTCTTCCCTTTGCGGCAAGAGCAATTTCTCCGTTTGTGCCTATGTCAAGATAGAGAATGGTATCGCTTGTCCGGTCAAGATTGCAACTCATCATTCCGGCGGTTATATCGCCGCCGACAAAACCCGAAACACATGGTGCAAAATAAACCACGGCATTTTTTGAAACCTTTATGCCAAGATTCATTGCCCTTTGTTCAATGCCAAAAAGGCTGGTCGGAACATATGGCGCAGTTGCAATCGGCTCCGCGTCAATTCCGCCGAAGAAATGCTCCATTACCGTATTTCCGGCAATGGTTATCCTTGAAATGTCCTTTGGCTCAAAAGCATAAAGCGAGGCGGTTTTTGCAATGATGTCATTTATTTGTGCTATTATGATTTCATTCATCAGCGTTTTGTTGCTGCAATGGTATTTAAGCCTTGACATAATGTCTGCGCCATAGCTTTTCTGCAAATTTACAGCTGTTTGGATTGCTATGATTTCCCCGTTGTCAAGATTGTAAAAATACAGCACAAGTGTCGTTGTGCCTATATCTATCGCAACACCTATTCCGGAATAATGCTCTCCGGGATTTACAAGAACGGTTTTTTTAAAATCGGTTTCAACGGCATAATTTTCATTGCCTATGAGAGGCATTACCTTTATGTCGCCAAACGGGATGCAGTCGCAGGCGAGAACTATTTCATCCGAAATGGACTGGACTTCTTTGCCTTTGACAATGTTGCCATATACAATCCTTATCTTGCAGCGCCCGCAAGTTTTGTTTCCGCCGCATGGAGCATCATAATAAATCATGTTGTCCCTTAAAATTTCAAGAATGGTCTTGTGTTCGGCCTCGTCGTAATCAAAAACATTGCTTTTGTAGTAAATCCTGCCCATTTTACCCTCCTGCTGATTAAATTATTAAAAATTATTAAAGTTATTAATTTTATTATAAAATATTTTTCTTGTTTTTTCTTAAAAAAATTGTTAAAATGTATGTGTTGTCGAATTTATTTTAAAATTGCAAAGGAAAGATAGGCAAATGATTTCAAAATATAGGCATCTGATTGATTTAAATGATTTTTCCGTTTCAGAATGGGACTCTATAATTTCGCTTGCAAAAGAAATAAAGAAAAATCCTGCCCTTTATTCTCATAGATGCGACGGGAAGATAATGGGTACGCTTTTTTATGAGCCCTCAACAAGGACGCAAATGTCATTTCAGACGGCAATGCTTAGGCTTGGGGGAAGCATAATAGGCTTTGACAATCCGGAAACATCTTCGGTTGCAAAGGGCGAGAATTTAAAGGATACCACAAAAATAGTCAGCAGTTATGCGGATATAATGGTTATGAGACATCCCCTTGAAGGCTCTGCAAAGGCGGCGGCTCTTACCTCCGATTGCCCTATTGTGAACGCAGGCGACGGAGGCCACCTTCACCCGACTCAAACCCTTACCGACCTTTTAACGCTTTCAGAGCAAAAGGGAACACTTTCCGGCCTTACTGTCGGACTTTGCGGCGACCTTATGAACGGAAGAACCGTGCATTCTTTGCTTAAAGCTCTTTCCTGCTATAAGAACAATAAGTTTGTGCTGATTTCAACTCCGGAATTAAGACTTCCATCTTATATAAAGGATATACTTAACGCAAGCAGCTGCTCTTTTTGCGAGGTGGATTCGCTTGAAGATGCGATTCCGGAATTGGATGTCCTTTATATGACGAGGATTCAAAAGGAGCGTTTTTCTTCCGAGGAAGAATATAACGCCCAAAAGGATGTTTATGTGCTTGACAGAAATAAGCTTATGAAAGGCAAACATGATTTGGTGGTGCTTCATCCGCTGCCGAGAGTGGATGAAATCTCTATTGACGTTGATGAAGACCCGCGTGCACTTTATTTTGTGCAGGCTAAGAATGGTGTTTATGTAAGGATGGCGCTTATTCTCACAATACTTGAAAATCCTTCGCCGACCAAGCTTTTTGATGGAAAAGTTCATGCGGGAGTATGCTGCAGGAATAAAAAATGCATAACAAACAGGGAAAAATATCTTCCTAAAAGCTTTTGGGGCATGGGTGACACTCTTGTCTGCGAATATTGCGACGAGAGAATACTTTTATGAGAAAATTGAGGAGATTTCTTGCGGCGGCGGCTTTGCCCGCCGCCGCAATTTGCATCTTTGCCGCAAGGGCAAATTTGGAACTTATAATGCGGTTTATGAATAAAATCCCGCGTTGCCTATTTAATTCGGTTACGGGGGGCCTTTGTCCCGCATGCGGCAATACAAGAAGCGTCATGTTGCTTTTAAAAGGGGATGTGATTGGTTCTTTGCGCCATAATATTACTCCGATTGTGTTGGGAATTATTTTATTTTTGCTTTATGTTGAGTTTGCTTTTGGGGCATTTGGCAAAAAGGTAAAAATTTTGCCGCGGAAAGGAGCTTTTTGGTATTCTGTTTTAGGATTTATGTTTGTTTACTACATAGCAAGGAATTTTCTTTTTTTTCAAATAAAATAAAAAAATTATCAGGCTGCATGGAATAAGGCGGCCTGATTTTTTGTTTTTTCATAAAAATTTCCTGCCCGGCATATATATGAATAAACACATATGTATACGGGGTGAGAGAATGAAAGACGAACAAAATCCTCAAAACGGGTTGTATGAGCGGGCGGTTGTTCTGGGGGAATACATAATTGAAAATAAGGCCACCGTGCGCGGGTGTGCGGAACATTTTTCAAAGCAGTTTGGAATAAGCAAAAGCACGGTGCATAAAGATTTGTCCCAAAGGCTCCCCCAAGCCAGCGCACAGCTTTATCTTCAAGTCAAGGAAATACTTGAACAAAATAAACAGGAAAGGCATATAAGGGGAGGGCTTGCCACAAAGCACAAATACGAGGAACTTGCAAAAATTTCAAAAAAGGCATGAAAATCCGCCCCGGAAACTTTGCTGCCGGGGCGGAAGTTTAATTTTTATGCCTTGGCGTCATTTTTGGAGCAAATTCTGAAAACGATAAATCCGGCAAGGAACATAAGGGCAATTACTGCAACGCCTGTTTTTGAGCTCCCGCTTATCTGCGAAGAAATTCCCATGAGCATGGTTCCGGTAAACGCGGCTCCTTTTCCGAATATGTCAAAAAATCCAAAAAATTCGCTGGATTTTTCTTTTGGAATTATTTTGGCAAAATAAGAACGGGAGAGGGCCTGTATTGCGCCTTGAAATACGGCGACGCAAACCGCAAGCAGCCAAAATTCCCACGCCTTGTCAAGCTGGAGCGCAAAAAGCGTTATGGCAAAATATCCGGCAATGCAGACGCTTATCAGTGTTTTTGCAGGATATTTTTTTGAAAGCCTTCCAAAAATTATAGCGCAAGGAAAAGCAACCACCTGTGTAAGCAAAAGCGCCATAAGCAGATTGCTATCGGTTATTCCCACATCTTTTCCGTATGAGGTTGCCATGTCTATTATTGTATAAACCCCGTCTATGTAAAAGAAAAATGCAAGTAGGAAGAGAAATGGCTTTTTGTAGGACTTCAAATCTGCGAGCACCGCCCATATGCGCCTGAACGATTCTGCGACGGCCCCTTTTTCAACTTCGACGTAATATTTTTGCCTGTAATTTTTGAGCAGTGGGATTGTAAAACAAACCCACCAGGCGGAAGTTATCAAAAAGGCAATTATCGTTGCGGCGGCAGAAGATATTCCTATTTTATCAGCAAGAAGTATCAGTGCGAGGCTTGCGGTAAATGGCACGCAGCTTCCGATATATCCCCATGCATATCCGTTTGAGGAAACTTTGTCCATCCGCTCATCTTCGGTTATATCCCCAAGCATGGAATCGTAAAAGATGAGGCTTCCTGAAAAGCCAACCTTTGCAATGATGAATACGGAGAGAAAAATAATCCATGAAAGCGGCAGAGAGAGGCCGGCGCATCCAAGAGCGCCAAGCATCATAAAGGCGGCAAAAAGAGGCTTTTTATAGCCTTTGGTATCCGCAAGGGTTCCAAGAATTGGCCCAAGGACGGCAATTATAATTGTTGAAATTGAAACTGCATAGCCCCAAAAGGCGGTTGAGTCTGAAAGTGATATTCCGCCTGCTGAGGCTATGTTTTTAAAGTAAATCGGTATTATTGTCGAAACCATCATAGTAAAAGCGGAGTTTCCCACGTCATAAAGAACCCACTGCTTTTCAAGCTTTGAAAGCCCGTTCATTTTAATTCTCTCCTTAAATCATTCAAAATTTCTTTGAAACCTGCCGCTCAGTTCAGTTTCGTTTGGTATGCCCTTGCAGTAATTTTCAATTAATTCGGCGGTTGGAGCAATTGCCGCATAAAAAATTTCGTAAAGCCTTGCGTTGCTGTCGGAGCAGCAGCTGTCCGGTTCGGGAGTCAGTATGATGTCATGATATTTTTTTGTTTTGCTTAAATCCATAAGAAAATAAAGCGCCGACCTTTTAAGGCCGTTTTTGCAGACAAAAAGCCCAGTATATTTTTTCATTGACTTTATGGAAGTGTATACATCCTTTCCTGTGGCAACCGGATAAAGCATGGCTATTTTTTCGCACAGCGCACGGGCGGGATTTAGGTATGCAGCAGTATTGTAAGAAAAAGGGTCAAGCCCGTTTTCAAGCATGAGCTTGCGGTCAAATTCGGCTTCAATTTTTGCATGGGAAACTCCGCTCTGGCTTATTTTTTGAGCTATGTAAGGATGGCATTCGCTGTCAAGCATAAAATGGCATATGAATCCTGCGGCGTATGAGTAAAGCTCATTGTCTGATGTGCGTTTTATTATTTTCCTTGCTTTTGAAAGGAGTTCATCAGCATTTCTTTGATGTATAAAGCCTCCGATTTCCCTTATTTTGTTTTTTGAAAAAGGCTTATGAAAAAAATAAATGTCCGGGCCGTGAAGGCCGATGTCAAAAGCGCTGCGGTTCAGTTCAAGCACTCTTTTTACGTTGGATGGAAGGATGGCCAAAACCTCCCTTCCGAAAAGTGTATGGGCAAAATTTGCCGGCATTTTAAAATCACCTCTGGATTATTATTTTTATATTTTACTTCCATTTTTGTTTTAAATATACAAAGATTTTGTAAAGATACCGAAAAATTCACATTTTGCCATTTCTAAATTTTTTGTTATGTTAAAATTTTAATTTGTGTATACATTGAAATTCTACATCGTTTTTTGCCTAAAAATAGGGATTAAACGTTTTTGGAATTTTTTATAAAGTTATTTTCTACAAATTAAATATTCGTTAACTTACTTAATTTGTATAATTGCTATAAAAACCGGTTGACAATGGCAAAATAATATGTTATATTTAGCACAAAGAACAATATATTACTTTAAGTTTTTAAACATTTTGTTTAAAATACATAACAAAGAGTGTGAGTGGAGTGGTGGACATGAAATTTAAAGATTTGAAAATCGGCAGAAAACTGACATTGTCTTTTGGAGTTTTTGCTATTTTGCTTGCGGTAATTTCAATAGCTGCGGCGGCAAGCATAATAGCCGGGGACATGAGAGTCAAAAAGCTTTACGAGGAAAACCTTCTTGCAGTTGATGCAATAGGCAAAATGCGTGAATCTCTTCAAGAACAGCGGGCGCTTACGAGAAATCTCATTTTGTTTGAACCGGGAAGCGAAAATTATAAAAATTCAGTTTTAAGCCTTGAAGAGAGCAACAATGCAATGCTTTCAGCATATCAAAAATACGAAAGAACCATCACTGCAAGCGAAGATAGGGAGATTTTTAACAAAGTAAAAGAGCTTTATAACAATGATTATGCGGCTTTTAAAAAACAGCTCATTTCAATTGCGCAGACGGGAGATTCGCAAAAAGCCCTGGAATACCTTGTCGGCGGACTTAATATAGTAACTTCCCAAACGGCATATTATGATAAACTTGTTGCCTTGAATGAAAAATATGTCATGGAAACAATTGATGGGGCAAATTTGCAGACTGGAATTTTTATTGTATTTATTGCGGTTGCGGTTGTGTTTGCATTTGCTTGTACGGTATTTTTAATAAGGTATATGAGGAAAAATGTTTCGGATAAAATTACAGAAGTTGTTTTGGCGGCAAATGAGCTTGCGGTAGGGAATATAGATGTTTACATAAATTCCGATAGGAATGATGAAACAGGCGAGCTTGCCGCGGCTTTCAACAATATGATATCCGGAATCCGTGAACAGGTAAAAGTGGTTGAAGCTATGGCGGACAGGGATTTGACCATGAAGAGCCATCCGCGTTCTGAAAAAGACATAATGGCGATATCTCTTAATAAGACCATTGACAACTTAAACAGGCTTTTTGGGGGAATTTTAAATTCTTCAAGACAGGTCAGCACGGGAGCAGTGCAAATTTCAAACGGTGCGCAGGCCCTTTCCCAAGGCGCGGCTGAACAGGCGAGCTCAATAGAAGAGCTTTCGGCGACGATTGCGGATATTGCAAAGGATGTTTCAGCAAACGCTAAAAATGTGAAAAAGGCTTCGGAATATGTTGCAAATACCGTTCTTGACGTTGAAAAGAGCAATTCCGAGATGGAGAGGATGCTTGCGGCAATGGAAAGGATAAGCAAATCTTCAGAGGAAATCAGCAAAATAAATAAAGTTATAGAGGACATAGCATTCCAGACCAATATCCTTGCCCTTAATGCCGCAGTTGAGGCGGCAAGGGCGGGAAATGCCGGAAAAGGCTTTGCCGTTGTTGCGGATGAGGTGAGAAATCTTGCCGGAAAATCGGCTGATGCGGCAAAGCAGACCTCATCGCTCATAGGAGAGTCTTTGGAAGTTGTTTCGGAAGGCGTTGTAATTGCGCAAAATACTGCAAAATCGCTTGAAAACGTGTCTGAAAATTCGAAGCATGTAAAGGAGATAATGACAAAGATTGATGCGGCTTCCGAACAGCAAGCCATTGCAATTTCGCAAATCAATCAAGGAATTGAGCAGATTTCCTCGGTAGTCCAGACGAATTCCGCAACGGCGGAAGAAAGTGCGGCTTCAAGCGAAGAGCTTTCGAGCCAGGCCGAGCTTTTAAAGTCGGAAATAGAAAAATTCAAAATCAAAGATTTTTCCAAAGAAGCAAAAACAGATAACAATATAGTTTATTTGAAAGCTATAAATCTTTAACCAAAATGAAAAGCATTTCCGCCTGTTTCAGGCGGGGATGCTTTTTGCTTGAATTTAAAAATTTTTGACTGATTTTGATTTTTTGTGCTTGACATTGACTGATTTTTATGGTATTATGTAAGCAAGAAAAATAAAGTGTATAAAAAAGTATAAAAACAATGATGTTTTTTATAAAATATACACAAAATACTCAAAGGGGGTTTGTAAATGCTGACTGAGGAACGCTTTGCAAGGATACTGAAAGTCCTTGAAGAAAAAAAGGCGGCAACAGTAACGGAACTTGCCGAAATACTTGACGTTTCCGAATCGACTATCAGACGTGATTTAACGGTGCTCAACGATATGGGGAAACTGAATAAAGTGCATGGCGGCGCAACACTTCCTTTGGGGATTTATACTTTGGAAGAGGATGTTTCTGTAAAATACAGCCTTAATACCGAAGAAAAAAGCAAAATCGGAAGGTATGCGGCGGGACTTATAAGACCGAATGATTTCATTTATATAGATGCCGGAACTACAACCGAGGCAATGGCGGAGCATATATCTGAAAAAACCGCCGTTTACGTTACAAACGGAATTTCCTTGGCGGCAAAACTTGTGCGCAGAGGCTTTCAGGTGTATGTGATTTCCGGCAGGATTAAATCGTCAACTGAGGCGATTGTGGGTACGGAAGCTTTGAAAAGCCTTGAAAAATATCATTTTACAGCAGGTTTTTTCGGAACTAACGGAATAAGCGTTTCCGGCGGATTCAGCACTCCCGATGTGGATGAGGCGGGGATAAAAAGGGAAGCTATGTCAAGGTGCAAAAAAAATTACATCTTGGCGGATTCATCAAAATTTGACAAGGTTTCATCGGTTACGTTTGCTTTAATTTCGCAAGCGGAAATAATAACATCGACACTTGCAGATATTAAGTATAAAAATTACACTTTGATTACGGAGGTGGACGGTAGATGATATATACCGTAACTTTCAACCCTTCAATTGATTATGTGGTGAGGGTGAATGATTTAAAGCTCGGACATGTCAACCGTACGGAAAAGGAATATATTTATCCGGGCGGAAAAGGCATAAATGTTTCGATAGTTTTAAAAAATCTTGGGATAGACAGCAAGGTTCTTGGCTTTTGTGCGGGATTTACGGGAGATGCTCTTAAAGAGCTTATAAATGATTTTGGCTGCTATTGCGATTTTATAAAAATTGAAAACGGCTTTTCGCGTATAAACGTAAAGATAAAAGCGGAAGAAGAAAGCGAAATAAACGGTCAAGGTCCCGTTATTTCAAAAGAAAACCTTGAAAAGCTTATTTTAAAGTTAAAAGAACTCAAAGACGGGGATTTTCTTATCCTTGCGGGGAGCATTCCCAATACACTTCCGCAGGATGTTTACGAGAAGATATTAAAAGAGCTTGAAGACAGAAAAATCAACGTGATTGTGGATGCGACAAAGGATCTTTTGGTAAATGTGCTTAAATATCATCCTTTTTTGATTAAGCCGAACAATCATGAGCTTGAGGAAATTTTCGGCGTGCCGATGTCTGATGAAAACACAATTATAGAGCATGCCAAAAAGCTTCAGGAGCTTGGCGCAAGAAATGTTTTGGTTTCAATGGCGGGCGAAGGCGCCGTTTTGCTGGCTCAGAACGGCGAGGTATATAAAAGCCGTCCTCCGAAAGGAGAGGTGGTAAACTCTGTCGGAGCGGGAGATTCAATGGTTGCCGGATTTTTAGCGGGATATTTAAGCGACGGGAACTATGCAACGGCATTCAAAATGGGCCTTGCGGCAGGAAGCGCCTGCGCTTTTTCAGAATGGCTTGCGACAAAAGAAAAAACCATGGAACTTTTTAAAACTCTTTAATTTAAAATTTTGAGGGGGATTTTTATGAGGATTAAGGATTTGCTCAACGCAAAAGCTATCGACCTTGACGGCAGGGCGGCATCCAAAACGGAGGCTATCGACAGGCTTATTGATTTGATGAAGGGTACCGGCAACATTGCAAATTCGGCGGAATATAGAAAAGCCGTTTTTGCAAGGGAAGAAGCAGGCTCAACCGGAATAGGCGAGGGAGTTGCAATTCCTCACGCCAAGACAAAGGCTGTTTTAAAGCCCGGACTCAGCGCAATGGTTGTAAAAAACGGGGTGGATTTTGATTCTCTTGACGGAGCTCCGGCGAAACTGTTTTTCCTTATTGCCGCTCCCGATACTGAGGAAAACGTTCATCTTGACGTGCTTGGAAGACTTTCTGTGCTTCTTATGGACGAGTCTTTCCGCGAAAAGCTTATCGGAGCAAAAAACAGCGCCGAATTCATAAGGATTGTTGATGAAGCTGAAGCAGCAAAATTTAATGAACCAGTTGCTCAAGTGGAAGGAAAAAGCGGGGGTTATGAAATTTTAGCCGTTACGGCATGCCCTACCGGCATAGCTCATACTTATATGGCGGCAGAAGCTTTGGAAAACAAGGCAAAGCAAATGGGAGTAAGCATAAAGGTTGAAACCGATGGCTCCGGCGGAGCAAAAAATGTTTTAAGCGCCGAAGAAATAAAGAATGCAAAGTGCATCATAATTGCCGCTGATAAAAAGGTTGAAATGGCGCGCTTTGACGGGAAAAAGGTAATTCAGGCAAAGGTTGCCGACGGAATCCATAAGCCCGGCGAATTGATTGAAAAAGCAATGAGCGGGAATGCGCCTGTTTACCGCCATGACTATTCTTCAAGCGAAAAGGCGGAAGAGGGCGGAGAAAGCATAGGCCGTAAAATTTACAAGCATCTTATGAACGGCGTATCGCATATGCTTCCGTTTGTAATAGGCGGAGGAATTTTGATAGCCCTTGCGTTTCTGTTTGACAATTTTGAAATAAATCCGTCCAACTTTGGAAGCAACACGCCTCTTGCGGCATTCTTAATGAAAATAGGAAAATATGCCTTTGGATTTATGCTTCCTGTGCTTGCCGGATATATTGCAATGAGCATAGGCGACAGGCCTGCACTTGCGCTTGGCTTTGTCGGCGGAATGATTGCAAGCGAAGGCGGAGCAGGTTTCCTTGGCGCTTTGGCCGCAGGTTTTATAGCCGGATATGTGATTGTATTTTTAAGAAAATTGCTGGACAAGCTCCCCAAGAGCCTTGAAGGCACAAAACCCGTGCTTTTCTACCCGCTTATAGGAATTTTGTGCATAGGGCTTGTAATGGTTTATATTGTAAATCCGCCAATGGCGGCATTCAATACCTGGATTTCTTCAGCTCTTGGCTCAATGAGCGGAACAAGCAAGCTTGTCCTCGGACTTATTCTTGGCGGAATGATGTCGATTGACTTTGGCGGACCAATCAACAAGGCGGCTTATCTTTTCGGAACTGCCTCATTGGCAACCGGCCAGTATGAGATAATGGCAGCGGTAATGGTTGGAGGAATGGTTCCTCCGATTGCGATTGCCCTTGCAACGGTATTTTTCAAAAACCGCTTTACCGAAAAGGAAAGACAATCCGGAATTACAAACTTTATAATGGGACTTTCGTTTATTACCGAGGGTGCAATTCCTTTTGCAGCGGCAGATCCGTTGAGGGTAATTCCATCCTGTGCAATAGGCTCTGCAACTGCCGGCGCACTTTCAATGCTTTTCGGATGCACACTTAGGGCGCCTCACGGCGGAATATTCGTATTCCCTGTGGTAGGACATCCGCTTATGTATGTAATAGCGCTTTTGGCGGGTTCTGTTGTGGGAATGCTTCTTCTTGCAGTTTTAAAGAAACCGCTCAACAACCAAAAAGGAGAATGATTTAATGAAGGAAATTAAATATGTCATAACTGACAGCCAGGGCATTCATGCAAGGCCTGCCGGGCTTTTGGTCAAAGAATGTTCAAAATATGCCTCTGAAATAACAATTAAAAAAGGCGCAAATTCGGGAAATGCCAAAAGAATTTTTTCTATAATGGCTCTTGCGGCAAAGAAGAATGAGGAAATTACAATCACCGCAGACGGCCCGGATGAGGACGAGGCAATTAAGGCAATAGAAGTCTTTTTAAAAGAAAATCTATAAAAAATTATGCGGGCCTTTGATGTGCCCGCATTTATTTTGCGTTTAAAAAATCTTAAACCTTGACCGCATTAAAAAAGAGGGTTATAATAAATATGCGGGACATTAAAGTTTCCTGCGATTAGGCAAAAGGGGAAAAGGTTGATGAAAGATTGCGAAAGCGCGGCTTTTTCAAATGGACTGAAAAAGACAAAACAAAGAAGTGCAATACTTGAAATTCTTCAAAAAAACAGCCAGCCTGTTTCGGCTGAGCAGATTTTTTTGGAGCTTTCAGAAAAAAAGATATCGGCAAGCCTTTCGACCGTTTACCGGTCGCTGGAAGCCATGGCGCAAAAAGGCGTTGTTACAAAGATAAACATTTCATCGGAGGGCAAGGCGCTTTTTGAGCTTAATACCAATATGCACAGGCATTATCTTGTGTGCCTTGGCTGCAAGAAGATAATTGCTCTTGATTACTGCCCGCTTGAAGGCTATGAAAAAAAGCTTGAAGGAGAAACTGATTTTTTTATAGTAGGACATAGGCTTGATATTTTTGGCTATTGCCCTGAATGCAGAAAAAAATCCGGCTCATAACAGAGTCGGATTTTTATTATGATAATAAAAATTAAATTTTATGAAAAACTTATGCTTTTTGCGATTTTTGTAATTTCCTCGTCGGTTATTGATTTGCTGTCGAATTCAAATGCAACATAAGCCATTAAATTTTTATTGTACGATAAAATTCCTTTGTTATGTTTTTCTTCGCCGTTGTTTATGCTGCCGGCATAATAAACATCGGCCAATGCGGTTGTTCCGTAATCTGTTTTGTTTACTACATTGTATCCGTCCCTTACGTCAAAATGATAGTCATTTCCCAAACATATTTGGTTATATATTGCGCGCGGGTCATCTTCGGAGCCGGGATAATTTTCATAAATATTATAACCTACCGCACCAACACAAACCTTATCTTCATTTAATATGCTGTATTTGGTAAAAACAGAAAGAAGTTCATAATTTTTATCGGATTTATCTTCTTCAACACTCCATTTTTCAGGAAGCTCCATAGAAATAGAAAATGGCTTTATTTCATAAACAGAAGAATTAAATTCGTTTTTTCCATAGTCGCTTGCAGGAAAGGAGATGGTTGCAACTGCATTGCTTGCAGCCTTGCTGCACCCGCTGGTGAGAATTACCATAGCTATTGAAAGCAAGTGAAAAAGCTTTTTTTGCATATTTTAAATCCCCTTTTATGAATGTAAGCGTTGCATTTACTTAAATTATCAATAAAAATATATTCCATATTTTAGATTTATTGTACAGATTAAAAATAAAAAAATCAATCATAAAACAATACAAATATCCCCAATAAAAATAATATTTTTTGGATAATTTGACAATAAATGCAAAATAAATTAAAGGCTTTGTTTTATTAAAAGATTGACTTTCATTTAAGCGGTGATATAATATTAAAGAAAAATCAACGGGGTGATGAAATGTCTGAATCTCTTATAACCAAAAAAGCAATTGCGGCGGGACTCAAAGAATTGATGAAACGCAAAAGCTTTGACAAGATAACAATATCTGACATAACCAATGAATGCGGTCTTAACAGACAGACTTTTTATTACCATTTTCAAGATAAATACGAACTTGTCAACTGGATATACTACAATGAGGCAATTTCGGTGATTGTTTCTGAACTTGATTTCAGCAACTGGGACAAAAAGGTTCTTGAGCTTTTGACCATCATGAAAAATGATGCGCATTTTTATCAATCCGCGCTTAAAAGTACCGGCAGCGTGGAGTTTCAGAATTACCTTTTTTGCCTTTCAAAAGAGATTTTTTCAGATGTAATTGATAAAATTGCAGGTTCTGATGAAATTGACGATTTTAACAAGAATTTTTTAGCCGAATTTATTTCGCATGGAGCTGTGGGGATGATTTCCGCTTGGGCGGAAAAAGGCATGAAGCAATCTCCGGAGGTTATTGTTTCGCACCTTAAAAAAATTGTTGAAGGGGCCAAGGCAACAATTGCCGAAAGATATTTAAAAGAAAAAAATCATGCCGTCAAAAAATCCTGACGGCATGAAAATGCTTTTTGAAAATACTTAACTGCTTGCGCTTGAATATTTTTTTATTATGTTTTTCCAAAGAAGCCTTACAAGGAAAAAGAATAGTACAGGAGCAGCAATGCCCCATATGATGTTCACCGCACCAAGCTTGTCAAGCACAAAAAGAGAAGAAAAATTTGAAAGTATGAACAGCGGGAATACATATGTGCCTATGATTTTTATCGGTTTGCTGTAAATGCTCATCGGCATGCTGTTTGAATCCCAAAGCGCGTCGGCAATTTCGCCAAGGGCATAGCCCTTGATTATGATAAAGTTTAAAAGCTGCGGTGCAAGCATGACGGAATATGTAATTACCACTCCGCTTATAAGGTAGCCTATGTATCCGGCAACTTTTACAAAGCTTACTTCAACGCCTGATTTTTGCCAGCCCACAACGAGTATTATTATTCCGCCTATGAAATTTGGTATCATGGTTGAAAAATCAACATATCTCAGCGTTGTCATGAATTGCAGGGATACAGGCTTTGTAATGAAAATGTCAAGCGAGCCGTCGGTGACATATTCTTTTATATTTGAGAAATTAAAATAGAAAAACGCCATATAAAATCCAGTCATAAGCAGGAAAGAACCGGTAAAAATGAAAATGCTGTCGGACGGGAGCCCGTTTAAATTTACATTTGTATTTGATATTAAAAAGGTATATACGAGCTTTGCGCCAAGGAAACAACATTCCAGAAGCATTGAAAGGAAAAAGTTTGCCGGATACTCCATTTGCCTTATAAGGCAGTTTTTTATGAATATAAGATAAATAAAACCGTAGCGCTTTAATGTTTTAAGCGCTTTTTTTAATTTCTCCATGCTAACCTCCAACGGCGATGTATTTTTTCATGCCTATTTTCCAGAAAATTTTTGACAAAATAAACATTATTGCTATCCATAGGCACTGCATGATAATTCCCATAAAAATTTCTTGAATGGGCAGCTTGCCGTTTATAATGTTTGTGGGGAAGTAAACTATGTATTTAAACGGAAGAAAATCAAGCAGCCTCATAAAGCCCTTGCCTAAAATATCAACCGGGAAAAGGCCTCCGCTGGCGAATTGAACCAAAAGATTCGTGAATATGAATGCCGCCCAGCTTTCAGTCATCCAAAATGCCGCACTGCTTGAAATTATACATATAAATGTGTTAACCAGCAGGGCAAGAGGGATTGAAATAAGGAACAGGACTATCCTTTCCGGAGTTATTCCAAGCGAAAATTTTGAATTTATGACGGTCAGGATAATTGTCAAAATAACCGATACAACCGCAAGCTGCATGACTTTTGAGCCTAAAAACGAAAAGATGCGGTATGAAAAATATCCAACCGGGCGGGTAATGAATTTGTTAAGCCCGCCGTTTTTAATGTCTTCGGAAATATCCCATTCAAATCCGGTTGAAACAAGCTTGTTTATTATGCTTGCTATGACTATGTAGGAAATCATTTGCATATAATCGTACCCGAGGATTTCTTGTTCTTTGGAATTAAAAAATATTGCAGTCCAAAGAAAAATCTGCATTATCATCGGAAAAATTGAACTTATAAGGCTTAACGCAAAATTTGCGCGGTATTCCATTGAGCTTTGCAGGCCAAGCTCAAATGCCTTTATGTATTTTTTAAACTTTTTCAAGCGCCTTGCCTCCTTTTGAGTAAAGCATTGCTATCCCTTCTTCGATTGGGATATCTTCAATGTTAAAGTCATTTACGGGGAACCTGCCGAGCAATTCCATAATGTTTGCACGCACATTTGATTTTTCCATTTCAATGGTTGCTTTCAAATCTTCCGCTTCCCTTATTTTCCCAAAACTTTCAAGCAAATGCGTTTCGACAGGACTTTCAAATTGAAGCTTTATTATTTTTTTGTTGTCAAAGACTTCGTTTACTTTTGAAAGCTCTCCGTCGTAAACTATTTCGCCGTGATTTATGACTATCGTCCTTTTGCAAAGGCCTTCAATATCCGCCATGTAATGGCTTGTAAGAAGCACGGTAGTCTTGTGCTCTTTGTTGTAGTAAGAGATAAAATCCCTTATTTTCTTTTGGGAAATAATATCAAGCCCTATGGTAGGCTCGTCAAGGAAGAGAATTTTCGGCTTGTGCAGCAGAGAGGCGATAAGCTCCATTTTCATTCTTTCGCCGAGGGAAAGCCTTCTGACCTGGACTTTCAATAAATCTTTAACATCTAAAAGTTCTGTAAGAGTGGATAAAGTTTCATTGTATGATTTGTCATCGATTTCATATATGCACTTGTTGAGATAGAGGGATTCGTTTGCGGGCAAATCCCACCAAAGCTGGTTCTTTTGCCCCATTACTATTGAAAACTGCCGCTTGAATTCGTTTTTTCTTTCCCATGGCGTGTAGCCAAGCACCTTTGCGGTGCCGGATGTGGGGTATAAAATCCCTGACAGCATTTTCAGCGTTGTGGTTTTTCCGGCTCCGTTCGGGCCTAAAAAGCCGACTGCTTCGCCTTGTTCTATTTCAAAAGAAATTGGCTTTACGGCTTTTTTAATAAGTTTTTTTCTTAAAAAAAGATTTTTAACGGAATTTTTAAGTCCAACATCCTTTTCGTAATATGAAAATTCCTTGCATAAATCTTTTACTTCAATTATTGCTGACATAAATGCAGTTCTCCTTTTAATTTTTTAAAGTTAAAATAAAAAAGGGCTTTCGGCGCAAAAGCAGCCAAAAACCCTTGAAGAAAAAATCAGACGTCGTTTCTTTCAGCGGATTGCTTTTTGGAAGTCCTGCTGCGGTTTTGATTTTCCCTTGTAAGAGGAGTTTGTCCGTTTGCTTTTTCCGAACGTGCTTTTTTGTTGTCTATTTGACTATCCTTTGGCATTTTAACACCTGCTTTTTAAAAAATTACCTTTGCGGCGCCTATATTATATGATGTCTGGTGAAGTTTATTCACCGCCTTTCAGCAAGGATGAAAATGAGCAAGCCGCACCATTGTTCTTTAAGGGCAATTTTGGCAAGCTTGATTTAGTTCGTTTGAAATTTCCTTTTTCTTTGAAAATTCACATCCGCAGTAATCCTGCCTGTACAGATTGTATTCCTTTGAAAGCTCAACCGAACGTTTGTAGCCGTTTTTCTTTTTAAAATCGGCGCAAAGGAAATCCGCTCCAAAAAGTTTTGCGGCATTAAGCCCGATTTCATTGATTTTAGCGGCATTTTTATGCGGGCTTACGGAAAGCGTTGTCGTAAAAAAATCAAATCCCATTTCTTTTGCAAGCCTTGCCGTTTCATTAAGTCTTAATCCGTAGCATGCATGGCATCTTTTGCCGCATTCCGGTTCGGATTCAAGTCCCCTTGCAATTTCAAGGAATTCCGAATGGTCATAATCACCCTCAATAAAATCAACCGGATTTTTGACTGCAATTTTTTTAATAAATTTCTTTTGCTCCAAAAGCCTTTTTTGATATTCCTCTTGCGGAGCTATGTTTGGATTAAAATAAAATACGGTTATTTTAAAATAATCGGAAAGATAAAGCAGCACATAGCTGCTGCAAGGGGCGCAGCAGCTGTGCAGCAGCAAAGACGGCGTCGTTTCAAGCCGGCTTAAAAACAAGTCAAGCTCTCTTTGATAATTTTTATTTTGAATATTTTCCATATTTATCATCCTATGCGAGGTTGTTGTAGTAAAAAACGGCAAGCTGTGTCCGGTCGCGCAGACAAAGCTTTTCAAGGATAATGCTTATGTAATTTCTCACCGTTCCTTCGCTTAAAAAAAGCTTTGATGAGATTTCCTTGTTTGAAAGGCCGCCGGCGACAAGCTTTATTATTTCAAGTTCTTTGTCGGAAATTCCAAATTCGGACGGGGATTTTTTTTCTTGCGCATTTCCAAGTATCAGCGGCAGTTTTGAAACGATTTCATCGCCAAAAACATTGTGCCCCTGCATAACAGCTTTTAGGGCTGGAACTATGCTTTCGTAATGCTGCTTTAAAATATATCCTTTTGCTCCGATTTTAAGCGCTCCGGCTATGTATTCCCCGTCGGAGAAGGTTGTAAGGAAGAGTATTTTTGCATCCGGATGTTTTTGAAGTATTCGGCCTGCGGCGTCAATTCCGGAAACAGCCCCCATTCTTATGTCCATGAGCGCTATATCGGGCAAAAATTTTTCATATAAATCCACAGCTTCCTCGCCGCTGCTGCCAAGAGCAAGGACATCGGCTTCACCGGAAGCCTCCACAATTGTTTTAAGCGCGCCGGAAACAAGAGCATCATCGTCGACAATTATTATTTTCATAATTTGCTCCTCTGATTTTTGGGAAGTGAAATAAATATTTTAAATCCGTTTGAATAGCTGTAATTTACTATTCCGCCAAGTCCCAGAATTCTTTGCCTTATGCTTTCAAGGCCCATTCCTCCGGAATTTGAATATCCCGGCGAAAGCTTTGTGCCGTTGTCAAGTATAATAATTTGGAAAATGGCCGGATGTTCGTAAATGCTAATTAAAACCTGCGTTGCATTGGAGTGTTTCATAACGTTTGCAAGGGCTTCTTTTGCAATGGCAAGCACCGCATATTTGTAGCTTGCCGGCATATTTGAATTTACTTCATATTTTATTATGGCTTTGCAGAAAGAAAATTCATCGGCAAGCTTTTTAAGCTGGGCATAAAGGTCTATTGAATCGTCATGCAAATCATGCACGCTTTTTCTTATGGAATTCATTGCCTCGTTCAAGGTATCCTTTATGGTTTGCAGGCTTTTGATGGTATTTTCGTCCTTTGCAACCGCAATTGCCGCGCCTGTTTGAAGTATTGCGCTTGAAAGCAGGTGTCCTACGTTGTCGTGGATTTCCCTTGCTATCCTGTTGCGCTCGGCAAGGGTGGCAAGATTTATTTCGCTGTCTTGTTTTTGAGAAAGCTCATGTACCTTGCTGTTCATGCGGATTGAAAATTCATTAAAGTTATCGGATTGCTCAATGTATTTGTTTTTTATTTCAGCGGATTTGATTGCCTTTTGCTTTAAAAGGGCTTCAATTGCCGTAAACATCAGAGCTATAAAGCTTACCGGGGCGGAAAGCATGCTTTGGTTTGCTCCGAGCGGCAAGAGCATTATCAGGAGAATTCCCTGATATTTTTCAAATAAAATATCATATGCGGCAACCGGCAGAAAAATGGCAAGCTGCGGGAAGAAAAAACAAAGTATGCAAAATGCAAAAAAATATAAAAGGCTGAACTTTTGATTTTCAAAGTATTCCAAAAGAGCGCTTGAAATTACGGCAAAAAGGACGGGAACTATCGCTCCGTCCGGTCCGTAAAGAAAAAACGCAAATGCCGAAAGGCCAAGTGCTATGGCTATTCTGTTGAAAAGGTGATTCAAAACCATTCACCGCCCGTTTCAAGCTTTTCTTGAAAATTATAGCATATGTTTTGAAAAAATGAAAGTATTATATTAAATTTAAAAAAGAAAAAAGCGATATAGATGTTTCAAATTTTGTTGAAACATGGTATAATAAAATCAATTATGAATTGGAGGGCTTTTTTATGAGAGCGGTAATTACTGTTATAGGAAAAGATACGGTGGGAATCCTTGCTAAGGTCAGCGGGATTTGCGCCGAATACAATGCAAACGTGATTGAAGTTACGCAATCCGTTTTGCAGGATATGTTTGCAATGATAATGCTTGTTGATATCTCAAAGCTTAATACCGGATTTACGGCTTTAAGCGACAGAATGAGCAGTCTTGGCAAAGAGCTTGGACTTTCAATCCACACGATGCATGAGGATATTTTTAATTCCATGCATAGAATATAAGGCAAAAATGGGAGGATTTCATGCTTAACGTTTACGATATACTGGAAACTATCCGCATGATACAGGACGAATGCCTTGACATACGCACAATAACAATGGGCATATCGCTTTTGGATTGCATTGACAGTGACATCGACAAGGCCTGTGATAAAGTTTACGACAAAATAACCCGCTGCGCAAAAGACCTTGTTAAGGTTGGCGAGGACCTTGAAAAGGAATACGGCATACCGATAATAAACAAGAGGCTTTCAGTTACCCCGATTGCCATTGTTTCGGCGGCCTGCAAGTCAAGTCCGGTCAAATTTGCCCTTACAATGGAAAAAGCTGCAAAGGCGGTTGGAGTAAATCTGATAGGCGGATATTCCGCGCTTGTGCAAAAGGGATTCAGCGCCGGAGATTTGGAGCTTATAAACTCAATTCCGGAAGCGCTTGCATTAACCAGCAACGTGTGCTCGTCGGTTAATATTGGTTCCACAAAAACGGGAATAAATCTTGACGCCTGCAAAATAATGGGAAGAATTGTGAAAGAAACCGCTGAAAAAACAGTTGATAATAACTGCTTTGGAGCGGCAAAACTTGTTGTATTCTGCAATGCTCCCGATGACAATCCGTTCATGGCGGGCGCGTTCCATGGAGTCGGACAGCCTGATTGCATAATAAACGTTGGAGTTTCCGGCCCCGGAGTTGTCCGCGCGGCGCTTTCAAAATATCCTGATGCGGATATTACTGAAATTGCGGACATAATAAAGAAAACATCGTATAAAATAACAAGGGTGGGACAGCTTGTCGGAGTAAAAGCATCTGAAAGACTTGGCGTACCGTTTGGAATAGTTGACCTTTCACTTGCTCCGACTCCTGCGGTCGGCGACAGCGTTGCCCATATACTTGAAGAAATCGGACTTGAAAAATGCGGTGCTCCGGGAACTACCGCAACGCTTGCGCTTCTTAATGATGCGGTGAAAAAAGGCGGAGTTATGGCATGTTCAAGGATAGGCGGGCTTTCCGGCGCATTTATTCCGGTATCTGAGGATGCGGGAATGATTGATGCAGCAAAGAGCGGTTCGCTTTGCATTGAAAAGCTTGAAGCAATGACTGCCGTATGTTCGGTGGGACTTGATATGATTGTGGTTCCGGGGAATACTACTGCTGATACGATAGCGGCAATTATTGCGGATGAAGCGGCTATTGGCATGGTTAACAGCAAGACCACTGCGGTAAGGATTATTCCTGCGATAGGAAAGGATATCGGCGAGGAGCTTGATTGGGGAGGACTCTTCGGCTGCGGGCCTGTTATGAAAGTCAACACCAACTCTCCTTCAAAATTTATAAACAGGGGCGGACAAATTCCGGCGCCTTTGCAAAGCCTTAAAAATTAAAAAAATATTAATAGAGGGCATGTTGTATATAAATCTAATAAAATTTTATACAATACCTACAAATATTTATGCGTAAAATAGGCATATTTTAAAGGATTGCCGATTGAAAAAACGCGCAAAAAGGTATATTATATCTTACGGATGCAATGAAGGATTTGAAGATGTTTTATTTCCTCTTGCATCCTGCGTTCTTTTTGGCAAACTTTATTAGGGGGTGTTTTTATGGACAACATCATAAACAAGATTATTGAAATAGACGATGAGGCTTGCAGGCGTGTCGAGGACGCCGAAGAAAAAAAGAAACAGATTATTTCCCAAGCAAAGCTTGAAGCTGCGGGGATAAAGGAAGAGCATAAAAAAAGGGCCGACGAAAAGCTTGTAAAGGTTGAAGAATGTGAAAAATCCGTGGCGGATGAAAAAATAGCAAAAATAGAAAATGAAAAGCAGGAAAAAATAAAAGCGCTGCAAAAGATTTTTGACGATAACCATCTTGCATGGGAACAGGAAATTTTTAAAAGAATAGTCGGTGAATGACATGTTTGATATGTTTTCAACCAATGCGACAATTGCAAAGGCACGCGCTATATATGGAAAAAGGCTCACGCCGGAAGATTACCGCGAGCTTATGCATAAAAACAGCGTGGCCGAAATTGCCGAATATTTAAAGCGCAATACGCATTACCGCGACGTGCTTTCTTCAATAGAAACTTCAACCATACACAGAGGCTTTTTGGAAACGATTCTGAAACGCTGGAACTTTGACCTTTATGTAAAGCTTTGCAGCTTTCAGCATTTGGATGAAATCCCTTTTTACAATTACCTTGTGGTAAAAAATGAGGTTTCTGAAATTGTAAGCGCAATACTGCATTTAAACGCAAAGGAAAGCGATGATTATATATCTTCGCTGCCGGGATATTTTATAAAGCATGCCTCTTTTGATTTGATAGAGCTTGCGCGGGCAAGGGATTATGATGAGATTTTAAAAGTCATAAAAAATACGCCTTATTACAATATCATAAAAGATTTTACTCCTGATGAAAATGGGCTTTATGATTGCACAATGATTGAGTCAAAACTGAGGACGTATTATCTTAAAGCTGTTGCCAAACAAATTAAAAAGGATTTTTCAAAGAAGACGGCAGATACGCTTACTTCATTGATAAAGACACAGCTTGACCTTATAAACATAATAAACGGGTACAGGCTGAAAGCCTTTTCCGGTGCCGATGCAGAAACGATAGAGGAGTATTCATTAAAGCTTTACGGCAGACTTTCAAAAAATGCTCAGCATGAGCTTTACAGCGCAGCGGATGCAGATGATTATATAAAGCGGCTTCAAAAGACTTATTATGGCAGGCAGCTTGAAAGGCTTGGAGAACCTCTAACAAAGGATATGCTTGAAAAACAACTCCATGTTTTAAGGACAAAGTATGCAAAGCTTGCCCTGCGTCAGATTCAATCCGCCCCGGTAAGCCTTTATACGATAGTTTATTTGTTTGAAGTTGAAATTTATAACATAATAAGCATTATTGAAGGCATAAGGTATAAAGCGCCTATGTCATATGTTGAAAAACTTTTAATTATTTAAAGGCTGCATATTTTATTTTAGGGGGTGGCTTCATGTCAATAGAGAGAATGGAACTGGTCAACATAGCCGGCCTTGTAAAGGACCTTGACGAAGTTCTGGAAAGATGCTGCCAAAGCCAATGCTTCCATATTGAGGCTGCAAGCCATGATATGGATGACAATAACGGATTTAAGGCGCTGAGCGAGGAAAATCCATATACCGAGTGTCTGAAAAGGGTTTATTCGGTTGCCCAGACGGTATCATACCGACCGAAAGGGGTGGATTATTCGGATGTAAAAATGGAGGAAACGGAAGATTTTGAACGTTATGTTTCGGAGCTTGAAAAAAGCTTTTCGGAATACAATCTAAAAATTTCAGAGCTTTCAAAATCCATTTCAATGAGGGAACAGGCGCTTATCCAGCTTAACCATCTTAAAGGGCTTAATGTTGACTTCAAAAAGATTTTTTCCTGCAAAAATATAGGCGTTAGGTTTGGAAAACTTCCTGCGGACAGCTATCAAAAACTGGTTTACTACAATGACAGGCCGTTTGTGTTTGTGGCTTTTGACAACGATAAGGATTACTACTGGGGAGTTTATTTCGTTCCGAATGCGCATAAAGCGGTTGCCGATGATATTTTTGAATCCCTATATTTTGAAAGGGTAAGGATACCTGACTTTGTAAAGGGAACTGCCGAAAACGCAATAGAGGAAATTACCGCCGAGCTTGAAAGTGAAAAACGAGAGCTTGAGCAGGCAAAGCAGGACATTTCAAATTTGCTTGCCGAAAAGAAAAGCGAAATTGATAAGCTTTTCAGCAAGCTCAAGTACTTGCATGATATATTTGAGCTTAGGAAAAATGTAAGTGCGTTAAAGGATAAGTTTTATCTTGTGGGATTTGTACCCAAAAAGGAAACCAAAAAGTTTATGAGCATCTTTGCCGATATGCCGGATGTTGCGGTGCTTATAAATCCGCCGGAGCTTGACAGCAGGCTTGAGCCGCCTATAAAGCTTAAAAACAACTGGTTTGCAAAGCCTTTTGAAATATTTGTTGAAATGTATGGGCTGCCATCATACAACGGCTTTAACCCGACAATGTTTGTGGCGATTACTTATACGCTGATATTCGGCATAATGTTCGGTGATTTGGGGCAGGGTCTTGTAATTGCGCTTGCAGGGCTTTTCATTTGGAAAAAGAAAAAGAACCGGTTTGGGCAGATTTTAACGCGCATAGGATGTTCCAGCGCATTTTTCGGACTTGTCTACGGCTCGGTTTTCGGGTATGAGGAAGCTTTAAATCCGCTTTATAAGCTTATAGGATTGAAAGAAAAACCGATTGAAGTTTTTGAAAGTACTCATACTATTTTGCTTGGTGCAATTTCAATTGGAGTTGTACTCATAATAGTTTCAATACTTATCAATATATTTATAAACTTAAAAAACAAGGATTATGAAAAAGCTTTGTTCGGGAACAGCGGTCTTGCGGGACTTGTATTCTACACTTCAACGCTTGTTGCAATGGTTTCAACCTTTGTTTTCGGGCATAATCTCTTTAAGGCGCCTTATGTTTTGGGACTTATTGTTCTGCCGCTTCTGGTTATGTTTTTCCGCGTGCCTCTTGCAAAGCTTGCCCATACGAAAGGGCATATTGAGGAAAGCGAAGGCGGCATAGGAGAATTCATAACCGAAAACTTCTTCGAGCTTTTTGAGTATTTGCTCAGCTATATTACGAACACCATGTCATTTTTGAGGATAGGCGGATTTGTGCTTTCACATGCCGGCCTTATGCTTGTGGTGATGGTTCTTGCGAAAAACGCTGCGGCATTTGCCGCCCCGATTGTAGTTGTAATAGGCAACATATTTGTAATATGTTTGGAGGGTCTGATTGTCGGAATCCAGTGCCTCAGGCTTGAGTATTACGAAATGTTTTCACGCTTCTATGAGGGCGACGGGCATGCGTTTAAGCCGGTCAGCGTGGATTACAATTCTGAAATAGAGTAATCCTGCAAGTTTAGTTTTATTTTTAAATTAAAAATATAAAAAAACATCTTTTGGAGGAATTTACTATGGAAATCACAAAAATTATTGAAATCGTATTGCTTCCCCTTGCTATTGTAATCATGCTTTTCATGCCGCTTATACCGATTGTGAGAGGCGTAAAAACAGGGAAAAAGGCTAAAAATGCAATCATATTCAATCTTTGCTCATTCTTTGCGGTAATTGCTTTGGCAATTATTCTTCCGGTTGGACAGCTTATTGGATTTGCCGCAACTGATACTGCAGCTGCTGTTGTTGACAGCACAAAAGGAATGGCTTATCTTGGAGCGGCAATAGCTACTGGTCTTTCGTGCGTCGGATGCGGAATTGCCGTTGGTGGAGCTGCCCCTGCTGCAATCGGAGCTGTTGCCGAAGATCCGAAATCATTTGTTAAATCGCTTATTTTCGTTGCCCTTGGCGAAGGTGTTGCAATTTACGGCATACTTATATCGATTTTAATTCTCTTTATGTAATTTAGCAAAGGAAGTATTGCTATGCAGTTTTATTTAATCAGCGACAATATCGATACGCAGATGGGGATGCGCCTTGCGGGAATCGACGGCGTTGTTGTCCATGAATACGATGAAGTCGTTGCGGAGCTTAAAAAAGCCGCGGACAATCCGGAAGTGGCAATTGTCCTTATGACAGAAAAGCTTGTAAAGCTTTGCGACGAATATGTGTATGATTTTAAGCTCAACAAAAAACGTCCGCTGATTGTTGAAATACCCGACCGCCATGCTACATCGAGCATAACCACCGCAATTTCAAGGTATGTGCATGAGGCGATAGGGATTAAGATTTAACATTTTGAAAAGTCCCTTTTTAGGGGATTTCCTGTAAGGAGGTTTTCCAATGGATGCGGTAAACCAGATGCTTGATGTTGGAATAGAAAAGCTGGAGCGCTTTATTCATGCGGTTGATGCCGAAGTTGAAAAAGAAGTAAACCGGATTATAAGCGAGGGCGAAGCGTCAAGGGAAGAAATCTTAAAGGACGCAAAGGAAGAATCGCTTAATGCTGCTTACCAAACGCTTCAGGACAGCATAAAAAAGATTTATGCAAAATATGTAAAAATCGTGGCAAAAGCTGAGCTTGATGCCAAGAGGGAAGTTCTCAGCAAGAGAGGGGAACTTATAGACCTTGTTTTTGAAAATGTAAAAAAAGCACTTAAAGAATTTGCTCAAACTCCGCAGTATGCAAAGTTTCTTGTAAAACTTGCAAAAGAGCAGAACATTGTGCCGGGGGCGCAGATATGCTTAAAGCCGGAGGATATGAAATATGCCGGCGAAATAAAAGAAGCTCTTGGCGCACAGGTTGAATTTAAAGAGGATAATTCGATAAAGCTTGGCGGAATTTGTGTTTTTTATCCGGAGAAGTCATTGCTTTTGGATAAAACCATTGATTTGGCGCTTGCAAACCAAAAAGAAGCTTTTGTTGAAAAGAACTGCTTTTCACAGGATTTAATATGACAATTCGGGCATGGTCCCGGTTTGAAGAGAGGCGAAAAAGCTTGAATAATGAAATTTTTTCAGTTAACGGCCCTGTTGTCAAAGTGAAAGACACCAAGGATTTTTCAATGCTTGAAATGGTTTATGTCGGTGAAAAGCGTCTTATTGGCGAAGTTATCGGAATTACCGAGGAATTTACCACAATTCAGGTATATGAGGTCACAACAGGCCTAAAACCCGGGGAGCCGGTATATCCGACCGGTTCGCCAATGTGCGCTACCCTTGCGCCGGGAATAATTACAAATATTTTTGACGGCATTCAAAGGCCGCTTAAAAAAATAGAAGAATTCAGCGGAGCTTTTATTGCAGAGGGCGCAAATGTTCCTGCCCTTGACGAAGAGAGGCTTTTTGACGTAAAAGTGGTTGCAAAACCCGGCGATGCTTTAAAAGGCGGGGATATTTACGCCACCTGCCCGGAAACTCCGCTTATAGAACATAGGTGCATGCTTTCGCCGAATTTGAGCGGCGTTGTAACATGGACGGCGCCGGATGGGAAATATAAAATTACCGATAAAGTTGCCGAAATCAAAACCGATGATGGCAAGACGGTGGAGCTTACTTTGATGCAAAAATGGCCTATCAGACAGCCAAGACCGTCAAAGGAAAGACTTCCGATAAGCCGTCCGCTTATAACCGGACAAAGGGTAATTGATACCATACTTCCAATTGCAAAGGGCGGAGCTGCGGCAATCCCGGGAGGTTTTGGAACAGGCAAGACAATGACCCAGCACCAGCTTGCAAAATGGTGCGATGCGGATATAATCGTCTACATCGGCTGCGGAGAGCGCGGAAACGAAATGACTCAGGTTCTTGAAGAATTTTCCGAACTTATCGACCCGAAATCCGGAAATCACCTTACCGACCGTACGGTGCTTATAGCAAACACTTCAAACATGCCTGTTGCCGCGCGTGAGGCATCGATTTATACAGGTATAACCCTTGCGGAATACTACCGCGACATGGGATACCATATTGCCATCATGGCGGATTCGACTTCACGTTGGGCTGAGGCTTTGAGAGAAATTTCCGGACGTTTGGAGGAAATGCCTGCTGAGGAAGGATTCCCGGCATATTTGCCGTCGCGTTTGTCGGAATTCTATGAACGTGCCGGATATGTGGAAACGCTTAACGGCAAGGAAGGCTCCATTACAATAATAGGAGCGGTTTCACCGCAAGGCTCCGACTTTTCGGAACCTGTCACACAAAACACCAAGCGTTTTGTGCGCTGCTTCTGGGCTCTTGATAAGGCGCTTGCCTATGCAAGGCATTATCCTGCAATAAACTGGACTATGAGCTACAGCGAATATACTGATGATTTAGCTGAATTTTACAATAAAACCGTGGGCGAGGATTTTTTGAATTACCGTCAGGAAATTTCAAATATCCTCATTGAAGAAAATAAGCTCATGGAAATTGTAAAGCTTATAGGCGCGGATGTCCTTCCGGACGACCAAAAACTTGTAATTGAAATTGCAAGGGTTGTAAGGGTGGGATTTTTGCAGCAAAATGCTTATCATAAGGATGATACTTATGTTCCGCTTGAAAAACAGCTTTATATGATGGGACTTATTTTAAACCTTTATAAAAATGCTAAAAATGCCATTGCAATAGGCATACCGATAAGCGAGATAAGCGCTTTGGGACTTTTTGAAAAGGTTATAAAGGTAAAATACGATATTCCGAATGATAGACTTGATATGTTTGATGAGTATAATGCGGAAATAAATTCTGCATTCAGCGAGCTTATGCAAAGGCACAGCTAAGGGAAGGGAGGAAAAAGAATGAGCATTCAATACGTCGGACTTAAAGAAATCAACGGACCTTTGGTTGTGCTGGATAAAGTTGACCACGCAAGCTATGATGAAATTGCCCAAATCCGCCTTTCTGACGGGACTACCCGTGTAGGAAGGGTTGTTGAGGTGGCAGGCGATAAGGTTGTACTTCAAGTGTTTGAGGGAACAAAGGGACTTTCGCTTACAAACACAAAGACAAGGTTTTTGGGAAAACCAATGGAAATGCCGCTTTCAACGGAAATTCTCGGACGCGTGTTCAACGGTTCAGGAAGACCGATTGACGGCCTTGGCGAAATTTATCCGGAAAAGTCCATGGATATAAACGGAAAGCCTCTTAATCCGGTTTCAAGAACTTATCCGAGAAACTATATAAGGACCGGAATTTCTTCCATAGATTGCCTTATGACGCTTATAAGAGGGCAGAAGCTTCCGATTTTCTCCGGTTCGGGACTTTCTCATAACAAGCTTGCCGTTCAGATAGTGCGCCAGGCGCAGATTGCCGAAGAAAGCGGACAGGATTTTGCGGTTGTTTTTGCCGCAATGGGCGTTAAAAACGACGTTGCCGATTATTTTAAGAGGAGCTTTGAGGACAGCGGAGTGCTTCAAAGGGTTGTAATGTTTTTAAATCTTTCAAATGACCCGATTATAGAGAGAATTTTGACTCCAAGATGCGCTCTTACTGCTGCGGAATACCTTGCTTATGAAAAGAATATGCATATCCTTGTAATTTTAACGGATATGACTTCATATGCGGAGGCGCTGCGTGAATTTTCATCATCAAAAGGTGAGATTCCGGGAAGAAAGGGATATCCGGGCTATCTTTATTCCGACCTTGCATCTCTTTATGAGCGTGCGGGAGTGGTAAAGGGTTCCACCGGTTCGGTTACACAGATACCGATTCTGACCATGCCTAACGATGATATAACGCATCCGGTTCCGGACCTTACCGGATATATTACCGAGGGGCAGATTACGCTTGACAGAAACCTTGACCAGACGGGAATTTATCCTCCTGTTTCGGTGCTCCCATCGTTGTCGCGTCTTATGAAGGACGGCATAGGCGAGGGATATACAAGAGCGGACCATTCTGCGGTGGCAAACCAGCTTTTTGCCTGCTATGCAAGAGTTCAGGATGCAAGGGCGCTTGCATCTGTAATAGGCGAGGAGGAGCTTTCCGATATAGATAAAGCTTATATGAGCTTTGGGGCAATGTTTGAGAAATATTTTATTTCACAGCGCTTTGACGAAAACAGAACTATTGAGGAAACCCTTGACCTTGGATGGGATTTGCTTTCACTTTTGCCTATGTCAGAGCTTGACAGAGTTGACGAAAAGCTGCTTTCCGAAAAATATCATCCGGAAAGAGCGCTGCGCTTTAAATAATTTTTAGGAGATGAGCTGATGGCGGAGCAGATTTTTCCAACCAAGGGGCATTTATTAAAAGTAAAAAAGTCCTTGCAGCTTTCGCAGCTCGGCTATGAGCTTCTTGACAGAAAGCGCAACATCCTCATAAGGGAGCTTATGGCGCTTATAGATACTGCAAAATCGTTGAGAGGCTCGATTGAGGATACTTATAAGGAAGCCTATGCGGCTTTGCAGTATGCCAATATAACCCTCGGCGTGATACAAAGCGTTGCAAATTCCGTTCCCATTGAAACTGGGATAAAGGTTTCATATAGGAGCGTAATGGGAGTAGAGCTTCCTAAAATCACCATGGAAAAAAGGGATTTAAAACTTATTTACGGCTTTGAGAGGACAAATTATGCCCTTGATTACGCATATATTTGCTTTGATAAAGTAAAGCAAATGACTGTTGTCCTTGCGGAGGTTGAAAACAGCATTTATCGTCTTGCCGTTGCCATAAAGAAAACGCAAAGCAGGGCAAATGCCCTTAAAAACATAATGATTCCAAAATTTCAGGCTTATGTCAAGTATATTTCAGACAGCCTTGAAGAAAAAGAACGTGAGGAATTTTCACGTCTTAAAGTCATTAAAAGCCAAAAGAATAGAAAACTTGCTTTGCAAAAAAAAGCCGCGCTCCCGTCATAAAGGGGCGCGCTTTTATTTTAGGCATTTCATTTTTCGTTTTCGTTGACCCAGTCCCTGGCGGCAGATGCGTTTATTTCACTTATATTTTCAACGTTTCCGTCAGTACGGGTTTTGTTGTTGGTTATTATGTTGGTTGCAAAAAGGGGGGAAACTCCCGCCGGGCGGTATATTTTTGCTTTGTTTAAACGCGTTATTTTTTTAGGCATAATACTTTGCTCCTTTGCAGATTTTTTAATTTGCCGGCTGTTATTATTATTTGTTTGATGCGCTGATTTAAACGAAAATTTTAATGGAAAAGCCGTTGTTATATTTAAAAAAAAGCGGTATAATAAGCTTGTAATTTTTGAATCCGGAGGTTTGATTTTGAAAAAAACAAGTTTTTTAAAGAGGATACTTAAAGGCTTTCTTGCCCTGCTTATTTTGGATGTGGGATGCCTTATATTCGGCGCCTCATTCATAAGCTTTTTCAACAATTTTTTTGTGGGGATTCTTGGCGGAATAATTTTTTCGGCATTTTTGGCAATATCAATGATAGGCTATGCTTATGACTTTGGACAGGAGGATAGGAAGCTTGAAAAGCGTGGAGTCCCGCGCGACACAAAAATGTCATTTAAGCTGGCCGGAACAATGATGATTTTCCCGCTGTTGCCATGGATTGTTTTGATTGCAAATAAAGCGGGAATTTTCAGTTGGAATTTCCTCCCGATTTATAAACTGCTTAATTCATTTTACATACCGTTTATGCAGATTTTTTCCGAGGACGGAAAGATTGCAAATTTTCCGCTTTACGGCTTTGCCATTCTTTTTTTGCTGATTTTGATTATTCCCGTATCCATTTATTTTGGCTATGATTTTGGATATAGAGATATAGACCTTACGATGAAAATTTTTTACGAAAAAAATCATAAACAATGAGCTTTCCTCATAAGCATTAACTGAAAATTAATGCGAAGGGGAAGGCTTATGATAAAGTTTGGGAATAAGGCAAGGACGGCATGCCTTGTGCTTGTAATTGCATTTAGTTTTTTGGTTGTTTATTATACGATTGCAAATGTAAATGTTTCGGTTCCGACCATAGGTGGAGTAAGCGATGATTTTTGGATAGTCATTGATGCCGGACACGGCGGGATGGACGGCGGATGTTCAAGCGCTGATGGTGTTCCGGAAAAAGGGATAAATTTAAATATACTTTTAAATTTAAGGGACCTTTGCAGGGTTTTCGGGTATAATGTGGATGTTACGCGGGACAGTGATGTTTCAATCCATGATAAAGGCGTCAAGGGGATTGCAAACCAAAAGCGTTCGGATATGGATAACAGGCTTGCCATATTCAACAGGCATTCCAATGCGCTTTGCCTTTCGGTTCATCAAAATAAATTTACTGACCCCAAGTACAGCGGGGCGCAGATGTTTTATTCCGACAACAATCCCAAAAATGAGGGGATTGCACGCATAATGCAGCAAAAATTCGTCGAGTATCTGCAACCGGAAAATACCCGTGAAATAAAGCTTTGCGGCAAGGAACTTTTCCTTTGCTATTACTGCAAAAATCCGACTGTTATGATTGAATGCGGATTTCTTTCAAATCCGGACGAAGCGGCAAAACTTAAAACTGAGGAATACCAGAAACAAATTGCGTTTACCATCTTTTCGGGAATAAATGAGTACTTGCAGCAGGAGATGAATTCTGCAAATACGGTAAGTTGAATTTTAAGGAAGATAAAAATGGCAAAAGTAAAAAATATTTATGTATGCAGGGAATGCGGCTTTGAAAGCTCAAAATGGAATGGAAGGTGTCAAAGCTGCGGCGCATGGAACAGCTTTGAAGAACAGCAGGTTTCAAGCTCCTCCAAAGGCTATGCTAAAAAAAGCATTGACATTGAAAAAATAATGGAATTGTCCGAAATAGATACCGAGGGGGAAGTCAGATACTCAACCGGAATAGGCGAGCTTGACAGAGTCCTTGGCGGCGGCCTTGTCAAAGGTTCGCTTGTGCTTTTGGGCGGAGAGCCGGGGATAGGCAAATCCACATTGCTTTTGCAGATATGCGAGTTTTTGGGCGGAGAACATACCATCCTTTATGTTTCCGGCGAGGAAAGCCTGCGCCAGATAAAACTTCGCGCAAAAAGGCTTGGAGTGGATACTCCTAATCTTTATCTGCTTTCAATGACGGATGCGCAGGCAATATGCGGCGCAATTTCTGAGCATAAGCCTGAAATTGTGATAATTGATTCCATACAGACCATGAATATACCTGAAATCCCGTCAAGCCCGGGCAGTATAACTCAGGTTAGGGAATGCTCAAGCCTTTTCATGAAAACTGCAAAGTCTGAGGAAATACCGATTTTCATAGTGGGCCACGTCAATAAGGACGGTGCGATAGCAGGCCCTAAGGTTATGGAGCATATTGTTGACGCGGTGCTTTATTTTGAGGGAGAAAGAAACCTTTCATATAGAATTTTGCGTGCGGTTAAGAACCGTTACGGCTCAACAAATGAAATAGGCGTTTTTGAAATGGCTGAAAACGGACTTTGCGAGGTTGAAAATCCGTCACTTATGCTGCTTTCCGGAAGACCGCTGAATGTGTCCGGAACCTGCGTTGCCTGCGTTATGGAGGGTTCAAGGCCAATTCTTGCGGAGGTTCAGGCGTTGGTCACAAAGAGCGGATTTTCCGCTCCAAGACGAACATCCACCGGATTTGACTATAATAGGGTTGCAATAATAATTGCGGTGCTTGAAAAGAGAATGGGGCTTTATTTTGGCACGCTTGACGTTTACATAAATGTAATAGGAGGGCTAAAGCTTGATGAACCGGCGGCAGATTTGCCGATAGCAATAGCGCTTTATTCAAGCCTTTTGGATAGGCCTGCCGGGGATGATTTGATTGCTTTTGGGGAAATAGGACTTGGCGGAGAAATACGCGGTGTTTCGCGCATAAGCCAAAGGATTGCCGAGGCGCAAAGGCTTGGCTTTAAGCGTTGTATAATTCCAAAGCAGTCCCTTGCGGGGATAAATCCCAAAAATTATTCAATAGAGATTTTAGCTGTTTCAAATTTAAAACAGGCATTTGATGTTATAGCATAAAAAAATTCCGTCCTTTGCGGCGGAATTTTTTTGTTCTTCGCTAATAATTCCCTGCCAAATTGAAATAATATTTCTAAATAAATCATTATTGCGGGGAGTTGGTTTTGTGAAAAAAATGGCGGCAGTTTTGTTGTTTACATTGGCTTTGTGTGTTTTTATACTTAACGTTCCGACGGTGGTGGTAAATTCACTTCCAAAGGCAAAAATTGCACAGCTTAAAGAAATTGAGTATGCGGAAAGCGTCAGCGCCAAGGGCGAAGTTTCCAAAAAGGATTCAAAAACGGTAGAGGCTCCGGCGCCTATGGTAATTTCAAAAATTTTAGTAAAAAAGGGAGATAAGATTAAATCCGGACAGGCAATAGCGGAGGTTGACTGTTCTGCTACGGCAAAAAAAATAATGACTTCGGGACAATATTCGTCATTTTTAAGCGGCAAATCGGTTTCAAGCTATGATGAAATTCTTTCATTGGTTCCCTCACAAGTAAAATCCGATTTTTCGGGCACAGTGGAAAGTGTCAATGCGGAGAGCGGCAATTTTCTTTCTGAGGGGGATAAGATAATAAGCCTTATAGGCTCGGATGCTTTTGTGGTTAAAGCTTCTGTTTCTGAAAATTATATTTCCAAAATAAAAGTAGGGCAAAACGCCGTAATAACCGGAAATGGTTTTGAGGGGGAATATTCCGGTACGGTGGAGGAAATTGCCTCTGAAGCTAAAAAGGAGTATGTAGGCACAACCGAAGATACTGTTGTAGAAGTAAAGATAAGATTTAACGATGCCGATGAAAATATAAGGCCCGGGTATTCTGCAAAAGTAAAAATTTTTACTTCCGAGCCTAAAAAAATAAAAGTGGTTCCCTATGAAGCTGTAATGCAGGATGAAAACAACAATGAATATGTTTATGTATTCAATAACGGAATTGCCGTGAAAAAGGATATAAAAACAGGCGCCGAACTCAGCGAGGGAATTGAAATTGCAGATGGGCTTTCCGGAAACGAAAATATACTATCCCCTTCGGATAACATTAAAGATGGGCAGTATGTAAAGCTTGAAGGGGAGAATTAGCATGCTTGAATGTATAAAAACGGGGATGCGCGATTTGTTCAGGAGCAAATTGCGTTCATTTCTTACAATCGGCGGAATTTCAATAGGCGTCCTTTCGGTGGTGGTGATTTCATCAATAGGGGAAATAGGCAAAACGGAAATAAATGCCCAAATGACCGATATGGGAATGGACAGCGTTGTGGTTACAGCGGACCTTAATAATTATTCCGGCCTTAAAGATGAGGATTTGGAAAAAATAAAAAAAATACCGTCAATAGAAAATGCCATGCCGCTTATGAATTTTGTAACAAAAAGCATAGTTTTTGACAATGCCGAGCAGTGCATGCTTTGGGGGGTAAACGAGGATGCCGGACGGGTAATAGAGCTTTTGCCGGTTTACGGCAGGCTTATAAACCGCGGCGATGTGGCATCAAAGGCAAAAGTTTGCGTAATTGATGAAAAAGTGGCGCTTTCGGGCTATAAACGCTCAAATATAGTCGGCAAAACCATAAAAGTGGTTATAGGAGGTTCGCAAGAAGAATATACTGTTGTAGGGATTGTAAAAAACGGGGTAAATATGCTCCAAAATATGCTTGGAGGGATTATTCCCAATTTTATTTATGTTCCTTATACCACGCTTCAAATCCAAAGCTCACAGTATTTTTTTGATGAGGTTGTGGTAAAAATGAAAGATGATTTGCCGACTGAAAACATAACAAAAAGTATAGAACGTTATGTTTTATACGGAAGAGAAGTCCCGTGTCAAATAAAGGTGCAAAACCTTTTAAAGCAAAAATCCCAATTAAACGGGATAATGGATATAGCCGCCGCTGTGCTTTCGGTCATAGCGGGAATTTCGCTTGTGGTTTCAGGGCTTTCAATAATGACGGTGATGCTTGTCTGCGTAAATGAAAGGACACGGGAGATAGGCATAAAAAAATCCATAGGCGCAACAAATATGGATATAATGACCGAATTTTTGATGGAGGCCCTGCTTATAACATTGATAGGCTCTGCAATAGGAGTGGTTTTGGGGATAGCAGGTTCGGTTGCCGGCTGTATTTTGCTTGGCTTAAAAATTGTTTTGAATTTAAGAATGATTTTAACGGTAATAGTTTTTTCAATGCTTATAGGCCTTGTTTTTGGTGTTTATCCGGCATATCGCGCGGCAAGCCTGAGGCCGGTTGATGCTTTAAGGTTTGAATAAGGCTTGTACGATTTTTGGGTAAAGGCAAAATCCCTTGACTTTTGCCAAGGGATTTTTGGAAACCGTATTAGCAGCACTGATTGTTGCAGCAAGGATTGCAAGTATTGCAGTTAAATCCTCCGCAGCAGCAGAACAATACGATAAGAATGATAATCCACCAGCAGCATCCGCCGCCGAAGCAGTTATTGTTGCATCCACAGTTCATCAAAAAACACTCCTTAGTAAAATGTATTAAAACGGGAAAACAGGAAGGTACCTTGGGGATATCCGTCGCTGCTTTCGTTTTATAGTACATTTTATGGCAAAGGAGAATTTATGTTACAGAAATTTTCCCCGCCTTTTGTTTTTGCAAGGCGGGGAAATATTTGGTTTTTATTTTTTGTTTATGTAGCGTCCGAGCTCCTGGTCTTCTTTTTTGATATGGTTCAAAAGCCAGTCAACCACAATGGAATTTATTTTTCCTACGGTAACTATTGATGCTCCGTCGCGGATAATTTCTTCTTTAAGTTCTTGAACTTTTTTAATAAAAGCTTCATGGATTGCCTTGTGTTCTTCAAATTTTGGATAACCGCTTTGTTTTTGAACAATTTCCTCATCGTGGAAATGCCTTATGGTATATTGTTCCAAAAAGGAAATTAAGTTTACAATTTCCTGTCTGCCTTTGCCGCTTTTGCAGGCGTCAAGAAAATTATCCGTCATATCGCAGAGCATTTTGTGCTGTGTGTCTATTGCAGGAATGCCTATTTTAAGATTATCATTCCAAGTCATAGATTGAAAACTCCTTTAATATGGAAATTTTGGTATTATTTTTTGTTTACATATGTTTCAAGCTCTTGGTCGACTTTCTTTATGTGGTTCAAAAGCCACTCTATTACAATGGAATTTATTTTTCCTACGGTAACTATTGACGCTCCGTCACGGATAACTTCTTCTTTAAGTTCCTGCACTTTTTTTATAAAATTGTCGTGCATTGCCTTGTGTTCGTTTACTTTTGGGTATCCGACCTGTGCAAGCTGCCTGTGTATAATTTCCTCATCGTGGAAATGCCTTATTGTATATTGCTCTAAAAAGGATATTGTATTGACTATTTCCTGTCGCCCTTTCCCGCTTTTGCAAGCGTCGAGGAAGCTATCTATTGCGTCACAAAGCATTTTGTGCTGGGTGTCGATTGCGGGTACGCCTATTTTGAGATTATCGTTCCAAGTCATATTTTACAGCTCCTTTATTTAGCATTTATATGCTTTTAGTATACCTTAAAGGTACAAAAAAAGCAAGCATTTTGCAGAAAAAAGGAATAAAATTTGCCTTTAAAAATTTATATTAACAAACACTTTTGACAATAATTTCATTGTATAAGGTATAAAATTACAATAAGCGATTTTAAGGATGGGAGCTATGGATATGTACAATCTTGACAGCTTTACAAAAAAGGCAAATATGTCAATCAATAAGGCTTTTTCGCAAGCGGAGCAGCTTGGACATACTTATGTTGGAAGCGAGCATTTGCTTTTGGGAATTTTTTCCGACGGTACTGCAAAGGCAATTTTAAAGTGCAATGGAATTACCGAGGAGGCCGTTCTTGAAAAGGTGATTGACCTTGTGGGGAAAGGGGATTTTTCAAGGCTTACGATAGAAGCGCTTACTCCAACCGCAAAGAGGATACTTGAAGCGGCAGTTTCCGCGGCGCGTTCAACAGGAAGCAAGCTTGTCGGTACGGAGCATATGCTTATGGCAATGTTGAGGGAAGGAAACTGCTGCGCCGTAAATATAATAAGGGATTTGGGAGGAAGCGTTTCAAAAATTTTTGGCGACTGCACGAATGCAAATATTTTAGAAGGCGAAAAGAAAAGCGATAAGGACGTCAAAACGCCAACCTTGCAAAAATATGGAAGGGATTTGACTCAACTTGCCGCCGAAAACAAATGCGACCCTGTGATAGCAAGGGATGCGGAAATTGAACGGGTAATACAGGTTCTCACAAGGAGGACAAAGAACAACCCATGCCTTATAGGCGAGGCGGGAGTGGGAAAAACCGCAATCGCCGAGGGAATAGCAGGACTTTTGGCATCCGGCGATGTACCTGACAGTATAAAGGGGAAAAGGCTTTTTTCGCTTGATTTGCCTCTTATGCTTGCCGGAGCGAAATACAGGGGCGATTTTGAAGAGAGGATAAAAAACTGCATAGACGAAGTTGTAAAAGCAGGCAATATAATCCTGTTCATTGATGAAATGCATACGATAGTCGGAGCGGGGGCCGCAGAGGGTGCAATAGATGCGGCAAATATTTTAAAGCCCCAGCTTGCGCGCGGGGAGATACAGGTAATAGGGGCAACAACTATTGAGGAATACCGCAGGCATATAGAAAAGGATTCGGCGCTTGAAAGACGCTTCCAGCCGATTATGATAAACGAGCCGTCTTATGATGGAGCGGTTGCTATATTAAAAGGGCTTAAAGGAAAATATGAAAAGCATCATAATGTAATCATAACCGATAGTGCAATAGAGGCGGCGGTAAATCTTTCAATCAGGTATGTTGCGGATAGATTTCTTCCGGATAAGGCTCTTGACCTCATTGATGAGGCATCTTCAAGGGCAAGGATGAAAGCCTCCGCCCCGCCGCAAAATTTAAAAGAGCTTTCGCAGACTTTAAATAAGCTTTTGGAGGAAAAGGCAAAAGCGGTAAACTCATGTGATTTTTCAAAGGCGGCCGATATAGCAGGCAAAGAGAACAATTTAAGGAAAAAACTTAAAGCCGATGCGGAGAATATTTTTTCTTCAAATTCAAAAGTGGTTGTGGATGAGGAGGCTGTAGCGGAAATTGTTTCATCATGGACCGGGATTCCGGTAAAGAAGCTTACCGAGCAGGAGGGCGAAAGGCTTTTGCGGTTGGAAAAAACACTCCATAACCGCATTATCGGTCAGGATGAAGCTGTTTGCGCGGTAGCAAAGGCAATCCGCCGCGGCAGGGTTGGACTTAAAGACCCCAAACGCCCGATAGGTTCATTCTTATTCTTGGGGCCTACGGGAGTGGGCAAAACCGAACTTTGCAAAGCGCTTGCCGAAACGCTTTTTGATGATGAAAATGCTGTTATAAGGCTTGATATGTCGGAGTATATGGAAAAACATTCTGTTTCAAAGCTTATCGGCTCTCCTCCGGGATATGTCGGATTTGACGAAGGCGGGCAGCTTGCAAAGAAAGTCCGCAGGAAACCTTATTCCGTGGTACTTTTTGATGAGATTGAAAAGGCGCATCCTGATGTTTACAATATATTGCTGCAAATTTTTGAGGATGGCACGCTTACCGATTCTCAGGGCAGAAAGATTGATTTTAAAAATACCGTTGTAATACTCACTTCAAATATAGGCGCAAGACTTATAACGGAAAAGAAAAGCATGGGTTTTGCAGCTGAAAATAAGAATGACGATTCAAAAAAGGAAGTGCTTGATGAGCTTAAAAAATGTTTTTCGCCTGAATTTTTAAATAGAATAGATGATATAATCGTGTTTAAAAAGCTTTCTCCTGAGGAAATTGAAAAGATTGCCACGAATTTGCTGCAACAGCTTCGCCAAAGGGCATTGAAGCTTGGAATTGCAGTAAATTTTACGCATGAGGCGATAAAATTCCTTGCCGAAAAAGGATATGACCCTAATTATGGCGCAAGGCCTTTGAAAAGGCTGATTGCTTCCGAAATAGAGGATTTGCTTTCGCAAAAGCTTCTTGAAGGGGAATTTAAAAGCGGGGATGTCCTTGAGCTTTCGGTTGAAGACGGAAAATTTATTTTTTCCGCCAAAATTTTAGCGTGAATAAGAAAATCGGCGTACCAAAAGGTGCGCTGATTTTTATTTTAAAAATCTCTTGACAAAACTATACTACTGTGGTATAGTTTAAACATAGGTTAAATCCTTACATATTTAAAGAGTAATATTGGAAAAAGAAAAAGGAGGATTTTTTAGGATGAAAAAGTTTGTATGTTCAGTATGCGGATATGTTCATGAGGGAGATGAGGCTCCGGAATTTTGCCCTCAGTGCAAGGCTCCAAAGTCAAAATTTAATGAGGTTGTTTCCGGTGGGATGGACTGGGCTGACCAGCATGTTGTAGGCGTTGCAAAGGGCGCTGCTCCGGAAATCATCGAAGGCCTTAACCAGAACTTCATGGGCGAATGCACAGAGGTTGGAATGTACCTTGCCATGTCAAGAGTTGCCGATAGGGAAGGATACCCTGAAATTGCCGAAGCTTATAAGAGAATTGCTTTTGAAGAAGCGGAACATGCCGCAAAGTTTGCCGAATTGCTTGGGGATGTTGTGACAGACTCTACCAAGAAAAACCTTGAAATGAGGGTTATGGCTGAACATGGCGCATGCGAGGGCAAGAAAAAGCTTGCTACTCTTGCAAAACAGCTCAATCTTGATGCAATCCATGATACAGTGCATGAAATGTGCAAGGATGAAGCGCGCCATGGCTGTGCTTTCAAGGGCTTGCTTGACAGGTACTTTAAATAATCTGCCAGCACCACACTCTTTAAATAAAGCTGATATCAGCGGACCGCCTTTTTCACCACAAAAGGCGGTCTTTTTATGCTTATTTTTGTTGCAATGGAGTTTTTAATGTGGTAAAATAATATTCATATGAGTAATGTTTTTAAGGGAGATTGTTGAATGGAGCTTATTTCTGTTGTTGTTCCTTGCTATAACGAGCAGGAGAGCCTGCCTCTTTTTTATGATGAGATAACCCGCGTTGCCGCTCAAATGCAGCAAAAGCATGAGCTTGAATTTGAATTTCTGTTTGTAAATGATGGTTCAAAGGATAAAACGCTTGAGATATTAAGGGGACTTTCAAAGGTTGACAGCCGAGTAAGATACGTTTCTTTTTCGAGAAATTTTGGAAAGGAAGCGGCAATGTATGCCGGAATGCAAAATTCAAAGGGGGATTATGTAGTTATTCTTGACGCTGATTTGCAGCATCCTCCGAAATTCATACCTCAAATGTATGAATATGTGTCCTCTGGCGAATATGATTGCGCATCCACAAGGAGAGTTTCAAGAAAAGGCGAACCAAAGCTGCTTTCTTTTTTTGCACGCAGCTTTTATAAAATTATAAATAAAATATCCCAGACTGAAATTGTTGACGGTGCACAGGATTTCAGATTTATGACAAGGGCGATGGTGGATGCGATTCTTTCCATGCCGGAATATAACCGCTTTTCAAAGGGAATTTTCAGTTGGGTTGGATTTAGGACGAAATATATAGAATATGAAAACGTTGAGCGTGTTGCAGGAACTTCAAAATGGAATTTCTGGAAACTGTTCCTTTATTCCCTTGACGGGATTTTTGCGTTTTCAACTGCCCCGCTTGCGATAGCATCGGTTTTGGGGTTGATTTTTTGCGTGATTTCGTTTATAATGATAGCCGTTATTGTTGTAAAAACACTTATTTGGGGCGATCCTGTTGCAGGATATCCGTCGCTTATTTGCGTGATATTTTTAATTGGCGGGCTTCAGCTTTTTTGCGTTGGGATTTTGGGGCAGTATCTTTCAAGAACTTATCTTGAAACCAAAAAAAGGCCGATTTACATAGTCGGAGAAACTGAAAAAACCAAGAAAAAATAAAATTTTGCGGGTATAATAAAATATCCGCGATTTTATCACGGAGATGTTTCCTTGCAAAACCATCTCAGCCCGATTTAAAGGGCTATTAAAAAACAAGGAGTTGTTATATATATGAAAAATTTTTCAACAAAGAGGATTGCCCGAATTGCAATCGTGGCGGCGCTGTATTTTGCGCTTACACTGGCGGTTGCGCCGATTGCTTTCGGACAGGTGCAGTTCAGGGTTTCGGAAATCCTTGTATTGCTTTGCTTTTACAACAAGGACTATTGCTATTCTATGGGCCTTGGATGCCTTTTGGCAAACTTTTTCAGCCCCATGTGGACGCTTGATGTTCCGTTTGGCACTTTGGCAACGGTAATTGCCGTTGTTTTAATGGTGGTTTTAGGGAAAAACTTGCTTATCGCATCGCTTTTCCCGGTAATAATAAATGGAATTATAGTCGGCTTGGAGCTTTATGTGGCATTTGGCGGGCTCCCACTTTGGATGTTTATGGCGAGCGTTGCATTTGGCGAGCTTGTTGTGGTAACTATTGTGGGTGTACCGGTGTTTAAGCTGCTTGAAAAAAATCAAACCTTTATGAAACTTATTCGCGAATAAAAAACATATCCCGGCTTCTTGCAAGGAAGAAACCGGGAATTTTTATAACTATTTGAAATCTACAAATCCGACTTTTCTGTATGCTTTTGAAAGAGTTTTTTGGGAGATTGAAAGAGCTTTTTGCGCGCCCTCGGAATAACATTTTTTAAGATATTCTTTGTCTTGCATAAGCCTTGCAAAATTTTCCCTTACGGGGCGTAAAGCTTCTGAAACGGCTTCGCCAACTGCAAGCTTAAATTCGCCGTATCCTTTTCCGGCAAAGTCACGTTCTATTTTTTCAAAGCTGTCGCCGGTAACTGCAGAAAAAATAGTCATAAGGTTGTTTATTCCGTCCTTGCCCTCGGCATACCTTATTTCGGAATCGCTGTCGGTTACCGCACGCTTGAATTTTCTTATAATTGTGTCGGTGTCGTCAAGAATAAATATGCAGGCATTTGGATTTTCATCCGATTTTGACATTTTCTTTGTTGGGTCTTGAAGCGACATCACCTTTGCGCCAATTTCGGGAATATATGGCTCCGGTATGGTAAAAAGTTCCCCATACTTTTGGTTGAAGCGCTTTGCCACATCCCTTGCAAGCTCAAGGTGCTGCTTTTGGTCAACTCCGACAGGCACAAGGTCGGTTTTGTAAAGCAATATATCAGCTGCCATGAGTACGGGATAAGTGAAAAGGCCCGCATTTATATCATCCGGATGCTTTGCCGATTTGTCCTTGAACTGCGTCATTCTTGAAAGCTCCCCAAACTGGGTGGAGCATGCAAGAATCCAGTTCATTTCGGCATGTGTCTTTACATGGCTTTGAATGAATGCAATGCTTTTTTCGGGGTCAACCCCGCAGGCAAGGATAAGGGCATAGGCTTCAAGCGTATGCTGGCGAAGTTTTGCAGGGTCTTGTTTTACGGTTATGGCGTGCAGGTCCACAATGGAGTAAATGCAGTTGTATTCCTCCTGCAGTTTTATCCAATTGCGCACAGCTCCTATATAGTTTCCAAGGGTAAAAGTACCCGTTGGCTGAATTCCGCTGAATATTATCTTCTTTTGTTCTTCGGGCATTTTAAATCCTCCGTTTAGTCAAAAATTTCTTTTGAAAGTTTTCCGAGTATTTCACAGCCCCTTACGATTTGCTCATCGGTAGGAGTGGAATAGTTCATTCGGAAAGAATAAGTTATGTCGTTTTCATTGACCATGAATGCCGTTCCGGGAACAACTGCAACTTTTCTTTCAACGGCCTTTTTGCAAAAGCCGACCATGTCGCTGCCATCCGGAAGCGCCGCCCATATGAAAAGCCCTCCCTGCGGCCTTGTAAGGGAAATTTTCTTTGAAAAATGCTTTTCAGCTTCCGAAAGCATAAGCGAGCATTTGTGCCTGTAAATTTCACGAAGCCTTTTAAGATGTTCATCCATATTGACAGTTTCAAGGAATTTGTGGCAAACAGCCTGCGCCCATATGTTGGAGTGGACATCGCTTACCTGTTTGCAGACTACGATTTTTTGTATGATTTCTTTGTTTGCAATTACAAAACCGACTCTAAGGCCAGGAGCGAGTATTTTTGAAAAGCTTCCAGAGTAAATGACTCTGCCGTCGGTGTCCATGGTTTTTATTGACGGGATGAATTCTCCTTCGAAGCGGAGTTCTCCGTATGGATTATCTTCAAGGATGAAAGAGTTGTATTTTTGCGCAAGGGCGTAAACAGCTTTCCTTTTTTCAAGGCTCATTGTTTTGCCTGTTGGATTTTGAAAATTAGGGATGAGGTAAATGAGTTTTGTTCCGGAGTGTGACTTCAAAGCGTCTTCCAGCTTTTGAATGTTTATTCCGTCCTCTTCAAGCTCCACGCCTACAAGGTTTACATTGTAGGACTTGAAAGCGTTAAGCGAACCGATAAAGCTTGGAGATTCGCATATAAGGGTATCCCCTTCGTTGCAAAGCACCTTGCAGGAGAGCTCGTTGCCCTGTTGGGCGCCTGAAACGATTATCAAATCATCGGTTGCCGGATTGAAGCATCCTTCTTTCTTCATCCTCTTTTTGAGAGCTTCCCTTAAAGGCAGATAGCCCTCTGTAATGTTGTATTGAAGCGCAAGTATGGGATTTTCTTCAAGCAGCGCTGCCGAAATGCGCTTTATTTCATCGACCGGAAAAGCCTCCGGAGCGGGATTTCCTGCGGAAAAGGGAATTACGTCGGTGCCTTGGGTTGCTTTAAGTATTTCCCTTATTGCGGAAGGTTTTAAAGCCGAAACTTTTTCTGAAAAGATATAATCCATAAGCCGTTACCTCTTTTATATCAATTATTCTGTTAATTATACCATATATTTTTTTTCTCCGCAACAATTAGATGTCTGATATCAGCGCGGCAAAAAATATATGTCAAAATCCTTGTAAATTTTGAAGATATTGTATATAATTGTTTCAAGGAAAAATTTTGATTTGCAAGGTGGCAGTATGCGGAATAAAAAACTTGCGCTTTTTGCCCTTCTTTCGGGATTGATAGTTTTTTCGTCTTCGGCGGCGATTGTTTTTGAAAACAATAAGAGCAATGAATTGCCTTTGAATGTGGATTCGGGGGTTTCTTTTTCCGAAAGCGGCGAAGTAATTGATGATTTTTATTCCGAAACCGTCTTATCGGAAAGCGCCTTGCCTGAAACAGTGCCATCATTTCCGATTGAAATAAATTCAGCAGGGAAAAATGAACTTATGCTTCTTGACGGAATAGGCGGAGAAATTGCCCAAAGGATTATTGATTATAGGTCTGCGGGCAATTATTTTTATTGCACCGAGGATATAAAAAAAGTAAAGGGTATAGGCGACTTTGTTTTTGAAAAAATAAAGGACAAGATATATGTTGATGAAGAAAAACTTCCGCCAAAGAACGAAAGTGAAATCCCGCCGAATTTTCTTACTGTTGATTTGCCTGAAAGCAGTTTGGAAAGCACGCAGACCAAAAGCACATCGCCAACGGAAAATAAAACTCAAAAGGAAATTTCATATCCGCTTGATATAAATTCTGCAAGCGTTGATGAGCTTATGACGCTTGATGGAATTGGAGAGGTCCTTGCGCAGAGAATTGTTTCATATCGTGAGGAAAACGGCGGATTTGGCTCCGTTGAAGAAGTGATGGAGGTTAAGGGAATAGGCGAAAGCCTTTTTGAAAAAATAAAGGACAAGATTTTTGCAAGCCCCGTAGCGGACAAGCAAACTTTTTCTTCTGCCGAGGATTTTATAAAAAGCGAAAGTATTGGGATTCTTGATATAAATAAAGCAACTGCCGAGGAGTTTGACCTGCTTCCCGGAATAAGCCCAAAAACTGCGGTTAAAATAGTGAATTTCCGTGAGGATATAGGCGGATTTTCAAGCATTTACGAGCTTTTATACGTTGACGGCGTAACAGAATCGGTTTTTAATAAAATAAAGGATTATATTACGGTGTGACGTAAAATTATTAAATTTTTTCTGCATGCAAGAAGATTAAAATATTGGAAAATATATATTTCAGGCGGTTGTGGAATCAAGAAAATTATGCTATAATATTAAAGTATTTCAAAAAAATAAGGAGATGTTTAAATGGCGCTTGCTTTTCATAAGGAAGCTCTTTGCGACGGGGTCAATTTCACTGCGGTTACGGATACAAGATTTAAGACAAATCTGATAGGAATAAACCTTGTTTCGGACCTTGATGCAAGAACTGCCGCCGCCAATGCGGCAATTTCACTTGTTCTTTCAAAGAGCAACAGCACATACAAAAGTATTACGGAAATAAACAAGAAATTAAGCTCGCTTTATGGGGCCAATATCAACGGGGATACTTTAAAAATCGGGGATAGCCAAATAATTTCCCTTACCGCAAGCTGCATAGCGGACAGATATACTTTCGGCGGGGAAAAAATAACCGGCGAGCTTGTTGATTTGCTTATAGAGTGCCTTTTTTCGCCTAATGTGGAGGATGGAGGCTTTTATGCAAAGAATTTTGAACTTAATAAGCAGGAATTGCTTGATGAAATAGATGCTGAAATAAATGAAAAGCGTTCTTATGCCCTGATACGCGCAGGCAAAAAGGTTTATGAGGGCGAGCCGGCATCAATCACTGCGCATGGCGACAAGGAGTATGCCTTGGAGCTTACTCATAAATCTGCATACGAGCAATATAAAAATATCTTGAAAACCGCGGGAATTGAAATTTTCTTTGTGGGCGGCGGAGACCCGGCCGATGCTTTGGAAAGGTTTAAAAAGGCTTTTGCCGGAGCGGAAAGGAATTTTTCAGGCAAGAGCGTGTCAAAGAAAAGCCCGCTTAAAACTCAGGCGTGCGAAGTTACTGAAACCTTGGACGTTGCCCAGAGCAAAATGGTTATGGCGTTTAAGAGCGGCTTTGAAAATGCCCCCGCAATGAGGCTTATGAATGCAATTTTCGGGCAGACGCCTTTTTCAAAGCTGTTTATGAATGTACGTGAAAAACTCAGCCTTTGCTATTATTGCGCCGCGGGATATGATGAAAGAAAAGGCGTGCTTGTTGTGGACAGCGGCGTTGAGCATAAAAATATCCAAAAAGCAAGAGATGAAATTTTAAATCAGCTTTCCGAAGTGGCAAACGGCAATTTTGCAGATTCAGAGATGTCGAATTCCGCACTCAGCGTGATAAATAATTACAGGGCGGTAAATGACAGCGCCTTTGCGCTGGCCTCGTGGTATTTAAGGCAGGCATATGCGGGAACTTCCTTTACGCCTGAACAGGAGATTGAAAGAATCAAGGCAGTTTCAAGGGAAGATATCGTAAATGCGGCAAAATCTTTGTCGCTTGATACCGTTTATGTTCTTACAGGCAAAGGAGGAAAGTAAAATGGCTCATAACATTCAAACCGTAAAAAATGAAAGAATCGGAGAGCAGTATTATTATATAAAGCATCCGTCGGGACTTGATATAATGGTCTGGGAAATGCCGAATTACAGCACCGCACATGCGCTTTTCGGCACAAAATACGGTTCGATAAATACAAAATTCAAGACTTCAAAGGATAAGGATTATATAACGGTGCCGGAGGGAATTGCGCATTTCCTTGAGCATAAGCTTTTTGAAAACGAGGATTGCGATGTGTTCAGCCTTTACGCAAAGACCGGAGCATCCGCAAACGCATATACTTCTTTTGATAAGACCTGCTATCTTTTCAGCTGTACGGATAATTTTGAAGAGTCATTGAAGATACTTCTTTCCTTTGTGCAAAGCCCTTATTTTACCAAAGAAACGGTTGAAAAGGAACAGGGGATAATCGGGCAGGAAATCCGCATGTATGATGACAACCCGAATTGGAGGGTATTTTTTAATCTTCTTTCTGCGGTTTACCATAACCATCCCGTAAAGATTGATATAGCCGGAACTGTTGAAAGCATAGCAAAAATTGACGCGGATTTGCTTTATAAGTGCTATAATACTTTTTACAACCTTAACAATATGGTTTTGTCTGTGGCCGGAAATGTCAAGGTTGAAAAAGTCCTTGAATTATGTGACGAACTGTTGAAGCCGTGCGAGAATACGAATCTTCAAACCGCTTTTGAGGAGGAGCCTGAAAGCGTTGCCAAAAAGGAAGCCGTTCAAAAGCTTGCGGTTGCAACTCCTCTCTTCAATATAGGCTTTAAGGCAAAGCCGGAAAAGGGAATAGACGGTTTAAGGGCTGAAATTGAAACAAATATAGTGCTTGCGCTTCTTGCGGATGAAAGCTCAAACCTTTATAAGAGGCTTTATGAGGAAGGGGTTATAAACTCTACTTTCGGCAGCGAAGTGTTTGACGGCGACGGATACTTCTGCTCCATTTTGGCAGGAGAAAGCCGCAACCCAAGACAGGTTTATTCAAGGATAATTGATGAAATTGAAAAAGCAAAGACGGACGGGCTTGACAAGGAACGCTTTGAGATAATCAAAAAGGCTTATTACGGTTCGCAGATAAGGGAATTCAATAATGTCGAGGCGGTTGCAACATCAATGATAAATTCGCGCATGGAAGGCGTAAGCCCGTTTGACGTTATAGAAACCATTGCATCGGTTACGTTTGATGATGTGCAAAAGCGTCTTTTCAAGCAGTTTAATATTGAAAATTCCGCAATATCCATCATAGAGCCTTTGCAGTAACGGGAGGAACAGGTAATGGACAAGGCTGAACATTATTTAAGCAACGGGAATATAATAGGCTTCCCGAAGCTTGGCATAGAATTCAACATAGACAGCACGGCATTTTCGATATTTGGTTTTGATATTAAGTGGTACGGCGTTATAATTGCTTTTGGAATGCTCCTTGCAATGATTTATTGCTTTAAGAGGGTGAAAGAATTCGGACTTGATTCCGACAGGGTGATTGATGTTGTGCTTTTTGGCCTTATAGGGGCAATTATAGGCGCAAGAAGCTATTATATAGCTTTCAGCAGTGAAGTTACATTTGCAGATTTTTTGAAAATCCGCGATGGAGGTCTTGCTATTTACGGCGGGCTTATAGGTGCGCTTGTGGTCGGAGCAATTGCTGCAAAAATAAGAAAAGTAAAGCTTTTTCCTTTGCTTGATATGGCAAGCCTTGGATTTTTGATAGGACAGGGCATAGGCAGATGGGGCAATTTTGTCAATAAGGAGGCTTTTGGCTCTGAAACGACACTTCCTTGGGGAATGGCAAGCAAATCAATTGAAAACACGCTTGGCTACGGTGCCGATGGAATTGCCGTGCTTGCGCATCCGTGCTTTTTGTATGAATCTATTTGGTGCCTGATAGGCTTTGTACTTTTGCATTTTTATTCCAAAAAGCGCAAATTTGATGGAGAAGTATTTTTAATGTACAGCGCTTGGTACGGGCTTGGCAGATTTTTTATAGAGGGACTCCGTACTGACAGCCTTTATATCGGAAGACTTAGAGTTTCACAGCTTGTGGCGGCCGTTTGCGTTGTGGTGGCGCTTGGAATTCTTTTGGTAGTCAGGAGCAACATAAAGCATGGAGCGGAGGTCGTGCTTTACCGCGATACTGAAGAATCCAAAAAGCTCCTGCTTGAAGCCGAGGAACGTGCATACAAAGAGGCCGAAAAGAAAAAAGGCAAAAAAGAAAATGCCGATGAAGCTGCGACGGAAGCGGCAGATAAGCAATCCGAAGAACAGTTTGATGAACAATCCGAAGGGCAACCGGATGTGCAGGTGCAGGCGGATGCCGAAGAAAGCTCTGAAATCCAAAAAGAAATTGTAGAGGAAGAAAAGGAAAATGGCTGAAATCATTAACGGAAAAGAAGTTGCCGCAAGGGTTAAAGCAGAGGTGAGGAATGAGGTTTTACGCCTTAAAGAAAAGGGAATTGATACAGGCCTTGCGGTTGTTATTGTGGGGAATGACCCGGCATCAAGAGTTTACGTAAATTCAAAGAAAAAGGCATGCGAAGAGGTTGGGATAAATTCATATGAATATGCCTTGCCGGAGGAAACCACGCAGGATGAGCTTCTTAAGCTTGTTGGAGAGCTTAATGCCGATGAAAGGGTGGATGGAATTCTTGTTCAGCTTCCGCTTCCTAAGCATATTGATGAAAATGCCATAATAAATGCAATAAGCCCGCAAAAGGATGTGGATGCTTTTCATCCGTTCAATGTCGGCAGGATAATGATAGGGGAGTATAACTTTCTTCCCTGCACTCCGGCCGGAGTGATGGAGCTTATAAAAAGCGCTGGAATTGAGCTTTCCGGCAAAGATTGCGTTGTGATAGGCAGAAGCAATATTGTGGGCAAGCCTATGGCTATGCTGCTGCTTCATAAAAATGCAACAGTAACGATATGCCATTCAAAGACAAGGAATTTGAAAGAAATCTGCTCCAAGGCGGATGTTGTTGTTGCTGCTGTGGGACGTGCAAATTTTGTAACTGCCGATATGGTTAAAGACGGCGCTGTTGTGATTGATGTGGGAATAAACCGCCTTCCTGATGGAAAACTTTGCGGAGATGTTGATTTTGAGGGCGTAAAGGAAAAGGCGGGATATATAACTCCGGTGCCGGGAGGCGTTGGTCCTATGACAATTGCAATGCTGATGAAAAATACCCTTGCATCATCAAAGCTTAAAGCAGGAATTAAGGATTAAAAAACACTTGATTTGTATAAATTCATTAAATAATGCAAAAGATGAGAAAAAAATTACAGCACATTGACAAATTATCCTGAGTATGCTAAAATTGTAATCAGATACAGGATGTTGATATTTGTCGAGGGGGTGGGAATATGCTTTTTAAAAATTTTAAAAAGCTTGTTCCCGCTTTGTTTTTTTGCATTTTTTTCTTGCCGGTTATTTCTGTTTATGCAAGCGAAAATGCCGTTAGGGAAATTTTTTTTGAAGAGGGCCGAAATTACGGAATATATCAGTATTCCCAAAATGGTGAATTTAAGGGATTTGAAACGGAAATAATAAAATCTGTTTTTAAGAATTCAAAATATAAGCTTAATTTTATTCCTCATGGGAGCAATAATTCTGAAAAGGCTTTAAGCTTTGTTTCGGCGGAGGAAGAACTTGACGGATTTTTAAAGTCAAATGAAGTTTACAGCAGGGATTACGGCTTTTTTTCTATGTTTAATAAAAGGATAGTGCATATAAGCGTAAATAAAATTAAGTATATGAAAGTGGGCGTTCCGGAGCATGGATTTCCGCTTTCAAAAATGAAAGAACTTGATTTGAAGCCTGTTGTGTATAATGATACAAAAGATGGTATTTCAGCGCTTGAAAAAGGTGAAATTGAACTTTGGTTTGACGACATTAACGATGTGAATTATGTTTTGCTGCAAAGGAATATGAAAGCTGATATTGAATATCATGAGGAGCTTTCGTACAGCCAGCCTATGTGCATTGCTGTTCCGGAAGGTGATATGGAACTGCTTGATTATGTAAACAGGAATATTTCAAGGATAAAGGACAGCGGAGAGTTTGAACATTTGTATCTTAATTATTTTTTAAGGCATTCGGGGGAATATGACAAGAAAAAATCCCAAGCGCAAATGCTCAATTATACTCTTTTGGCAGTTGTTTTGCTTGTGGTTGTCTGGCTTGCTGTTTCTCTTAAAATTGATTTGAAAATCAATAAGGAAAAGGTTTCAAAATCAATAGCGAACAGCATTTTAAAGCATGGCAACAGGTTTATTATACTTTGGAGAAGCGATTTTTCACATAATGAAACAAATGATTATTTTAAAAATACTTTTGGCAGCCGACATGAAGAAATATCACAAAACTTCATAAACTTATTTTTCAAACCGGATGCTCTTTTAAAACAGGATAAAAGTTCAGATGATTTTGAAAAAATTTTAAATTACGATTCGGTTTTGACAAAGGAAATTGACTGCAACGGCGAGTTGCGTGAAATTTCATGGACCTCCATTTTAATAGATGGCAAGGGTGATGTGAAAACAGTCCTTTCAATAGGTTCCGATATGACGGAAAAAAACAGATTGCGCAGAGAGCTTAAACTTTCCGATGAAAGATATAAGCTTGCAATGGAAAGCGCAAGCATAGCTGTTATTTTTATTGAAAAGGACGGCTCGATTTCATACATATCAGATTTAGGATATCGGCTTATTGGAATTGAAAAATCTGAAAAGCTTGATATACAAAGTCTTACTGAAAAAATATTTTTTGAAGACAGAGAAGAATTTGCAAAAAAGATTTTAAACTGCAATATATATTCAAGCAACTTTTCTTCCTGCGAAGTCAGGATTTTAACCAAAAATAATGAATACAGATGGTTTGTCTTTAAATTCAGGCATATTTTTAACCCGACAACGGGTGCGCCATGCATAGCGGGAGCTTTTTACGACATAAACGAAGATAAGGAAAAAGACATGAAGATAGAAAAGCTTGCGTTTGAGGATGACCTTACAGGGATATTCAACAGGCAAAAATTCATGGCGGTTGTAAAAGAAACCCTTATAGACGCAAGATTTAATAACTTGAAATATGCGGTAATGGCTTTTAATTTGGATAATTTCCATAGGTTTAACGACTTGTTTGGAGTTGAGGCAGGGGATAAGATTTTAAAGAATGTTGCACTGATTTTAAAAGAAAATCCTTATGGCCGCACAAGCGTATGCGCAAGGCTTGGAAATGATGAGTTTGCAGTTTTGGCGCATATAGGCTCCAATGATGGGCATATTGAAGAGTATATTAAAGGGATTTCAAATAAAATAAACGAATATACTTCCGAAAATTTTGACGGAATGAAATGTGCAATTTCAGCGGGCGTATGCGTTTATCCCGATGATGTGGACGATTATCACGAGGTTTGCGAGCGCGCTGTATTTCTGATGAGGACTGCAAAGGACAATCCTAATATTTTTATTCAAAGATATGATGAGAAAATTAAGGAAATGGTCCTCAAAAGGGATTTGATGGAAAAGGAAATCCGAACTGCGGTTGAAAAGGGCGAGTTTATACTTTACTATCAGCCTAAAATAGATGTTAAGACAGAGGAAATTGTCGGCGCGGAAGCGCTTATACGCTGGAAACATCCTAAAAGGGGCATAGTTTTTCCGAATGAGTTTATACATATTGCGGAGGAAATGGGACTTATAGGCGAAATAGGAAAGTGGACATTAAGGGAAGCCTGCCGTCAAAACAAGATTTGGCAAGACAGCGGGCTTAAAGAAATAAAGGTTTCGGTAAATTTTTCTTCCGTGGAATTTTATCAGTCGGATATTGTAAATTTTGTAAAATCAGTCCTTGATGAAACCGGCCTTGATGCAAAATGGCTGGAAATTGAACTTACTGAATCAAGGGCCATTGACGACAGGGAAGAAACCGTGCGCAAAATGCTTGAACTTAAAGAGCTTGGCGTTGGTATTTCAATGGACGACTTTGGAACGGGATATTCATCACTTGGATATATCCAAAATCTTCCTATTGATGAATTGAAGCTTGACAAATCGTTTATTGATAAGATAACAGGAGATGAAAAAGCGCGCAATATCATTTCAACGATTATAAGACTTGCTAAAATTATAGGCCTTGTCGTTGTGGCGGAAGGCGTAGAGGAAAAAGAGCAGTTTTATTTGCTTAAACAAATGGATTGCAATATGGTTCAAGGGTATTTGTTTGCAAAACCGCTTCCGCAAGAAGAAATAATAAAAATGATGAAAAAATAAAATAAATCCCTCCTTTTTGGCAATACTTGCTTTAAGGAGGGATTTTTTTTATGTGGAAAAGGCTTGGCGCGCTGGCTGCATTGTTTGGCATAGCGTTTTCGGCGATGTATATGCGGATTTATTTGCTTACCGGAGAAGAAGATTACAAGCTTGCCGGAAATGCCCAAAGCAGTTTTATTTTAAATGTTTCAAATACCTATGGCAACATTTACGATTGCAGAATGAGGCTTTTAAATAACAATACATGGAAGATACTTGCGGTTTTAAATCCTACCGCCGAAAATGTGACTAATATTTTGCCTTTTGTAAAAAATCCGGATGCTTTTTATGCCGGCCTTAAAAAAGGAGTGCCTTTTGTTTGCGAGGTTACTTCGGAGGAAATCCCCAATGAAAATATTTTAACATTTAAAGTTCCGATAAGGACTTCCGAAAGCCAACTTGCACCCCATATAATAGGCTATACGAGCGATGGAAAAGGAGTAGCCGGGATAGAAAAGGCTTTTAATGACTTTTTAAGGAGCCATCAAAGCAAAATTTCCGTTAAATATGAAATTGACGGACTTGGAAATACCCTTAACGGGCTTAATGCCTCAATAAATATGGATGAGGAAATGAAAGCCGGAGTTGTAACAACGATTGATGCCGAAATACAGAAAATTTGCGAAAAAGCTGCTCAAAAAATGAAAAAGGGCGCCATTGTGGTAATGGACCCTTCAAACGGACAGCTTAGGGCAATCGTAAGCGTTCCGGCATTTTCTCCGCTTAATGTTTCAAAGAGCCTTGACGACCCTGATTCTCCGCTTATAAACCGCGCGTTGATGCCGTATAATGTCGGTTCTGTTTTTAAGCTTGTAACTGCGGCGGCCGCATTGGAACAAGGGATTTCTCCCGATTTGACTTATGAATGCACAGGAAAAATTGATGTTTTCGGACAGATTTTCAAATGCCATAAAGCGAGCGGACACGGCGTATTGGATATGCAAGGGGCAATAGTAAATTCCTGCAATACTTATTTTATAAATTTGAGTGAGAAACTTTCGTCCGAAAATTTTATAGCAAAAGCTTCGTCCTTTGGTTTTGGAAGAAGCACCGTTCTTGCCAATGGAATTGTTTCAGAAAAAGGAACGCTTCAAAGCGTAGAGGATTTAAAAAATCCCGCTGAAAAGGCAAATATGTCTTTTGGGCAGGGAGTTCTTACTGCAACGCCGGTTCAAATTGCCGCAATGACAAGCGCAATTGTGAACAACGGCAAGCTTCCAAAGCCGCAGCTCATAATAGGAACTACCGAAGATAAGCAAAAAGTCAGTTTTTATGAGAACCAAACTGCTTTCAGCGAGGCGACAACTCCTCTTATAGCCTTGAAATTGAGGGAATTTATGGCGGCAACGGTCAACGAAAATGCGGAATCACTCGGAAGACCGAAAAACACAACTGCCGGAGGAAAAACTTCAACCGCCCAAACGGGAAGATATGATGAAAACGGGAATGAAATCCTTGAAGCGTGGTTTACAGGGTATTTTCCGATTGACAAGCCTAAGTACGTTGTAACAGTGCTCGTTGAGGGCGGCAAATCCGGAAATACCGATGCTGCGCCTATTTTTAAGGAAATAGCAGAAAATATTACGAATTTGTACGGCTAAAATTCCGTTTCAACCGCCCTGCCTTCTTTAAGGCTTTTTTTGCAATCCAAAATCCTCTGATTTGAGCTGCCTTTAAACTTCAATTCGTAGCTTTTTTTGTCAATTTCAAATTCCCCATCTATAAGAAAATCCGTTACTGAAAGCAGTTCCTTGTAAAAATTTTTTTCATTTGCATTTTGGATTAAATATTCAAAAGTATAGCCTGTATAGGTTATTATATTATAACCTTTTTCGGAAAGCCTTTTGCCGAGGTCGTATAGTGCCTCTGCCTGTTCAAATGGTTCGCCGCCGCTGAAAGTTACTCCGTCAAGCAATGGGTTTGAAAGTATTTTTTGCAGCAATTCTTCTGTGGAGCTTTCATATCCGCCGTTGAAATCATGTGTTTGCGGATTGTGGCAGCCTTTGCACCTGCGCGTACAACCCTGTACAAATATTGTAAAACGAATTCCCGGACCGTCGACAATGGAGTCGTTTGCGACTCCCGCAAGCCTGATTTTCATTGCATCAACTCCCGATTTTAAAAGTTTAGGGCGCTTCAAAGCGCCCTAAATATTTTTAAATGCTGTGCTTTACTCTGTCGCGTTCTTCTGCGCGTTTTGCATTGTTAAAACGGTCAAGCGTTCCAACTAGGTAGCCTGTGATTCTTCTTATGCGTTCAAATTCAACACCGCCGGAACCTTCTTTTCTTCCGCATTTTGGGCATGTGTCGCCGATTATTCCTGTGTATCCGCATACCGGGTCGCGGTCAACGGGGTGATTTATCGAGCCGTAGCCAATTCCGGATTCTTTCATATAGCGTACGATTTTTTCAAATGCCGGAAGATTGTTGAGCGGGTCGCCGTCAAGCTCAATGTAGCTTATATGTCCTGCATTTGTAAGCGCGTGGTATGGAGCTTCAATTTTTATTTTTTCATAAGCGCTGATAGGGAAGTATACCGGCACATGGAAAGAGTTTGTGTAGTATTCCCTGTCTGTCACACCTTCTATTATGCCGTATTTTTTCTTGTCAATTCTGACAAATCTTCCCGATAGTCCTTCCGCCGGAGTCGCAAGCAGGGTGAAATTAAGTCCTCTGCGCTTTGTTTCCTCATCCATGCGTTTTCTCATAGCAGATACGATTTCAAGGCCCAAATCCCTTGCTTCCTGCGTTTCGCCGTGATGGGAGCCTATAAGCGCCTTTAAGCATTCGGCAAGCCCTATAAAGCCCATGGAGAGCGTTCCGTGTTTCAAAACTTCGCCTATTTCATCATCTGGGCCAAGCTTGTCCGAATCAATCCATACACCCTGTCCCATAAGGAACGGGAAATTGCGGACTTTTTTCTGGCATTGAATTTTAAATCTTGCAAGGAGCTGCTCAATGACTAAATCCATAAGCTCGTCGAGCTTGTCAAAGAAAAGTCCTATGTTGTGGTCGGATTCAATTGCAAGCCGCGGAAGGTTTATCGAGGTAAAGCTTAAATTTCCCCTGCCGGTTACAATTTGCCTTGACGGGTCATAAGCGTTGCCGATAACTCTTGTGCGGCATCCCATGTAGGCAATTTCGGTGTTGTAATCGCCCTCCTTGTAGTATTGGAGGTTGAAAGGCGCATCTATAAATGAAAAATTCGGATAAAGCCTTTTTGCGGAAACTTTGCATGCAAGCTTGAAGAGGTCGTAATTCGGGTCTTCCGGATTGTAGTTTATGCCCTCTTTGACCTTGAATATCTGTATCGGGAAAATAGGTGTTTCGCCGTTGCCAAGGCCCGCTTCGTTTGCAAGCAGGACGTTTTTGATTACCATTCTTCCCTCAGGCGAAGTGTCCGTGCCGTAGTTTATGGAGCTGAAAGGAACCTGTGCACCGGCTCTGCTGTGCATGGTGTTGAGGTTGTGTATAAGCGCCTCCATTGCCTGATAGGTAGCCTTGTCGGTAGCTTCTGTTGCTTTGTTTATAATCTTTTCAATTTCTTTTTCGTTAAGTTCCGGGAGCTTTTCACGCAAAGTTTTTCTTGTGAATTCAATTCCTTTTTCGTCAAGGATATGCCCGTTTTCTTTCAAATAAGCCCTTAATGTATCCTTTATTTCAGAAACCTTTGCATTTTCATCAAGTATATCTATAATTCTTGCAATTTCCCCAACAAAACTTTTTGCAACGCCAAGCGCAAGGCCGTAGTCAAAGTTTGGTATGCTTTGGCCGCCGTGCTGGTCGTTTTGGTTTGATTGTATTGCTATGCATGCAAGAGCGCTGTAGCTTTGTATGCTGTTTGGTTCCCTTAAAAATCCATGTCCTGTAAAAAATCCGTTTTCAAAGAGCTTTGCAATATCAATTTGGCAGCAAGTGGTTGTAAGGGTAAAAAAATCCAAATCATGAATGTGGATGTCACCGTTTTTGTGTGCTGCGGCATGCTTGGGGTCCAGCACATACATTTCATAGAACTGCTTTGCGCCTTCTGAACCGTATTTGAGCATTGTGCCCATGGCGGTATCGCCGTCTATGTTTGCGTTATCGCGCTTTATATCGCTTTCTTTTGCCGATGTAAATGTGAGGTCCTCATATATTTTCATCAGCTTTGTGTTCATTTCACGCATGCGTGTTCTTTCGGAGCGATATAGAATATAAGCTTTTGCAGTTTTTGCGTGTCCTTCCTCAATAAGAACCTTTTCTACAATATCCTGAACCTGTTCCACGGTAGGAACTTCATCTTTGTATTGCTTTTCAATCATTTGGCATACTTTTTGCGCCAGATTAAAGGCCTCATTATAGTCGCTTCCGCCAACGGACTGCGCCGCTTTAAAGATTGCGTTTGCGATTTTTTCAATATTGAAAGGCATTGTCCTTCCGTCTCTTTTTTTGATTTGAGTTACCATAATTAAGCCCCCTAAAACTTAAAACACTATATATTGTGGTTTTGATATTCAGCAAATCTATTATATAGTGTTCAAGCGGATTTGTCAAGTAATATCTTGTCAAAAAAACATACCTGTTTTTGTATAGCGTATACAAAGTTTTATTTGGCAAAAATAATTGCCGCCGGACGGTTGTTCCGGCGGCATGGCAAGCAATTATCTTTGGACCATTTTCCCATATGCGTTTGCTATAAGGATTGAGGCAAGAATTATATTAAAAGCTATGCACATAAGGGCGTATGTGGTTTTTGTGTATTTGGTTTTAAATTTTGCAGAAAACATTCCGATAAAAAGTCCTGAAACTATTACGGAGGCGACATTTATCATCGTATAAAGCATGAACCGGTCTGCCGGCACAAGCCTTGAAAGACCCTCGGAAAAAGCATAGCCAATTATGTTTGCCCCCGGAAGAATCAAGAGTGGCACAATTTTAATTGCATGTTCCTTGTTAGTCCTTAAAAAAATAATAATCATGCTTAAAAGTATCCCAAAAATAACAACGCATTCAGCAACCATATCATCACCGTTTTAATTTATTTAAAAGCCTTTTGAAAAATTTCCTTTGCCTTGTCATTGTTGTCGGAAACAACAAAGAGTACATAATTTCCGTTTTCGGTTACAAGATTATCCTCAAGCTTTGAAAATTCTTTTGCATTGTAGCCGTCAAAAGCTTTTTTTTGGCTTTCTATGCGGTCTGTTATAGAATCCTCAACTGCTTTAACATCATCCTTGCTTTTGGCTTTAAAAACAGCTATTTCGTCTGCAAAAGCGCCAGAGGCCTCTATGTATATGCAAAAATCATCAAGCTTGTTGGTATCGGTATCATAATAATTTTCTATTTTTTCAGATGGAATTTGCGTCATGGAATCCTTTCCGATTTCATGTATGATTTTGTCCGCAATATCCTTGGCAGATAAGTCTTGATTTGTGTTTTGGCTTTTGCACGAAGTGAGAAGTATTGCGAATATAGAAGTCAAGGCAAAAATAAATTTTTTATTCATAAAATCATAGTCAGTCCTTTGCAGTGTGAGTTAAAATATAATTTATAAATGTTTGATATGCGGCTTTGTTAAGGTGCATTCCGTCGCCGGCGGATTTGTCTGACGGAAGTTTCCCGTCATTGCCTTTAAGAGCGGTATTTATGTCAACAAAATAAATCTTTTTTTCATTTGCCATTTTTAAAAGTTCGGAATTATATGAATCTATTGCCGAATTAAGGATTGCGCCATCTGTATCTGTTTCCTTTTCGGCGGTTACCGGCGGAATGGAAAGCACATAAATTTTAGCGTCGGGAAGCTCCGCCTTGATTTTATCAATGAATTCGCTGTATTCTTTAATCATTTTTTCGTTTGTAAGCCAAGCAATCCCATTGCTTCCGAGCATAATATAAACATTTTTGGGGGAAAGTGTTTTAAGGGCATCAAGTATCGTGACATCGCCTGCGGTAGTGGTTATTGTGGCCGTATTGATTTTGTCGAGGTTCATGCCTTTTCCGGCGAGAACATTGTTTTCGTTGAGCTCCGGAGTAAGCTGGTATGCGGAAAGCCCTTGGCTTATGGAATCCCCCACGAAGGCGCATTGGGTAAAATAGGAAACGTCAAGAGCCGCGCTTTCCGGAACAGGGTTGACAATTTCCGGCTCCGGCGGAGTGGTTTCGGAAGTTTGTGCGGTTTGGGAAGATTCAGTGGAACTGCTTGTTTGGCTTGGGACAGAAGTTCCCGAAACTTTTTTATTCGGAGAATTTGCATTGACCATATAGAGCGAAAAAGAGATAATTAAAGTCAATATGATTATTGTTAGTATATATGTAAACTTTATTCTTGATTTTTTTCTTTGCTGCTTATAGCCGTATTGCTGCAAGAGAATCACCTTTCAATTCATCATTGTTTTAAGTATACTATAAATAAATTCTCTTTTCAAGAATAATTTTAATTTTATATTATTTTGTAATTTATTTGTTATTGATAAGCCTAAAAATAAATGATAATATATTTATTGAAAATAATTTATTCATTTATTTTTAGCGAATGGAGGCTGCCGTGTTTAGGTTTAAAAGGGTTAAAGCGGCATTTTGCGCCGTAGTTTTGGCATTTGTTTTGTTTGGTGCTTCATGTTCCGAAAAAGACGGTTCGGGATATTTGTTTAAAAGTTCTTTAATGGGGAATCCCAAAATTTTGGACCCGCAGATAGCCTCGGACGAATCTTCCCTTGTTGTCATAGGGAATATGTTTTGCGGGCTTTTAAGAGTTTCCGGAGATGGAAAGCTTGCCGAGGGGGTTGCATCTTCTTATACAGTTTCCGACGATGGGCTTAAATATGTTTTTAGCCTGAAAAACAATTTTTATTGGCATGGGCCGAATGATTATAAGAAACAGGTTACGGCAGAGGATTTTGTTTTTGCGTTTAAAAGAATTTTTGACAAAAGTACAAAATCCCCCTATACATCAACTTTTTTGTGCATAAAAAACGCCTCAAAAATTATTTCCGGAGAAATGACGCCGGATTCTTTGGGGGTTAAGGCAAACGGCAATTTTGAGCTTGAATTTGAGCTTGATTATCCCAATGCAAATTTTCTTTCGCTTTTGGCGACCTCTGCCGCAATGCCATGCAATGAGGAATTTTTTAAGAGTACAAAGGGAAAGTATGGCCTTGATGACGATTCCTGCATTTCAAACGGAGGATTTTATTTAAAGGAATGGCAGTACGACCCATATGGGGAAAATAATTATATAATAATGCGCAAAAACAGCTATTTTTCAGCTGTTTATCCGGTTTATCCGTCAGGGCTTAATTTTTTTATTGAAAAAAATGAAGAAAATATTGAAAGCGATTTTCTGGCCGGAAATACCGACTGCATAATTTCAGGAACAAATAAGAAATTATTAAAAAGTGATTGTATGGCAGACGAATATGAAACTGCGGCATCCGGATTTGTTTACAATTTAAAATCCGAAACCTTTTCAAATAAATCTTTGAGGGAGGCGCTTTCGCTTTGTGTTGACAGGAGCGCATATGCCGATGAGCTTTCGGGAAGTTCCGCAGCATACGGAATAATTCCATCGGGCGTGACCATGCTTAATAAAAGCTATCGCGAGCTTGTTTCGGAAAAAGATAAATCCGTCTTTAACCTTGAGCTGGCAAAGCAAAAATGGAACGAAGGGCTTTCAGCAATAGGGAAGATGACGATTTTAAATGTTAATATTCTTGTTCCGCAAAGCTTTGAAGACCCTGAAAGGCTGAAATATATAACCCAGCAGTGGCAGAACGGGCTTGGATTTTTCTGCGGCCTTGAAGTGGTTCCGGATGGGGAATACAGAAGCCGTATTTTAAGCGGAGATTATGAGATAGCCGTATTGGAAATCTCGGGCAGCTATAATAGTCCGGAAGCAATTTTAAATAATTTTAAAACTGCAAATGCTTCAAATATAATAGGATATTCAAATCCGGAGTTTGACAGGATTATGGATGAATCAGGCAGGAGCAAAAGCCTTAACGAATGCGTAAAACTTTATTCGCAGGCGGAAAAGCTTGTTATTGACGATGCCGTTTACACTCCGCTTTTTTATGAAAAGGAGTATTTTATATACAGAAAAACAATTGAGGGGATAGGCTTCAATCCTTTTACAAAGCAAATTGATTTTTGCGGGGCAAAGAATTTTAAATAACAGTAAGTTTTGAGCTTGTGAAATAAAAGCAAAAACGCCGATGCTTAAAAGCAAGGCGTTTTTGCTTTATTAAAGGCATTTTGCTTAAATTTCTTGACACATATTAAAAATGTGATATATAATTATATATTATTTTGATTGTTTTTTTAAGGAGAAGTTAAAATGGTTATTGATAGAGAATTTATAAAAAAAGCGGTGATATTTCTTTCGGCAGTAATATTTTCTTTGATTTTTGTTTTTGCGGGAAACAGAATAGCCTCAACCGGCCTTACGGCTTTTGATAATGCCGATGCATCCGAGGCAATGAAGGTTGAAGTTTTGGATTTGCTTGACAAGAATACATCCGAATATAATCTGGGCGGTTCTGAAAACTTGCAGGCAACCAAAATTTCTTTTTCCGCAAAAGTGCTCAGCGGGGAACTTAAAGGCAAAACAATTACCGCCTCACAGGTGATTGACACGCTTCAAGGAGTGCTTAGAAAAGAGGTTGAACCGGGCGATAAAATTCTTGTCAGCAAGGTGGCAAATAATGAAACCGGAGCATATGATTGGGTTGCCGGAGATTATGTAAGAACGGATATGCTCATTATTTTGGGGATTGTTTTTGTTGTGCTTTTGATTTTGTTTGGAAGGATGAAAGGCGCAAATACTATAATTTCCCTTGTATTTACTTGTTCAGCGGTATTTGCCGTTTTTATACCTGCGGTGCTTTCGGGGAAAAATATTTATTTTTGGTCTATAATCGTATGCGCTTTTATCATTTTAATGAGCCTTATAGTGGTTTATGGCGCAAATATAAAAAGCCTTGCTGCGGGAATAGGCTGCTTTGGAGGGATTTTGCTTTCTTCGGTGCTTACCGTGTCGATGGGGAAAGTTTTTCTGATAACCGGACTTACCGATGATGATGCTGTGTATTTAAGGCTTCTTAATCCGGACAAGCCGATAGATTTAAAGGCTGTTATTTTTGCTTCCGTTATAATAGGCGCTCTTGGGGCAGTCATGGATGTTTCGGTATCCATGGCATCATCCCTTACAGAAGTAAAAGAGGCTTCGCAGGATACATCATTCAAGGCGCTTTTTAAATCCGGACTTTCAATAGGGCGGGATATAATGGGCGCAAATGCAAATACGCTTATACTTGCCTATATAGGGAGCTCTCTTTCGGTAGTGCTTCTCCTTATTGCAAACAATAAAAATCTGCTTTCAGTGCTTAACAGGGAAATGATAGTCTGCGAAATACTTCAATCTCTTATAGGAAGCTTTGCTATTTTGCTTACAATTCCGCTTACTTCGCTGGTATGCGCATTCTTTTATTCCGAAAGAACAAAAAAATCCGCTTAAAGCTTGTGCGGACTTATTTTTCTGTTTACTTTTGCGTACTAATGTGTTAAAATACTGATAGTATTTCAATGCTGTAAAGAGGGGAACGCTAATGAATAATAAGCTTAAAGATAAAAATACCGATGAGTTGTTCAAGGCAATACTCTGCCTTGAAACAATAGAGGAGTGTTATGATTTTTTTGAGGATTTGTGCACCGTTTTGGAGCTCAAATCTCTTTCCCAGCGCTATCAGGTTGCAAAAATGCTTAGCGAACATCATGTTTACAGCGATATAGTGCGTGAAACTGGAGCCAGCACGGCAACGATAAGCAGGGTGAACCGTACTTTGAATTATGGCAGCGATGGTTATAAAATAGTTTTTGAAAGACTTAGGGCAAAGGATAGGGATAATGGATAGCTACTCAAATTTTGCCCGCTTTTATGACTTGTTGACGGGAAATATTTCTTACAAAAAGCGCGCCGAATATTTTAACAGCATAATAGAAAAGTTTGGCGGAGAAAAAGGGATTCTTCTTGACCTTGCCTGCGGAACGGGAAGCCTTTCGGAGGAGATGGCAAGGCTTGGGTACGATGTTGTTGGAGTGGATTCTTCGCCGGAAATGCTTACGGTTGCCCTTGATAAAAAGATTGAAAGCGGCTTGCCGATACAGTATCTTTGCCAGGATATGACCGAACTTGACCTTTTTGGTACGGTTGACGCCGCTGTTTGCGCGCTTGATTCGATAAACCATCTGCCGGATATAAATTCTGTAAAGAAAACTTTTGAAAAGGTTTCGCTTTTTTCAAATCCGGGTGCAATTTTTGTTTTTGATGCAAATACACCGTATAAACATAGGGAAGTCCTTGCAAACAATGTTTTTGTTTATGATTTGGATGAAGTTTTTTGCGTTTGGCAGAACAGCTATGATGAAAAAACTTGTACGGTTGAAATAAACCTTGATTTTTTTGAAAAAAACGGGGAAACTTATTACCGATTTGAAGAAAATTTCTGTGAAAGGGCATATCCTTCGGAAGAACTGGATGAACTGCTTGTTCAGAGCGGATTTAAGGTGCTTGGACATTTTGAGCTTGATACTTTTGACCATCCGGGGGAAAAAGCCGAAAAAATAGTATTTGTTGCACAAAAAGAGAGGTAATGGCATGGCTAAAATAATAAAGGCAATTTCATCAGATGCTTCGGTGGCGGTAAGTGCCGTTGATGCAACTGATATTGCAAATGAAATAGAAAAGATACACAAGACCTCCGCAGTAATAACCGCCGCGGCGGGGAGGCTTTCGATAGCCGCTTCGCTGATAGGAAGCGGGCTTAAAGGCGAAGGCGACAGCCTTACTTTAAGGATAAACGGCCGTGGCCCCGCCGGCACGATAATGGCGGTTTCGGACAGCAGGGGCAATGTAAAAACATATGTTGAAAATCCGGTGGTTGAACTTCCGCTGAATAAATATGGAAAACTTGATGTCGGAGGAGCAGTCGGCCGTGATGGGATGCTTTCGGTTATAAAGGATATGGGGCTTAAAGAGCCTTATGTCGGACAGGTTCCGATTGTTTCTGGCGAAATTGCCGAGGATATAGCAAATTACTACGCTACCAGCGAGCAGACTCCTACCGTATGCGGACTTGGGGTTTTGGTAAATCCCGATTTGACCGTAAAGGCGGCGGGAGGATATTTAATCCATGTGCTTCCGTTTGCTCCGGAAAGTGTAATTGATATTTTGGAGAAGAATATAAATTCACTTCCGTCCGTTACGGAAATGCTTTCAAGCGGGATGTCCGGCGAGGATATTGCGCTTAAAACTTTGGAGGGATTAAATCCAAGCATAATAGGTTCAATGGATGTGACATATGCTTGTGATTGCAGCCGTGAAAGGGTTGAAAGGGCGCTTATAAGCATGGGCAGGGAAGAGCTCCTTTCAATGGCGGACGAGCAGGAGATTACTGAGGTAAGTTGCCATTTCTGCAATAAAAAATATCATTTTACTTCAGAAGAAATAAAAGAGCTGGCATTCCGCAGAAAACCATCCGCAGAAGAATAATTTTGCGGATGGTCAATATTTTAATATAATTTCAATTTTTGTTTAGAATTATAGTGCAATTTGCCGAAAAATAAAAAAATAGAAAAAATGCTTGCATTTTGATACGAGATTTGTTATAATATTTAAGCGATGTCTGTTAGGACTGTGAAAAGCAAAAAGACATGCAATTAAAAAATTGCTGAAATTGAATATTTTTATATGGAGAAGTCGCCTAGTTGGTCGAGGGCGCACGACTGGAAATCGTGTAACCGTCAAAAGCGGTTCGAGAGTTCGAATCTCTCCTTCTCCGCCAAAAAAACGCAAGCATTTATTTAATGTTTGCGTTTTTTTGCACAAAATCCGTCAAAAACCATGACATAGGCTTTTTGACGGATTTTTTTATTGCTTTTAAAAATTAAAATATTTTTTGGCGTTGCCGTAGCAAATGCCGGTTACAATTTCGCCTAAAAGTTTCATGTCTTCGGGGAATTCTCCATCTTCCACCCATTTTCCTAAAAGGCCGCAGAGTATTCGCCTGAAATATTCATGCCTTGGATAGGAAAGGAAACTTCTTGAATCGGTAAGCATTCCTATAAATCCCGCAAGATAGCCGTAATTGGCAAGCGAAACGAGATGCTCCTTTATTCCCGGCAGATTGTCGTTGAACCACCATGCCGAACCATGCTGGATTTTGCAGATTTCCCCGCCGCCTTGAAAACAGCCTATAACAGTATCTATAACTTGGTTGTCATTTGGATTTAAGCTGTACACTATTGTTTTGGGCAGCAAATCTTTCTTTTCAAGCGAATTTAAAAAATCTGCCATTTCAGAGGCGGGAGCATAATTGTCAATGCAGTCATAGCCTGTGTCTGGGCCGATGTTTTCAAACATCCTGCTGTTGTTGTTTCGCTTGCATCCGTAATGCAGCTGCATTACCCAGCCAAGCCTTTTGTATTCTCCGGCGCAGAAAAGCATAAATGATGTTTTGTATTTTTTAATTTCTTCCATAGAAAGGATTCCATCGTTTTTCTTCTTTAAGAAGATGCTTTCAATTTCGTTATCGTCAGCCGGGGAATAAGCTACATATTCAAGCCCGTGGTCGGAAATCCTGCATCCGTTTTTTGCAAAGAATTCCATTCTGATTTTTAGGGCATTTTTCAAATCTTCATAGCATTCAATTTTAATTTTTGCAGCATCCGAAAGCTTTGAAACAAAGTTGAAAAAATCCTTGGATTCAATGTTCATGTACTTGTCGGGACGCCATGCGGGATAAACGGCAGTGTTAAAGCTTTTGTCTTCGGCGATGAGCTTATGCCATTCAAGTGAATCCGCGGGGTCATCTGTGGTGCAGATTACCTCCACATTTGATTTTTTGATTATGTTTCTCACACTCATTTCGGGCTGTGCAAGCTTTTGGTTGCAGATTTCCCATACTGTTTCGGCGGTTTCGGCATTAAGTATGCCGTTATATCCGAAATATCTTTGCAGTTCAAGATGGCTCCAATGGTATAGCGGATTGCCGATTGCCTTTCCCAAAACTTCGGCATATTTTAAAAATTTATCATGGTCGGAGGCGCCGCCTGTTATGTAAAATTCGTCAACACCGGCCGCGCGCATGAGCCGCCATTTGTAATGGTCCCCTCCGAGCCATACCTTTGTAATGTTTTCAAAGCGCCTGTCCTTTGCGATTTCTTCTGGATTTATGTGGCAGTGGTAGTCAATTATAGGCAGATTTTCCGCGTAATTGTGATAAAGGGATTTTGCTGTATTGCTTGAAAGTAAAAAGTCCTTGTCCATGAACGGTTTCATTGTAATTCCTCCATTTTATTTGTTGCAAAATGCTTTTCAGATGTTGAATAAAGTAGTTCCGCGTTCCACTATTTCGGCTGAAAACACTGTTTTTTTAGGCATTGATTTTCCGGCAAAAACACCCATAAGAGTTGATACGCAATGATGGCAAATTGCTTCCAGCTTGTTGTCTACGGATGTCAGCTCCGGGTCGCAGCATTCTGCTACCGAAAAATTATTATATCCGGTAATAAAAACATCATCAGGGATTTTCATTCCTGCTTCTTTTGCATATTTGAGAGCTCCTATTGCAATTATGTCGTCGCAGGCGATAATCCCGTCAAATGATATTCCGCGCGCAGATATTTTTGAAACGAAATCTTTTATTTCATGTACTGAAGGGTTTTGATTTTTAATAAACTGGATATATTCTTCATTTACCGGTAAGGAGTTGTTTTTTAAAGCGCTACGAAAACCTTCCATTTTTTTCATTCCGCTGTATGAACATGAATTATATAAATACAGAATGTTTTTATGCCCGTTTTTAATAAAATTTTCGGTAATTTCATAAACTCCGGCAAAATCATCGCAGACTGTGCTGTAAACATTGGGTGCGTTTATAACGCCGTTTATCAGCATAACAGGGATTTTTTTTGCCGCTTCAATTATATAATCATTGTTTTTTTCATTTGGTTCAACATAATTTGAGCCAACGAGAATTACGGCATCAACTTTTTTGGAAATAAGCAAATTAAGGTAATTTTTCTTTGCATCAATATTGTACCCAGTACAGCAGAGCAAAGAATCGTATCCGTGCTGCCTTAAATCCTGTTCAATGTAATAAATTGCTTGCGCCAAATAAGTGTCGGATGAATTTGCGCAAAGTATTCCCACGGTTTTCATTGTGTTAAGACCGAGCCCTCTGGCGAAGGCATTTGGGGTATAGCCGGATTCTTCAATTGCGGCAAGGACTTTTTTTCGTGTTTCTTCGCTTACATTTGAACTTTCATTTATAACCCTTGATACGGTTGCGATTGAAACACCAGCTTTTCTTGAAATATCATATATGTTTATGGCAATCACAATCCTTTTTAAAGCTAATTTGAACCCATGTAAATACTTTCTTTACTTTTGAAAGTAATTATACAATAACATGCCTGCAAAAACAAGAGCTTAAATTAAATATTATTGAATTTTCATAAAAATACAATCTAAAATTATATACATATATAAAATTTGCAATATTTTATTGACTAATTTGATTTGCTGATATATAATCCCTAATGTAAGCATTTACTTAAATCTGAAATTAATTGAAATGTGTTGTACAAAAATATGTTTTAATTTAAATTTAAATATATGCACTTTGACTTTGTATGCAATATATTTTTTGCTTTCCTTTTAAATATTTTTATGTAAGCACTTACACTAAAAATTGCAGCAAATGCTGTAAATTATAAAAAATTAAGGAGAAGAATTCTATGGCTAATTTTAAAAAAGCAATTGCGGTTGTTTTGGGAGTGCTTGTTGCCGGCTCATTTGCTGCTTGTGCTTCCAATAAAACTTCATCGGATGCGTCATCTGCACAAACTTCGTCGAGTGAGAGCAAGGCGGAATCAAGTGCGGAAAAGAAATCTGACGGCCCTGTTATCATTAAAATTTCATGGTGGGGCGGCGACAGCAGACATAAGGCTACTCAGGATGCAATTAAAAAGTTTATGGAAAAAAAATCCGAATATTACGGTTGAAACTCAATTTGGCGCATGGGACGGATGGGAAGATGCAATGTCCACAGCTTTTTATGCCGGAACCGCTCCTGATGTGAACCAAATCAACTGGAACTGGATAACTTCTTTCAGCTCTGACGGAAAGATGTTTCTTGATATGAATACTGTTAAAGATACTTTTGACCTTTCGCAGTATGATAAATCCGCTTTGGAACAGTGCACAGTCGCAAATAAACTTCAAGCTGTCCCGGTGGCTATGTCCGGCAGAATTTTCTATTGGAATAAAACTGTTTTTGAAAAAGCAGGAATTTCAACTCCAAAATCACTTGCAGAACTTTATGCTGCCGGCGAAACTTTTAAAACAAAGCTTGGGGATGAATATTATCCGTTGGCTTTGGGCGAATACGACCGCATGATTTTAATGGTTTATTACTTAGAATCCGTATACGGCAAGGCATGGGTCGTTGACGGAAAACTTAATTATTCACAGGAAGAAATTGAAAAAGGCCTTGAATTTATAAAATCGCTTGAAGATAAGCATGTTACGCCTTCAATAAAGACAATCCTTGGCGATGGTGCGGCTTCTTTGGATAAAAATCCGAAATGGATAGAAGGAAAGTATGCTGGAATTTTTGAATGGGATTCTTCCGCCGGCAAATTTAAAGATTCGCTTACTGAAGGGCAGGAATTTGTTGTTGGAGATTATTTTGAAGATTTCGGCAAAAATCACGGAGGATTTTCAAAGGTATCCCTTGCGTTTGCAATAACAAATACAACAAAATATCCTACTGAATGTGCAATGCTGCTGCAATATCTTCTCAATGACCCGGAAGGCGCAAAAATAATGGGTTCTGAACGCGGAATTCCGCTCAGCAAATCTGCTTTTAAGGCTTGTGAAGATGCCGGAATTCTTAATGAAACAGTTAAGGAAGCCAATGGAAAGGTTTTAAGCTGGGTATCTTTCCCGCTTGATCCTCAATTTGAAAATTCAAAATTAAAAGGCAATCCTGATGGCGTTTACTATGACGTAATGTCTGGAATCAGCTATGGCGAATACAGCATTTCCGACGGCGCAAAAGTTCTTATTGACGGCATTAACGGGGTTCTTAAAGGGTAATTGTTTTTTTGGCATGCCTAATCCTCTGCTGTGTTGTTCAGCAGAGGATTAGGCTGCTAAATGGAGGATAAGATGGACATATTGAATTACATAGATAAATTTCTTAAAAATTATAAAAATTATCAAACATATTGGAATTATGAAGATGGCTGCGTGCTCATGGGCTGCAAACAGCTTTATGAAGCAACCGGCGAAAGGAAATACTTTGATTTCATAATAAATTATCTTGACCCGCTTATTGACAATGACGGCACAATAAAAAATTATGAAACAGGAAAGCAAAACATAGACAGCTTTAATTGCGGGAAAGTGCTTTTTATTGCTTATCAAGAAACCGGGAACGAAAAATATAGGAAGGCAATAGATTTTCTTATTAAAAGGCTTATGGCTCATCCAAGAATAAGTTCAGGGAATTTTTGGCATAAAGACATTTATCCAAATCAGGTTTGGCTTGACGGACTTTATATGGCGCAGCCTTTTTATATGGAGTATGAAACTCGTTTTAATAATAAGGAAAACTATAATGACATTTTAAATCAGTTTGAGAATGTAAGAAAATATATGTTTAATGAAGAAAAAGGACTTTATTATCATGGCTATGATGACGCAAGAATCCAGCCTTGGGCGGATAAAGCGACAGGCCGGTCAAAAAATTTTTGGCTGAGGTCGCAGGGATGGTATATAATGTCGCTTGTGGATACCATAGATGCAATGTCCAAGGAAATTTACGAGCATTACAGACGGCTTTGCGAGCTTTTTAAAGAAGCGGTTTTAGGAATATTGAAGTATCAGGATGAAAAGACAAAGCTTTTTTATCAGGTTGTGGACCATCCTGAGGCAGAGGGGAATTATACTGAAACTTCCGGTTCTGCAATGATTGCTTATTCAATTATGAAAGCATGCAGGATGGGAATTTTAAATAGTGAAAAATATGCCGGAATAGGCATTGAAATTTTTGATTCCATAGTAAGGCATAAACTTGTTTTTGAAAACGGAAGCTGTAAGTTGACGGATATATGCCGTGTGGCGGGACTTGGCCCCGGAGATAAGCGCGACGGAAGTGTAGAGTACTATATCGGCGAAGAAGTCGTTTCGGATGATTCAAAAGGCGTCGGCCCTTTTATAATGGCTTATGCTCAAAAAATGCTTATCGGTTAATTTTAATGTATTATAGGAGGCAGCAATGAAATCGGGAAGCAATGCGTTGACGGTTGTTGGGAGCAATGCAAAATCAAAAAGCATTAAAAGCGTTTTAAAGAAAAATATAGGTTTTGCATTCATATTATTATGGATTATAGGATTTTTAGTGTTCAGACTGTACCCGTTTCTTTCGTCTTTGTTTTACAGTTTTACAAATTTCAATTTATTTACGGGAATATCGGAGTACGGGATTTCAAATTACAAGGAGATATTTTCAGATAAAAAAATAATGGAATCGCTGGGCATTACGTTTACATATGCATTTATAACGGTTCCGTTAAAGCTTATATTTGCTTTGTTTATTGCGTATATACTTAATTTTAGAATCAGAGGAGTAAATCTTTTCAGAACGGCTTATTATATTCCTTCGATTCTTGGCGGTTCGGTTGCAATAGCGGTTCTTTGGAAAGCCCTTTTCCGCGACCAAGGGCTTATAAATGGAGCTTTGAGTTTGATAGGTGTAGAAGGCCCGAACTGGCTTTCGGATTCAAAATATGCCTTGTTTGTCATTTCGCTTTTAAGGGTATGGCAGTTTGGTTCTGCAATGGTGCTGTTCCTTGCAGCGCTTAAAGGGATTCCGGTTGACCTTTATGAAGCTGCAATAATTGACGGTGCAAGCAAATGGCGTCAATTTTTCAAAATAACCCTTCCGCTAATAACTCCTGTTGTGTTTTATAATCTTGTAACCCAGCTTGTACAGGCATTTCAGGAATTCAACGGACCTTATATCATTACGCAGGGAGGGCCGAGAGGTTCAACGACATTATTTTCGCTGCTGATATATAAGCGTGCGTTCCAAATGCATGAAATGGGAATGGCAAGCGCAATGGCATGGGTGCTGTTTATTATAGTTATGACTCTTAGCGTCATTGCTTTTGCAAGCCAGAACAAATGGGTTTACTACGGCGACGAGAGGTAGGTTTCGCAATGAAAATTTTCAAGAGGAATAGTATAGGCATTATAATAAAATATTTTATTCTTATTTTTGTGGGATTTATCATGGTATATCCGCTCATATGGATGGTAGGGGCGACATTCAAGTCAAATAGCGAAATTTTTACAAGCCTCAGCCCGTTTACTTCAAAACCTACTCTTGACGGATATAAAAACGCAATGAATAATTATGGCGGGGAAATAAATCTGCTCAAATCAATGGCGAATACATACAGCTATGTCCTGCCGAAAGTTTTGTTTACGGTTATTTCATGCACAATAACGGCATATGGCTTTGGAAGGTTTAATTTCAAAGGCAAGAAGATTTTGTTTGCATTGCTTATATCAACGCTTTTTTTGCCGCAGGTTGTAATGAACGTTCCACAATTTATCCTTTACAATAATTTCGGATGGGTTGATTCGCCGATTTACCTGCCTCTTGTAGTGCCTTCTCTTTTTGCGTTTGACACTTATTTTGTTTTTATGATTTTCCAGTTTTTAAGGGGTATTCCAAGAGAACTTGATGAAGCGGCGACAATTGACGGATGCAATGCTCTGCAGACTCTTGTTCTGGTTATTTGCCCGGTGCTTAAGCCGGCGATAGTAAGCTGTGCGCTGTTTCAATTTATGTGGACTTCAAATGACTATATGGGGCCGCTTCTTTATGTAAATACTCCCGCAAGATATCCTGCCACAATATTTGTAAAGCTTTCAATGGATGCCGACAGCGGCTTTGATTGGAACAGGGTGCTTGCAGTATCGCTTGTATCCATTATTCCATCGCTTGTTGTATTTTTCTTTGCACAGAAAAACTTTGTTGAAGGAATAACTGCGGGCAGCATTAAAGGGTAATTTTTATGGAGTTGATATTGTTTAAAAAAAATGCCCGGAGCGCTGTAATAGAGATATCCGACGGCGGGATTTTTTATACGCGGTTCAAGTACGAAATTTATATCAATGGGAAATTTTATTGCCAAACCGAAAAAACTATAAATTGCATATTCGGATTACTTCCGGAAACTGAGTATGAGGTTTTGGCAAAAAAATCGGATGGCATGGAATCAAAAATAAATTTTGCAACTGATTATGAGTTTGTTGCGCTTGACGTAAGGAAATTTGGAGCAAAAGGCGATGGAATATCCGATGATACGGTTTATATTCAGGCGGCGATAATGGCTTGCCCGAAAAACAGCCGCGTGTTGATTCCAAAAGGAATATATAAAATCACAAACATTTTTCTTAAAAGCGATGTAAAGATTGAACTTGCAAAAGATGCGGTTCTTTTGGCGGAAAGCGAAAGGATTTCCCACGCTGTTTTTCCCGGAATGATAGAAAGTTATGATGAAAAAGACGAGTACAACCTTGGCACATGGGAAGGCAATCCGCTTGATATGTTTGCGGGAATAATAACCGGCGTGGATGTTCGGAACGTAGAAATATACGGCGAAGGCTGTATTGACGGAAATGCTTCATTTGAAAACTGGTGGTTTGACGAGAAGAAAATGCGCATTGCTTTCAGACCGAGGATTATGTTTTTCAACCGCTGCAAGGGGATTGCCGTATTTGGACTTTCATTTAAAAACAGCCCGTCATGGACTATTCATCCATATTTTTCACAGGATATTGAATTGCTGGCGCTTAATATAAACAATCCTAAAAATTCTCCCAATACAGACGGCATAGACATTGAATCCTCAAAAAATATTGCCGTAAAAGGGACATATTTTGATTTGGGTGATGACTGCATTGCCATTAAATCGGGTAAAATTTACATGGGGAGGAAATACAAAACTCCATCAGAGCAAATTTATATCTATCAATGCTGCATGGAAAACGGGCATGGAGCCATAACTTTGGGGAGTGAGATGTCGGCTGGAATAAACGGTATTCTTGCTGAAAAATGCCTGTTTTTGAATACGGACCGCGGAATTCGCATAAAAACCCGCAGAGGCCGCGGAAATCTTGCCGTCATTGATAATGTTGCTTTTAAGGATATAAAAATGCAAGGGGTTCTTACCCCTTTTGTTGTCAATTGCTTTTATTTTTGCGACCCTGATGGAAAAAGCGATTATGTGCAGAACAAAAATCCAATGCCTGTGGATGAGAGGACGCCATTTATAAAACGGCTTGTTTTTGAAAATATAACGTGCCTTGACAGCCATGTTGCGGCGGCATATTTTTATGGATTGCCGGAGAGAAAAATAAAAGAAATAATACTGAAAAATGTTTTTGTTGCTTTCGCCGCAAATGCCAAAAGCGGCTTTCCGGATATGCTTAGCGGGATAAAGGAATGTTCAAAGCAGGGGATATTTGCCGAAAACGTTGAAAAGCTGTCGCTTGACAATGTGGATATTTGTGGTTATGAGGGAGAAAAATATATCATTTGCAATGTCGATGACGTTTCAATTGAATAATCATAGCGATGAAAAATCTGCCGGATAAACGACTTTAACGATTATCCGGCAGATTTTATTTTCCAAGCTCAATCATTGCGTTAATACATTTTGAAGCCTTTTGGATTGTTTGCTCGTCCATTTCAATTTCAAGGCCGCCTTCGCCTTTAAGCGCATTCAGCACATCCGGCAAGGAAGTAAGCTTCATGTTCGGACAAAGGAGTTTTTTGGAAAGCGCGTAAAAACGCTTGTCCGGACAGGCATAAGCAAGATGTTCGGCAATGCTTATTTCTGTTCCTATTATAAATTCTTTTGCATTTGATTTTTTTGCGAAATCCATTATTTCTGAGGTTGAGCCTATGAAATCCGCTTTTTCAAGCACGGATGGAACACATTCCGGATGGACAAGCACGAGCGCGTTTGGATGCAAGGCCTTTGCCTCATCGACTTCCGATGGATTTACCGCTGCGTGTATCGGACATCCGCCCTGCAAAAGCTTTATATTTTTTTCGGGAAGATTTTTTGCGACCCATGCTCCAAGATTGCAGTCCGGCAGGAAAAGAATATTTTTGTTTGGAATGTTCCTGCATATTTTAATTGCCGAGGATGAAGTTACGCAAACGTCGCATACGGTTTTGAGAGCGGCGGTTGTGTTTATATATGCCACAACAGTGTATTCGGGGTTTTGCTTTTTGAAATATTCCACAAATTCAGGCTCTATTTGCTCTGCCATAGGGCATCCGGCCTGCGGGTGGGCAAGAATGACTTTTTTATGCGGCGAAAGGATTTTAACCGTTTCCGCCATAAAATGGACACCGCACATTATGCAAACAGGATTTTCATCTTTTTGAGCCATTACGCTGAGCTGGAAGGAATCTCCTACAAAATCGGCAATTTCGGTAATCTCTTCAGCCTGGTAGCTGTGAGCAAGAATTGTTACTTTTTTTTCTTTTTTAAGCCTTAATATTTCGCTTTGAATGTCAGAAATCATAAAAATTCTCCTTAATTCTCTAAGCTTTATAATTTATTATAACCTTTTTTGAGGAAATATCAAATAAAATCCCATTAAAACAATATGAATATATTACTGTGTTTTTTCATTTTCATTGCCATCCATGTATTCTTTCGTTCCAACCGGAAGATTTTTAGCTTTAAGACGGTTTTCAATAAGCTGCTTTGCAAGAGTATAGATTACAGCAAATACCGGAACGCACAGGAGCATTCCTGCAAATCCGAAAAGCCCTCCGCCTATGAAGATTGCAAACAGAACCCAAAAGGATGGAAGCCCTGTGGAATCTCCAAGGATTTTCGGACCGAGTATGTTCCCGTCAAACTGCTGCAGAATTATTATGAATACCACGAAAGCAACGAGCTTGTCTGGGCTTACAAGCAGTATCAGCAAAGCGCTTGGGATTGCTCCGATGAACGGGCCGAAAAATGGAATCATGTTTGTAATGCCGACTATAACGCTTATCAGTACGGTAAGAGGCATTCCCATAAGCGTCATTGCAATGAAGCAAAGCACGCCGATAATAAACGAATCAAGCAACTTCCCAGAGATAAAGCCTATAAAGGTTGTGTTTGATTTTCTTGCCACATACATAACATGGCTGCATGCTTTTTCAGACAAAAGGGCATACATTATTTTTTTAGCCTGCGCTATAAAAATTTCCTTGCTTGCGAGAAGGTAAATCATTACAATAAAGCCGAGCAAAAAATCCTTAACTCCCACAGCAAAATTAAGTATGCCGAGGGTCAAATTGCTGACAAAGCTTTGAAGCTGCGGTTGGAATTTATTTACTGCATCTGTTATATAGGTTTGGAAATCCTTGAATTCGCTGTTTACAAAATCCATTATCATGGGATTGTTTTCAAGCAAATCATCAAACCACTTTTGCATGTTTTCAAAATAAGCCGGCATGTTGCTGGCTATGTTTGAAATATTTCCGATAATTTGAGGAATTAGAACTGCGGCGATGGAAATTATTACAAGTAAAGTAAGTATTGAGGTGACCGCTATGCTGAGATATCTGTTCAGCTTTTTATGAGGTTTCTTTTTGTCAAAAGCTTTTACGAAAAGCCGCTCAAAGAACATCATTATAGGGTTAAGCAGATAGGCTATCACTACGCCCCAAATGATGGGATTTAATATGTGGAGGAGATTTTTTACAACGCCTGCAAGCGTCGAAAACCGGAAAATGATTATAACGAGCAAAAGGCATACTGCAAAGGTGGCAATTGCGTATGCCGCAATTGTATTATATTTTTTGTCATTAAAAATTTTCATAACCATTAATCTTTCCTTCATTTTTATGAAAATATCTTACCATAATTCTTGACAAAAAATATAGGTATAAAATATTAAAAGTAAATTTTTTTATTTTTCGCAAAAGTCCACCGAAACTGCTCCCATTCCAAGGGATGTTTTTATGCCTATTCCGCAGTATGGCGCAAAGCACATAAGGAGCTTGCAAAGCTCTGCGATTGGAGGCGAAAATTTATTGCTGAATCTAAGTTCGCCGCAAAAGGCGGGTATTTTTATTCCTTTAAGTTCATAATAGCTGCTTTTTAAAGAGTATCCGGCTATTTTTGTTCCTAAAATCAAAGCCTTTTCTGCATCTTCATCTGCTATTGCATATTTTTCGGAGTAGCTGTTCCATCGGCGGATAAGGCCTTTTAATATATGCTCTTCCGAGGGGAAGAGCATATATTTTTTATCGCTTTTAAAAGAGGCAGGAGTTAAAATCGTCATATTTAATTTTGTTGCCGATTGAATTTTTTCCGCACGTTCAAGCAAAAAATCTTCCGACTGTATGACGGATGCCGATATTTCTTTTACCGAAAAAATATTTCCGGTGTTTTTTAACGTATAGCTGTTTTTTTGTTCGATTATGTCTGAAACATTTTCAACTGCATATTTTCCAAGAAGATTTATTACCCAAAGAGTTTTGTTCTGCCCAAGCTGACGGACATATTGGCTTATTGGCGTAATTGAGTTTTCATGCAGGCTTTCGCAAAAATCTTTATCTAAATTTTCTGAAAGCATTCCGTAAAAAGCGTATCCGGAAATATGTTCAATAGCATTTTGCGATTCAAGGATAATTTTATATTGCTTAATAATAAAAATCTCTTCTTTCTTTTTATAGTCCCCATAGGGGCGCGAATTGTAAATTTAGGTTTTTTAATATATTCGTCGTACACACGCGTTTCCGTCCCCATAGGGGCGCGAATTGTAAACATAGGCGCAAACAGACTGTTTGTTTGGCCGCGGGTTTCCGTCCCCATAGGGGCGCGAATTGTAAAGCCGCAAGCAGTACGGCAATGCAAGCGATAATCACGTTTCCGTCCCCATAGGGGCGCGAATTGTAAATCGTCAAGCAAAAAAATCAGATCGACAAATAACTGTTTCCGTCCCCATAGGGGCGCGAATTGTAAAGGTAAAAAAATGAAAAAAGCAAGGTTATATAAAGTTTCCGTCCCCATAGGGGCGCGAATTGTAAAAACCGGACTGCCCATTTTACGACAATCCGAAATTGTTTCCGTCCCCATAGGGGCGCGAATTGTAAAGGGGGCGCGAATTGTAAAAAAGGAGAAAAGAAGGTTAAGATTGAATATAGAGGGTTTCCGTCCCCATAGGGGCGCGAATTGTAAAAAAAATGAGTCGCAAAACAAGAAGGAGTATATTTTGTTTCCGTCCCCATAGGGGCGCGAATTGTAAACTTGTACAGACAAAGCGTTAACGGTTGTCTGCCCAGTTTCCGTCCCCATAGGGGCGCGAATTGTAAAGTTTGGGGTTGAGAGATAAGCCGACCGGACGGCGTAGTTTCCGTCCCCATAGGGGCGCGAATTGTAAAGTATAACTTAAGTGAGGCTGTGTCCTCGCGATGAGTTTCCGTCCCCATAGGGGCGCGAATTGTAAAAATATAAGTGGAAATTTGTTGTAAAACTCGATTGTTTCCGTCCCCATAGGGGCGCGAATTGTAAACAATGCAGGTTGTCTTGCACTAGTTGTCTACAATGTTTCCGTCCCCATAGGGGCGCGAATTGTAAAAGATGCTGCGAAATCATAAATTGCAACATTTGAAGTTTCCGTCCCCATAGGGGCGCGAATTGTAAATTATGCAAGGGGTATTGAAAGAAATACATTTTTAAGTGTTTCCGTCCCCATAGGGGCGCGAATTGTAAACCCCATAGGGGCGCGAATTGTAAAGGCATATATAAAAAAACGCGTATTTTAGGCAATTTTAAGAGCATTTAGTGCGAATGTCTTAAATTTGACTGAAAAGCAGCGCTTTTTTAACATAAAAAAGCTAAAAAATCCCTAAAATAGGCAGGTGCGAATGATATAGGATTTTCATGTTTGCTTTTCATTCGCACAGGGTTCAATTTTAACTTCGCATATGCCAAAGTGATAACTTTGTTGTTTGTATTTGGTATGCTTTAACATATGTGGGGATATTCCTATTTTAACGTCATTTTCGTGATGGCCATTTGGAAATTTGTCCTGCATTATTCCGGCAACTTCTTTTACGGCCTCATTTTTGCCGTAATATGGATATAAAATGCTTTTGCTAAAATATCCGCTGCCTCCTCCCAATACAATGCAATTTTCAAATGTTTCAAAAACAGCATTTTTAGGGGGTCTAAAGCTTTTTACAAAAGTTTCCTTATAATATCTGCCATATTCTGAAATGGCATTTATTATAAAATCTGCATCAAGCTCTTTGCTTATAAATTCATCGATGGTAAGAATGAATTCTATTTTTGTTCCCGGAACGACAACTTCACGGACAACTTTTTTAATTGGTCTTTCATTTCCTTTAACTGAAACATCTATTTTTGCAGCAATGGACATTTGGGAATTGTCAATTGGCATGCTGTCGAAGATTCTTATTGCGCGCATTATGCTGTTTACATAATTAACAGGGTTTTCAGTGTCAAGGTTAAGCTTGTTTAAGTAATATTTGGCCTCAAAATTATTAGTGTGCCCATAATTGATTTCATTTTTTTTATTATACTTTTCTTGAGAATTTTTTTCAATAGAGTTTTCATTTTGTTTTATAAGTTTCCATAGGATAGCTGTGCGCAGACAGCCTTTAACTGAGCTTCCGGGAACATAAGGCTGCATATTTGCGTTCCTCATAAATTGATGTATTTCTGATAAAGTATGTTCATCGTCAAAAACATTTTGTGTATTTACGGTATAATCAATTAAATTTTGAGAATATGAAAGACCGCATTCTCTAAAAAAATTTTTCAGATTGCTTTCCTGTGAAAACATATACTGCTCATATTTGTCCAAAAGCTTGTGTTCGATTAAAAACTGGAAAAACTTTTCGGTGTTAAAAAACATTATCTGTTTTTTTTGAGAATCGAAATAATATTCTTTTTTATTGTATTGCTTGCCTGAACCTATGAAAAGCGGTGATTTTGTCAAAAGGGTAAGCTTGTATGTTTTAAGGTGTTCCAATTGATTCATTTGTGTCCACTCCTAGAAAAATTGGCTTTGAATAACGGTATACCGGATGTCCCGCACCTCTGGAAACATCGTAAACATCCCCTTCAAAGCGGTTTAAAAACACAGAACCTGCGGCAAAAAAATGTTGGGTTTGTTTTTTAAGCGGCTGCTGATAACCGGTTGATTGTATGTATCCTCCGCGCCGTATAAGATTGTATGTGCTTCCTTCAAGTGCCTCATCAAGCTCATCATCTGTCGGCAGGGAAGATGTCAGCAGCAAACTGTGCTTAAAATCTTTTTTGTGCAGCATTTCGATTAGAATTTCTGTTTGCTGGTCCCAGCAGTCATCAAGGTAAAATTCATCAATAATTTCATATTTTCCATATCCTGAACTTACTTTTCCGCCTATTCCGCCAATGCCGGCAATTTTTAAAAGCCTGATGATATAACTTAATTCGTTTTCATCTTCAAAGCCGATTATAAAATAAAGGCCCGCATTTTCGTAAAAAGAGAAAAGTCCGACCGAGTATGGTGCAGTGCCATTATTTCGGTCAATAGAAGCCTTGTCAAGAACATACTGCTTGCCGAATTCAGGGAAATCTTCCTGTGTTATTTCAAATGAATCTTTATTGTTTTTTGCAAAATCAATAAAATCAGGCAGCATATCGACAGGGATATAATTGATTTTCTTCATTTTTTTGCGATTTTCCAAAATTGATTCATCAAAAGGCATAATAGGCTTTGGAATATAAAGCCTGTCCTCATCGCCATTTTCACCATCATTGAAATATGGCATGGCATCGCTTATGCGCAATCTGTTTTGCGTAGCAAGCTCATAAAGCTTTTTTATGCCGCTTTCGCCTTCTTCGGCAAAAGCAGTGTGGCAAAGTGCCGAAAAGAGAGTATCGGCGCATAGCGTCATAACCGAGGTATCAAGCGAACGTGCTGACTTACTTTCGCCTATGTGCAAAGGCGTAGAAAATTTAAGCTTTAAAACTGAAAAGTTCATATTCTTCAACATCCTTAAAAAGCTCTTGGATTTCTTTCAGTTTATCACTTGGCAATCCAGCAAAATGTTCAGAAGGGGTAATTTTTATGTTTCTAAAACTTACTCTTCCGTATCCTCTTGTCCCATGTCCGCCAAGATAGTCAAGCTGCAGCAATTTCATTGCCTTTGCAAGGTTTTTCATATCAATTTCAAATTCGTCAATATTTTCAAGGTCATAGATAATTTTTACGCTGAAATTTACTCCGGGATTTACTCTTTCAATTTGTCTTGGATTTGCAACCGTTGTTGAACGGTCAATCGTATTTTCAAATTTAACTTCTGTAATTCCTATATTTTCAAAATCCTTTTTATTTATAATGAATGCATCGGCAAATTGTAATCTTGACTTTATAATTGGTTCCTTGCTTGAACCAAAAAGCCTTAATATTTCTATATTGTCATCGTTATGTTTTGGCATATGGTGGATGTCGCTTGCTTGGCTTCTTGCAAGCAAAGTTCTGAGTTTTCCTTTCAAACTGCTTCCCGGAATGATAGGCAACCCTGAAACCTGGTCGCAAACAACAGGACTGTCTACCGCGCCTATTGCTGAGAATGCTCCAGAACCTCCTATGTGCATTCCTGTAATTACTGCAAGTTCGCTTTCAATTAAAATTTTTAAGTACATTTTAATTTTACTCCTTTCCGCCAAAATAACGGTGATATGCAACAAGGGATTCCATATATCTTGCAAATTTTATAAATTTTTCCCTGTCATCGCCTATGTTTTTTAAGTAGTTAATTAAGTTGCTTTTTTCGATAAAATTTTTAACATCTTTATCCCTTCCGGCAGCGTAAATCATTTTGACTCTTATCTGTTGAATTTTTGAAAGGCTTTTTTCATCAAGTGTTTGTGCTGTTCGTTTATTTTCAATATTATAAACTTCGCTTGTCAAAGAAAGAAAGCTTCTTATTTTACTGGTGCTGATAGTTTTCACATCAAAAGCTTCCATGAATTTTTCAGCGCTATCGACATAATTTTCCGGAATTTCTTTAGCAGAAAGGTTATTTTGTTTTAAATTGCTGTTTTGAAAATTTCCGTTAGGCTTTTGAAAATTGCTGTTCATTTTTTCTTGCATCATTATAAATCATCGCTCCTTTTGAGATAAACATAAATATATATTGCAGTAATAAGTTCCTTTTTGTCTTTTGGATTTTTAATCCATTCATACATTTTTTTAGAAAACTCCTTGTAAATTGCATATAATTCATTAGATTTTTCTGATGGTTCGAGCCTTGCAAGCAGATAAGCATACCTTGCTATGTTTATTTTTTCATTATTGTTGTTGCGCAAAAAGTCAAGAAGTTTGTAAAGAAAAGAATTGCCGCGTTCCTGCTGGGATTTATCATAATTAAAAAATTTTTGTATCAATGCAAGCTTTTCTCCTGCAACTCCACTATAGAATTCATCCCATGTGTATGTATGTTCGCCATTTGGAGAAAATAGCGTTATGCTGTTTTTGTTTTTTGTGTTTTTTGAAGTTTCTTCAAGCATAGCCGTATCGGCGGCGGACTTGTATAGCGGATATTTGAGTGGGAATATGCCTATTCCGCAAGAAATTGTCAGAGTATTTTGAACAAAACGTTCAAAGGATTTTTGAATTGAACCAGCTGCTTCCAAAACATCTTTCCAATATCCTATTATGAAAACGTCATCTCCGCCGGAATAAACAATGATTACTTTTTTGTTATTGCCTTGCTTTTTTGAATTTTTTATAAGTTCAAATTGTTCTTCTTTGCCTTCTAAAATAAAATTAAGGTAATATCTAAAAAACATTGAGATTTGCCTTGAAAATGCAGCTGTTCTTGAAAGGGTTTCATATTTGCATATGATTTTTGGGTCATTTCCGTTTCTTTTAAATCCTGAGCTGAATGCTTGTCCCAAATTGTCAACGTCAGCTCTTAAAACTGCTATTTTTCGCCACTCACTTTCTTCAATCAATTTTTGAAATTGTTTATCAAAAACATAATCTCCCATATAAAGTTTTGTGCTGTAAGATACTCCTGTAAATGGCTTGTTTTTGGTGTAAATTCGACGTATTTCGATTTTATTGGCAAGCAGTTCTTTTGCTTTTGATTCGCTTGTAAAATACATATTTGTTTCTCCGTTTAAAACCGGAAGTTTTATAGACGGCAGATTAGGGATATTTTGATTGGATACGATTATTATTAAGTCTTTTTCTAAAAATGTTGAAGAAATATTTATCAGCTTATCGCACCAAAAACAAAAATCGCCATTGCTTATCAGATTATCTTCTTTGCCGCAAATCTTGCATTCTCTTGTTCCGCTTTTGCCTTTTTTATTGATGGCTCTTATTTGTTCGGCATTAAATTTATGCATTTTTTGCTTTAAAAGATTTTGATTTAGAGAATGGAATATTTTTTCATATGGAGCTTCATTTTGAGGTTCATTCATCAATTGATTTGCACTGCATTCAACATATGAATAAGCCATAAAAAGACCAATTCCAAAATTTGTTTGAAGCCATTCGTTTATTTTTGTACAGAATCCATTTATTATTGAAATAGTTTTTTCTGTGTTTGGCAAAAGCACATATGAATGCCCTCCACCGCTGTAAATAAGGTTTGCTCTTGATACACCGCATTCAAAAAGCAGTTCGTCCATAATATGCTCCATAAGAAGTTCCAGAAAAAAAGAACGGCTTCTTAAATTTTTCAGGGCATTTTCAGCTATAATGTTGTAAATAAAACTTTGTATTCCAGAAAAATCAGCTGAAAACATAATAAATGCTTTCTTTTCCTTAAAATCTTTTTCACAATCAAATAGTTCATTTTGGAAATCAGATATTTTTTCTGCCAATAAATATTCGCTTATACATGAACCGGCCGCAGCGGTAATTTTCAAATGGTCAAAGAGGGAAATGTCAGCAATTTGATTATTGGCAGTGCTTGATGGTACATATGAAAAAAAGCATTCCAATATTTCAAGCAGTGAATTTATGTAATATTTGTTGATTTCAATACCGCTCAATGCTTCTTTTGCATCACTTACTATTTTTATATAATCTGATGGGGTTATTGAAACTTGTTCTTGCGGAAAATTTATTTTGTTTTCAAAAACAGTCATTTTATGGCATCTTGACAAAGAATTATTATTTAAAAGGTTAAATATTGATGATAATGGAACTGCTTTATTAAAGCCTTTATTATTTTCATTTTCTTTTTCCCTGCGGTCGGCGCCGGAAGCAATATTATCTGCGATATATACAATATAAGCGGGGGAATCCGTTCTTAATAAATTTGTATTTATTTCACTTTTGTGATGATATTTTATACAATTCAATATATCTCTGTCTTGAATAATTTTAGATGCAAATTCTTTACCGATGATGCTGTGTTTTCGATTGTCTGAATATGCTCTTTGTACAGGTTTGCCAATGTCATGCAGCAGACTTCCAAAAATTGCTTTTACAGTAAGTTCATTCATTTTATCACCCGCAATAAAACTGTTTTTATTCAAAATAATTATGCCGATTTTATTTATAAAATCAAACACAAAATTTATAATTTGTTTTATTATACACCAAAAACAAGAAATATTCAATAAAATAAGTGAAAATATATATTTTTTATATTTTGGTTGAAAAACTTTATTTTTATTATATTCAGAAACAAATTTATTTTAAAAATCTAAAAATTTTATTGCACCTTTATTTATTAAAAAACAGTTACAATATAATTACAGAGTAAATACAATTATTGACAATAAATAAACTTAATGATATAATATGGTAATATAGGGGATAATTGCATCTTAATGTTAAGAGGTATTTTTATGAAAAGGATATTTTATTTTATTCTTTTAATAGTTGTATCAATTTCTTTTGCATCTTGCAAATCAGATAGCGGGACAAGTGTAAAAGTTAATAGCAATATAGCTGCAACTGAAATAGATACGACAATGCCGGAGCCTTTTGACAAGCAGTCAGAAGAATCCGGAGGGGATGAGCGTATGTCTTATTATTCACCATCAAACTTTGTGCTTACTGCAATACCATATGATTTGATTCTGATTACAGGTGTTGATAATTTTGAACAATGGAGAAAAGACATAGAAAATAGCGATAATGATAGGGATGATATTGAAAATACGGTTAATATTTATTCTTTTTGCAAACATTTTAATATTACGGATGAACAACTAAAATCATTTGTTCATAAGCAAATTGAAACTGATAAGGCAGGCAGCATTAGCGTTGTTGGTTCATGGTCCGAAAAAGACCTTGATGTACTTTTAACTCATAATGAGAGTGCAATTCGTGAGCATTTCATCAGTAAATATGCTATACTATCAAACGATAAAATTTATACTCCCGAATGGATTTACACCCACACCATCCAAGCATATGAGGCGGAGAAAATTCCTCCTGAGCTTATAGAGGAAAAAATGGAGCTTTACAAAGATATACCGTTTTCGTCAAAAGCGCTTGATGCTTTGGAAAAGAAACTTAATTCGTATCTTGAAATAGGTTTGACTTTTGACAAGGATGAAAAGTGAACAAAAGAAGAAACTTCATCTTCCGAACCATCCCCCGCGCAAACGGCTTCTACTGATGCAACATCATCTGAAATTCATAATGAAACATCGGTTACAAATTAAAACCAAAAGTCGGACTTTTAGTGGTCCGGCTTTTTTGTGCCTTAATTTATCAGAAATAAATGTATTAAAATTAAAATATTGTTTTTTGACTTCAAAAAGAGGATGTTTTGTGATATAATAACTTTTATCAAGGCTTTAATAGTAGCTTTTAATTTAAGATGTGGCACAAAAACTTTTGTGTTGCGTGGATAACATTTTGATTGGAGCTGGATAAATGGTTAACAGCAAAGATTTTTTAAAACTTAAACAAAACGCTCTTAAAAAATATTTTTGCAAAATGAACGAACAACAACAGCAAGCAGTATTTACTGTTAACGGGCCTGTATTGATACTTGCAGGGGCGGGAAGCGGAAAGACAACCGTTCTTGTCAACCGCATAGCAAATATGATTTATTTTGGCAACACCTACAACAGTGATTACTGCCCTGATGGGATAACCCAGTCCGATATGGATTTTCTTTCTGCTTTTGCACAGGGCAAAGAAACCGATGCGCAAAGGCTTAAGGAAATTGTGTCGGATAATAGCGAAATTAAGCCGTGGAATATCCTTGCCATAACATTTACAAACAAGGCTGCCGGTGAGCTTAAAGAAAGACTTGAAAAAATGCTTGGCGAAGAAGGCGGAGAAATTACCGCCGCAACCTTCCATTCCGCTTGCGTAAGGATTTTGAGAAGGGAAATAGAAAGACTCGGCTATTCAAGCAGCTTTACGATTTATGATTCTGATGACTGCCAAAGGGTAATAAAGACTTGCCTTTCGGAGCTTAACGTTTCGGAAAAGCAGTTCCCTCCAAAGACCATGCAAAGCATTATAAGCGGGGCAAAGGATGAGCTTATCACTCCGGAGGATTTTGAACAGGCCGCCGGCGGTGATTATAGAAAACAAGTGATTGCAAAGCTTTATTCTTTGTACCAGTCAAAGCTTTTTTCAGCAAATGCCCTTGATTTTGACGATATAATAAAACTTACGGTTGAGCTTTTCCAAAAGTATCCCGATGTGCTTGAAAAGTACAGCAACAAATATAAATATATAATGGTTGACGAATATCAGGATACAAACCATGCCCAGTATATGCTTGTAAGTATGCTTTCGGCAAAGCATAAAAATCTTTGCGTTGTCGGCGATGATGACCAGAGCATATATAAATTCAGAGGGGCGACAATTGAAAATATCCTTAACTTTGAACAGCAGTTTAAAGGATGTACGACAATAAGGCTTGAGCAAAATTACCGCTCAACGCAAAATATTTTAAGCGCCGCAAATTCAGTGATTAAAAACAATAAGGGCAGAAAGGCGAAAACCCTTTGGACGAACAGCGGTGACGGTGAAAAGATTACATTTTTTAAAGCTCCTGATGAAATTTCAGAAGCAAAATTTGTTGCGGATACGGTTCTTGACAATGTTGCAAAAGGCATGAAGTATTCAGACCATGCGGTGCTGTACCGGATGAATGCCCAGTCTAACAGCATTGAACGTGCTTTTGTGCAGAGCGGGATTCCCTATAAGGTCATAGGAGGGCTTCGCTTTTACGACAGAAAGGAAATAAAAGACATTGTAGCTTATTTAAGCGTGATAAACAATAATTTTGATATGCTGCGCTTAAAAAGGATTATAAACGAACCCAAAAGAGGGATAGGCGATGCAACGGTAAGTGCAATAGAAGAAATCTCAATGGATTTAAAGGAAAATCCCATTGAAGTTATGAAAAAGGCTTCCGATTATCCTCCGCTTGCAAAAAAAGCCTCGGCATTGTCTTCTCTGGCAAAGATGTTTGAAGAGCTTGCAAAATTTGCTCTGGAAAATCCTTTGGATGAATTGCTTGATAAGCTGCTTGAAAAAACCGGATATGGTGAATATATGAAATCCCTTGGCGATGAGGGGCAGACAAGGCTTGAAAATATAGAGGAATTGAAATCCAACATGGCTGAATATCAGCGAGATGCCGAGGAGCCGTCGCTTTCCGGATTTTTGGAGGAAATTTCGCTTTATACCGATGTGGATAGAGTAGAGGCCGATTCGGATACGGTTTTGATGATGACCATGCATTCGGCAAAGGGTTTGGAATTTCCGCAGGTGTTCATTGTCGGCATGGAGGAGGGAATATTCCCCGGCGCAAGGAGCATGGACAACGAGGAGGATATGGAGGAGGAAAGGCGCCTTGCATATGTTGCAATCACAAGGGCAAAGGAAAAGCTTTATATTACCTCCGCATCGCAAAGGATGCTTTTCGGACAGACAAACAGGAATTTGCCGTCAAGGTTTGTAAGGGAAATCGACCCTGCTTTGATTGAAAGGATTGATAATTCCTTTAAAACCTCAAAGCTTGAAGATATGCCTGTAATGCCGCAGTCTTCGTATTCGCTTAAAGAGCAGCTTGCCGCTAAGAAGATGGCTCCAGCTCCTGCGTTAAAGTCAGATGTTGAATTTTCGGCAGGCGATAGGGTAAAGCATAATGTCTTTGGCGAGGGGACTGTTATTTCGGCAAAGAAAATTTCAAATGACTGCATGCTTGAAGTTGCTTTTGACAAGGTTGGAACTAAAAAGCTTATGGCTAATTTTGCCAAAATTTTAAAGATATGATAAAAGCTCAAAGCGCATACCTTAGCGGTATGCGCTTTGAAAGCTTTAGGTTAAAGGAAAAAGGAGAACATGCGGGTGGATGAGGCCCACATGCAAGAAAAATGTATGTATGTTTGGTATTGGCATTTTGCAAGTTAGCTTACGCTAACCATGTATGTATAATACCATGGATTTTCTGGCTTGTCAATAGTTTTTTTAAAAAAATTGGGATGAAATAGTGTTTGAAAATTCTTTGTAAGCTTATTTTACGTATTTCAACTAAAAGGGGATTGAAATTTTAAGTGAAAAATGTTAAAATGAATTAAAAAAGTGACGGGAGGCAAATTTTATTTATGCGGGCAAGACTTTTAAGAAGATTTAAAAATGACAAAAAATATAAGGTAAGACGCCGCGTTTTTTCTTTTTCACTTTTTTTGGCCGCTGTAATCGGCGCGGTTGCGCTTGGCAACCGCTTGACAATAAATTCCACTCAGGATGAGCCTGCAAGCGTAAAGCCTTTGTCGGCAAAACCGCCTGTTGTTTCTCAGACTGAGGTTACAATTCAAACCGAATCTATACCTGAAATACCAAAGCCGGAAATCCCTTATCCGACAGCGGATGCAAGTACGGTGCAGTTTGCGGATGATGTCACAAGCGAATATGCAGTGCTTGTGGATGTTTCTTCAAATAAAATTCTTGCACAGAGAAACAGCAGCGCAAGGATATATCCAGCATCCCTTACAAAGGTGATGACGCTTATAATAGCGGCTGAAAAGGCCACCGATACGGAAAAAACCTTTACAATGACAAATGAGATAATAGACCCGCTTGTGAGGCAGGATGCCACACGCGCGGGATTTGAGGACGGCGAGGCCGTAAAGATAATTGATATGATGTACGGGGCGATACTTCCTTCGGGAGCAGACGCCACAGTTGGACTTGCAAAGGCTCTTTGCGGCTCTGAAAGCGCTTTTGTGGAGCTTATGAACGAAAAGGCAAAAGCTCTCGGACTTAAAGATACGCATTTTGTAAATACAAGCGGACTTCATGATTCAGAGCATTATTCAACGCCGGAGGATATGGCTGTTATACTTGAATATGCCATGAAGAACGAGCTTTGCAGGAAAATACTTTCAACTTATCAGTATACAACTTCTCCAACGCCGCAGCATCCAAACGGAATTTTGCTTGAAAGCACGATGTTTTCGAGGATGTATGGCACGGAGGTAGAGAATGTCACTATACTTGGGGGGAAAATGGGTTATACCGATGAGGCGGGCAACTGTCTTGCAAGTTTTGCGGTAAAAAACGGCAAAGAATATGTTGCAGTAACCACAAAAGGCTCGGGCAAATATGCGCCGATTTTTGATTCGTTTAAAATATACGGAAATTATATTGACCATGCTCAAGTTGCAGGAGCAGGATAAATAAAAACTGCCGTTAAGGATTTACCTTAGCGGCAATTTTATTCCCATTTTGCAAGACTTTCTTTCATGTAATTTTTTATGTTTAAGCCGTAGACGCTGTTTATTTGCTCTCCGAAGAAAACCTTTTGCGGAGGGCCGTAATCGGCGATTTTTCCATTTTCCATAAGCAAGACCTTGTCTGAAAGCTCCATTGAAAGGTTCAAATCGTGAAAAACGCCTATGATGGCCCTTTCCTCATTGGAAACCCATTCTTTCAGGACTTTGGCAAGCTCAAGCTGGAAACGCAAATCAAGATGGTTTGTAGGTTCATCAAGAAGGATTATTTTGGGCTCTTGGGCAAATACTCTTGCAAGGAATACCCTTTGGAGCTGTCCGCCCGAAAGCTCTAATGCCGGTTTATCTTTAATTTCCAAAATCCCTGTTTTTTCAAGGCATTCAAGTACGATGCCTTCGTCTTTTTTGGTAAAGGAAGAAAACGGATTCTTGCTTAAATGCACATATCTTCCGAGAGAAACTGTTTCAAAGACGGTGTAAGGGAAATATACTTCCGAAATTTGCTGCATAAAGGCAATTTGAGAGGAAATGTCTTTTCTTTTTAAGGATGAAAGCTCCGCGCCGTTTAATTTTATGTTGCCCCTGTAAGGCAAAAATCCGGCAAGAGCGCGCAGCACTGTTGTTTTTCCGCATCCGTTCGGGCCGGCAATGGTGAGGAATTCGCCCTTTTGACAGGAAAAAGAAATTCCGTTTGCCACATCAAAATCATTGTATCCGCAAGATAAATTTTCAACCGAAATCATTTTTGCTTTCTCCTTAAATATACATAGGCAAAGAATGGCGCGCCTGCAAGCGCTGCTATTACGTTTACGGAAAATTCTTTTGGCGCGGCGGCAGTTCTTGCAATCAAATCGGCGGCAACCATAAAAATCCCTCCGAAAAGCGCAGACATTGGAACGAGGATTTTATGCCGCGGGGAAAAAAGCCTTCTTGCTATGTGCGGGGCAATGAGGTCGATAAAGCCTATAACTCCGGCGAATGATACGGCCGCTCCGGTTAAAATTGCGGTAGCCATCAGCAGCAGCCATTTTGTTTTTTTGGTTTGAACTCCAATGGCCGCAGCAGTTTCTTCACCGAAAGAAAGTATGTCAAGCTCCCTTGAAAAAAACAGTATGACCAAAAAGCAAACGGCGAATATAGGAAACATTATTTTAACATAATCCCAGCCCTTTGCGGAAAATGTTCCAAGCTGCCATTTCATCACAGCTTGATATTTGTCGCCTGAAAGCCCTGCAATAAAAGTGAGCAAGGCGTTTGTAAAAACCGAAAATACCATTCCGGTCAAAACTATGGTTGAGCCGGAAAGCATTTTATCGGTCTTTGCGGCAAGCATTACTGCTGAAAGTACTGTCAGCATTCCAAACAAAAGCCCGAAAAGCGGCAGGGTGAACGCTCCAAGAAACGGCAGGGAAATCCCCGTTATTATTATAATTCCCGCACCAAGTGATGCTCCTGATGAAACTCCAAGCGTAAAAGGGGAGGCAAGGGGATTTTTCAGCACCGATTGCACAACCGCTCCGCCGACGGAAAGAGCCGCTCCCACAAGAAAAGCAAGAAGGACACGAGGGAGCCTTAGTTCCCATATAATTGAAATATTTGCCTCATTAAAGCCATCCGGGAACGGCTTTTGAAAAATTTTATTCAAAAGTACCGAAATAATGTCGGAAGGGTTTATAAAAACGCTTCCGACAGCTACTCCGAGTATTATGGCCGCTATTGCTGCGGCCGTTAGTATAAATAGATTTTTTTTATTCATATAAATCAGGATTTATTGCCTTTGCAATGGCAGTCATGCCTTCCACAATATTTTGTGATGCTCTTGAAGTGGGATTTAAGGGAACTTGAATTACATTTTTGTTCTTGACGGCATTTATTGCATCCCAGCCCGGCCTTGAAAGAATTTCCTTGTAATCATAACCGTCATAGGAAACGTTTGTGATGATAACGTCAGGATTTGCTGAAATTATGCTTTCATCTGTTACTGCAATCCAACCGCTCTGGCCCGCAAAAATATTTTCTCCGCCTGCAAGCTCAATTATTTCGTTGAGGAAGGTATCTTTTCCAAAGCTGTAGCCTTGTGAAATTTCAAAGTAAACCTTTTTCTTTTGAGCTGCTTTTTCTGTTGTTTTCTTTATTTTGTCAATGGTGTCGTCAATGTTTTTGATTAGCTCCGCGCCTTTTTCATCGGTTTGAGTATAGCCTGCAATGAATTTTATATTGTCCTTTATGCTTTGAAGTGAATTTGCGGAAGGGATATAGAATACTTTAATTCCGGCATCTTTAAGCGAGGAATACGGGTCGCTTGCGCCGTCTGTGTTGATTTCGTCGACAAATACCGCATCGGGCTTTAATGATATAATTTGTTCGAGATTAAGATTTTGTATGTCCAACGTTGCCTTGGAAGCGTCTATTCCTGCGTCTGCCGAATAGGTGTCCGCCGCGATTATTTTGTCTTTAAGTCCAAGACCCACTAAGATTTCAGTGTTTGCCGGTGAAGTTGAAATGATTGTTTTAATGCTGTCCGGAACATCAACCTTGTTGCCGAGCCTGTCCTCAATTTGCGACGAGGCGCTGCTTGAAGCCGAACTTTCCGAACTGCCGCCGTTGTTTGAACATGCGGTAAAAGAAATTGCCATTATTCCTGCAAGAATAAGCGAAACCAAACTTTTTTTCATTAAATTCTTTCTCCTTTGGATTTTAAAACTTTATTGCTGCAAGCGCAATAAGCCCCACGGTTTCGGAGATGGTAATTGCATAGCTTGCCGCGTCGCCTCCCGCCTCGGAGAAATTTTTTAAAACATCCGCCGAAAAGATGAAGCAAAACAGCATGGCTATAATCACAATAGCCCCCCTTGTGCCGCAAAGGGCGGAGCAAACCAGCGCCGTCAGGATGAAAACAATCAGAAGCACAATAAGAATTTTCCCGTTGTATGGAAGTTTATGCCCGTCTTTGTTTTCCATTATGAGCGGCGATGAAAAAATCATTAAAACGGCAAGCTCTCTTGAAACCAGCGGAATGAATATCAAAAGCCATAAGTTTTCCTTGAAATCCAAAAAGCAATAAATTCCGGCAAAATTTAAAATCATCAGCAGAACAAGCGAAAACATCCCGAAAATTCCCCTGCGGTTTTCGCTTGAATATCCGGCCTTTGAGGAATTTATCAATGCGGCAGTGTCCATAAAGCCTTCCAAATGGATATATCTTGTAAACCAAAATGGAAAGGCACACATTATTGCGGCAAAAGTCATCAAAGGGACATTTAAAGTCGTCAGAGCAAGATGCAAAACCCGCCATAAAATCCCGATTAAAAGTCCCGACCATATAAGGCCTATCAGGACGTATTTTGCCGGAACAGAAGAATCTTTTTTTGATATTAAGGAAAATCTTGTGTACATTCCAAGCGGCATGAAAACGGCTTTAAGCAGGCGCATACTTTTTCCTCCAAATTCGTTGATGTTTTAAAAATTAGAAAAAAAGCACCTCGGCAAAAACCAAAGTGCGGGGTTTGTGAAAATTAAGACAACAAAACAAAGCCTTGCGCGCGCACAAGACAAAAAATCATCTTAAAATCACAAACTACATCCTCCGTACTCTGCAGAGCCATAGTTCACGCCGTTAAAATGCGGCGAAGTGCGGGCAGGTCTTCCGACTCTGACATCATTGCCTTGCCTTTAAGTCTTCCCGGTTTCCCAGTGACCGGCTTTTGCCGAAAAAGGCAGGCTCCGTCATTACGGCGGCAGGACCGTTCGGGCATTTCACCCGATTCCCTATTATCTTTTTGGCATAATTCACACCAAAAAGCACCCGCATAAGTGATATTCATTTTTGTATGCAAAAAAACCGCTGTTTTGTTTGCAGCATAAATATTTTATCATAGCTTTGCCTTTATGTCAAATCAGCAGTAATAAATCAAATGTGCTCTTATGCTGGAAAGCATTTCCTTGTAAAGCTCCGTTGCGCTTGCAAGGTCTATCGTTACGAGGGGGTCGTTCAAGAAAGCGTTGAAGGCAATGTCCAAATCCTTTTCAAATACCGATTTTATAACGGTTTGCTGGTTTATGACATGTCTTATGGCAAGCGCATATATTTCATCGGGCAGAGTTCCCGCAGCAACCGGCTTTATTGAATTGTGGGAGAATAGAGCGTTTGTCTGCACGATTGCACCGGCAGGCAAATTGCAAACCTGTCCGGAATTCGGGAGGTCTGCATTGGAAATTAAGTTCCCAAGTCCCAAAAGAGCTTTTATTTGAAGCACGCAATCGCTTCCGGACGGGCCTATCCTGAGCTGTTCTTCTCCGCTCATAAGCCTTTTTGAGCGCTGGAGTCTTTCGGATTTCCGCCTTCTTAAATAATTTACGCTCATAAGCCCGAATTTCCATGTGGAAACGACTTTTGGATTTTTAAGATACCATGGCGGGCAGAACTCGGCTGAATACCTGTCGCTTTGGGCAGGAATAAGCCCGTACCTCAAAAACAAATCAAACCTTATCATGTTTGCGCTTGCATAAGGGTTTGTTTTAAATTCGCCGGCGCGCTTTTCATATCCCGTTCGCGCGCAAATTTCGGCGTATTTGCGGAAGACATCCATAAGGCTGTTGCCTTGATAGTTTGCTTCATTTACCCACGAAAAATTGTTTATTCCGATAAGATTTGTTTTTATTTCCTTTTTGCATACGGCGGAAACGCCAAATTCCTTTGCCGCAAGCTCTGCAAGAAGCTCTTGCGCGGAAAAAGGTTCGCTTGATGAGCCGAAAGCCTTTATTTGCGGGAAGACCTTGTAAAGCACTCCAAGACAGACCGACATTGGATGTGTTAAGTTTATCACCCATGCATCTGGGCAAAGCTTTTTTATTTCCTCGGCGATTTTTATGTAAACAGGCAGGGTTCTTACGGCCCTTACTATTCCGCCCGGCCCTGCGGAATCCCCCACCGGCTGATATATTCCAAACATTTCCGGTATGTGTATGTCGGAAACTATTTCCTCCAATGTTCCCGGAGTTATAGAGATTATCACAAAATCGGCATTTTTTAAAGCTTCTTCAAGGGTATCCGCGGCAAGATAAATAAATCCTCCTTTTGCCGCCGGATTTTCCCGCAATTTGTTGCCTATAACCTCGTTGGCAAGAGCGGCTTGTTTGTCTGTATCGTAAAGCCGCACCGTGCCGCCAAGCTGTTCCTCGCCGGCAAGTTCGCCTATGAGTTTCCAGCCGAAATTCATTGAGCCTCCGCCTATATAGGCGATATTTAAATTTTTTGCGTCAGCCATTAAAATTTCCCCTTAAACAAGCTTATCCTTTTTTACTTATTGTACATTAAATGGCAAAGTTGGTCAAGGGGTTTTATTAAAAGCAATGAAGATTAAAGCGTTTTGCCCTCAAATTCAACCCGGCGCTTTATGTCGGCCATGAGAACGTCAAACTGCGCTGGATTTAAGGATTGCGCACCATCGCTGAGGGCCTTTGCGGGATTGTTGTGCACTTCTATTATAAGCCCGTCGGCTCCTGCGGCAATTGAGGCTTTTGAAAGAGACGGGACAAGGGACGAGATTCCTGAGGCGTGGCTTGGGTCAACTATTACCGGCAGGTGCGAGATTTTTTTAAGCAGCGGTATTGCGCTTATGTCAAGAGTATTTCGCGTCATTGTTTCAAAAGTCCTTATGCCCCTTTCGCAAAGGATGACATTTTTGTTTCCGCCGGCCATAATGTATTCCGCGCTCATTAAAAATTCCTCTATTGTGTTTGCGAGCCCTCTTTTGAGGAGTATTGGCTTTGAGCATTTGCCGAGTTCCTTCAACAAATCAAAATTCTGCATATTCCTTGCGCCGACTTGAATTATGTCCACATCGGCGAACATATCAATATGGTTTAAATTCATTATTTCTGTTACAATGGGGAGTCCGGTTTCCTTTTTTGCTTCAAGCAGCAGCTTTATTCCATCCGCTTGAAGCCCTTGGAACGAATATGGTGATGTTCTTGGCTTAAATGCTCCGCCCCTTAAAAGCTTTGCTCCGCTTTTCTTAACTGATTTTGCAATCTCAACAATCTGCTCTTCGGATTCCACCGAACAAGGTCCTGCTATTACGCTGAAAAATCCCTCGCCAATATTTATCCCGTTTAAATTTATTACGGTATCCATGGGATGCATTTTTCTGTTTGCCATTTTGTAAGGTTCGGAAATCCTTTTTACACTTTCGACAATTTCGTTGTTGGAAAAGCTGTCCGGGTCTATTTTGCTTGTATCGCCTATAATTCCTAAAATTGTATGCTCTGTGCCTTCGCTGAGATTTGTGGAAAATCCCTGTTCTGCAAGCAAAGCTATAAGCGACTGAAGTTTCTCTTTGTCCGGGTTTTGCTTTAAAACTAAAATCATAAAACATTCTCCTTTAAAATTGCAAGCCGGCAACCTTGCTGAAAGTTACCGGCTTTTTGATTTCTTTAAAATTTTAAGCTTTAATCGGTAATTTATTCAGCAGCACAAAAAGCCTTTGCTCTAAAATAGCAAAAGCTGTAAAAATATGCAAAAAATACTGAATAAATCATGTTTGGCATAATTTCATCCCTTTAAAGCTTTTATGTGTTAAAGTATACATCCATTGTCCCATTTTGTCAATAGCAAATTTGCATAAATAATAAAAAAGCGCCGTAGGATTATTTTTCACACGGCGCTTTAAAGATTTCATTGCTTTATGCGTATAAAATTTTTATTTACATATCCGGTAATTCCACCGTATCTTATGACATACCAATCTCCTGTTTGACCGTAAACGGTAACTGCTGCACGGTTTGGCGCGCTTCCTATAATTGTGCCTTTAAGACTTGGAAAGTTTCTTATGTTCAGTCCGGAGCCGTCGGTAGCAACTATTCCTTTTCTTACAGGCCCGGGGAGGATAAATGGTATTCCAAAATATTCTGTTAAGGATTCCACAAGATTTCTTGCTATCGGAGTCAAATTTGATTTCAGCCATGCGACGTCTTCGGGATTATCATGGTACCCAAGTTCCGCAAGAATTGCCGTTGCGCGGGTTTGGGTAACTTCCCCCAGCGATGTTGTTGACAGCGGCCTTACTTTTTCCGGCAGGGGATAAATTTTTTTCAGATTGTCTGCTATTATTGAAGCAAGCCTTTCGCCGTCTTCACTTCCCGGAGCATAATAAATGTCTATTCCGCGTAGTTTTCCGGCATATTCTCCGCCTCCGGCATTGCTGTGCAGGGCAATGTGGGCATCATAATTGCCTTTGTTTGAATCGGCTATTGCTCCTGTAACTTCCCTTGCGGGGTCGTTCCTTACAAAATCTATTCCGCTTGAACGGAGATACGGCTCCATTCTGTCGGCAAGATAATTCATGTATTCTTCCTCGTTGCCGCCGGAATAATATGGATTCCATTGCTGCGTTGAGGGGCTTAAAAAAATTATCGGCATAACACTTCTCCTTTGTGCAATATTGTCACATTGGCAGTATATGCCGGTTTTTAAAATTTTGACATAAAATGAGCCCCGCGGACTGCGGGGCTTAAATTTAGTCAAGTTTTAATTTTTCGGGGTCATAGCGATTATATGCGTCTTCATTTTTTACAAAAGTTATTGTTTTTGCATATTCTTTCATTTTTTGGTTGAAGTCATCTTCTTTTAATTCATACAAGATTGATTCATAATTGCTTTCAAGCAAATCCGTTCTTTCAAGGAGGTCAAGGCGCTGAACAACATAATAAACCTCATCGTCTTCGATTATTGTTGTTTCTCCGACCTTGCATTTTTCAAAAATTTCATTGCAAACGTCTTTTGAGGGAACCGAGCCGCCTTTTTGAAGTATATGCTCGTTTGCGTAAGGGTCTTTTTCTTCTTCAGTTTCGGAAGAACTGCTTGAAGAACTGCTTTCGGATGAACTTGATGAGCTTGAAGAAGAATCTTTCTTTGCTTCGGCAACAACCTTTGCATAGTAATCGTTGTATTCTTTTATAAGGTCGTCAAAATTTTCTTTTGTTGCCCTTGATTGATAATCCTTTGCCATTTCCATAGCCTTTGCTTTGTCGGCGGATTTAAAGAGGTTGCCTTCTCCGTCTTTAAGTTGAATTGCTATGTATTTAACCCTTGCGTTGTTTTCATTGTAATACTTGTTTATTTCGTCCTGCGAAACTTCTTCGCTTCCGCCTTTTGCATAGTAGCTGTCAAAAACCATATCCCTTTTGTAATTGTTTCTGATTATCTGTTTGAGAGAATCCTTGCCTATTCCGTTTTTTTCAAAAAATTTGCTGTTTTGCGACCATGAATAATCAAGTGCCTGATTTACGGCATTTTTCTGTTCATCGGAAAGAGCAAGACCAAGCTCGTCGAATTTCTTTTCAACGGCAATAAAATCCTCAACGCTTTCGGTTGCGGTATCTTTAATCCATGTTTTTACATCTTTACCATCAATGAAAGCTTCAAAGAATTTGGTTTCAGCGGTTGTCTGGGTTGTTTCTGCGGAAGAACTTGAAGAAGAGGAGCTTGAATTTGCGCTTGCCGCCGCATCAAGCTTTGACTGTGCCTGATTATAGGCAAGTATTGTATAATAAATGTAAATTCCGGCATTTATATTTTCACCGTTGGCTTTAAGTGCCCAGCTTGTGTCAGCGCATGCCGAAAACGAAAAAATTACTGACAAAGAAAGGGCCATCAAGGCTATTTTTTTAAAGATTGACATTTTTATCCTCCCTTATTGCGAAAAAACCGCAATTTTTCAAATACTATAATATTATACTGAATTTGATAATAAAAGTCAATTGAAATTTAATAAAGCCGTTGCCTTAATTTCACTTTTAAATTTAAAAGTATAAAAAAGGCTTTTTTTATTATTATAAAATCAGAAGAGCAGATGCTTTTTGGGATAAAAATGATAAAGGCCAAACGGTTATTATGTTTGATTTTATTTAAAATATGCATGAATTTTTTGATGGAATTATATTTTACACAGATTTTACAAAGCCAAGCTTGTTATTTTACCTGATTGATTTATCCTTTATTGTGTCAAAACAAGATTGGCAAAAAGAAAATTATTATGAAGAAAAGGTGGAAAGTTTTATTATGAAAAGAAAACTCATGGCTTTGCTTTTAATGGGAGCTTTGTCAATAGCTGCATTGTCGGGATGCGGCAGCTCATCATCATCCTCTGAAAGTTCATCTGAAACAAGCACAGCCGGTACAACTGCAGCCGAAACAAGTGCTTCTTCTGAAGCAAAGGCTCTTACAGGCCCGATAACAGTTGTTACTCGTGAAGAAGGCTCAGGAACAAGAGGAGCATTTATTGAACTTTTGAAAATTGAAGAAAAGGATGCAAACGGCAGCAAAGTTGACCATACAAGTAAGGAAGCCGTTCAGGCAAACAAGACGGACGTTATGCTCACACAGGTTGCAAGCGATGAGGCGGCAATCGGATATGTTTCGCTCGGTTCCCTCAACGATACTGTAAAGGCAGTTAAGGTTGACGGCGTTGAAGCAACTGTTGAAAATATTAAAAACGGCTCTTATAAAGTATCAAGACCTTTCAATATAGCTATTAAGGGAGAAGCTACCGGACTTAAAGCCGATTTCATCAAGTTCATACTCAGCAAGGAAGGCCAGCAGGTTGTTGCCGACAATAAGTATATTGCTGTAAATGATGCGGCTGAATCCTTTACTTCCGATAATTCTGAAGGAAAGCTTGTAGTTGCAGGTTCTTCTTCCGTAACACCGGTTATGGAAAAGCTTGCTGAAGCTTACAAAGCAATAAATTCAAAGGCTACAATTGAAGTTCAGCAGTCAGACTCCACTTCCGGAATTAAAGCTGCAATAGACGGAACAGCAGATATCGGAATGGCTTCCCGTGAGCTTAAGGATACAGAAGCTGCTGAGCTTACTCCTACCGTGATTGCAATGGACGGAATTGCCGTTATCGTAAACAAGGCAAATCCGATTGAAAATCTTTCCGCTGATGCAATCAAATCAATCTACATCGGCGAAACAATAAACTGGGAAGACGTTAAGTAATAAAATTTGCTGAAAGCGAGTAATTTTAAGTGATAAACTTCTTAAAAGAACGTTAAATACACTCCCCGCGTTAGGGCACGGAATCCCGTGCCCTAAACGTGTATATTGATTTTGACAAAATTCAAGATTTTTCTTTAAAAATATACAAAAAACAAAGGGAGGAATTTTTTTGAAAAACAAAAAACTGCTTGAAAAAGGCATGGAAATTTTGTTTTTAATCTGTGCTTGCGTTTCAATTGTTTCTGTTGCGCTTATTTGCTTCTTTATTTTTGTAAACGGTGTTCCGGCGATAGCGCAAATAGGTTTCTTTAAGTTTATTTTCGGGACTGAATGGTCGCCGAGCAATGAACCGCCTTCTTTTGGAATTCTGCCAATGATTGTCGGAAGTCTTTATATTACGGCAGGGGCAATTATTGTCGGGGTTCCCATAGGATTGCTTGCGGCAATTTTCATGTCAAAATTTTGCCCGAAATGGCTTTACAGAATTATAAAACCATCAGTCAATCTTCTTGCGGGCATACCGTCAATTGTTTACGGATTTTTCGGAGTGGTCGTGCTTGTTCCGATGGTCAAGAAAATTTTTCATGTCAACGGGAATACTATACTTACGGCATCGGTTTTGCTTGGGGTAATGATTTTGCCGACGATAATAAATCTTTCCGAGGCGGCAATAAACGCTGTTCCGGAAAGCTACTATGAGGGTGCCATAGCGCTTGGGGCAACGCATGAGCGCGCGGTTGCTTCGGTTATGTTCCCAGCGGCAAAATCCGGCATACTTGCGGCAATAATTTTAGGCATAGGCCGTGCAATCGGCGAAACGATGGCAGTCATCATGGTTGCCGGAAACCAGCCGAGAATAACCACAAATATTTTAAAAGGCATAAGAACGCTGACATCGAATATAGTGCTTGAAATGGGATATGCCGCCGAGCTGCACCGCGGCGCGCTTATAGGAACCGGAGTTGTGCTGTTTGTGTTCATATTGCTGCTCAACATATCTTTCAGTGTTATATCAAACAAAAGGAGCAAATAAGCCATGGGGGAAAAATTAAAAACCTATAAAAAACATCCGGTTTCATTTTTGTTTTTTCTGTTGGTCAGCCTTGCGGCTTTGATTACGGTTGCAATATTTGTCTGCCTTGTGGGATATATTGTTGTAAGGGGGATTCCATACCTTAAACCAAGCCTTTTTGCGCTTGAATATACGAGCGAAAATGTATCCGTAACTCCTGCCATAATAACCACGCTTTATATGGTTGCCTTTTCGCTTGTTATTGCTGTTCCGTTTGGAATTTTTTGTGCAATTTACCTTGTCGAATACGCCAAAAAAGGAAATAAGCTTGTAAAGGCGATAAGAGTGACGACCGAAACGCTTTCGGGTATACCATCCATCGTTTACGGTCTTTTTGGAATGCTGTTTTTTGTGACCCAGCTTAGATGGGGTTATTCGCTTATTGCGGGAGCTTTTACTCTTGCAATTATGATTCTGCCGCTTATAATAAGGTCAACGGAGGAAGCTTTAAAAGCTGTTGACGACAGCTATCGCGAAGGCTCTTTCGGACTTGGTGCGGGAAAGCTTCGCACGGTTTTTAGAATAGTACTTCCAAGCGCCATGCCGGGAATTCTTGCCGGGATAATCCTTGCTATAGGACGTGTAATAGGCGAAAGCGCCGCTTTGATTTATACGGCGGGAACTGTTGCTCAAATTCCCAAAAATGTTTTTCAATCCGGAAGGACGCTTGCCATACACATGTATGCATTGTCAAGCGAGGGCTTGCATACAAATGAAGCAAATGCAACCGCCGTGGTTCTTCTGATAACGGTTTTTGCAATAAACGGAATAGCTTCACTGATTGCAAAAAGACTGCAAAAAGGCAGAGGGGCATAACCCATCTTACGGAAAGGTATGAAATCAAATGAGTGTTAAATTTGAAATAAAAAACCTTGATTTATATTATAGCGATTTCCATGCTTTAAAAAATATAAATTTAAGCTTGGGAGAAAATGAGATTTCCGCTTTTATAGGCCCTTCCGGCTGCGGAAAATCAACTCTTTTAAAGACATTGAACAGGATGAATGACCTTGTGGAGGGCTGCAAAATAACAGGCAACGTATATCTTGACGGTATTGATATATATAAGGATATGGAAATTACCACTTTAAGAAAAAACGTCGGCATGGTTTTTCAAAAGCCGAATCCGTTCCCGATGAGCATTTATGATAATATAGCCTACGGGCCGAGGACCCATGGCATAAAAAAGCGTTCGCATCTTGATGAAATCGTTGAGGAAAGTTTAAGGCTTGCTTCAATTTGGGATGAAGTGAAGGATAGGCTTAAAAAATCGGCTTTGGGACTTTCCGGCGGACAACAGCAAAGGCTTTGCATAGCAAGGGCGCTTGCGGTAAAGCCTGAGGTTATACTTATGGATGAGCCGACATCTGCGCTTGACCCTATTTCCACAATGAAAATCGAGGAGCTTACCCTTGAATTAAAGGATAAATATACTATAATAATAGTTACACACAATATGCAGCAGGCAACAAGAATTTCAAACAAAACCGCATTTTTCCTCCATGGCGAAATAGTTGAGTTCGGAGATACCGAAAAGATATTTTCCATGCCGCAGGACAAAAGGACGGAAGATTATATTACCGGGAGGTTTGGTTAATTTATGCGCAACCACTTTGACTCACAACTTCAGGAACTCAATCTTGACCTTATTAAGATGGGCGGTGCCATTGAGGAGGCAATCATTAAGGCAGTGGATGCTTTGCTTAAACGGGATTCAGTGCTTGCAAGCGAGGCGATTGATTTTGATGCCGTAATTGATGATATGGAAAGAGCAATCGAGCGCCGCTGCTTGAAGCTTTTATTGCAGCAGCAGCCTGTTGCAAGCGATTTGAGGAGGATTTCCTCCGCCCTGAAAATGATTACCGATATGGAGAGAATCGGCGACCATGCGGCGGATATTTCCGAAATAACAAAAAGGCTTGCCGGAGATGATTATTTCTATGAATTGAAATACATTCCGCAGATGGCGCAAGCCACAATAAAAATGGTAAATGATGCAATAGACGCCTATGTAAACAACGATAAGGAACTTGCCCAAGCCGTAATAAAGGAAGATGACACAGTAGATGCCCTTTTTGATTCGGTGAAGAATAATCTTATTGAATGGGTAGGACAGAACAGGCATTGCGGCGAGCAGGCAATAGATTTGATAATGATTGCAAAGTATTTTGAAAGAATAGGCGATCATGCGGTAAACATTGCCGAATGGGTAATTTTCTCAATTACGGGAGTGCACAAAAACGCTCCTATTTTATAAAAATTTTAAAAAGGGGAAAATAAGATGCCACTCATATATTGTGTTGAAGATGACGAAGGAATAAGCGAACTTATACTTTGCGCCCTTAAATCCGGAGGATATGACGCGGTTGCCTTTGACACCCCGCAAAAATTTTTTGAAAGAATGAAAAAGCAGATTCCGTCGCTTGTGCTGCTTGATATAATGCTTCCGGGCGAAGATGGGATAAGCGTTTTGAAAAAAATCCGTTCGGATGTGCAGTATAAAAATATTCCGGTTATAATGCTTACGGCAAAATCATCGGAAGTGGATAAGGTTGTCGGGCTGGAAAGCGGCGCGGATGATTTCATAACAAAGCCATTTGGAATTATGGAGCTGCTTTCAAGGATAAAGGCAGTTTTGCGCCGTACGGGCCAATCCGAACAGCAGGCTGAGCCTGTGCTTAGGTATGAGGGCCTTGAAGTCAACTGCTTGAAGCGTCAGGTAACATTTAATGACAAGCCTGTTGAACTTACATTTAAGGAATTTGAACTTCTTGCTTTCCTTTTGAAAAACGTGGGAATAGTTTTATCGCGCGACAAAATAGTTGAAAAAGTCTGGGGCTATGATTTTGAAGGCGAAAGCCGTACTGTTGATATGCATATAAAAACGCTTCGGCAAAAGCTTGAAGAGGCCGGCTGCGTGGATTACATAAAGACTGTCCGCGGAGTGGGTTATAAAATATAAGGGGTGGCACGAATTGAAAAAAAGAATATTCGTGGTTCTGACGGCAGCGCTTATGTCGTCGATAATAATTCTTTGCTTGTCGTCAACATTGATTTATTATAATTTTTATAAAATCCAGTCCGAAAACGGAATAAAGGCTCTTGCAAACCTTTTTGTGAATACCGGTTTTAGTCCGGACAATTTAAGCGGAGATTTGATTAAAAATATTCCTTACGAGGTTCGCATAACTTTAATTGACAGCGAGGGCAATGTTGATTTTGACACAAGGAAAAATCTTAAATTTGAAAATCACCTTGACCGCGAGGAAGTTAAAGAGGCTTTTGCATCAGGTACGGGAGAAGCAACAAGAAAAAGCGATACCCTTGGCAAGGACGCCTATTATTACGCAATAAAGTATAAGGGCTATGTTGTAAGGTTTTCAAGGGAAATAAACAATATTTCTTCGGTTTTCGTATCGATTGTGCCATATGTTGTTGTAGTTGTTTTTGCACTTATTGTGATGTCGACGGTTATAGCCTCAAAGCTTTCGGAAAGCCTTATAAAGCCTGTCAATACCCTTGTGGAAAGCTTGAATGTCTTAAAGCGCAATGAAAAATCAGTTGATGTGCCTGAGATTGAATATGATGAGCTTCGCCCGATTGCAAGGACAATAAAAGACCTTTCATATGAGCTTTGGGGATATATAGCAAGCCTTAAAGAAGAAAAGGAAACAATCAGCCTTATCACTGAAAATATGGTTGAGGGCATGATTTTGCTTGACAATTATTTGAACATCCTTTCAGTGAATAAAAGCGCAATAAATATATTAAACCATGAATTTGTGCTTGATAAAACCAAAAATATACTTCAGCTTACAAGGAACAGCGAAATCATTTCGGCAATCGAAACGGTGAAATCCAATAAAAGCCCATCGGCAAGCGTAACGATAACCACAAGCAATCAAAAGCATTACAAGGTTTTTGTAAATCATGCAAAATCCAATAACTTCGTTTGCGGGATAATAGTCCTTATTGTGGATGTGACCGAATCTATAAAGGTTGAAGAAATAAGGCGCGACTTTGCGGCAAATGTTTCCCATGAGCTTAAAACTCCGCTGACCACAATAAAAGGCTTTGGAGAAATGCTTTCTGCGGGAATTATAACCGATAGGTCGGATATATCAAGGTATGGCTCAACAATCTGCCGAGAGGCCGAAAGGCTTATACTTCTAATAAACGATATAATAAGGCTTTCGGAGATAGAGGAAGCGGGAAGCATAAAGGAAAAAACTCCCGTGGACCTTTTGGAATGCGTGGAGGAAGCTAAAAATGTGCTTCAAAAAATTGCTGCCGAAAAAGGCGTTTCAATTGAAATTGACGGAGAAAGCGCCGTTGTAAGCGGCAATAAGAGCTATCTTAACGAGCTTGTTTTAAACCTTGCCGACAATGCAATAAAATATAACAATGTTGATGGCCATGTTTGGATATCGGTTAAGAATTTTGATTCAAAGGCATTGCTTGTCGTAAAGGATGATGGAATAGGCATTTCAAAAGAGCATCAGGAACGGATTTTTGAACGTTTTTATAGAGTTGATAAAAGCCGTTCAAAGCAAACCGGAGGAACCGGCCTTGGCCTTTCAATTGTGAAGCATATTGTAAATTTCCATAACGGCACAATTTCACTTAAAAGCGAAGAGGGCATGGGTACCGAAATAACGGTTTCTTTGCCTAAATAATAAAAAATCCGGCAATGAAATGCCGGATTTTTTATTGCAGGAATGCTATTTTAAGCTTTCATAAATTTTTGAAAGATTTTCGCTCATGCGTTCAAGATATGTTTTGTTGTCCTCATTGTTTTCAATGGTGTAAATTGTTTCAACCTTTGCTCCGACTTCGTTGGCAAGGGTTTTTGAAACCTCCGTACTTGCCATTTCCTCGGCAAAGATTGTTTTTACGTTGTTTTCTTTGCAGTAGCTGACAAGGTTTGCAAGCTGCTTGGGACTTGGCTCGCCCTCGGCAAAAATATCGCTTACACTGTTTTGAGAAAGCCCGAAATCACGGCAAAGATACCCGAAAGCCGCATGCCCGGTCACAAAGTTTTTATTCTGAACGGTTTGAAATTTTTCTTTGTATTCGTTGTAAAGCTCTTCAAGCTGCACTTTGAATTCGTTGAAATTTTTTTCGTAATAATCTTTGTTTTCGGGGTCTGCCTTGACAAGGGCATCTTTTATATTTAAAGCTTCTGTTTTCGCACCTTTTAAACTAAGCCAAAGATGGGGGTCATATTTTCCATGATGTTCTTCATTGCTCTCGTTTTCGGAAGCTTCTGTTTCAATTAAATCTGCCCCATCGGAAGCACATACTGCAATCAAATCCTTATTGTTTGCGGCAGTTATTGCATCTTCCGCCCAAGATTCCATTCCAAGGCCGTTGTAAACAAAAATTTTTGCATTGCCAAGTGATTTTATATCCTGAGGCTTTGGTTCAAAATCATGAGCTTCCATGCCATCGGGAATAATGGTTTCAATTTCAACCTTATCCTTGCCGACTGCCTGAGCAAATTCTTTTAAGGCATTAAAAGTTGCCGATATTTTTATTTTGCCTTCGCTTGATTCGGCTGTATTTGCGCTGCTTGTGCAGGCGGAAAAAGAAAAAGCCAGAATGGCTGAAGAAAGCAAAACACTTAATTTCTTTAACATTTTATAAACCTCCGCAAAATAAAAAATACTTGCAAATGCAAACGATTTGCATTATTATTATAAAATAGGTGCATAAAATTGTCAAGTGCAAATGCAAATTATTTGCATTTAAATCTGGGGGATTTTAAAATAATGGTTAGGGCTGAAAATTTATTTTTTTCATATAGCGGCTTGCCGCCGTTTATATTTGATGATGTGAATTTTGAAATACGGGATGGGGAGTATGTTTCCGTAATGGGGGAAAATGGCTGCGGAAAAACAACTCTTATGAAACTGATTCTTAAATTTATAAAACCAACCGGCGGGAAAATAATCTGCCAGGCAAAGAGGATAGGATATGTTCCGCAAAGGAATGATTTTTCAAATTCGGGTTTTCCTATAACGGTTTATGAGATTTTAAATTCCTACCGCAAGCTTTTAAAGGTTAAAGATAAAAATGTGGTCAAGAAAAATCTTGAATGGATGGGGATGTCTTCTTTTGCGGATTCTTTAATGGGCAATCTTTCCGGAGGGCAAAGCCAAAAAGTGCTTATTGCAAGGGCGCTTATGGGAGAGCCGGATTTGCTTGTGCTGGACGAGCCTTCAACGGGAGTTGACATAAACAGCCAAAAGGAAATTTACGCTTTTTTAAAGAAGATAAACAGGGAAAAAGGGATTACAATTATTTCTGTCGAGCATAATCTTGAGGCTGCGGTTTCAAATTCCACTCAAATTTATCACCTTGCGGGCGGGAAGGGGCATCTTTGCACGCCTAAGCAATATGCTGAAGAATTTTTGCAAAGAAGATAAGGAAGAAAAATATGCTTGAATATGATTTTATGCAAAATGCAATTATTGTTTCAATATTTATTTCTGTTTTGTGCCCATGCATAGGGATTTTTCTTGTGTTGAGGCGGTATTCGATGATAGGGGATACGCTTTCCCATGCATCCCTGGCAGGAATTGCAATGGGACTTATGGCAAACCAAAATCCAGTGCTTGGGGCATTTGTATTTACATCAATTTGCGGTGCGCTGATAGAATTTTTGCGCACTTATTTTAAGAAATATACGGATTTGATACTTTCAATAGTGCTTTCTTTAAGCGTTGGAATTGCAATTACAATAATCAGTTCGGGAAAAATTCATGCCAATGCGGACTCGTTCATGTTTGGCAGCATTTTAACCGTAACTCGGCTTGATATGTTTATGGTAATCGGATTAAGCCTTGTTTCGGTGCTGGCTTTGATTTTTTTGTATAATCAAATGCTTTATATTTCCTATGATGAGGAAGCCGCGCAAATAGCCGGCGTGAGGGTGAAGCTTATAAACTATGTTTTTTCAATTCTTGTTGCCTCTGCCGTATCGGTTTCAATAAGGATAGTCGGAGTTTTAGTGCTCAGCTCAATGATAGCGCTTCCGGTTGCAACCGCATTGCAGCTTGGTAAAGGCTTTAAGGCGACGCTTATATTTTCGGTTGTTTTCAGCATGGTAGATATAATGCTTGGACTTTTTTTATCTTATTATCTTAATGTTGCTCCGGGTGGATTTACTGCACTTGTTTGCGTTGCAGTTTTAATTTTGGTTTTAATTTTTAAAAAGTTAAAGACGATTTTTTAGAAGTTAGTTTTATAGTTGTTAGTAGTTAATTTTTATTCTTTTACTTTTTAATGGGGTGGGACTCCGGCCCTTTTAGTAGTTAGTTGTTAGAAGTTAGACGTTAGTTTTTGTAATTTTACTTTTTAATGGGGGGATTCCATCCCCCCCTCCTTATTTTTTTAATATACTTATGTTTTTGAATCCCCCCTGCTTCCTTTTTGTCCGGCAACAAAAAGGAAGCAAAAAATGCCTAATTTATACGTCTTCATCCGCCTATTCGCCGGCAACGGGCACTGCACATTCGTTTGTGCCCTGCTCGGCGAATAACGGCTGCAAAAATATGACCTGCTTTTCGCCTTAGTGCTCACCACTCCAATTTTACTACGAAAAGCAGGTCTTTTTCTAAATTTGTCTTAGCAATCTTATTAGCGGAAACTCTTTTCTTATTAAGCGAAATAAGGTGCTTCCTTGGGTTCGTAAGTACCATTCTTTTTTGTCTTTAACTTGGTAAGACGTGGTATCTTCAAGAAAAGCAGCCGAGCTTTTTCGTGCAGGGCGCAAGCGATAGCGTGGCGCCCGTTGCCCTTTTAGTTTTTAGTCGTTAGTTGTTAGCCGTTAGTTGCTGGAAAGTTAAGCCCAGACTTGAAATGTAAAATTACAAAAACTAACAACTAACTACTACAAACTAACTACTAAAAGGACAAAAAGTCACTGGGGGTTATTTAATAACTTTATTTGCTTTTAAAGTAGGTAAAGGGGGCAAAGCCACCTTCAAAACAAAGCAAGACAACAAAATCTAACTACTAACAACTATAAACTAACTACTAACAGGGTAATTAAATTTTATTTTTGCGCATATTTTTGTATATAGTGTACAAAAAATATGTGGCTTTTTCTATCATTTAGCTGTTTTTTCAAAAAACCCCTTGAAATGTTGAAACGGATTCGCTATAATGTAACCATGCTCTTGGTAACGTTTCCGGTAACGTTATCAAATTGCCGTGCTTTATAAAAATATGCTTTTGTTGAATTGCTGTGCTTGAAAGTGATATAATGGAAATAAGGGCATATTGCAAAAAACAAATGAAATGGGGTTTGGCAATGACTATTAAGGATATCGCACGGCTTTCCGGCTATGGAGTCAGTACAGTTTCAAGGGCGCTTAACGGACATCCGGATGTCAACGAAGAAACAAGGGAAAAGATAAAAAGCATTGTAAAGCAGTATAAATTTGTTCCTAATTCAAATGCAAGACAGTTGAAGCAAAGTATAAGCAAAAATATACTTGTGATGGTTAAGGGAACATTTAACCTTTTCTTTGCCCCGATAATTGAATATATGCAGGCTCAAACCGATAAGGTTGGATACAGCTGCATAGTGCATTATCTTAATGAAGATGATGACGAGGTAAAACTTGCGGAACGTTTTTGCAGGGAACAAAAGCCTGTCGGGATTGTTTTCCTTGGAATAAATATAGAGCCGTTTAAAAAAAGCATCCGCCTTATAAATGTTCCATGCGTGCTCAGCACTACATACGGCGGAGAAATAGAAGAGGAAAATATTTCGAGCGTGAGCGTTGACGATGTAAACTGCGGAAAAATGGCAGTGGATTATCTTTTTGACTGCGGTCATAAAAAAATAGGTGTTTTGAGCGGAAGCTTCAATATATCCTATACAAGCGCCTTGCGTTTTAAAGGCTGCCAAAAAAGCTTTGAGGAGCATGGAATGAAGCTTGACGAATCAATATATGAAACCTGCGCCTTTTCCTTTTCATCGGCTTATGAAGCGGCAAATGCCCTGCTGAAAAAAAGTCCGGATATTACGGCAATATTTGCAATGTCTGATACAATGGCAATAGGGGCCGCAAGAGCGATTGCCGATATGGGCAAAAAAGTGCCGGATGATATATCCATAATAGGCTTTGACGGAACTGAAATGGCACAGTATTACAACCCTAAAATAACCACAATACGGCAGCCGGCGACAAAGATTGCCGAACTTAGCATAAAACAGCTTTTGGATATGATTGACTCAAGAGGAGAGCCTGAGCATATTCTTTTAACCGGCGAGCTTATAGAGGGGGAATCGGTTAAAAGGATAAATTGAATGACAAAAATAATAACGGAAAGAGGGGAAATAAAATGCGTTCAAGCGGCATTTTAATGCATATATCAAGCCTTCCGTCGCCATATGGAATAGGTACAATGGGAAAGGCAGCTTATGATTTTGTGGATTTTCTTGAAAAAGCGGGACAGAAATTGTGGCAGATTCTTCCTATACATCCTACAAGCTATGGGGATTCTCCATACCAGTCTTTTTCGGTTTTTGCAGGAAATCCCTATTTTATTGACTTTGATATGCTTAAAGATGATGGGCTGCTTAAAAAATCCGATTATGCTGACATAAAATGGGGCAAGAAAGCAACAGATGTCGACTATGCAACTATTTATAAGTATAGATTTGATGTACTAAGGAAGGCTTTTGAAGCCTTCAAAAAAACTTCAAGCAAGGCATACGAGGCTTTTAAGGAAGAAAAATCCTACTGGCTTGATGATTATGCTCTTTATATGGCACTTAAATTTAAAAATGACGGAAAAGCTTGGAGCCAGTGGGATGAGGAAATAAAGCTAAGGAAAAATATTGAAAAGTATAAAGAACAACTTTCTGATGATATAGAGTACTGGAAGTTCATACAGTTTAAATTTTTTGAACAATGGGAAAAACTTAAAGCTTATGCAAATAAAAAGGGTATAAAAATAATTGGCGATATCCCGATTTACGTTGCTTATGACAGCGTAGATGTTTGGGTGAATCCGGAGCTTTTTACGCTTGATGAAAATCTTGACCTTGTAGAGGTTGCGGGATGCCCGCCGGATGCTTTTGCCGTCACCGGACAGCTTTGGGGAAATCCCATATACAACTGGGAGCTTATGAAAAAAGACGGCTATTCTTGGTGGGTAAGAAGGATGAAGGCTACCGCTGAAATGTACGATGTTATAAGAATTGACCATTTCAGGGGATTTGACAGCTATTATTCAATTCCGGCAAGCCATAAGACTGCGGAGCATGGCGAATGGAAACAAGGCCCCGGAATAGAGCTTTTTAAGACCTTAAATGAAAAAATAGGGCAAAAGGAAATAATTGCCGAAAATTTAGGCTTTTTAACTCCGTCCGTACATAAGCTTTTGGAAGAGGCCGGTTATCCGGGAATGAAAATTTTGCAGTTTGGGTTTGACCCATCCGGCGACAGCGAGTATCTTCCGCATAATTATGAAAGAAATTGTGTCGTTTATACCGGAACCCATGATAATGAGCCTGCTGAAGGCTGGCGCAAAAATACATCTAAAAAAGAATTGCGTTTTTGCTATAAATACCTTAAAATAGGAAATAAGAATTTTTCGTGGGAATTTATCCGTGCGATATGGGCAAGCGTTGCCGATATGGCAATTGCACAGATGCAGGATTTTCTTGGACTTGACAGCAGGGCAAGGATGAACGTTCCGTCAACGATAGGAACAAACTGGCGCTGGCGCGCAAAGAAGTCGGATTTTAGCGATTCGCTTGCTTTAAAAATACGTGAAATGACAAAGCTTTACGGCAGATAATTTTATTTTAATAAGGAATAAGTGAATATTTGCATAAAGTTAGAAACGTTTCCAGTAACGTTATCGGTAACGTTGTATATAACCTCGTGGAGGTTTATATAAATTTTGATTTTTTTGGGAGGATTATTATGAAGAAAACTTTGGCAATGGTTATGGGATTATTGCTGACGGCAGGAACACTTGCCGGATGCGGTTCGGGAACAAATTCAAGCTCAAGCGGAGCGTCGTCCTCAAAGGCTGACAGCTCATCTTCAAGCAAAGCTTCCGGAGAAACCGTGACATTAAAGGTTTGGGGCGCACAAGAAGACCAGGAAATGCTTGCAAAGATGGTTGAGAACTTTAAAAAAGCAAATCCTGATAAGAAATATGATATTTCCTTTGGAGTTGTCAGTGAAGCCGATGCAAAAAGCGAGGTTTTAAAGGATGTTTCCGCTGCAGCTGACGTTTTTGCATTCAGCAGCGACCAGCTTGCCGAACTTCAATCCGCGGGCGCGCTTTACCGCATAACCAAGAACAAAGATGCAATAATTTCAGCAAATTCGGAAGAATCTATTGCTGCCGCAACTGTTGATGGTGAGCTTTACGCATATCCTTCTTCCGCAGATACATATTTTATGTATTACGATAAGAGCAAGTATACGGCAGATGAAGTTAAATCTCTTGACACCATGCTTGCAAAGGATTTGGGCGCAGGCGTTACAAACTTTTCAATGGATATTGACAACGGCTGGTACAATGCAGGATTTTTCTTTGCAGCCGGATGCAAGCTTTTCGGCAATGACGGAAAGGACCCCACAAAGTGCGATTTCAATAGCGACAGGGGATATCTTGCCGCTGAATACCTTATGAACCTTGCATCAAACCCGAAATTTGCAAATCAGGATGACGGACAGCTTAAGACTGCATTCCAGTCCGGCACTCTTGGCGCAACAATTTCAGGAACATGGAACGCTTCCGATATTAAATCCTACCTTGGCGACAACTATGGCGCCGCAAAGCTTCCTACAATCAAGCTTTCAAACGGCGAGGAAGTTCAGCTTGGAAGCATGGCAAACTTTAAGCTTTACGGCGTAAATGCCCAAACAAAATTCCCGGTTGATGCAATGGCTCTTGCAGAATTCCTTACAAACAAGGATTGCCAGAAGATTAGGTTTGAAACAAGAAGCTTTGCTCCCACGAACAAGGAGCTTGCCGCTGATAAGGCAACCCTTTCCGCAAACCCTGCAATAGCTGCAATGACCGAACAGCTCCAGTATGCTACACTTCAGACTTCAATTCCTCAGATGGGCAATTTCTGGAGCCCTGCCGAAGCTTTTGGCGCAGGACTTATGGATAAGTCCATAACAAAGGATAACCTCAAGCAAAAGCTTGATGACTTTGTAAATTCAGTTCTTTCGTCGCTTTCATAATTTTAATTGCCGGATAGTCCTTTTCGGAGCTCCCGCAATGGATTTTCCTTGCGGGAGATCTTTTAAGCCGGTTTTGGAAAATTAAAAGCCGGTTTAAAAGAAAAAATTTAAAAACAGCGGATTATCCGGCGGAAAAGTTTTTATTTTAAGGAGTGGGTATAATGTCCGACAGCGGAAGATATATGATGATGTCTTGGTACGAAAAGATTTTTTATACGCTGAAAAGATTTTTCAAAAGTTTGTTTTGCGGCATAGCCGATTTTTTTAAAGGCATTCCCAAAGCAATAATTTCCTTTTTTAAAGCTGTGGGCAGGGGCCTGTTTTTCCTTGTGAAAAGCTTTACAAAGGGCGATGCTCTTACAAAGCTGTCTTTTGTGCTGATGGGAAGCTCAAATCTTTTCCGCGGGCAAATTATAAAGGGATTTTTATATTTAATTGTTGAATGCGCTTATATAATTTACATGGTTATTACGGGGGCATCGGCAATTGCCGGACTTAAAACTCTTGGAACAAAAAAGCAGGGCTGGGTTTTTGACGAGGAGCAGGGAATAGATATAATGCAGCAGGGCGACAATTCAATGCTCATGCTTCTTTTCGGAGTTTTTGCGGTATTTGTTACAATAGCATTTGTGTTTTTTTATATTTCCAACATAAAATCCGCCGTAAAGGCAGAGGAACTTAAAAAATCAGGCAAAAAGCTTCCCGGCTTTGTTGAGGATGCAAAGGATTATTTTGACGGGAATTTTCATAAGACCATGCTTTCGCTTCCTATTTTGGGAGTGCTGACATTTACCGTTCTTCCGCTTGTGTTTATGATTTTGATAGCGTTTACCAATTATGACAGCAAGCATCAGCCTCCGGGAAATCTTTTTACTTGGATAGGGCTTGGCAACTTCAAGGTAATGCTTTCTTCCGGCGGAGCTCTTTCAAGGACTTTCTGGCCTGTACTTGGCTGGACGCTTGTGTGGGCGGTTTTTGCAACATTTTTAAACTATATTTTCGGAATGCTCCTTGCAATGCTTATAAATAAAAAAGAAATCAAGTTTAAAGGGCTTTTCCGTACGATATTCGTGCTTTCAATTGCCATTCCGCAGTTTGTTTCACTGCTTGTTATGAGGAATATGCTCAATGACCAGGGTGCGGTAAACGTGCTTTTGAAAAATCTTGGCCTCATAGATTCCTACATACCGTTTTTAAGTGATGCAAATACTGCAAGAATAACAATAATAATTATAAACCTTTGGATAGGCATACCTTATTCAATGCTGATAACAACGGGAATTTTGCAGAACATACCCGGTTACCTTTATGAATCCGCAACAATAGACGGAGCGTCTTCTTTTACGATGTTTTTCAAAATAACGCTTCCGTATGTGCTTTTTGTAACGACTCCGTATCTTATTACCCAGTTCATAGGGAATTTAAATAACTTTAACGTGATTTACCTCCTTTCGGGAGGCGGACCGAGCAGCCTTGATTATTATCAGGCGGGCAAAACCGACCTTCTTGTAACATGGCTTTACAAGCTTACGGTAAACAGCAAGGACTATTCTTACGCGTCGACAATAGGAATTCTTGTATTTGTGATTTCAGCGGTATTGTCGCTTCTGACGTATAGGAATACCGGCTCATATAAAAACGAGGAGGATTTCCAATGATTAGCTCCAATTTTTCTTTGGGCAAAAGCAATAAATCCTATAAGCGTTCCAAAATGATAGGTACGATTTTTTCTTATATAATTCTGATAGTGCTTTCAATCATTTGGCTCATACCAATTTTATGGGTAATTTTAACTTCTTTCAGAGCTGAACAGGGTTCGTTCACACCATATTTTTGGCCTAAGGGATTTACTTTGCAAAATTATGTAAGGCTTTTTACTGAAACGAATCAATTTTATTTCTTGCGCTGGTTTGGAAATACCTTTTTTGTTGCGGTATGCTCTTGCGTGCTTTCCACATTTTTTGTGCTTTGCGTTTCATATGTAATGTCAAGGCTTAGATTTGCAATGAGGAAACCGCTTATGAACATTGCCCTGATACTTGGGATGTTCCCCGGATTTATGTCAATGATAGCCGTTTATTACATCCTTAAAGGATTTGGAATAACACAATCGCTGGCGGCACTCATACTTGTTTATTCGGGCGGGGCAGGGCTTGGATTTTACATTGCAAAAGGATTTTTTGATACAATTCCCAAAACCCTTGACGAAGCGGCATACCTTGACGGCGCAACAAAGGCAATGGTTTTCTGGAAGATTACAATTCCACTTTCAAAACCAATAATCGTGTATACGATTTTGACATCTTTCTTGGCACCCTGGGCGGATTATATCTTTGCAAGCGTTATAATGGGTGATAATTACGCTAATTATACGGTTGCCTTGGGACTTTTCAAAATGCTTGAAAGGGAATTTATCCACACTTATTACACGAGATTTGCCGCAGGCGCCGTACTTGTTTCAATTCCAATAGCAGCGTTGTTTATAGCTACCCAAAAATTCTATGTTTCCGGAATTACCGGCGGTTCGGATAAATAATGCTTATTTAAAAAAGGTGGAGGGTGTTTGTTTTGGGCAAGAGGCTTAAAATATCCGTAATTTTCGTTGTTTTGGCGCTTTTGCTTTCGGCATGCGCGCAAAACGGCTCAAAAACTGCAAGTGACGGGTATAAATACAACCATGAGCTGAATGTGATAGACGACAATTACCGCACATATTACGAGGTCTTTGTTTACTCTTTTTGCGACAGCAACGGCGATGGCATAGGGGATTTGAACGGACTGATTTCAAAACTCGACTATATCAGTGATATGGGCTTTAACGGGATATGGCTCATGCCGATAATGCCCTCCACCACTTATCATAAGTACGATGTGATTGATTATTATTCCATTGATAAGCAATACGGGACTCTTGATGATTTCAAGCGCCTTATTGAGGAATGCAATAAAAGGGGCATAAAGGTTATAATTGACCTTGTGCTCAATCATACATCCACCCAAAACGAATGGTTTAAATCCGCGGTTTCGGCGCTTGAAAAAGGTCAGGACAGCAAGTACATAGGCTGGTATAATTTTCAAAAGGGCAAGCCTGCAAGTGATACATGGCATAAGGCGGGGAACAGCGAATGGTGCTATGAGGCAAAGTTTTGGGAAGGAATGCCTGATTTGAACCTTGGCAATGAAGAGCTTAGGGCGGAAATTGAAAAAATTGCAAAGTTCTGGCTTGACCTTGGAGTCGGGGGATTCAGGCTTGACGCCGCAAAGGAATATTACAGCGGAAATTCTGAAAAGAACATAGAAGTTTTAAAATGGTTTACGGATTACTGCAAAAGCGTGAAAAAGGATTGCTACCTTGTCGCCGAAGTCTGGGACGGATTTTCTGCTTTCAGCAAATATTATCAAAGCGGAATAGACAGTTTGTTTAATTTTTCGTTTGGACAGGCGACCGGTAAAATCACAACGACTTTAAATATGGCAGGCAGCGCCAATTCGGCAAAATCCTATGCGGATGCGCTTTGTTTTGCGCAAAAGACATTTTTGTCATATAATCCAAACGCGATTGATGCTCCGTTCTTTACAAACCATGATACAGGCAGGGCTGCGGGATATTTTTCTTACAATGCCGATAAAATCAAGCTTGCATGGGGAATGAACCTTACCATGAGCGGCAGCGCATTTGTTTATTACGGTGAGGAAATAGGTATGACCGGCAGCGGCAGGGATGAAAACAAGCGTGCCCCAATGTTTTGGTCGAATTCAAATAAAGAGGGCATGACAAATCCGCCGCCGAATATGGAAACTCAGGAAAATCATTTTGCCCCCGTTGATGAACAGCTTAAAGACAACACTTCCATTCTTAATTATGTAAAGCGTGCAATAAGGCTTAGGAATGAAAATCCCGAACTTGCAAGGGGGATTTTGACAATTATCCCCTTGGAGGATGAGGAAACCTGCGCTGTTTTAAAAAGTTATGACAATAGCAGCATTATAGTTGTTTATAACCTTTCCGAAACCGAAAAACAGGTTACAATTAAAAAATCCGATTTTGCCTATGACGGGATAAGGGGATACCTTTCGGTAAATTCGCAAGAACCAAATCTTGATGGGGAAACTCTTACCATGCCGGCATATGCAATCGTAATACTCAAATAGTATGAATATTTCATTGGCTTTTAGGGAAAATAAACCCTGAGGTGATGAAATGGCGAAAGCTGGGATGCGCAGGCCTGACCCGAAAGAGCCCCATGGAACGGAAAGCAACCATAAAATGAAAATTCCTAAAAATGATGTTGAACCTGTTCCGGAAATTCAAGGAAAGGCTAAACGCACAAAAGAAAAAGCATAAAAAAATTCCTGAAATTCTTTTGTTTTAGAATTTCAGGAATTTTTATTATAAACTGTTAAAATAAGAAAATCCCAAATTAAAAAGTTTGGAAATATAGATTATTGATTTTCTGTTTGGAGCCTGCCTTGTGAAAGCGCTACAAGATAAGCATTGATAAAGCCGTCAATTTCACCGTCCATAACGGCATCTATATTTCCGTTTTCAAATCCAGTGCGATGGTCCTTTGCAAGGGTATAAGGCATGAATACATAAGAACGTATCTGCGCTCCCCATGCTATTTCCTTTTGTACGCCCTTTATGTCGGAAATCTTGTCAAGATGCTCACGTTCTTTTATTTCAATGAGTTTTGAAATAAGCATCTTCATTGCATATTCCCTGTTTTGGTGCTGGCTTCTTTGAGTTTGGCATGAAACAACAATTCCGGTGGGAATGTGAGTAATCCTTATTGCAGATTCGGTTTTGTTTATGTGTTGGCCTCCCGCACCGCTTGAACGGTATGTGTCCACTTCCAAATCTTCCGGACGGATATCCACATTGATGCTGTCGTCAATTTCAGGCATGACTTCAATAGATGCAAATGAAGTATGCCTTCTTCCGGATGAATCAAAGGGGGATATTCTGACAAGCCTGTGCACGCCGTGCTCGGATTTTAAAAAGCCGTAAGCATTTTCGCCCTCAATAAGTATTGAGGCGCTTTTAAGGCCGGCCTCTTCACCGTCAAGATAATCAAGGGTCTTAACTGAAAATCCATGTTTTTCGGCCCAGCGGCAGTACATTCTGCAAAGCATTTCCGCCCAGTCCTGTGCCTCTGTTCCGCCTGCTCCCGCATGGAAAGTGAGGATTGCGTTTTTGCTGTCATATTCACCGGTTAAAAGGGTGGTAAGCTTTTGAGCTTCAAGCTCTTTTTTAAATTTTTCGGCATCATCTGAAATTTCCGGCAAAAGGCTTTCGTCATTTTCCTCATTTGCAAGTTCAATCATTGCAAGGAGGTCGTCAAACTTTGCGGAAAGTTTTTGAAAATGTTCAACCTTTGTTTCAAGCTGGCGAATCCTTTGCATTATTTTTTGCGAATTTTCAAGGTCGTCCCAAAAATTCGGCATCGATGCCCTGTCGTGAAGCTCAGTTATTTCTTCTTTTGCTTTTTCAATTTCAAGCACATTGTAAAGGTCATCAAGCTGGGGCTTTAAGTTTTCAAGTTCCAGCCTTAATTCTTCCAATAAAAGCATTTAAAGCATTTTCCTCTCTTTTTTCTTTGCTTTTAATATTATACATTATTTTCGTGCGTTGTGCAAACATTTATTTTGTGATATAATGGAATAAATCTTAAAAACCTTTTTTTAACATCGGAGGGGTTTTATGTTTTATTTTATAGAAAACGGCAAGCTGCACAGGGCAAGCGAATTTGATTACGGAAATGATGAAAGGGACTACATAGGCGTTGTGACTTATGATAGAATTCTTTCGGCGGCGAAGGATTTGGGGATAAAAAACGGAGAATATGCTTTTTTGAATAATGTTCCGCGCTTTGAAAGTCATGAAGGCTTTGATTTTATTTGCGTGCGCATAATGCGTTTTGAGGATGTTCTTGGGGATTTCAATACAGTTCATATATATTTCAGCCATAAATTGCTGCTGTTTATAGGCGAAAATCCATCCGGGGTTGAAAAAATAATTGACTCCATAATTGAGGATGATATCGGCGACCTTAATTTTGGGCGAGTGCTCTGTTCGTTTTTTGACAGGCTTACCGAAAAAGACGCTGATGCTCTTGAAGGTATTGAGGATGAAATTTCGGAGCTTGAAGCTTCGCTTATAACAACGGATAAACGCGATTGCGCGCAAAGGATAATTTATTTAAGGAAAAGACTTATGGTGTTGAAGCAATATTATGAGCATCTTTTGCGGGTATTTGAAGGAATGCTTGAGAATGAAAATTCCATTCTTGACGAGAGGATTTTAAAAGTTTTTAAAATCATTTCCGGCAGGATTGACAGGCTTTACCATAATGTGCTTAATTTAAGGGATTATGTTACACAAGTGAGAGAAGCATATCAGGCGGAGATTGATATAAGCCTGAACAGAACAATGAAGATTTTTACGGTTGTGACAACGATATTTTTTCCACTGACTCTTATAACCGGCTGGTATGGGATGAATTTAAAAATGCCTGAATACGGATGGGATTTTGCATATTTAATGGTTGCCGCAATAAGCGTTTTGGTGGTTGTCGTTTCGATTTGGTTTTTTAAGAAAAACAAGTGGTTTTAGTTTGTGAAATTACAAGTATAATTAATTAACATATTAAGGAAAGAATGAATGTTGCATGAAAAAGGTATTTTTAATTTTAGCTTGTTTAAATTTAATCTTCATTATTACTTCATGTTCCGCAAAACCGGCAGCAGGGGAAACAGCAAAAGGCCTTTCGATTGAATCGCTTGGACTTAGTGCGGCTTTGACTGAAAAGGTGGATTTTAAAAATACAAATCCGAATGAATTAAAAGATGACCCGTTTTTATTGATGGCCGGAGGAATTGAAAACGGCCAAATAAACAGCTTTGATACTTATTACACCGGAACGGAACTTGAAGGGCAATTTACTGTTGTTTGTGCTTCGGCCGGAGACCTTTTATATGTGGTTGACTATATCCCTGTGGCATATTGGCAGGGGTTTGAAAAATCACAGCTTGAAAAAGCCAAAAAGGTTGTTCGTGTTAAAGGGCTGAAATTAACGGAGGAGCAACTCAAAAATTATCTTATTTATGAAGATGAAGATGTTGTCGTTTATGATTTTACATCCTTAATACTTCCGGGCGATTATCAAAAGTATTTAAACGTATGGAGGGCAATGGTTGCTGAAGAAAAAGAATACAATTACGATTGGGTTGAAAATCTTCATGATTATGTTGAGAAAAATGCCTCAAAAATGATTTCAAGGGTAAAAGAGCTTGATAAAAGTAAAAACGCATAAAAATCCCTCGAACTTTTAGTTCGGGGGATTTTTATGCATGGTTAAATAAAGCTTTTATGCCGCAATAAAAATTCAAATATTTTAGAAACAAAAATAATAATTGAATAATTACCAAATATAATAACTTTTTATTATATAAAATAAATAAAATAATATTACTATTAAGAAATATATTGACAATTTTATCTTATGCTTTTATAATAATCTTAAATAATATATGTAAAACTAAACATTAAATAAAAAATCTTTATACAGAATGGAGATGAATATAAAATGCAACAAAATTTTAAAACATAATTTTATTTTATATCAAATTTACTTCTGCCATTTAAGTTTAATAGTTGACAAACTAAAATATTATACAATTTTATTTTCAAAAATGTTTTAAGGCGGAAAGCAAAAATTAAGAAAGGATGCCGGAATGCTTTTTGCCGGCAGTATAACTGCAAATACGGCAGAAATGGGATTTTAATTATGAAAAAGGTTTTAAGAGTAATTTCGCTTTTCCTTGCAACCGCATTTTTATTTACTTTCAATTCAAGCATCTCAAAAAAATTAATAATGCATGCCGACCAGACAACAAAAATTTTATCTGATGATGACCTTGCCACGGCATATTCGGCAGAATTGCCGGATAGGGTTTCTGTACACGACCCGTCGATTGTTTATGATGGAAATGGAACATATTACATATTCGGCTCGCATATGGCTTGGGCGAAGTCAACAGATTTAAAGAATTGGACAACTTTTACCAACAATATAAATTCAAATTATTCAAATATTTTTGAGCAAAATTTTGAATGGGCAGCTATGGGCGATAGCGCATATGCCCCTTCCGGCAATCTTTGGGCTCCGGATGTCATATACAATGAAGAACTTGGCAAATGGTGCATGTATATGAGCATTAACGGTTGGTCCTGGAATTCATCAATTGCCATGCTTACCGCAGATTCACTTGACGGAGATTGGACATATGCAGGAACAGTAATTTATTCCGGTTTTACTGATGCAAACAATAACCATGATTTTAACTTGACTGATTATCAGCAGGTTACTGGCGATACTTCTCTGCCTGAACGCTATAAGCAAAGCCCATATACCTGCAAGGATGGTTCTACGACAACCGCGACAACAACGTGGAATACAAGCTACGGTGCCCATGCAATTGACCCATGCGTATTTTATGATGAAAATGGGAATTTATATATGACATATGGTTCATGGTCAGGCGGAATTTACATTATTGAGCTTGATGAATCAACAGGATTAAGGGATTATTCGGTTTCATATGATTATGCTGCAAATTCTTCTGACCCATATATGGGCATTAAGCTTGCCGGCGGAGGCGGAACATCCGGTGAGGCATCATATGTCGAATATATCGACGGATATTATTACCTTTTTGTAACCAACGGCGGTCTTGTGGCAAACGGCGGATACAATATGAGAGTTTACAGGTCTGAAAATCCAACCGGACCATATACAGATATTTCTGGGAAATCGCCCAAATATACAAGCTATGTCAATAATATAAACAATAATATTGGAACAAGGCTGATGTCTTACTACAAATGGAGCTACCAAAAATTCGCACAGGTTGCCCAAGGCCACAATTCAGCTGTTGTAGGTCCTGATGGAAAGGCATTCCTTGTTTATCATACAAGGACAAACAATGGAACGGAAGGGCACAGCGTAAGGGTCCACCAGCTGTTTACCACTCAAAATCATTATCTTGTTGCCGCTCCTTTTGAATATGATGGGGAAACAATTTCTTCAAACGGATATTCCGATGAAGAGATTGCCGGAACATATGAAGTTATCTTGCAGAGCCATACAAATTATTCAAATCTTGAATATCGTGCCGGAGAGGAAGTAATTTTAAACCCTGACGGCACAATCAGCGGAGCATATTCCGGTACATGGAGCATTTTGAACGGTGAGCCTTATTGCAATCTTGTGGTTAATGGAATATCCTATGAGGGAGTTTTTGTAGAGCAAACCATAGAAAATACAAATATCAAAACAATGGCATTTACTGCAGTTAACGAAAACGGCATTTGCATATGGGGTGCCAAATATCCGGCTCCCGAAGCTGCAATAGCAATGGCGGAAAAAAATATTTCTATTGCAAATGAAACATATGGAAATATGACCTTGCCTGCAAGCTCTTTATTTGGTGTGACAATAAGCTGGGAGTCTTCAAATCCGTCGGTAATTTCAAGCTCGGGGCAATTAAACAAGCCGTCTGTTGATACTGAAGTTACACTTACCGCAACGTTTGCAAGGGATAATTGCATTTATCATAAGGAATTTAAAGTTTTGGCACATAAGGGCATAACAGATTACAATGAAATGCAAGTACTTGGAACAGCTTTTATAAACGACCCGCAAGATTTGTCTTCAAGATTGAACCGCAGCTTATCAATGCCTAATCCATATTTTAACAATTGGGAAATTGATTTTGAAAAGGGAGTAAAAATCAAATTTGATGTTGAGCCTACCGGCGCAATACATACTCTGGGGACTATCATTTCCTTTCTTGGAAATGGGGGCGACAGCGGAAGACTATATTTTACTCCCGGCTCATATTTAGGCTATAATGCTACAGGGGGATATTTTGACGCAAATTTGTATCAATATGGTTTGGTTGAGGATTATATAGGGTCAGGGAAATCGACAGTGGAGATATGCCTTTCAAATTCCGGGTTTGAAGTTTATGTAAACGGAGAAAAGGCTTATGACAAAACAATACTTGAAAATCCTGCAACAGGCAGCGGGACATTGACGGATTATTCCAACATGATGAATTGGCTTGTCGGAACAGCGGATACGGTTTATTTCGGAGCAGGTTCATGGTGGGAAGCCCCGGGTTGGGATGAAGCTTTGTGCAAAATCAGCAATGTATATTTTTATGCATATTTTATTGCCCAAGAGCCGCCGGAAACTACCACTGTTTCTGAAACAACAACTTCCGAGCCTCCTGTTACCACAACAGCAGAAACTTCAATAGAAACAACAACCGCGCCAACTGTGACTACAACTGTTTCAACATCTGCTGAAACAACAACTGCAATGACGACAACAACATCCACAACAGCATCCATAACAACTGCCGCAACGACTTCAAATAGTACATCAACCACAAGGAGAGAAACTTCGGCTTCAGCTACAACATCTGTTACAGCAGCGCCTTATATTTCGGTTGCGGAAGTGCCGCAGAGTATAAAAAATTCTGAAATGGTTAAAATTGAAGCCGATGAGGCAGCTTTCAGCCAGCCCGCAGAAATTCGTCTTAAAGATGCGGATGTACAGACAAAGACGGTAATTGAGCAGGCTCTTGCTGGGAAAATAAACGCTGATGCGAAAATTTTTCCAATGGATATAGGGATTTATGCTAAAGGTACAAACACAAAACTCCAGCCCCAAAATGGGAATATGGTGACAATAACCTGCCCGATTCCGGAAGAACTCCTTGCATACAAGGATAAAATTGCGGTAGTATGCGTAGTTGACGGAAAATTGGAAGTTCTTCATACCGGACTGCTTAATAAAGACGGTGTATGGTGCGTGGTATTTAAAGCAAGCCATTTTTCACCCTATGCTTTTGTAGTTGATGAAACCGGCAAGCTTTCCACGCTTTCGGCAGGAGAGCAGGTGCGTGACAGTGCAATGCCAATTGCAAGAAATGGGATTCCATATGCAATTGCAATATTCTGTTTTGCAGCTGCAGCAGTACTTTTAAAACGCGGAAAATCAAGAAGATAAAAAAACCTCATCCCTGCGGCTTTTGCTCCGCAGGGATGAGGTTTTTAGTCTGCAAAATATTTTACTCCGCTTTCAAAAATGTGCTGGTCTTTTTCACCGCAAACATTTTTGCATACATCTTTGCCGATTCGCTCGCTGTGGCCCATTTTTCCGAACACCCTGCCGTCTGGGGAGGTTATGCCCTCGATTGCTTCAACGGAAGTGTTGGGATTGAAACGTATGTCAAGCGTCGGATTTCCTTCAAAATCAACATATTGAGTGGCAATCTGCCCGTTTTGCGCCATCTGTTCTATAAGCTCCGCGGATGCAACAAAGCGTCCCTCGCCATGGGAAATTGCAATTCTATGGATATCTCCGACTTTGACATTCATAAGCCAAGGCGATTTGTTTGAGGCAATCCTTGTGTTGACCATCATGGATTGGTGACGTCCGATTGTATTAAAGGTAAGGGTAGGTGAATTTTCATCCATGTCCACTATCTTGCCGAACGGAACAAGCCCAAGCTTTATAAGGGCTTGGAAACCGTTGCATATTCCAAGCATAAGCCCGTCGCGATTGTAAAGCAGTTCATGTACGGCGTCCTTTACACGCGGGTTTCTGAAAAAGGCAGTGATGAACTTTCCGCTTCCATCCGGCTCGTCGCCGCCGCTGAATCCGCCGGGAAGCATGATTATTTGCGCCTGCTTTATTGCCTTTTCAATTTCTACTGCGGACTCTGAAATCTTTTGCGAAGAAAGATTGTTTATAACGAAAACTTCGGGGATTGCTCCGGCCTTTTCAAATACCCTTGCGGTGTCGTATTCGCAGTTTGTTCCGGGGAAAACTGGAATGAGCACTCTCGGCTTTGCAATTTTAACCGATGGTTTCGGCCAATTTTCAGCCGTATATGAAAATGTCTTTGCGCCGGTGTTTTCTATTTTTATGTTGCATGGGAATACCGGTTCAAGCCTGTTTTCCCAGTTGAATTGCAGCGAATCCAATGAAACCGAATAATTTATGCAGTCGATTTTATATTCCGGCATTGTAAAGCCTATAATTTCCTCTGAAGTTTCCTCATCCTTGTCAAGCTCGATTATAAAAGCTCCGTAGCAAGGAGAGAAAAGCAGCCTTTCGTTAAGCTTTTTGGAGAATCTGAAACCTATCCTGTTGCCGAAAGTCATTTTTGCAACAGCTTCAGCGACTCCTCCAAAAGATACAGCCCAAACAGCCCTTGCCTTTCCGCTTTGGATAAGATTTTCAACCTTTTCAAAGCATGCTTTTATGCTGTTGAAATCCGGGAGATAATCCTTGACGTATTCAGGTTTTATGAGGATAACCTTACTCTCGGAACCTTTAAATTCGGGGGATATGATTTTACCGCTCTTTGCCGTTGATACAGCAAATGAAACAAGGGTCGGCGGAACATCTATGTTTTCAAAGGTGCCTGACATGGAGTCCTTTCCGCCGATGGCGCCGCAGCCAAGCTCAAGCTGCGCCTTGAAAGCCCCAAGAAGCGCTGCAAGAGGCTTGCCCCACCTTTTTGGATTGTTGTTTGTCCTCTCAAAATATTCTTGGAAAGTAAGCCAGCATTTTTTATAGCTTCCTCCGGCGGCAACAATTTTTGCAATGGATTCAATTACTGCAAGCATTGCCCCGTGGTAAGGACTTTTGTCACTGATATAAGGGTTGTATCCCCATGCCATAAGAGAGCAGGTGGATGTTTCACCGTGAAGTACGGGGATTTTTGCCGCCATTGCCTGCGCAGGCGTGAGCTGGTACTTGCCTCCGAAAGGCATAAGCACTGTTCCAGCGCCAATCGTTGAGTCAAAACGTTCAACAAGGCCCTTTTGTGAGCATACATTGAGGTTTGACATAAGAGAGAGCCAGTCTTCCTCGCAGTCGGAGTAAACAGGCTGCATTCCGGCGGCCGGAATTCCTATTTGCGCCTTTGCATGCTTTTCGGCACCGGTGGAATTTAAAAATTCCCTTGAAAGGTTTACTATTTCCTTTCCGTTCCAAAGCATTTTAAGACGCGGCTCTTTGGTCACAACGGCAACGGGAGTTGCTTCAAGGTTTTCCTTTTCGGCTTCTTTTATAAAGCGCTCAACGTTTTCTTTGCTTACCACAACAGCCATTCTTTCCTGGCTTTCGCTTATGGCAAGCTCAGTGCCGTCAAGGCCCTCATATTTTTTGGGGACTTTGTCAAGGTCTATGATAAGCCCGTCGGTAAGTTCTCCGATTGCAACGGAAACGCCGCCCGCTCCAAAATCGTTGCAGCGCTTTATCATTGTGGTGACTTCCGGCTTTCTGAAAAGCCTTTGAAGCTTTCTTTCAACGGGAGCATTTCCCTTCTGCACTTCTGCGCCGCAAAGGTCTATTGATGCGGTTGTGTGGGATTTTGACGAGCCTGTTGCGCCTCCGCAGCCGTCGCGGCCTGTTCTTCCGCCAAGAAGAATTATTACATCATCCGGCTGTGGGATTTCCCTTACCACATTTTTTTGCGGAGCGGCGCCGATTACCGCACCTATTTCCATTCTTTTGGCAATGTATCCGGGATGGTATATTTCAGCAACATGGCCGGTAGCAAGTCCTATCTGGTTTCCGTAGGAGCTGTAGCCGTTTGCGGCTCCAACGGTTATTTTCCTTTGAGGGAGCTTGCCTTTAAGGGTGTCCTCTATCGGCACAAGCGGATTTGCCGCTCCCGTTACCCTCATTGCCTGATAAACATAAGAGCGTCCGGAAAGCGGGTCGCGTATAGCACCGCCAAGACAGGTTGCCGCTCCGCCGAAAGGCTCTATTTCGGTTGGATGGTTGTGAGTTTCATTTTTAAACATAAGGAGCCAGTCTTCTTCGTTTCCGTCGACATCAACCTTTATTCTTACCGAGCAGGCATTTATTTCTTCGGATTCGTCCAAATCTTTCAAAAGCCCGTCTTTTTTAAGCTTTTTTGCGGCAATTGTAGCAAGGTCCATAAGAGTCACGGGCTTGTCTTGACGTCCAAGCTCCTTGCGGACATCAAGATATTCGTCATAAGTCTTTTTGATATAATCGGATTCTATTTCAACATCGTCAATGTGAGTTCCGAAAGTTGTGTGGCGGCAGTGGTCGGACCAATATGTGTCTATCATCCTTATTTCGGTTATTGTAGGATTGCGTTTTTCGGTGCGCTTGAAGTAGTTTTGGCAGAATTTTACATCGTCCAAATCCATTGCCAAACCATATTCTTTTATAAAATTTTCAAGCCCCTTTTCGTCAAGCTTTATAAATCCGTCAAGAGTTTTTACTTTTGTTGGGATTTCATATTCCATGTCAAGGCTTTCTACGGCGTCAAGGGAAGCCTCTCTGCTTTCGACAGGGTTAATCAGATAGGCTTTGATGGAATTAAATTGTTCGTCTGTTATATTGCCCTCAATGATGTAAACCCTTGCATTTCTTATTTTGCATCTTTCGCCCTGGGTGAGGAGCTGTATGCACTGTTCGCACGAATCTGCGCGCTGGTCAAATTGCCCCGGAAGGTATTCTATTGCAAAAATCCTTTGTCCATCCTTGATTTCTGGTAGATTGGAATAAACATAATCAACCGGAGGTTCGGAAAAAACAGTTGGTATGGCAAGCTTGAAATCTTCTTCGGACAGCCCCTGTGCATCATAACGGTTTAAAATTCTGACGTTTTTAAGCCCGTCAAGGCGCAAAGAGGTTTTAAGGTCCGCAAGAACGGCCTTTGCCTCAACCGCAAACTGTGGTTTTTTTTCAACGTAGATACGGAAAACAGGCATGGTTTAACGCTCCTTAAATTTGATTTTCTTTAATTTTTTCACCGATGCAGAAATCTTTTTCAATCCTATTTATTTTAACATAAAAAATCTGTCCGCGCAAACTATTATCGCCTTTTTCGGCAGGAATTTTAATTAACGTGTAATTCGGAGCATGTCCCTGATGAAAATCTGTGCAATTTTCACGTTCAAAAAGCACGGGATAAATTTTTCCGATTTGCTTTTGAAGGTTTTGCTTCATGCATTCGTCAGCAATCTGCGACATGAGCCTTGCTCTTTGCTTTTTTATTTCTTCGGGTATTTGTTCCTGCCTTTTTGCTGCAGCGGTTCCCTTTCTTATGGAATACGGAAAAACATGGACCTTATCAAAACAAACCTTTTTAACAAATTCAAGGGAAGCCTTGAAATCATCATCCGTTTCGCCGGGAAAGCCGACCATTACGTCGGTTGTTATGGCGCAATCCTCGAATTTGCCGCGCAGCTTGCAGACAAGATTGTAAAATTCGCCGGAAGTATATTTTCTGTTCATTTCTTTAAGCGTTTTGTCGCAGCCGCTTTGCAGGGAAAGATGAAAATGCGGGCAGAGCTTTTTTTGCGCGGCAAGACGATTTATTTCATCATCGGTCATCATTTCCGGTTCAAGGGAGCCAAGCCGTACACGTTCTATCCCGTCAATTTTACAGCAGACCTCGACAGCATCGGCAAGGGAGAGCCCAAACTCCTTTCCGTAAAACGAGAGGTTTATTCCGACAAGCACAAGCTCCTTGTGTCCGGATTTTGCAAATTGAGTGGCTTCTTCTATAATATCCTCAATGGGTTTTGAGCGCACTCTGCCCCTTGAATATGGGATAATGCAGTAGCTGCAGAATTGGTCGCAGCCGTCCTGTATTTTCATAAATGCTCTTGTTTTGTCGCCGTATCCGGCGTTTTTCATTGATTCAAAATGCTCTCCTTTGATGTGCGGAGCGATTTGTACTATTTTTGCTTTGTCAAGCATATGCTTTTTAACGAGGCCTGCAAGTTCTGAGCGGTTTTTGGTTCCGAGGACTATGTCGGCTTCGGAGAGCTTTTTTGCTTCTTCTTCAAACGCCTGCGGGAAACATCCCGTAAGCGCTATTGCCGAATCGGGATTTTCCCTGCGCAAACGCCTGAGCTCCTGCTTGATTTTTTTATCGCTTGCGGAAGTCACCGTGCATGAGTTTATCACAAAAATATCCGCACCGTTTTCGCTTTCTGAAATTTCGAAACCTTCCCTGCGGAAAAGCTCCTTCATGTTTTCGGTTTCGTAAAGATTGACTTTGCAGCCAAAGGTAATAAAATAAGCCTTTATTGTAATCATTCCTTTTGCATGGCATAATACCTATATTTTTTATAAACTTTATTGTACATTATACAATGTTTTGCGGTATTTATCAATTAACTATTGACTTAAAGCAAGAATGTGGTATATTATAAGTATAACCTTTATGGATATAATTACATTTATTCTTTGATTATGGGGGTTTTTTTATGAAAACTGTAAAAATCATGCTTGGTACAATCAATGATGTAAAAACTTTTGTAAACACCGTTGCTAAATACGATTTTGATGTTGACTTGGTTTCCGGAAGATATGCCGTTGACGCAAAGTCAATCATGGGAATTTTCAGCCTTGACCTTTCAAAACCAATTGAACTTCAAGCGCACACCGATTCCCCGGAAGCTTTCTTTGCAGAAATAAAGCCGTTCATAGTTGAATAAGCATTTCAAAAGCGTTGGAATTTGTCGTTCCAACGCTTTTTTGTTTTATTTTAAAGATTTTCCGCATAAACTTATAAAAATCAGACAAGTATAAAATCGGAGGGGTTGTTTATGCGGATGGCAAAAAAGATGACTGCGTTTCTTGTTGCCCTGGCAATGACGTTTTTTTGCACCCTGCCGGCAATAGCCGATGGGGAAGAGGCAATATACGCCTCTACGGATATAAAAATAACGGGTGCTTCGGCATTGCTTATGGAAGCATCCACAGGACAAGTGCTGTTTGAAAAACAGGCAAACGAAAAACTTCCGATAGGAACGCTGAATAAGATAATGACCGTTTTGCTTGTTGCCGAGGCAATAGATGAGGGGAAGCTTTCGCTTTCGTCGCAAGTTTCGGCAAGCACGAAGGCAAGCAAGGCAAAGGGAGCTGTCATCTGGCTTGAAGCTGGGGAAAAGATGTCGGTCGAGGACTTGCTTAAAGGGGTCATAATAGGGAATGCAAACGATGCTAGCATTGCCCTTGCGGAAGCTGTAAGCGGAACCGAGGAGGATTTTGTCGCAAGGATGAACCAAAGGGCAAAGGAACTTGGCATGGCGAATACTGTTTTTAAAAACTGTACGGGATATGATGAACCTGAACAGTATTCGACTGCTTATGATGTGGCATTGATGTCAAGGGAACTTATAAAGCATAAAAATATGTACGGATATATGACATGCTGGATGGATAATTTAAGGAATGGCGCAACCATGCTTGTAAACGCAAACAACCTTGTGAAAAGCTATGACGGGATAATCGGCGTTAAGGCGGGATATACCGAAGCGGCGAAAAACTGCATTTCTGCTGCCGCAGAAAGAAACGGAACGGCATATGTTGCGGTTGTTTTGGGATGTGCGGATAAAGACGCAAGATTTTCAGAGGCAAAGGGACTTATGAACGTCGGATTTGCAAATTATCAGGTTGCGACTCCGCCGATGCCTGAGGAGGCGCTGAAACCAATAAAGGTAAGCGGCGGAACTAAAAGACAGATTTTTGCAAGGGCGGAAAGCCTTTCAAATGTGGTAATCCCAAAAGGAGCCGCGGATGAAATAACCGGAAAGGTAATTCTTCCGGAGGAAATTTCAGCGCCGGTAAGGGAAAATCAAATTATAGGCGAAGTGGAATTTTATCGCGGGGACAGCTTGCTTTGCAAAACGAATCTTTTAGCCGGCGAAACGGTTGAGGAAATGACATTTTTTACAGCTTTTAATATATTATTTAAAAATATGATGGATTTTTAAATAACGCTTTGTAAAATATGCACAAACATAACCGCCGCTGTCAAAATATCTTGAAAATAAAGTGTTTTTATAGTAAAATCAAATTAGTAGTTAGTAGAGCGTGGATTGAAATACGCATAGAGCAATTTTGGAGGAATAATAAAATGACGGTAAAGCTGAATTCAAAGTACGTTGAAAATTTTGTGGCTCCCCATGAACTTGACGGCATAAAGCCTCAGGTTGAAAATGCGGCTGGGCTTTTGCATAATAAAACCGGACTTGGAAATGATTTTCTCGGGTGGCTTGATTTGCCGACAAATTACGATAAGGAAGAATTTGAAAGAATAAAGCGTGCCGCAAAGAAAATCCAGTCCGATTCGGATGTGCTGATAGTTATAGGAATAGGCGGCTCCTACCTTGGCGCAAGGGCCGCAATAGAATTTTTAAAATCTCCTTTTTACAATAATCTTAAAAAGGATACTCCGGATATTTACTTTGTGGGCAATAACATAAGTTCCACATATCTTAATGAAATAATTTCCATATGCGAAGACAAGGATTTTTCGGTTAACGTTATTTCAAAGTCCGGAACAACTACCGAGCCTGCCCTTGCTTTCAGAGTGTTCAGGGAACTTGTTGAGAAAAAATACGGTAAAGAAGGCGCAAAGGGAAGAATTTATTCCACCACAGACAAGGCAAAGGGAACGCTTAAAAAGCTTTCCGATACCGAAGGATATGAAACTTTTGTAATTCCTGATGACGTTGGCGGAAGATTTTCGGTTTTGACTGCTGTTGGCCTTTTGCCGATTGCAGTTGCCGGATGCGATATTGACGCTTTGATGGAGGGCGCAAGACTTGCCCAAAACGAACTTTGCGCAGATTTTGACAAGAATGATTGCTATAAGTATGCCGCGCTCAGGAACATACTTTACAGAAAAGGCAAGTCGATAGAACTCCTTGTTTCATATGAGCCAAGCTTTGCAATGATGAACGAATGGTTCAAACAGCTTTTCGGCGAAAGCGAGGGCAAGGACAATAAAGGCCTTTTCCCGGCATCGGTGATTTTTTCCACAGACCTGCATTCCATGGGCCAGTTTATACAGGAAGGCTCAAGGGTTATGTTTGAAACAGTTGTTGATATAAAGAAGCCCAAGGCGGACCTTTTCCTTAAAAATGACGAAGAAAACCTTGACGGGCTTAACTTCCTCACAAACCAAAACATGTCGGTTGTAAACCGCAGGGCATTGGAGGGCACAATACTTGCCCATACCGAGGGCGGAGTGCCGAATATTGTGATTGAAATGGAGGATACTACTGAAAAGTCCCTTGGATATCTTATTTACTTCTTTGAAAAGGCTTGTGCGGTTTCGGGATATCTCCTTGGAGTAAATCCTTTCAACCAGCCGGGAGTGGAAAGCTATAAATCCAACATGTTTGCGCTTTTGGGCAAGCCGGGATATGAGGGAGCAAAAGCAGCCCTTGAAGCAAAATTAAAATAAGCACCTGCAAAACGCCCCAAGATACGGAGCGGATAGACTCCGCTCCGTATTTAAAATAAATTGCCGCTTAAAAGCGGAGGAATGGAGTGTTATTTATGATTAAATTAATAACAGGGAAAAAAGGAACAGGCAAAACAAAAATCTTAATTGATATGATTAATGATGCCGCAAAAAAGACAAGCGGAAATATAGTTTGCATTGAAAAAGGCGCAAAGCTTACATACGATATTGACCATAGCGTAAGGCTTGCGGATACCGAGCGTTATGGCATTGAGGGCTATGATGCCGTTTATGGCTTTATTGCCGGAATGCTTGCCGGGAATTTTGATATTTCAGAGGTTTATGTGGATTCAATCCTTAAAATAGGCGGTCCTGATTTTGCGGCTCTTGGAAATCTTCTTAAAAAGCTTGATAAGATTGCCGGAAATGATGTAAAGCTTGTATTTACGGTTTCTGCTGATGAAAATGAACTTCCTGAAGAAGTAAAGGTATTCTTGAAGTAATATTTAAAAAAAGATATTGACAAGTATGTAAATATCGGATATAATGTAATTTGTGATGTCTGAGGTGAACAATGGTCTTAAATTTGAAACAGCTTTACCGCATAGCCGGTGAGCGTGTTGAAATTAAATATCAAATAGAGCAGGACGTTTTGAAAGAATATAACGGATATGCTTTTGTTTCACCGGTTTTGGTTGAGGGAGAAGCTTTTAACAGAACCGGAATAGTTTATTTGAATTATTCCGTTTCGTTTAGACTTTGCCACAACTGTGACAGATGTCTTAAAGAGTTTAATCGGGATTATTCCTTTCAGTTTAAGCATATTGTCATAAAGGATGCCGAAAAGGCCGATGACGATGAATATGTTTTGTCAGACGGGGATAAGCTTGATTTGGATGAACTTGTTATATCCGATTTGCTTTTGCAGCTGCCGTCAAAGATGCTTTGCAAAGAAGATTGCAAGGGACTTTGCGGAATTTGCGGAGCGGATTTGAATGTATCCGAATGCAATTGCAAGAGGGATTAAGTCCCATTTATATACTGTTAAGGAGGTGCTGAAAAATGGCGGTACCAAAGAGAAAGGTATCCAAGGCAAGACGTGATAAGAGGCGTTCTGCTGTTTGGAAGCTTGATGCTCCTGCGTTTAGCAGATGCTCAAACTGCGGAGAGCTCATTACACCGCATAGGGTTTGCGGAAATTGCGGATTTTATAAAGGTGTAGAGGTTATTAAGAAGGAAGCTTAAAATCCATTTCCTTAAAAGGTAGAGGAGGAGAAATCCTTCTCTATTTTTTTATCCGGAAGGAAGGTGAAATTTGTGGGTATTGAAATTACGGGAGTTGCCAAAAATTCTCCGGCGGCCAAGGCAAAGGTTCAAAAGGGCGATGTTTTGGTTTCGATTAACGGAAATGAGATAGAAGACGTGCTTGATTATATGTTTTATGCGGCGGAGGCCGAGATAAAACTTGTTTTGAAGCGCGGCGGGGAGAATATAGAGGCAAAAATAAAAAAGGGCGAATATGACGATTTGGGGCTTGAATTTGAAACTTTCCTTATGGATGATAAAAGAAGCTGCCAAAATAAATGCATATTTTGCTTTATAGACCAGATGCCTCCCGGAATGAGGGAAACCCTCTATTTTAAAGATGATGACGCAAGACTTTCGTTTTTGCAGGGAAATTATATAACTCTCACAAATTTAAAGCAAAAAGATATTGACAGAATAATAAAAATGCGTCTTAATATAAATGTATCTGTTCATACGACTAATCCGGAGCTTAGATGCAAAATGATGCACAACCGCTTTGCGGGCGAAAAGCTGGATTACCTTTATCAGCTTGCAAAAGCGGGGATAATGATGAACTGCCAGATAGTGCTTTGCCCGGGCATTAACGATGGCCCTGAGCTTGAAAGGTCGCTTGAAGATTTGTCGTCGCTTATGCCGTCAATACAAAGCATTGCCGTGGTTCCAGTGGGACTTTCAAAATACCGCGACGGACTTTTCCAGTTGCAGCCGTTTACAAAGGAAACTGTACGCGCAGCGCTGGATATAATTGAGAGGTATCAGAAAAAATTTCTTTCGGAATATGGTACAAGGCTTGTTTTTGCTTCGGACGAATTTTATCTTAAAGCTGAAAGGGAAATTCCCAAAGCAGAGGCTTATGAGGAATATCCTCAGTACGAAAACGGAGTCGGAATGCTCCGTTCCCTTGAAGATGAATTTGACAGCGCGCTTGAAGATTGCTCATGCGAGATACCTAAAAGGAAGATTTCTGTTGCAACAGGAGTGGCGGCTTATCCGCTTTTAAAAAAATTAGTTGAAAAAGCAACAAAAAAGTGGGATAATTTATCCTGTGAAGTTTATGCTATTATCAATTATTTTTTTGGAGAAAATATTACCGTATCGGGACTTATAACAGGAACCGATTTGGTTTCGCAGTTAAAGGATAAGGACTTGGGCGAGGAACTTTTAATTTCAGCTTCAATGATAAAAAAGGATTCTGATTTGTTCCTTGATGATTATACAATCCCGCAGGTTGAAAAAGAGCTTGGAGTGAAGATTCGTACGGTTGAAAGCGACGGATATGCCTTGCTTGACAGCCTTTTGGGGATAGAATATTAAAGAAAGAGGGAGTTGATAAAATGGCGCTTCCGATAGTTGCCGTTGTGGGAAGACCTAATGTCGGAAAATCAACGCTTTTCAATAAGCTTATAGGCAAGAGGCTTTCGATAGTTGAAGATACGCCCGGAGTTACGCGGGATAGAATATATTCAAAGTGCGAATGGAGAAACAGGGAGTTTATGCTTGTCGATACGGGAGGAATAGAACCGGATTCGGATGATGTAATACTTTCGCAAATGAGAAGACAGGCTGAAATTGCAATAGAAAAGGCTGATGTTATAATTCTTGTGACTGACATTTCAGCAGGCGTTACGGCAAATGATTTTGAAGTTGCGTCAATGCTGATGAAAAGCGGGAAACCCATAGTGCTCTGCGTTAACAAATGCGACTGGATTGGCGAACCTCCCGCCGAGCTTTATGAGTTTTACAATCTTGGCCTTGGCGACCCTTTTCCGGTTTCGGCTGTTCACGGACATGGAACGGGGGATTTGCTTGACGAAGTTTTCAAGCACCTGCCTGATGAAGACGAAAGCATGGATGACAGCGAATATGTAAAGGTGGCCGTAATAGGCAAACCTAATGTTGGAAAATCATCTCTCATAAATAGGATTGCAGGCGAGGAAAGGGTTATAGTTTCCGATATTGCCGGTACTACAAGAGATGCCATAGATACTGCAATAGAGAATGATAAAGGGAAATTTATTTTCATTGATACCGCAGGAATAAGGAAAAAATCCAAAGTTTTGGAGGAAATAGAGCGTTACAGCGTGCTTAGGGCATATATGGCTGTGGACCGCTCCGATGTATGCGTTATCGTAATAGACGCACAGGTGGGATTTACTGAACAGGATTCAAAGGTTGCCGGCTATGCTCACGAGCAGGGCAAGGGCTGTATTGTTGCCGTAAACAAATGGGATGCGGTTGAAAAAGACGATAAGACAATGAATGCTTTCAGAAAGGACTTGGAGGAAAAATTCAGCTTCATGTCCTATGTTCCGTTTATATTCATTTCCGCAAAAACGGGGCAGAGAATTGAAAAGCTTTTTGAACTCATAAAATATGTAAATGAACAAAATTCCATGAGGATTTCAACGGGAATGCTCAATGATGTGCTTGCTTACGCGACGGCAAGGGTTCAGCCGCCGTCTGACAAGGGCAAGAGACTGAAAATATATTATATGACCCAACCGTCCACAAAACCGCCGACGTTTGTGGTATTTGTCAATAAGGCTGAACTTTTCCATTTTTCGTACCAGAGGTATATAGAAAATCAAATAAGGGAAACCTTTGGACTTGAGGGAACTCCGATACGCTTTATAATCCGTGAGCGCGGACAGGATGATAAATAAAAAAGAAGGGGAATAAATGTGGCTTTTAAAATTTTGATTGGGCTTTTGATTTCCGCAGTGGTGTCGTATCTTCTTGGCAGCTGCAATTCGGCAATAATAGTTTGCAGACTTTGGAAAAAGACTGATATCCGCACTCTTGGCAGCAAAAATGCCGGACTTACAAATACTTATAGGGTGTTTGGAAAAGGCCCGGCGCTGCTGACGCTTTTGGGGGATTTGTCAAAAGGCGTAATTGCCGTGCTTTTGAGCAGACTTGTTTTTTCTTTGCTTGGCGCAGGACTTTATGCCGGCGCAGGAATGCCGCTTGACATCAGGTTTGTGGGCTACATATCCGGCATTTTTGCAATGCTTGGGCATATATTTCCGGTCTATTACGGCTTTAAGGGAGGAAAAGGCGTGCTTGTGGCATGCTCAATACTCCTTGTGATAGACCCTCTTTCGGTTTGCATTCTTGTGCCGTTTTTTGCTTTGATTGTAATACTTACAAGATACGTTTCCGTGGCCTCGATTTCTGCAGCGACGGCATATCCTTTTGTAACTTTTATTTCGCAGACTTTGAGGGGATTTCCAAACGTGTGGCTTAATACTTTGCTTGTTTTGGCGACAAGCGCATTGATTATATACATGCATAAGGAAAATATAAAAAGACTTAAAAACGGTACAGAAAATAAATTTGGAACCAAAAAAAGCAAATAAATAAAGAGGTGCGACATGGCAAAAATCACTGTTTTGGGTTCGGGAGGCTTTGGGATAAGCCTTGCGGTTATGGCTGACAATTTTGGGCATGAAGTGACCGTCTGGTCGGCATTTGCGGAAGAAATTGAAAATATAAGGCGTGACGGCGAGCATAAAAAGCTGCTTCCGGGAGTAAAAGTAAAGGAAAGCATAAATTTAATTACCGATATAAGCCTTATAGGGAATTGCGATATAATTATTTTTGCAATACCATCGGCGTTTGTGAGAAAGGTTGCAAAGCTTGCCGCGCCGTATATCCCTGAAAATGCGGTTATAGTGAACGTCGGCAAGGGACTTGAAGACAAGACATTTAAAAGGCTCAGTGAAGTGCTTGAAGAGGAAATTGCAGGGAATCCCGTTGTTGCGCTTTCGGGACCTTCCCATGCCGAGGAGGTTGCCATAGGCATGCCGACTACAATTGTGGCGTCTTCAAAGAGCATGGAGCATGCAAATTATGTGCAGGAGGAGCTTTCCAACAAAACATTGAGGATTTACTGCAACGATGATATAATCGGCTGCGAACTTGGCGGAGCGCTTAAAAATATAATAGCCCTCTGCGCTGGAATTTGCGACGGCATGGGATACGGCGACAATACAAAGGCCGCGCTTATGACAAGGGGAATTACTGAAATTGCAAGACTTGGCGTCGCGCTTGGAGCAAAAAAAGATACTTTTGCCGGACTTACCGGAATTGGCGATTTGATTGTTACCTGCACAAGCATGCACAGCCGGAACAGGAGAGCGGGAATACTCATCGGGCAGGGAATTTCCCCGCAGGAGGCAGTTGAAAGAGTCGGCACGGTTGAAGGATACTTTTGCACCAAGGTAGCATGGGAGCTTTGCCGGAGCGCAAATGTGGAAATGCCGATTACCGAGCAGCTTTATCAGACACTTTTTTGCGGAAAAGACGTAAAAACCGCACTTTCCGATTTAATGGGAAGGCCGAAAAAACATGAAAGCGAGTCTATTTGGACCGCAAAATAAAAACGGAGGTTTAAAACAGCTTTTTATGATATTGATATAATCATAAAAAGGCTGTTTTTGCATTAAGCGGTAATTTGTTTATGGGAGAGGGTTTTTATGAATATTGAGTATTCAAATTCAATTTCCGTCGATGAATACATTGAAATAAGGGCTTCGGTTGAATGGCCTGCAATAAGTAAAAGACAGGTGGAATGTATTATCAATAATTCCCAATTTTTAATAACGGTTCGTATTGACGGACGGCTTGCAGGAATGTCAAGGATAATCACCGACGGCGGATATGTGTTTTTTGTGGCCGATGTCATAGTTCATCCTGATTTTCAAGGCAAAGGCATAGGCAGGCTGCTGATGGAAAAGGTTATGGAATATATAGATTCAAACATAATTTCCGGAGAAACTACTTTTATAAATTTAATGTCCATAAAAGGCAAGGAAGGATTTTATGAAAAATTTGGGTTTAAAAGTCGCCCTAACGAAGAATTCGGCTGCGGGATGAGCTATAGATATACAAAAAAATAATTCTTTGAAAAAATAAAAAATATGTGATATAATATGCTAATAACATCTTCCAAATAAAAATCCGGAGGGGAAAATGATAAATTACATAGGGAAAAAATGTATAGCCTGCAATAAAAAATTTACCGAAAATGACGATATAGTTGTATGCCCCGAATGCGGAACCCCTTACCATAGGGAATGTTATAATCAAAACGGGAAATGTATAAATGAAAAACTCCACGAGGAAGGCAAGACATATCAGCAAATTGAAGAGCACAGCGATGCACTCAGATGCCCAAGATGCGGTGAAGAAAACGAACCCTTGTCGCTTTTTTGCCGCAAATGCGGTATGCCGTTTTCGTCCGATGGAAAAACCGAAAAGGAAAATTTTAATCAAAAAGGCATTTTTGATGATGACTTTGGATTTTATAACAATGGAAGTCCGTTTAATTCGGAGTATGCCCAAGTTAATTTCAGCGACCCTTTGTGCGGGCTTAATCCCGATGAGGATTTTGAGGGCGTAAGGCTTGAGGAGCTTGCGGATTTTGTAGGGCCTAATACGTTTTATTATCTTCCTCTCTTTAAGCGCATGAAGGATACGGGACATAAACTGACTTGGAATTTTTCCGCCATGCTTTTTCCGGTTTTTTATTTCGGGTACCGAAAGATGTTTCCGATGATGTTTATTTCGGCATTGGCAAAAATTTTGATAGCCATGCCATCGGTTATATTTGCCATTTCAAGCGGAACTTTTTCCGGGGGAGTTTTCAGCGCTCTTTCGGGGATTTTCAAAGTGGACAGCGCGGGATTTAATTTTATTTCGGATGTGGCGTATTTTCTGAATTATGCTTTTATGTTTTTGATGGGAGGTTTTGCAAACTGGCTTTATTACCGCCACTGTCTTGCAAAGGTTAAGAAGCTTAAAGAAAAGAATAAAGCTGTTAAAGCTATTGTCTGCGCAAAGGGCGGAGTTTCAAAACTTGCCCTTGTGCTGATTTCAGTTGCGTCATTTACGCTTTTTATGCTTTTTTACATCTTTTTATATTTCATTGCATTTTTTAAGAATATGATATAAAATTTTGGAGGAAGAGAAATGAAGATAAAAAAGGCTGTAATACCTGCCGCCGGACTTGGCACAAGGGTTCTTCCGGCGACAAAGGCAATGCCTAAGGAAATGCTTCCTATAATAGACAAGCCTGCAATACAGTATATAGTCGAAGAGGCCGCAAAAAGCGGGATAACTGATATACTTATAATAATTTCCAGAGGGAAATCCATAGTGGAGGACCACTTTGACCGTGCACCGGAGCTTGAACGCAAGCTTCTTGAAAGCAAGGGCAAGGAGGAGCTTTACAATTCGATAGTTGAAATATCAAATCTTGCAAATATAACCTATGTCCGCCAGCAAGAGCCCAAAGGCCTCGGGCATGCTATAATGCTTGCGGAAAGCTTTGTCGGGGATGAACCGTTTGCCGTGCTTTACGGGGATGATGTCATAATCGGCGAGGACCCGGCAATAGGCCAGCTTTGCAGGGCATATGAAAAATTCGGCAAGGGCGTTGTGGGAATAAAGGAAGTCCCAAAAGAGATGATTTCCAAGTATTCTTCTATGAAAGTGGAGCATATTTGCGAAAATTATTTTAACGTCACTGATATGGTTGAAAAGCCTTCACCTGATAAAATCCTTTCGCTTTATTCCATTTTGGGCAGATGTGTTTTGCCGCCGGAGATTTTTGGGATACTTAAAAATACCGCTCCCGGCGCGGGGAATGAGATACAGCTAACCGACGCCATGAAAGTGCTTGCAAGGGGAGAGGGGATGACGGGTGTTGACTTTACCGGAACGCGCTATGATATGGGAAATAAGCTTGGAATACTTAAAGCATGGGTGGAAGTCGGAGCAAACCATCCCGAATTTGGCGATGAATTTAAGGAATATATAAAAGAATTTGCAAAAACTTTGAAGTAAAGCTTGACAAGGATAAAAAATTCTGATAAAGTAATAATGTTATCCTTGCTCACACAAAGAGGTGGGCCAAGTCCAAAAGGAGGTGCAAAGACAATGGCAAAAACTTCGGCGTCCTATGAAACCATGGTGGTTTTCAATACAAAGCTTGGCGAAGAGGGCATAAAGGCTCTTGTTGAAAAGTTCAAGGCTTTGATCGAAGAAAACGGAACTCTTGAAACCGTTAACGAATGGGGCAAGCGCAAGTTGGCTTATGCTATTGAAGACGAAACGGAAGGGTATTACGTGCTTTATAATTTCACAAGCAATCCTAATTTCCCTGCCGAGCTTGACCGTATTCTTTCGATTACGGATGGAGTGCTTCGTTCTTTGATAACAGTCAAGTAAGCTTGGCTGGTGTAAGGGGGATTGTTTAATGCTTAATAAAGTTATCCTCATGGGAAGGCTTACTGCGGATCCGGAACTTAGACAGACTGCCAATAATATTTCAACCTGCCGTTTCAGCGTTGCTGTGGATAGGAATTATGCGCCAAAAGGCGAAGAAAAGCAGACGGATTTTATAAACGTTGTTGCTTGGAGGCAAACGGCTGAGTTTGTAAGCAAGTATTTTTCAAAGGGTTCAATGATTGTCGTTGAGGGAAGCCTTAGAACCGGCTCTTATACCGACAAGCGCTATCCCGATGTAAAACACTATACGGTTGATGTTTGGGCGGATCAGGTTTATTTTGGTGAATCAAAGAGGAGCAGCGACAATTCTGGAGCTTCGTTCCAGCCTCCGCGTCATGATGCGCCGGCTGTTCAAAGCGAAGAAAATGCTTCTTTTGCAATAGGCAATCTCAATGAGTTTGAAGAAATATTAGGCGACGGGCAATTGCCTTTTTAAGCGTTTGTTTTATTAAAATTTGTTAAGGAGGGTTTCGGAAATGGATAAGGAAAAGGAAAGAGATCGCGAGAAATCTCCTCGCGCCGCAAATAAAAAGCCTCGCAAAAAGGTTTGCATGTTCTGTGCAGATAAAATCGACAAGATTGATTATAAGGATGTTGCAAGGCTCAGGAAGTGCATTACTGAGCGCGCAAAGATTCTTCCGCGCCGTGTGACAGGCACTTGCGCATATCATCAGCGCGAGCTTACCGTTGCAATCAAGCGTGCAAGGCACATTGCATTGCTTCCGTATATAAGCGAATAATTTAAATGAAAAACCTCGGGTAAAAAAATCCCGAGGTTTTTTATGTTTTTGGCAATTAAAAGGCTCTTTGTCAATAGATGGGGTAAATCTGAAAAAATGAAAGAAAACAGGTGGCAATCAGACTGCCACCTGTTTGATTTTGAAATTTTGAACTGTCACACTTTAAATAGGATATGCTATATTTTATTCTTTGATTCAATAGTATTAATGGGTTTTAAATAAGTAAATTTTATTATTTTATTCTTTTTGTAGACTCTCGATATATAATATTTGTTTTTACATAGGTTGTACGATAAGGCATATTAGGTTGTGAGATGCGTGACATTAAAAGATCAGCGGCAATATATCCCATATAATCACTAGGAATCCTTACAGTAGTAATAGTTGGTTCTATAACAATTGATTCTGGGGCATCATCAAAGCCACATATTAGTACATCATCAGGTACGGATATATTTATGCATTTTAATGCTTTTATAGTGGATATTGCCAGATAATCATTTGCACAGAAGAAGGCAGAAGGAATGACAGGCAATGTTTTAATTCGTTTACTAAGCCAGTTTACATCGCCGTAAGGACTGGAATCGTCGTCTAAAATATTGTTATCAAGATTAATTGCTATATTGTGATCAGTCATTACAGCACAATATGCTTTCCATCTTTCATAAAATGATTGACAATGAAAACGATCCCCAACAAATGAAATATTACGGTAACCGTTATTTATCAATTCTTTTAACATTAAATAAACGCTTGTTTGGTTTTCCATATAAAGTAAGTCTGCCTGCAAATTCAAATCATTATGGTTAAAAACAGTATCAACAAATAAAGTAGGGAGATTTTGTTTGCATAGAAAATTACTATAAGATTCTGAAAATAATTCTAAACAAATAATTCCGGATGTATGTTCCTGATTGAAATTTATTGGAAAGCAAAGTTGTTCTATTTCGAAATCTCTTATGATGTAAACAGAAAGCTTATAACCGAATTCCCCAATTTTTTTTTGAAAGGCATCCAACAATTTTATTCCGAAATGAGAATTGCCTGGAAATGATTGTGTAAATAATGCAATTTCATTTACAACACCTGATTTAACTTTTGAGGATGTTTCAGACAATTGAGGCAGAATTGGAAATTGCTTATATCCCATTTCTGCAGCTTTTTGAAATATTTTGTTTCTTGTTAATTCAGAAACTGTACCAGTATTATTAAATGCTCTTGAAACTGTATTTCTGGATATTCCCAGAGCATCTGCGATATCTTGTAAAGTAATTTTATTTTTCATAATGTTTATAGTGATGGCATATTCATTTTTTGCCATCGCAATCCTTTCATATCAATTTATATTTGTTGTTTTATATTATTATACATAAATTAATTGTATGTGTCAAATGCAACATAGATAATTTTTTATTGTATAAGAGTATATTTGAAAGCACATATAAATTTATGTTTGCGTTTATTATAATATTTATTTTTATTATAAAAAAATTTATGTGAATATATTGACATATATACCAATTATGTGCACAAATATAATGTATCAAATAAACCATAAACAATTTTAAATTTGTTAATGATAGCACATGCAAATGGATATTACTTAGAATTTAAAAGTTTAATGTTAGTTTATTATTTCTATAATACAAAATAATAATTTAACAAAATATGTATAAAACGCCATTACAGCAAATTAAATGTTTACTTAATTAGTAATTTTGCACTAAAATTTAAAGTTGTATTTATAACAATTATGAATTGCAAATGAAACATAATAATGTTATAATTGTAACATCAAACAAAGAAGGGTGAATGTTACATGAAAAATAATAATTGTTCAAAAAAATTGTGGTACATAAAAAAGAACTGGCAATTATATATCTTTTTTCTGATGCCTGCCGTAATATTAACTTTTATATTTAAGTATATTCCTATGGGAGGAATTCTAATTGCATTTAAGGATTATAATTCACTTAAAGGTATATGGGGAAGCGATTGGGTTGGGTTAAAATATTTCGAACGTTTTATTTCATCTCCAGATTTTTTTCGATATTTAATAAATACTTTGAAATTAAGTTTGTTTGGTCTTTTATGGGGATTTCCGGTTCCTATTTTGTTGGCGTTAATTTTAAATAGGATAAGACAGGAAGGAATTAAAAGAAAAATTCAACTGCTTATATATTTACCAAATTTTATTTCTGTCATAATACTTTGCGGTATGGTAAAAATTTTTCTGTCGCCTGTAGGGCCGATAAATTCTTTATTTGGAACAAGTACGGACTTTATGTCAATGCCAGAGGCATTTCGTACGATTTATATTGCCAGCGGAATATGGCAAGGAGCAGGATGGGGATCTATTTTGTATACGGCGGCATTGGCAAATTCCAGTCAAGAACTGATAGAAGCTGCTATTGTAGACGGAGCTAATATTTTCCAACAAATTTGGCATGTAGATCTTTCAGCGATAAAAAATGTCATAGTTATTCAATTTATACTTCAGGCTGGTAATATTATGAGTATTGGATTTGAAAAAGCGTATGCGCTGCAGACAGATATGAATATTCCGTCATCTGAAATCTTGGCAACTTACGTATACAAAATAGGATTATTGAGTGGTGATTACGGATTTTCAACTGCGGTGGGATTATTTAATTCTATTATTAATGTTGTTTTACTTGTATTTGTTAATGAAATAGTAAGTAAATTAAATGAAGGACAAGGAATTTAGAAAAGAGAGTATGAAAATGGGAATTAGGAAAAAATCTTTTGCAGATAGCTTATTTTATGTTGTTGGATATCTTATGTTGGGGATCTTTACTTTGGCAATTATATTTCCGATTTTCTATGTGATTATAGCATCTTTTATGGATCCTACGGTATTGCAAAATAAAGGTATCAGTTTTGATTTTTCCAATTGGAGTACTGATGCTTATCGCAGAGTTCTTGAAAATCGAATGATATGGGTGGGGTTCAAAAATTCTATAATATATTCTGTTGCATTTAGTGTTGTTTCAGTTGGAATAACAGTTTTAGCAGCGTATCCGATGTCGAAAAAAGATTTGATAGGGAAAAAAATATTTAATGCTTTTTTTGTCATTACCATGTTTTTTGGTGGAGGATTAGTTCCAACATACTTATTAATAAGCGATTTAAAAATGTTGGATACAATATGGGCTGTTATTTTACCAAATGCTTTTAATGTATGGAATATGATTTTGGCTCGTACATATTATCAATCTATCCCAACAGAATTAAGAGAGGCCTCTGCAATAGATGGAGCTTCTGAGCTTGTGTACTTCTTTAAAATATTATTTCCAGTTTGCAAGCCGATTGTATTGGTACTTGTGCTTTATCAATTTGTAGGAATGTGGAACTCATATTTTGATCCCATGATTTATTTAAGTGATGCTAACATGCAGCCATTACAGCTTGTGTTGCGTTCTATATTAATTCAAAACACTCCGGAGCCTGGAATGGTATCTGATATTACAGGATTCGCGGAAATGTCAAAAATAGCAGAGTTATTAAAATACTCTACTATCGTGGTATCTAGTATACCGTTGTTAATTATGTACCCGTTTTTCCAAAAATACTTTGAAAAAGGTATTATGGTTGGATCAATAAAGGGATAAAAAAGAAGGAAGGTATTAAGATGAAAAAGAAAAATTCAGGCAAAGCAATTATGTTAATGGCAGCTGTAACTATGATGTTAAGTGCTTGTGGGAATGCCGGAAATTCTAATTCAATTTCTGAACAAAGTACGGCATTAAAAGAATCCGAACAAAGCACTGCATCAGAAGAAAAAGGGAGCATTAGTTTTCCTTTAAAAGAAAAATCAGAATTATCATTTATTACCTCAGCAGAACCGGGAACAATTCAAAATCCAAATGACAGAATTATTTTTCAACGTTTAGAAAATGAAACCAATGTACATATCAATTGGACATGCTTTCCAACTGATCAATTCGGAGATAAAAAGAATCTTGCGCTTGCGAATACCAAAAAATTGCCAGATGGTTTGTTTAACGCAGATATGTCGGATTATGATCTGCTAAGATATGCTAAGCAGGGAGTTATTATTCCGGTTGAAGATTTAATTGATAAATATATGCCTAATTTAAAAAAAGTTCTTGAAGAGAATCCGGAGTATAAGGCAATGATTACTGCTCCTGATGGACATATTTATGCTTTTCCGTGGATTGAACAGTTGGGGTCAGGAAAAGAAGCAATTCAGACGATTGGCGGCATGCCATTTATTAATAAAAAATGGCTGGACAAATTGGGACTTTCTGTACCGAAAACAACGGATGAGCTTAAAGAAGTTTTGGAATCTTTTAAGAAAAACGATATGGCAGGAGATGGAAAGACAATTCCAATGTCTTTTATTATGAATGGTGGAAATGAAGATATGGGGTTCATTCTTGGCGCATTTGGCGAAGGTTATGGTGATGTGCCGGACCATATTGCCGTATCTAATGAAAAGAAAGTGATTTATACAGCGGCGCAGGATGGATATAAACAAGGTTTAATTTGGATGCATGAACTTGCAAAAGACGGATTGATAGATCCTGAGGCATATACACATAATTGGTCAACTTATGTAGCAAAAGGAAAGGCTGGGCGTTATGGGCTTTGTTTTACGTGGGACTGTGCAAACGTAGTGGATAATATGAAAGACTATGTTCCGCTTCCTGCGTTAACCGGTCCTGATGGACAAAAAAATGCTCCTAGGGCGAGTCGAAGTGATACAAGTGGACTTCAGAGAGGCCGTTGTGTATTAACTAGCGCATGCAAAGATACTGCTTTAGCTGCTGCATGGCTTGATTTAATGTACGATCCTTTACAATCAATACAAAACAACTGGGGGACTTATGGTGAAGAAGGTCAAATAAATGTATTTGAAAAGACGGACGACGGAATGCTTAAACATCGTGATTTGACAGGGGAATCAAAGTCTCCTTGGGAAATACGTATAGCACAAATGGTAGGAGGGCCCTTGGCAATATTGAATAGTTATTATGGAAAATATGTAACTTGTCCATACGACGCGCAGTATCGCTTGGATTGGATTAAAGATGTTTATGTAGCAGACATGAAAGAAGAGTATGTATATCCAAATATTTTAATGAGCCAAGAAGACCTTGACAGCATTAATCAGTATGCGACAAATCTTGATAGTTATGTAAATCGCATGAAATCTGATTTTGTAATGAATGGCAATGTGGAAGAAAAATGGGATGAATATCTGAAGACGCTTGAAAAATATGGCCTTAGTAAATATATGGAAATAATGCAAAAAAATCTGGATAACTACTATGCAAAGTTAGGAAAATGACAAAATGTTAAATTTGGCATAAAAGTGCAAATGCAATAAAAATATGATTTTGACTACTCGTTTATGCAAATGGAATAATCATCTAAAATTTATTGCAACGTTTGCTGTAGCTTATACGGTAAAACGGCGAGCATATTGTTCGCCGTTTTATTTTTAAATTGTTAGTCCATTTTGAATATGCTTTAAAAATCTAATTTAAAAATATATTAGAATTGCAGAAATTAATAATTGTAGCACAAAGTTTTAAGAAAAATATTTTAGAAGGGGTATATAAGATACATGAAAATATCAGAGAAATTGAATGCAGCTAGACAATATGAAGAAAAGGAAAGTTTTAAGATAAATAAAGAAGAAAGACCAGTTTTTCATATGTATGCACCTATCGGCTGGATGAATGATCCAAATGGATTTTCAATGTTTAAAGGAGTTTATCATTTATTTTTTCAATATAATCCATACCATACTCATTGGGGCCCGATGCATTGGGGGCATTATATTACAAAAGATTTTATTCAGTGGGAACTAAAACCATGTGCAATGGCGCCGGATATGGAATATGATAAGGGTGGCTGTTTTTCAGGAACTGCATTAGAATGGAATGGCCAACACATACTTATGTATACTTCTGTAAGCGAAAATTTGGGGCAAAATGGAGAAAGTATTATAAGGCAGACTCAAAGTATTGCTTTTGGAGATGGTGTAAATTATCAAAAATACAAAGGAAATCCTGTTATAAAAGCAAATCAACTTCCAGAAGGAAGTTCGCTGGTTGATTTTAGAGATCCTAAAATTTGGAGAGATGATAAAGGATTTTGGTCTTTGGTTGGCAGCAAAGATAAAAACGGATGTGGTCAGTTAGCACTTTTTTATTCTGAAAATTTTACAGATTGGAAATTTATAAAGATTTTTGATGAATCAAAAGATGAGTATGGGGAAATGTGGGAATGTCCGGATTTTTTTTCTTTAAATGGTCGGCAAATTTTGATTGTTTCATCGCAATTCATGAAATCTGATGGCAAAGAATTTCACAATGGTAATAATTCTATTTATTTTGTTGGAGATTATGAGCAAGATAGTATGGAGTGGAAAAGAGAAAATCCTCATATAATAGATTTTGGTTTAGATTTTTATGCCCCGCAAACTGTACTCCATGAGGATGGAAGAAGAATTATGATTGGCTGGCTTCAGAATTGGGATAATTATCTGTTGCCTAATGGTTATCGTTGGAGCGGAATTATGACTGTACCAAGAGAACTTGAGTTGAAAAATGGAAGGCTTGTTCAAAATCCTGTACAAGAATTGGAGAAATACCGAAAAAATAAATTTTGTTATTTTAATTATGAGTTATCTTCTCAGAATAAAAGAGTGGAACTTTCAGGAATTAAGGGACGATGTCTGGATTTGACCATTAGCTTAAAGAAACAAGAATTTAAAAATTTTAATATTTATCTTGCTGTAGGATATAAACACGAAACTGTGATACGTTATGATAAGTGCAGAGGGATACTTACGACTGATCGCAACCGCTGTGGCATGTATAAGGATATGTTGACAGAAAGAAGTATAATTCTTGAGAAAGAAGATATGGAACATATACAGTTAAGAATTCTTCTTGATAAAAATAGCATCGAACTTTTTGTTAATCAAGGCAAATACGTTATGAGCACCTTGATATACACACCAATATCATCCGACGGGATTTTTTTTGAAACGGATGGAAATGCAATTTTGGATATTGAAAAGTATGATATTGAAGTAAATAAAAATTAAGACTTTTCAGTTGTTGTTAAAAGCTGTTGCATGGTTTATGCATATCAGTGTTAATAAAAATTTGGTTGCAGTTTTTAAAATATGAGGGGTTAGGTATGGGAAAAAAGAAAATTAAGTATGGAAGACTTTTGGCTATTATTTTAGTTTGGAATGTTTTGCTGACAGGTTGTGTGGAAAGAAAAAATATTTCCGAAGATGAGCAGACAAAAGACATTGGAACTACACAAGAAGTGCAGAAAAAAGGCAAAGATATAATAAATAAATTATTTGCAAATGCGAAAGAGGCATGGGTTGGTGATATTATGCCTTTTGCTGACGAAAACGGTATTTATTTAAATTATCTTTATGAAACAGATCATAATGGGATTGCCTATCACCCAATTTATCGTTTTTTCACAAATGATTTATGCAGTTATTTCGACGAAGGAGAGGTACTTTCGTATGGAATGGAACTGGAATCACCGGATTTAGCAATTGGAACAGGAAGTTTCATTAAAGGTATGGATGGTAAATATCACTGTTTTTATACAGGGCATAATGATAAAGCTGGAAGTTTAGGGATTGACAAAGAATGTATTATGCATGCGGTTAGTTTAGATAATATTAATTGGGAAAAAGTCCCAAATGATACTTTTTATGCCCCTGATTTATATAGCAGTGATGATTTCAGAGATCCGTTCGTTTTCTGGAATGAAGATGAAAAGTGTTATTGGTTGCTGATAGGAGCCAAAAAAGATGATAGAGAAGGAGCCTGCATTATTAAATATACATCATCGGATTTGACGGCATGGAAATTTGAAGGCATTTTTTATGAACAGGATGATTTTTATTATATGGAATGCCCAGAATTATTTAAAATGAACAATTGGTATTATTTGATTTTCAGCTGGAATAATGTTACATATTATAGAATGGCAAAAAATATAAATGGCCCATGGATAAAACCAGAAATTGATACGTTTGATGGAAATGCTTTCTATGCGGCAAAAACTGTAGAGTATCAAGGAAAACGTTATCTTTTTGGTTTTATAAATAGAAAAAATGGCAAAAATGACGATTTAGGATATACTTGGGCAGGCAGTGTATGCCCGTATGAATTAGTTCAACAAAAAGATGGCACGTTAGGAGTAAAAATGCCTTCACAATATAAAAGCAAACATTTTACGGAAAAAATGAAATGGGATGTTGTGGGAAATAAAGGAAATGTTGAAATTAAAAATAGTGATATAACAATTAAAGCAAACACTGAAACTTCTTATGTGAATTTTGGAATATTGCCTAGGTCCATGCTGTTATCATGCAACGTTAAGTTTGTTAATACTACTGAAGATGCAAAAGCCGGATTTTTATTTGGAATTAAAGAAGATCTATTAAAATCTTACCCTGTATTTATGGATTTTAAAAATAACAGATTACTTTATGATGGCTTTTTGGAAAACTTTAATATAGAATCTGATATAAGAAATCAGCAAAAATTTAACTTTGAAAAAGGACGGGAATATAAAATGAATCTTGTGGTGGAAGATGAAATTGTAGTATTATACATGGATGACAAAAAAGTATTGAGTAATAGAATTTACAATGCAGTTGGAACAAAATGGGGAATTTTTGCTTGCGGAACAGAGGTTGAATTTTCCAATGTTGCAGTTTATTTTCCGAAAAATCAGGATTAGCGGATATAGCAAATATTTAAAGAAAAGGAAATAATAAAATATGAAACAGTATGATGTAATTGCATTAGGGGAATTGCTAATTGACTTCACAGAAAATGGGAAAAGCAACCAAGGCAATCCTTTGTTTGAAGCAAATCCGGGTGGTGCACCGTGTAATGTATTAGCAATGTTGGCAAAATTAGGGTATAAAACTGCGTTTATTGGAAAAGTAGGAAAAGACTTTTTTGGAGAACAATTAAAACAAGCTATTATAGAAGTTGGAATTGATGCAGCATTTCTTTGTATGGATGAGAAAGTCCATACCACACTTGCTTTTGTGCATACTAATTTTGATGGCGATCGTGATTTCTCATTTTATCGTAACCCGGGAGCAGACATGATGTTGACAGAAAATGATATACCGGAAGACTTACTTAAAGATACAAAATTATTTCATTTTGGCACCTTATCTATGACACACGAAAATGTTCGGGCAGCAACAAAGAAAGCTCTTAATATCGCTAAAGAATCCGGGGCATTGATTTCATTTGACCCTAATCTTCGGCCTTCACTCTGGAATAGTTTGGATGAGGCGAAGGAACAGGTATTGTATGGTCTTAAAAACTGTAATATTTTGAAGATTTCAGATAATGAGATACAATGGCTGACCGGAAAAGATGACTATACAGAAGGTGCTTTATGGATTAAAGAAAGATTTGATATTTCATTGATTCTTGTATCTATGGGTAAAGAAGGAAGCAGAGCTTATTACCAAAATAAGATGATAGAAGCAAAGCCGTTTATACAGAAAAATACGATTGAAACTACTGGGGCAGGTGATGTGTTTTTAGGATGTGTTTTGCACTATATTTGCGATCATGGATTGGATAATCTATCTGAAGATAACTTGTTAGAGATGCTTACATTTGCAAATGCGGCAGCAGCTTTAATTACAACGAAAAAAGGCGCGCTTAGAGTAATGCCAAATTTGGAAGAAATATACCATGTATTAAGAGAATAGGTTATTAAACATTTGTGAAAAATAAAACGCACATCTTTTGCAGTCGCAGAAAGATGTGCGTTTTTAGTAATCCTTTGAATAAATCAACTTGTTTTTATGTTCATAAATGTTTTGAAATTCATACCAAATGCCGTCAAATTGCCTTTTGGCTATTTCAGAGGGAAAGAGAAATTGTATTCGGCGCCATTTACAAAAACCGTCTTAAAAACTTGCTATAACGGAAATAATGTGATATAATAAATCATTAATGTGGGATTAACATTTAAAGATTTTTGTGGAACAAAGGAATTGCCGAATGAGAATTATTGGGATAGACCCCGGCTATGCAATTGTGGGATTTGGGATACTTGAATATTCGGGAATTGATTTTAAGGTTGTGGAGTATGGAGCCATTACCACTTCGCCGGATATGGATTTTTCGGAGCGCCTGAAAACAATCTATAATGACCTTTCTTTTGTCTTAAAGAGGTATGGCCCGCATAGCATGGCTATTGAAAAGCTTTATTTCAATACAAACCAAAAGACAGGAATAGACGTTGCGCAGGCAAGGGGAGTCATAATGCTTTCGGCGGCGCTTAACGATATTTCTGTGTTTGAATATACCCCTTTGCAGGTAAAGCAGTCTGTTGTGGGGTATGGAAAAGCGGATAAGGTTCAGGTCATGGAAATGACGCGCAGGATTTTGGGACTTGAAAAAATCCCTAAGCCTGATGATACGGCTGATGCTCTTGCAGTGGCGATATGCCATGGACATTGTGCCCATTCGGTTTCCGGAACTGAATTTAAAAAAATGTATAGAAGGACTAATTTAAGATGATTTACAGCGTAAAAGGCGAAATTGTGCATATTGAGCCATCGCTTGCGGTTATTGAATGCGGCGGCGTGGGGTATGCCTGCAAAACCACATCCTCCACTTTGTCGCAGATAGGCGGAATAGGCTCTTTGGCAATGCTTTATACATATCTTTATGTTAGGGAGGATTGCGTGGAGCTTTTTGGCTTTGCAACGCTGCAAGAGCTTAACTGCTTTAAGATGCTTATTTCGGTGTCTGGGGTGGGGCCAAAGGCGGCGCTTTCGATTCTTTCCGATACTTCTCCGGAAAGATTTGCTCTTGCGGTGGCATCGGGTGACAGCAAGGCTTTTACAAAGACAAAAGGAATAGGCTCAAAGCTTGCGCAGAGAATAGTGCTTGAGCTTAAGGATAAGATTGCAAAAGAACAGCTTTCGGATGGGCTTTCGGATTTGCCGGGAGATTTTTCGACAGTTTCGGGAAATGCCTCCGAAGCGGTTTCGGCATTGGTTGTTTTGGGATATTCCCAGTCTGAGGCGGCATCGGTTGTTTCAAGGCTTGACCCAAGCCTTCCTGTGCCGGAACTTATAAAGCTTGCGCTTAAAGCGATAGGCAAAAAATTATGATAAAGAGGAATTGTTTATGAAATTGGAAGAATTATTGGAACAGGCTTATTCAAATCCGGACAAGCGCATGGAATTTATAAATACTCTTATAAATTCCGAGGTAATTTTGATAGGAAGCAAGGCAACACAAAAAAACGAAAACGGTGAGGATTTTGAAGGCCTTAATATGTTTTCGGTTAAAAACAGCGAGGATAAGAATATAGTGCCGTTTTTCAGCGATGTTGAGCCTTTAAAGCTTTTTGCATCAAAGGTTGCCCCCGGCAATCCTCCTGCGGTAAAGCTTTCGTGCATAAATTTCTTTAAGATGGTTGCCGCAAATAATGCGGGAGCGGTTTTAAATCCAAATTCAAAGTACAGCAAGGAATTTTCGGCTGAGGAAATAAAAGCAATTTTAGGCAGCATAAAACAGGCTGTTTCGGTTTCGGATGCTTCTTCGGGAGAAAATGTGCTTATAACCCAGCCTAAAAATCCGCCGGAGGAATTGATAAAGGAAATTAAAAAATTCTGCGGTACAAGGCTTGATATTTTGAATGCCTATGCCTTTGATATAGTTTATCCGGGCAAAAAGCCGCATTTTTTGCTTGTTTTGGATTGCGAATTTGAGCGCGGCGAGCTTTATGAAAAAATTAAAGAATTGCTTGAAAAGCATTTTTCAAACGAAGACGATGAATATGAAGTCATGTCTGCAAAACAGGAGCTTATAAGGAGCTTTATAAGGAGCCAGGTTCCGTTTTATTCAAAATTCGGTGAAGTCAAGCATTGATTTTGCTGTTTTAAAAAATCCGGAAAGGAATGGTTTTTGTCGTGCTTGAAACAAGCGAGCTTGATTTTGAAAACAGAATAGTGTCGCCGGATGCGGACAAGTCCGACAATGAGATTGATTATTCCTTGCGCCCGAAAACACTTGGGGAATATATAGGGCAGGATAAAGTAAAAGAAAATCTCCGGATTTTTATTGAGGCTGCAAAGGGCAGGGATGAGCCTTTGGACCATGTCTTGCTTTATGGCCCTCCGGGGCTTGGAAAAACCACCCTTTCGGCGATTATTGCCCATGAAATGGGAGTTAATATCCGCATCACATCCGGGCCTGCCATAGAAAAACCGGGGGATTTGGCGGCTTTGCTTACAAATTTGTCCGAAAACGATGTGCTTTTTATTGACGAAATACACAGGCTTTCACGCTCGATAGAAGAAATACTCTATCCGGCTTTGGAAGATTTTGCCTTGGATATAATTATAGGAAAAGGCCCATCCGCGCGCTCAATCAGGATAGATTTGCCTAAATTTACGCTTATCGGAGCAACAACAAGGGCAGGACAGCTTACTTCGCCTTTGCGTGACAGGTTTGGAGTGGTTTTCAGACTTGAATTGTATACCAATGAACAGCTTTGCGACATAATTATGCGCAGCAGCGTCATTCTTGCAATAGCTTGCGACAGGGATGGAGCAATGGAAATTGCAAGACGTTCAAGGGGAACGCCGAGAATTGCAAACAGACTTTTGAAAAGAGTGCGTGATTTTGCTGAAGTTATGGGAAACGGCAAGATAACTGAAGATATTGCCAAAATTGCCCTTGACAGATTGGAAATAGATTCGCTTGGGCTTGACAGCCTTGACAAACGCGTGCTTAATATGATAATAAAAGGCTATGGCGGCGGGCCTGTTGGATTGGAAACCCTTGCTTCCGCAATAGGCGAGGAGTCTGTGACAATTGAGGATGTTTGCGAACCATACCTTATGCAGCTCGGATTTCTTTCAAGGACTCCGAGGGGCAGATGCGCGACAAATCTGGCATACAGGCATTTGGGATATGCCTTGAAAAATGAGGATTGTGAACAGCAAAGCCTCATATGAGCATAATATATAGAGAGTTTTAATAAAAAAGATTTAACGGGAGATAATTATATGGCAAGATTATTTGGCACTGATGGTGCAAGAGGGATTGCCGTAACCGAATTGACATGTGAATTGGCAATGCAGATAGGCAGGGCGGCGGCTTTGGTGCTTACTAAGAAAATGTCGCATAAGCCTACGATTTTAGTTGGAAAAGACACAAGAATATCTTCTGATGTTCTTGAAGCGGCGCTTGTGTCGGGAATCTGTTCGGTAGGGGCCGATGCCTGCATACTTGGAGTAGTTCCGACGCCTGCGGTGGCAATGCTTGTAAGAAAACGCGGAGCGGATGTCGGAGTTATGATTTCCGCATCGCATAACAGCGTTGAATTCAATGGAATAAAACTGTTTTCAAATACGGGATATAAGCTTTCCGATGAGATTGAGGAGGAAATAGAAAGGCTTATCCTTGATGACCCGGAGGAAATAACGCTTAAAAGCGGAACAGAAATAGGAAGGATTACATACGACAAAAATGCCCAATGGGATTATGTGAGGTATGTCATGAAAACCCTTGACGGGGATTTGTCCGGCATCAGGGTGGCAATCGACTGCGCAAACGGCAGCGCTTGCGCTACGGCGGAAAATCTCTTCGCGGGACTTGGGGCAACGTGCTACCTGATAAACTGCAATCCCGACGGAACAAACATAAATGAAAAATGCGGCTCAACCCATATGGATGGGCTTATGAAGTTTGTCCGCGAAAACAAATGCCATGTCGGCGTTGCTTTTGACGGCGATGCGGACAGATGCCTTGCTGTTGACGAAAACGGGATGCTTGTTGACGGGGATAAGATGATAGCCATATTTGCAAAGGATTTAAGTGAGCAGGGTAAACTTAAGAACCAAACTGCGGTCGTAACGGTGATGACAAACCTTGGTTTTTCGATTTTTGCCGAAAAGAACGGGATAAATGTCGTTACTTCCAAAGTCGGCGACAGGTATGTGCTTGAAAAAATGCTTGAAGGCGGATATAATCTTGGGGGAGAGCAGTCAGGGCATATCATTTTCCTTGATGATGCAACTACTGGGGATGGCCAGCTTTCGGCGGTAAAACTGCTTGGAATACTTGCAAAGTCAGGCAAGAAAATGTCCGAGCTTGCGGGAGTGATGGAACGCTTCCCGCAGGTCATGATGAATGTGAAATTGCCTTTAAAGTGGAAAAACGAATGGAAAAATGATTCCGAAATACAAAATGTAATTGAGGAGAACCAAAAAAAGCTTGGCTCTGACGGGAGGATTCTTGTAAGGGAAAGCGGAACGGAGCCTCTTGTAAGAGTTATGGCCGAGGGAAGACAATTTGACCTGATAAATCAAATCGTGCTTGAAATAGCCGAAAAAATAAGCCAGAGATGCGGCGCAAATCAGTGAAAAGGAAAATTGAATGAGAACAGCAGATAAATGGAAAGATTACCGCTTGATAGATACTACTTGCGGAGAAAAGCTTGAAAGCTGGAAAGATATAATTTTAGTCCGCCCAGACCCGCAGATAATATGGAAAACGCCTAAAAAATCAAAACTGTGGGAAAAGCCTCACGGAAGGTATATCCGTTCGAGCAGCGGCGGCGGAAGCTGGGATTTTTATAAAAAATTTCCCGAGAGCTGGAAGATTTCTTATGATAATTTGACCTTTAATATAAAGCCGACAGGATTTAAGCATACCGGACTTTTTCCGGAGCAGGCCGTAAACTGGGATTACATGAGGGAAAAGATAAAATCCGCCGGACGGCCGATAAGCGTGCTTAACCTTTTTGCCTATACGGGCGGTGCGACTCTTGCCTGCGCTGAAGCGGGGGCAAGCGTTTGCCATGTTGACGCTTCAAAGGGAATGGTTTCTTGGGCAAGGGAAAATGCCGAGGCATCGGGGCTTTCCGAAAGGCCGATAAGATGGATAGTTGACGATTGCGAAAAATTTGTCGGCAGGGAAATAAAAAGAGGACGGCAATATGATGCTGTGATTATGGATCCTCCGTCATACGGCAGAGGCCCCGGAGGAGAGGTTTGGAAGCTTGAGGACAGCATATATGAGCTTGTGGAGCTTTGTTCAAAGGTTCTTTCTGAAAAGCCGCTGTTTTTTCTGCTAAACAGCTATACAACAGGACTTTCGCCATCTGTAATGGCATATATTTTGGGCGAAATTTTAAAGAAAAAGTTTGGCGGAAAAGTTTGGGCGGACGAGATAGGACTGCCTTGCGAGGAGAGCGGATTTGTTCTGCCTTGCGGTTCCACGGCAGTTTGGGAAAACGAATAATCCAAAAAAGGGAATGGGCATGGAAAATATAATTGAGGCACGCGAAGTGCGGTTTCATTACAGGAATGAATTTGAAGAAAATGCAGTTCAAAAGCCTGTGAAGGAAATATTGAAAGGCATAAACTTGGATATAAAAAAAGGCGAATTTGTTGCAATCCTTGGCCATAACGGTTCCGGGAAATCCACGATTGCAAAGCATTTTAACGCTGTGCTCCTGCCATGCGGAGGAACGGTTTACGTCGAGGGCATTGATACAAAGGACGAGGCAAGGCTTTTTGATATAAGACAGCGCGTGGGGATGGTATTTCAAAATCCCGATAACCAGATTGTTGCCACAATAGTTGAGGAGGATGTTGCCTTTGCCCTTGAAAATCTTGGCGTTGAACCGGATGAAATGAGGCAAAGGGTTGACGATGCTTTAAAAGCGGTTGGAATGTACGAATATAGGGAGCATGCTCCGCACCAGCTTTCCGGAGGGCAAAAGCAAAGGGTTGCAATAGCCGGAATTATTGCAATGCGCCCGAATTGCATTGTCCTTGACGAGCCGACTGCAATGCTTGACCCAAAGGGAAGAAGGGAAGTCCTTAAAACCATAAGGGAGCTTAACAGAAATTATGGCATTACAATAATACTTATTACCCATTATATGGATGAAGCTGCAAAGGCAGACAGAGTCGTTGTAATGGATGACGGAAGAATTATTTTTGACGATGTTCCGAGGGAGGTCTTTTCCCATGTTGAGGAACTTAAAGCCGTCGGGCTTGACGTTCCGCAGGTTACGGAACTTGCTTATGAGCTTAAAAAGAACGGTTTGGAAATAGACGGGCATATAATAACTGAAGAAGAGTGCATAGAGGCTTTGATTAGGATACTTCAAAATTAAATTTATGGAGGACAAAAAATTGCCTATCATAAAAACCGAAAATCTGACTTATACATACAGTCAGGGCACGCCTTTTGAAAAAACGGCAGTCGATAATATAAATATAGAGATAGAGTCCGGCGAATTTGTCGGGATAATAGGGCATACCGGTTCAGGAAAATCAACTTTGATACAGCACCTTAACGGACTTTTAAAGCCTACTTCCGGAAAGGTTTATATAGACGGGCAGGATATTTGGGAAAGCAAGGAAATAACCAAAGCCGCAAGATTTAAGGTGGGACTTGTTTTCCAGTATCCGGAATATCAGATTTTTGAGGAGACCGTTTATAAGGATATTGCTTTCGGGCCCAAGAATATGGGGCTTTCCGATGATGAAATAGATAAGAGGATAAAGGAAACTGCGCGTATAGTCGGCCTTGGCGAGGATTTGCTCAATAAATCTCCGTTTGAGCTTTCGGGAGGGCAAAAAAGAAGGGTTGCCATTGCGGGAGTTATGGCGATGGAGCCTCAGGTGCTTATACTTGATGAGCCAACCGCCGGACTTGACCCCAAAGGCCGCGACAGGATTTTGGACCAGATAAAGCTTTACCATGAGGAAAAGAAAAGGACGGTGCTTTTGGTTTCGCATAGTATGGAGGATGTTGCAAAATATTCCACCAAAATACTTGTTATGAATAAGGCAAAGGTATTTTGTTATGACGAACCGCCCATGGTATTCAGACGCGCTGAGGAAATTTCTCAAATGGGCCTTGCCGTGCCGCAGATAACAAAAGTTTTCAATGCGCTTAAAGAAAAAGGTTTTAATATAGCTGAGGATGTTTATACGGTGGATTATGCAAAGAGGAAATTTTTGCAGTATATTTCCGCAAGGAAAGAAAAATCGTAAAACGTTGGCGGAAAGGCAGATTTAAACAGGATGCTCAAAGATATAACGATAGGCCAGTACTTTCCGGGAAAGTCTTTTGTCCACAGGCTTGACCCGAGGTTTAAGATAATAATTACCGCTTTTTATATAACGCTTCTTTTTTCGGCAAAGGAAATGATAGGTCTTTTTGCAGGGATTGTTTACCTTGTTGCCGCGTTTTTGGTATCCGGGATACCTTTTAAGATGATGCTGAAAGGCTTAAAGCCGATTGTTCCGATAATTATTTTCACTTCGATTTTAAATTTGTTTTTTATTGACGGAATAGTGGTATTCAGGCTTTGGATACTTAAAATAACCGATGAAGGAATAAAGATGAGCGTGTTTATGGTGATAAGGATTATATGCCTTATTGCGGGAACATCGCTGCTTACTTATACTACCTCTCCGATAGCGCTTACGGATGCTATTGAAAGGCTTTTTTCACCGCTTAAAAAGCTTAAGGTTCCGGTTCATGAGCTTGCAATGATGATGACGATAGCATTGAGGTTTATCCCTACGCTTATTGAGGAAACCGATAAAATCATGTCTGCGCAAAAGGCAAGGGGGGCCGACCTTGAAACTGGGGGGCTGATGCAGAGGGCAAAGGCGCTTGTGCCGATATTGATTCCGCTTTTTGTTTCGGCTTTCAGACGCGCGGAGGAGCTTGCGCTTGCAATGGAATGCCGCTGCTACCATGGCGGTGAGGGCAGGACAAGGTTAAGACAGCTTAAATCCGGTTGGGCGGATTATGTTTCGCTTGGGATAACGTTGTTTTTCCTTGATGCGGTTGTGGCAATAAATTGCTTTTTTTAAGGGAGATTTATGAGGAATATTAAAGTCTTCATGGCATATAGAGGGACAAATTATCATGGATTTCAAAGGCAGGAAAACGCACTTACCGTACAGGAGGTTGTGGAGGACTGCCTTGAAAAAATTTTAGGGGAAAAAACCCAAATTTGTGGTTGTTCAAGAACCGATACAGGAGTTCATGCCCTTGAATTCTGCTTTAATTTTTTTACTGATAAAAATATTCCAGAAACCGGCCTTGTCAGAGGCATGAATACAATCCTGCCGGATGATATTTCAATACTTTCCTGTGAGCAGGCGCCTGATGATTTTCATGCAAGATATTCATGCAAAGCTAAGGAATATATTTATAAAATATATAATGCTGAAAGCAAAAATCCATTTTCTTCCGATCTTGCCCTGCACTATAAAAAGCCTTTTGATGTGGAGCTTGTTTCAATGGCAAGCAAAGCCTTTATAGGCACTCATGATTTTAAGGCATTTTGCGCATCCGGTTCAAATAAGGAATCAACGGTAAGGACGGTATATGATTTTTCTGTGTCAAAAAACGGAAATGAAATCATTATGCTTGTAAAAGGCGATGGTTTTTTGTATAATATGGTTAGGATTATGGTGGGGACATTGCTTTGCGTAAACGAGGGGAAAATTGATGCCGGCGGGATAGAAGAAATAATTCTTTCCAAAAACAGAGTTTTAGCAGGCCGTACGGCAAAACCTCATGGGCTTTATTTAAGCCGGGTATATTATTGATTGCTTTGATGCGGTATGGTGCAAAGGCTTGGAGGTGTTTTGTTGGCACAGGAAATAGACGTAAAGGATTTAAAACGCCGCCGCAGGGCGAAAAAGGCAAAAAGATTTTTTAAGAAATTGATAGGGGTTTTGCTGATTGCCGTTTTTGCTGTGCTGGTTTATTATACAAAGGACAGATGGATTCCGTTTTTTGACGGCATAGCCACAAGATATTTGCCCGCGTCTCAAAATACAGGAGAACTTGCAGCCGGAAATTTTCCGATTAAAATTACCGGCAGCTCAAATTATAAAGTTGAAACAATGGAAAATGCCTTTGCATTGCTTGACGATGCAAATTTTTGCGTTTATTCGGTCAGCGGTGAAAAAATGATTTACAAACAAAATCATTATGCAAATCCATTCTTTTGCACGAACAGCAAAAAAGCATTGGTTTATGATATGGGCGGAAAGAGTTTCAGCCTTGAAAGCAAGTATAAGACAATATATGAAAAGAAAATTGAAGATGCAATAATTTTTGCAAGACTTGGCGGCAATGATTATGCCGCAGTGGTTACAAAATCTGATAGCTTTGTTTCAGTAATGACTGTTTACAATGGATATGGGGAAGAAATTTTCAAATGGAAAAGCGTTGACAGCAGGATTGCGGACGTAGCCTTTTTGCCGTCAGGGACGGGATGCGTGGTGGCGACCATTGATGCTTCAAATGGACAGCTCGTTTCTGAACTGCATAGGTTTAATTTTGACCAAAAGGATGAAATTTGGAATTCAAGCGATATTGATACCATGGTTTTAGCTTTAAAAATTATGGACGATGGCACAATAGTTGAAGTAGGGGATACAAAATGCGCTTATTACAGCAGCGCAGGGGAATATATAGGAAGCTATGCTTATAAAACAAGCCTTGTGGATTATTCCGTTTCGGGGCAAAAAGCAGCGCTTTTGCTTGAAAACGAGGAGAGAAGGAAATCTTCGCTTGTGATAATTGGGGATATTAAAGAAGATATAAAAGAAATAAATGTGTCAGATTCATCAAAGCAGGTTTTGGCGGAGGGAGAAAAGGTTTTGCTAATGACTGAAAATAGCATTGATGAATATGCATCGGATGGAAGCATTAGGACAAGTGTAAAAATAAGCGACGATTACATGGATTTTCATAAGATAGGAAATTATATTTTCCTTTTGGGATATTCCGATATAAACCGTATTGATTTTAATGGGTAATTTTTAAGAAAAGAGGTAATATTTTGGGAAGTCAGTTTGCTTGGTTTTTTGATGCCGTTACAGGGGCCCTGATTTTAATATTTATATATGTCGGCGGGAAAAGGGGATTTGTCCGTTCATTTTTGATGATAGCGGGTTATTTTCTTTCGCTTGTTGCGGCATACTATGTCAGCAGAGCGGCGGCTCCGGTTATATATGACAAATTGCTCAGTGAGAGAATCGTTTCAGCAATAGAGGAGAAGATTGAAAACATAAATGTTGCCGATGAGGTAAAAAAAGCGCTTAACCTTGAAAGCATGGGAGTGACTTTGGAGGACGAAGAGGTAAAAAGCGTGGTTGAAAACAGCTCCGGCAATTTGGGTGAGGAAATAAGACAGTATATACTTCAAAAGACAGGAGTAGATATATCGCAGAATGAGATAATGAAAAACTTGAAAAAAGTATTCAATGAGAATATATATGGAGCTTATATAAATGCCCTGCCCGGGTATATGACAAAAACTTCTTCTGCCGAATATTCGGACAGCGGTTTGATTTCTTCAGCAATGAAGGCTTTTGCTTCGGGGAAAGCAGATGCTGCAAGATATATAGAGCAAACGGTCGTAAAAGGGAGCATTATCGCTGTTTTGGAACCTGTATTGTTTATTTTGGTATTTACAATTGCAATGATTGCTGTTAAAATAGTTACAAGACTTTTTTCGGTTGTGAACAAGGTTCCGTTTATAGGCACTGTGAACTCTATTTTCGGGGCTTTGCTTGGAGCAGCCGAGGCCTTGCTTGTAATTTATATTATTGCGGTTATTATCAATATTGTAATTTATTTAAGCGGAAGTGAAATGATAGTCTTTAACGATGAAACAATTCAAAATACTTATCTATTTAAATACATCTATAATTTTAAATTGATAAAATAATTTTGTTTTGGATATATGGCAGCCATGTTGCCTGCGGCACGCCGCAATTAAGGAGGATAACAATATGATTATGTGCACAAGATGCAAAAAAAGGCCTGCTGTTGTTTTTATTACGGCTATGCAGGGCAATGAAAAAAAGAATGAAGGTCTTTGCCTGGTGTGCGCAAAAGAACTCGGCGTTCCACAAGTGAGTGAATATATGGAGCAAATGGGTTTGACTGACAGCGACATAGAGGACTTTTCAAATCAGATGATGGATATGAGCTACGGTGATAATTTTGAAATGGGCGGAGCGGAAACGCTTCCTGCATTCATACAGGATTTGCTTATGAATAACAATAACAATATGCCGTCGAAACCAAGCAAAGAAAATGCAGGCGATTTCTTTGCCGAAAGAAGAGACGACAAGTTTGAAAAACGCAAAAAGACGGAAAAAGAAAAGAAGCATAAATTTCTTGATACCTACTGTACAAATCTTACAAATAAGGCAAGGAATAATGAGCTTGACAGAATTGTGGGACGGGATAAGGAAATTTCACGCGTAATACAAATCCTTTCAAGGCGGACTAAAAACAATCCCTGCCTGATAGGGGAGCCGGGTGTCGGAAAAACAGCAATAGCAGAGGGTATTGCCCAAAAAATAGCAGCCGGGGAAGTGCCGTTTCATATTGCGAATAAGGAGCTTTATCTGCTTGACTTGACGGCTCTTGTCGCAGGGACGCAATTCAGAGGTCAGTTTGAAAGCCGTGTTAAGGGACTTATAGATGAGGTTAAGGCTGAGGGAAACATTATACTTTTCATTGACGAGGTTCATAACCTTGTCGGAACAGGCGACAGCGAGGGCTCAATGAACGCTGCAAATATACTTAAACCGGCGCTTTCAAGGGGCGAGGTTCAGGTTATAGGCGCAACGACTTTTAAAGAATATAGAAAGTACATTGAAAAAGACAGCGCGCTTGAAAGACGTTTTCAGCCGGTTACAATAAATGAGCCGACTGTATCTGATACTTTTGAGGTGCTTTTGGGCATAAGGGACTATTACGAAAAACATCATAAGGTTAAAATTAAGGATGATACTTTAAAGCTTTGCGCAGTGCTTTCGGAAAGGTATATAAATGACCGCTTTTTGCCTGATAAGGCAATAGACCTTCTGGATGAGGCTTGCGCCTGCGCAAGCATAAGAAGTCCGGAGCTTGCCGAATTTGAGTCGTTAAATTCAAAGCTTAAAGATTTGCTTGCCGAGGAAAAGGCTATTGAGGAGTCCGATGATGTTCCGGATTTTGAAAAGCTTGCAAAGGTTAAAGCGGAAATTATAAGGATAAATGAAAAGCTTGTCGAAGTTGAAAAGGCAGTGCAGAATGTTTATGTCACCGAGGAAGATATTTCAAAGGTGATTGAGCTTTGGACGGGAATTCCAGCAAATAAAATAATTCAAAGCGAATATAAGAAAATAGCATCGCTTGAAGCAAAACTTAAAGAAAAGATTATAGGGCAGGATGAAGCGGTTGAACTTGTTGCAAAAGCAATAAAGCGCACAAGGGTTCAGCTTGCATCGCGTCGCAGGCCTGCATCGTTTATTTTTGTTGGTCCTACCGGAGTTGGAAAGACAGAGCTTGTAAAGGTGCTTGCGGCAGAGCTTTTTGACAGCACGGAGCCGCTTATAAGACTTGATATGACGGAATTTATGGAAAAGCATTCCGTTTCAAGGATAATCGGTTCGCCTCCGGGATATGTTGGATATGACGATGCGGGACAGCTTACCGAAAAAGTTCGCAGAAGGCCTTATTCAGTGGTGCTGTTTGATGAAATTGAAAAAGCGCATCCGGATGTAATGAATATTTTGCTTCAAATTTTGGATGAGGGCAGGGTTAATGATGCCCAAGGCAGGAGCATCAGCTTTGAAAATACCGTTATAGCAATGACTTCAAATGCCGGTTCGACGGATAAAACCACTGGGGTGGGATTTAATAAGACGCAGATGGAAATTTCATCTGAAAAGGCAATGAAGGCGCTTTCGGAATTTTTGCGGCCTGAATTTCTCAGCAGAATTGACGAAGTAGTGGTGTTTAAACCGCTTACTTTGGAAAATTATCAAAAGATAGCCGCCCTTATGCTTGATGAAATGAAAGAACCGCTTTCAGAAAAGGGCATATCGCTTGCATATGACGATGCGGCACTTGCAAAAATAGCTGAAAAATCCTTTGGCGGAAAGTTTGGGGCAAGGGATATAAGAAAGGTTATACGCAAAGAAGTCGAGGATAAGGTGGCATCCCTTATTATTGATAAGGCCGAAGCGGGAATAAGCACAGTAAAAGTGACTGTTTTGGATGATAAGCTTGAAGTCCTTGCAATTTAATTTGCTTAAAGGCAATATGCAGTAAAAATTTCTAATTTTATGCTGTTTTAAAGAAAATCCGCCGGATAATTTTAATTTTATTTCCGGCGGAATTTTTTGTTTCAAAAAAACTTTAAATTAATAAAAAAATTTGATATAATTATTTTGTATATTAAAAATAAGGGATTTAAATTTGCTTTTTCAGGGAGAGCGCATATGAAAAAATTTTCGGCAATTTTATCGATATTTGTTTTGATTAGCTTTATTTCATCTTTTAAAATAAATGCGGTTTCGTTTACTCCTAACAGCGAGATTTACAGCGAGGCCGTTTACCTTAAAAATTTGGATACCGGTGAAGTCATTTATCAAAAAAATGCCGATAAAAAGGAATATCCGGCTTCGCTGACCAAAATTATGACGGCGATACTTGTGCTTGAAAATGTGGATGATATTGACAATACAATGGTTACCGCACCGCCGTATGTTTTTGACGAGCTTTATAAAACGGGCGCTTCAACCGCTGATTTCCGCCCGAATGAAACGGCATCCGTAAAGGATTTGATGTACGGGATGATTTTGCAGTCTGCCTGCGAAGCGGCAAGCATACTTGCAGATTATGTCGGTGGTGGAAGCGTCAGCAAATTCGTTCAAATGATGAATGATAAGGCGAAATCGCTTGGAGCGACATCGACGAATTTTACAAATCCGCATGGGCTTTTTGATGAAAACCAGTATACGACTGCCCATGATATGGCGATTATAACAGAATATGCCATGTCGCTTTCGAGATTTAATGAAATTGCGGATACAAAAACTTATACCATAGGACCAAGCAATAAGCACTCCCAGCCGCGTACCGTTTCGCATACCAATTTAATGCTTGATAAAGTCAAAGGCGGGGAATATTATTATCCTTACGTTAAGGGGATAAAGACCGGTACTCTTGACGAAGCGGGAAGATGCCTTGTTTCATCCGCAAGCAAAGACGGCTATAATTATTTGCTTGTAACGCTTAATGCTCCGCTTAAAGATGCCAATGGAAACAATAAGTATTATAATTTTATGGATGCAATAACGCTTTACGAATGGGCGTTTAAGTATTTTAAAAATACCGTTTTGCTGCAATCGTCGGAAGAGGTAGGAGAAGTACCGGTAAGATTTTCGTCAGGCAACGATTATGTTCTTGTCTGCCCGAAGGAGTCTTTTTCTGCGCTTTGGCCTTCAACGCTTGACACATCGGCGATACAAAGGGTAATCAACCTTGAACAGGAGGTTGACGCTCCGGTTAAAAAAGGAGATAAGCTTGGCACGATGGAGCTTAAGCTTTCCGGAGAAACTCTTTTTAAGGTTGACCTTGTGGCAAAGGATGGCGTTGAACGTTCGGAACTTGAATATAATCTTTATCTTGCAAAACAGTTTATCTCGTCGACATGGTTTAAAGCTACAGTTGCTTTAATTGTTGCTCTTATAATACTTTATTTGATAATACATGGAATTTCTTCAAGAAAAAAGAGAAGGAAGATAAAGAAAATATCAAAAAGACGGCAGTTTTAAAAATAAAAAATCCCATGGCAAAAGCTTTTGCCATGGGATTTTGAATTATTTGCAAATGCTGCAGGAGGAACAATCTGCACAGGATGAACTGCATGCTAAAGGTGTCTTAACGATAGAAAATGTGCATTCATTTAATTTAAAAGTTTTTGCTTTGTCTGATGAGATTGCAACACTTTCTGGCATAAAATCAATTTTTATTGGAATCAGTATTTCTTCTTCGGGATTTAATGGAGATGGAACTTTTAAGGGAGTGAAGAATGCAGGTTTTTCTTTTTGTGGATACACCGCAATGGAGTTTGTCGCACATAGCATTGATGCAAGACTGCCGTCTTCATTAAAGCAAAGCGAATTGCTGTCTGCGCAAATTCCGACTGCATTTGGGTCATAGGCTTCCAAAGCGCCTATGGGTGTATTTATTTTTACAGGGGAATCCGGTTCTACGGACTTTAAATTCCCGCTTTCATAAAGTGAGAATCCTTTTTTGGTTGATATTTTTCCTGCGGGAGTAATAATTTCTATTTTTTCGCCCGGAAAAAGAGTGAGGCTTTTTATAGCTCCGCTGCGGTAAAAGCATATGCCGTTTAGCATGGCTGTGAAAGCTGCAAAGTCAAAGCTGAAATTAAGGGAAATATTGAAATTTCTTTCGTCTTCTTCAGACCAGCATCCGCTTATTTTGCCGTTTGTGGGAAAAACCCTTTTTACTTCGCCCGTATTGTAAAAAGTCACAAGTTCTGCTGGCATTTCGCCTATTGGAGTTGAAATTTCCGTTTGGCTTTCAAGCGATACCGATTTTAGATTTCCGTCCGGATAAAATGATATTGATTTTGTATATTTTCTGCGTATGTTTTCTTCACCGTATTGTGGGATTAAAGGCCCGCATTGTGCAAAAACAATGTTTTCCTTGTTAAGGATGCAATCCTTCAAGCTTCCATCGGGATAATAGTTTGCCCTTTCCACACCGTCAAGAATTCCGAATTTTGTTTTTGCTTCCATTTAAAGCATCTCCTTTCCGCATAATTTTTTCTTGATGACGGCGACAGTTTTTTCGTTTTGTTTTTTAAAAGTTATGTCATAGCCTAATGATTCAATCCATGGCGGCAAATGAGCGCATACAAGTTCAAGCTCCAAAAACGGAGTTTTTTCAAAAAAATGCCTAAGAGCTTTTTTGGAGGATATTTCAGGGAATTTTTCCTGCAGCGTCGCAAGGTCGAAATAATATTTTCCGGGGGTTGAAGTTTCGATTGGTTTTTGTGGAATTTCTTTATTCTTGTTGTTTTGATTTACGTCTTCAAGCATTCCGTCAAGACAGCAGTCATTTAATTCGGAAATGAAGAAAATATGGAATCCGAGTGAATCAAAAACCGTAAACGGGAGTCCTGAAATTTCTTTGCCTGCGATTATCCTGCATTCGCCGAGCTCTTTTGAGAGTGAAACAAGTTCATTTCTTAAAGAAGCAAGATTTTTTAAATTTTTAAAATCCATAGGGATTTCCTTTGAAACCGTCCAGCCGGTTTCATCTTTTAAAAAGACAAGGATGCGGTCAGCCTCCAAAAATGAATTTGAAACATCATAATCTTTCATGATTATAGCAATACCTTCGTTCATGCCGATACCTCCTTTGCATTAATTTCAGTATATATTTCTTGATAAGCAGGTGTCAATAGATTTTGAAATAAAAATGTTTTTGCAAGTTTGATATATGTAAATTGCATAAAATCCTTTTCCTAAAATAGTAATTTATCTAAAAACCGGTGTATTGATGCTTTGCTTGAAAACCTGTATACTTTAAACATGGTCAAACAATTTGTAAAAATCATAAGGACAATGGGGTCTGGAAATGCCAAAGGCGGCTTTTCAGACCCTGTTTCTTTAAGATAAGCTTAAATAAAAGGAAAAACGGAGGTATATTTATGAGACAAGTAGCTATTTATGGCAAGGGCGGAATAGGCAAATCAACTACAACCCAAAATCTTAACGCAGGACTTGGGGAAATGGGAAAGAATATCATGATTGTAGGGTGCGACCCGAAAGCTGACTCTACCCGTTTGATTCTTGGAGGGCTTGCACAGCAGACCGTTCTTGATACGTTGAGGGAAGAGGGGGATGACATCGACCTTGATTTTGTAATGAAAAGGGGATTTAAGGGAATCAGATGCGTTGAATCCGGCGGGCCCGAACCGGGAGTCGGATGCGCAGGACGCGGAATAATTACTTCAATAGGATTGCTTGAACGTTTAGGCGCCTATACTGAAGACCTTGATTATGTTTTCTATGACGTTTTGGGCGACGTTGTATGCGGCGGATTTGCAATGCCTATCCGTGAGGGGAAAGCGCAGGAAATTTATATAGTGGCTTCCGGGGAAATGATGGCTCTTTATGCGGCAAACAATATTTCAAAAGGAATTCAGAAATATGCAAACACAGGCGGCGTGCGCCTTGGCGGAATTATCTGCAACAGCCGCAAGGTTGACGGGGAGGCCGAGCTTGTTGAAGCTTTTGCAAAAGAACTTGGTTCGCAGATGATACATTTCGTTCCGCGTGATAATATGGTTCAGCGTGCGGAAATAAACAAGAAAACAGTTATAGATTATGACCCGACTTGCAATCAGGCGGATGAGTACAGAAAACTTGCAAAGAAAATCGACGAAAACGATATGTTTGTAATTCCGAAACCATTAAAGCAAGAACGTCTTGAAGAATTGCTGATGGAACATGGTATTTTGGATTAAATTGAAAAGGAGAATAAATTTATGTTGCTTGTCAGAGCCATTATAAGACCCGAAAAAACCGGAATCGTTATGTCGGAGCTTCTTGCGGCAGGGTTTCCTGCAATAACAAAAATGGATGTTTACGGACGCGGAAAACAAAAGGGGATTACTGTTGGAGATATCCATTACGACGAGATTCCCAAGGAAATGCTCTTGATTGTTGTGAATGATGAGGATAAGGATGACGTTGTGAAAGTTATTATGAGAGCCGCACGCACAGCTCCGAACGGTACATACGGCGACGGAAGGATTTTTATAAGCCCCGTTGAGGAGGCATACACAATCAGCACCGGCAAAAAGGGCCTGTAAGGAGGGGTACCAATATGAAAGAAGTAATGGCAATAGTAAGGGTAAATATGGTTAATCCCACTAAAGAAGCTCTTGCCAAAGCCGGATTTCCGGCGCTTTCTTGCCGGAAATGCCTTGGCAGGGGCAAAAAAGGCATTGACCCGGCAGTATTGCAGGCTGTTATGGAATCAGGTGAAATTCCTGCAAATCATGTAGGGGAGCATATGACTGAAACACAAAGGCTTATTGCAAAAAGATTTTTTACAATAATAGTTGATGATGATAAAGTTGATTTGGCGGTAAAGACGATTATCGCAACAAATCAAACGGGGAATCCGGGAGACGGAAAGATTTTTATATTGCCTGTATGCGAAGCCTATACCGTAAGAACAGGTGAACGCAACGAGCAGGTTTGATAAAGAGGTGAAAATAATGGATGAACGCACTAAAATGCTTGAGAAATACAGTTCAAGGGTATACAGGAACCGCAAGGAGCATGTAATTCAAATAGAGGAGGAAGGCGCAAACCCGGGCATAATGGCAAATACGCGCTCCGTTCCGGGAATAATGACCAACAGGGGCTGCTGCTATGCAGGATGCAAAGGCGTTGTTTTGGGGCCGCTTAAAGATGTTGCGGTTATAACTCACGGACCGATAGGCTGCGGATTTTATTCATGGGGAACAAGAAGGCATAAGGGAAAGTGCGAAGACGGAAGAAATTTTCTTGAATACTGCTTTTCCACAGATATGCAGGAACCGGATATTGTTTTTGGCGGAGAGAAGAAATTAAAGCAGGCAATTGCCGAAACCGTTGAAATATTCAATCCGAAATGCATAATGATATGCTCCACATGTCCGGTAGGGCTTATAGGTGATGACATTCATGCGGTGGCATCATGGGCGGAAAAGGAATACGGGATAAAATGCATTGCATTCAGCTGCGAAGGATATAAAGGCGTCAGCCAATCCGGCGGCCACCATATAGCCAACAACGGGCTTATGAGGCATGTAATAGGCACCGGCGATGCGCCGCCTGCCAAAAGGTATTCGGTTAATATTTTAGGCGAATACAATATAGGCGGAGACGGCTGGGAAACATCAAGAATTTTAAAGAGGATAGGGTATGATGTCATATCTGTGTTTACAGGCGACGGCAGCTATGAGGACATAAAAAATGCGCATACGGCAAATCTTAACCTTGTCCAGTGCCATCGTTCAATAAATTACATTGCTGAAATGATGAAGACAAAATACGGAATAGATTGGATTAAAGTGAATTTCATCGGACTTACGGCAACTTGCGAATCACTTAGAAACATGGCAAAATATTTTGGAGATAAGGAACTTATTGACAGAACCGAAGAGGTTATTGCTGATGAGCTTGCGGCAATACATGATGAGGTGGAGTATTATAAGGGCAAGCTTAAAGGCAAAACTGCGGGAATATTTGTCGGAGGTTCGCGTTCGCATCATTATCAAAATCTTCTTGCCGATTTTGGTGTTGAAACCGTTGTTGCCGGCTATGAATTCGCTCATAGGGATGATTATGAAGGCCGTGAAGTGATACCGGACATAAAAGAAGATGCAGACAGCAAGAATATTGAACAGATTACTGTTGAACCGGACCCGTCAAAATACCGCGAAATGCTCAGCCCTGATGAGTATGAGGAGAAGGCAAAAGAAATTCCCCTTGAACAATACAAAGGCATGATAAGGGAAATGAAAAAAGGCGCAATGGTTGTAGACGACTTCAATCATTTTGAAACAGAGGAGCTTTTGAAATATTATAAGCCTGATTTGTTCTTTTCTGGAATAAAGGATAAATATGTAATTCAAAAATCAGGAGTAGTTTCACGGCAAATGCATTCCTATGATTATAAGGGCCCGTATGCCGGATTTAAAGGCGCAGTTAATTTTGCAAGGGATGTTGCGATGAGCCTTTATACGCCGGCATGGGGATTTGTAACTCCGCCGTGGAAAACAAAACCCATGCTTCAAGGAAAATTAGCCGGAGGTGATAAATAATGCTAAGCATGACTCCAAAAGAACTTAAAGAGCGCACGGCGCTTAGAATAAATCCATGCAAGACCTGCCAGCCGGTTGGTGCAATATATTGTGCCTTGGGTGTACATAAATGCATGCCTCACAGCCATGGTTCACAAGGCTGCGTGTCTTTCCATAGGATGTTTCTTACAAGGCATTTCAAAGACCCTGCAATAGCATCCACAAGCTCGTTTACAGAAGGAGCTTCCGTTTTTGGAGGCAGAACTAATATTGAAACTGCGGTAAAGAATGTTTTTGACATTTATGACCCGGATATAATAGCAGTACATACAACTTGCCTTAGCGAAACAATAGGCGACGATATAAATTCATTTATTCAGGATATGACAATACCTGAAGGCAAGCTTGTTGTGCATACAAATACCCCAAGCTATGTAGGTTCGCATATTAACGGGTTTTACAATATGATGTGCGGATTTATAAAGTATCTTTCGAGAAAAACTGGAAAATCAAACGGAAAGATTGCAATTTTTCCCGGATTTGTAAATCCCGGCGATATGCGTGAAATGAAGAGGATAGCATCGCTTTTAAAAGCTCCGTTTATAATGTTCCCGGATACCAGCGGTGTAATGGATGCTCCCATGACCGGACATTATGAGATGTATCCAAAGGGCGGGACAAAAATTGAAGAAATAGCTGCGCTTGGGGATTGCGAGAAGGTTATAGCCCTTGGTGAAATAACAAGTGAAGAGCCGGCCGCATTGCTTGAAAAGCAATGCAAGGTGCCGTATGAATTGCTCCCGCTTCCGATAGGTATTTCCGCGACAGATGAGTTTGTTACTGCGCTTTCAAAGTTTTCAAAATGCGAGGTTCCATATGAGCTTGAAGAGGAGCGTGGACAGCTTATTGACATAATGCTTGATGCGCACCAGTATTATTATAAAAAATCTGTTGCAATATACGGCGACCCTGATACCGTGCTTGGGATAACAAGCCTTGTGCTTGAAATGGGTATGATTCCTAAATATGTGATTACCGGAACTCCCAAGGAAGATTTTACAAGAAAAGCGGAAGAACTTTTTGCAAGGTATTCCGTTGAAGGATGCAAAGCAAAGGCGTCAGCCGACCTTTTTGAGCTTCATCAGTGGATTAAGAATGAAAAGGTTGACCTGCTGATAGGCGGAACCCATGGAAAAACAATTGCAAGGGCGGAAGATATTCCGCTTGTACGGGCGGGATTCCCAATAATCGACAGGTATGTGCATTCTTATATGCCGATAGTCGGATATAAAGGTGCAATGCGTCTTGTAGAAATGATTTCAAATGCCCTTATGGACAGAATGGACCGTGATTGTGCGGACGAAGACCTTGAAATTGTAATGTAATATTTAAAATGGCAATTTCAAGTTTATGAAAAGCCGGTTTCTTTAAAACTCTCTCTATAAATGCAAAGGCATACCGCAATGGGGCGAAGTCCTTATTAAGGTATGCCTTTGCTTTAGCTTAAAGGAAAATCAGGAGGTGATTTTATGCAGGGCGCAAAGATACTTGATGAAAGAAAAGATTTTATAATGTTTAAGGATTCCTGTTGCGGGGACGGAAAAATAAACTGCGAAAAGGAAAGCGTGTCAGGTGCGGTAAGCCAAAGGGCATGCGTGTATTGCGGAGCAAGGGTAGTGCTTAATCCTATAACGGATGCTTTTCATATTGTACACGGACCGATAGGCTGTGCAAGCTACACATGGGATATAAGAGGAAGCCTTTCAAGCGGGTCCGAACTTTATAGAAATAGTTTTTCTACGGATTTAAGGGAAGAGGATATAATTTTTGGCGGGGCAAAAAAACTTGCTGCTGCAATTGATGAAATAGTTGAAAAAAATTCGCCAAAGCTGATTTTTGTTTATGCGACCTGCATTGTGGGCGTAATAGGCGATGATGTGGAAGCTGTTTGCCGAAAAGCGGAAGAAAAATATAAAATAAGGGTAATTCCGGTAAAGGCCCCGGGTTTTTCCGGAACAAAATCGCTTGGGTATAAACTTGCCTGCGACGCGATAATGGAGCTTATACTTCCGCATAAGGATATTCCTAAAACCGGAGGAATAAATATAATCGGAGATTTTAACCTTGCGGGAGAGATGTGGATTATAAAAAATTATTTGAATGCGATAGGTTTGAATACAGTTTCTACAATAACAGGGGATGCAAATTATGAAAGCCTTATAAAAGCGCCGTCTGCCGGTTTGAATATTGTGCAGTGCGCAGGTTCAAGCGTTTATCTTGCAAAGCGCATGGAGGAGGAAATGGGAATCCCCTTCATAAAAGTAAGCTTTTTCGGCATAGAGGATACGACAAATTCCATTTTAAGAATTGCCCATGCGATAGGGGATGAAAATGCAATAAAAAGGGCCGAGGAATTTACAAAAGAGAGAAGCGCAAGGGCGAAGGAATTTATTTCAAAATACAAACCAAAGCTTGAGGGCAAAAAAGCTGCAATTTATGTCGGCGGAGGCTTTAAAGCAATATCCCTTATACGCCAGTTTAATGAAATGGGAATAAAAACCGTAATGGTTGGAACTCAAACAGGCAAAAAGGATGAATATGAGATTATTGCCAAAATTGTGGAAAAGGATACAGTTGTGCTTGATGATGCAAACCCATCGGAGCTTGAAGCCTTTATGAAAGAAAAGGGTGCGGATATTTTAGTGGGTGGAGTAAAGGAACGGCCTCTTGCCTATAAGCTTGGAATAGCTTTTTGCGACCATAATCACGAAAGGAAGCATGCTCTTGCGGGATACGAGGGTGTTGAAAATTTCACAAAGGAAGTAAATCTCAGCTTGAACAGCCCTGTTTGGGGATATGTAAAGGGGTGAAAAAATGGCATCAAATTATGTAAACTTAAATGTCAATCCATGCAAAATGTGCATGCCGATGGGAGCCATGACTGCTTTTTACGGAATAAGGGGATGCGTTTCGATACTTCACGGCTCACAAGGGTGCAGTACATACATAAGACGGCATATGGCAACGCACTACAATGAGCCTGTTGATATAGCCTCTTCATCCCTTACGGAGCAGGGAACGGTTTTTGGCGGTGAAAGCAATTTGATAAAAGGGCTTGAAAATTTGATAAAGCTTTATAATCCCGAAGTCATAGGAGTTGCAACAACATGCCTTGCCGAAACAATAGGCGAGGATATAAATGGGATAATAAAAAAATTTTTAGCACTTCATCCTGATGCAAAGGCGAAGATAATACCCGTTTCCAGCGCCGGCTATGGAGGAACGCAATATGAGGGGTTTTTTAAAGCGCTTAAAGCAATTGTATCAAATATTGAAATGAGTCCCGAAAAAAATGACATGATAAATATAATTGTCCCGCTTATTTCACCGGCGGACACAAGGCATATAAAAGATATCTGCAAAAAGATGGGGCTCAATTGCATAATATTGCCGGATATATCAGAAAATCTTGACGGCGGATATGAAAAAAATTACAGCAAGCTTCCGAGGGGAGGCACTTCAATAGAGGAGATTGCCAAAATGGGAGGCGCAAGGTATACTTTAGAGCTTTCTGCATTTGTTCCGGAAGAAAATTCACCGGCGAAATATTTAAAAGAGGCATATGGAGTTCCATATGAAAGACTTGATTTGCCGGTCGGGCTTGAATTTACTGATGCTTTTATTGAAAAGCTTGTTTCTCTTGGCGGAGAAATGACTGATGAAATAAAAGATATGCGCAAGAGATATCTTGATGCAATGATTGATTCACATAAATACAATGCCGAATGCAGGGCGGTTGTGTTTGGAGAGCCTGATTTTGCAAGCTCTGTTGTAAAGCTTTGCTGTGAAAACGGAGCGCTTCCGGTGGTTGCTGCAACAGGTTCTGTATGCAAGGAGTTTAGGGAAAAGCTGGGAAGTTATATCAAGCCTGTGGCTGAAATTGCAATGGAAGAAAATTTTGCTGTTTTGGATGATATTGATTTTGAAAAAATAGAAAACTTGGCGCTTGAGTTAAAAGCCAATTTGATGATAGGCAGCTCTGACGGCAGAAAAATTTCCGAAAGGCATGGCATAGAACTCATAAGATGCGCATTCCCTGTGCATGACAGGGTTGGGGGGCAAAGGACGAGGATTTTGTGTTATGAAGGCTCTTTGGAGCTGATGGACAAAATAGCAAATTCTATTTTGGCAAGAAAAGAAGAAAATTTCAGGCATGAAGCGTATGAAAAATATTTTGATAAAAAAGCAGGGAAAGAGGTAGAAAATCAAAAAATGGATTTAAAAACAGAAAATTTACAAAAGACGCTTACACATCCCTGCTATACATGTTCAGCGGGGAAATACGCAAGAATACACCTCCCTGTTGCTCCAAAATGCAACATACAGTGCAATTATTGCGTAAGAAAATATGATTGTCCCAATGAAAGCCGGCCGGGAGTTACAACTGAAATTCTTTCGCCGAGGGAAGCATTTGAAAAATATGCACTTATAAAAGAAAAAATGGATAACCTTAAAGTTGTTGGAATTGCTGGACCGGGAGATGCCCTTGCAAATTTTGAGCAGACAAAGGAAACTTTAAAGCTCATAAAAGAATACGATAAAGAAGTTACATTTTGCCTTTCTACAAATGGGCTCATGCTTCCGATGCATGCAAAGGAACTTATAGATTTGGGAGTGTCACATGTTACGGTTACCATGAATGCTGTTGACCCTAAAATAGGCGCAAAAATTTATAAGCATATAGATTACATGGGTGTGAGGTATGAAGGGGAAACCGGAGCGGCAATACTTCTTGCGAACCAAATTGCCGGTCTTAAATATCTGACTTCAAACGGAGCAATATGCAAGGTGAATATTGTCATGCTCAAAGGCATAAATGACGGGCATATAGAGGAAGTAGTAAAAACGGCAAAGGAGCTTGGCTGTGAAATCACAAACATAATGCAGCTTATTCCGGTGAAGGGCAGTGCATTTGAAGAGTTGCCGTTGGTGAGCAACAAGGAACTTATGGAAATACGCAAAAAATGCGAAGTGCATATGAAGCAGATGCATCATTGCCGCCAGTGCAGAGCTGATGCAATAGGAACTCTTGATAATGATGTTTCAATTCAGTATCGCAGCATGCTAAACGATGACATTTCAAAAGCAAAGACATTAAAGAAAAAGTTTGCTGTTGCATCAAAAAGCGGTATGCTTGTAGACCAGCATTTCGGCCATGCCGATGAGTTTTACATTTATGAAAGCGACGGAGAAAATGCCAGGTTTGTTGAGAAAAGAGCGGTGCGCAAATATTGCTCCGGCGCTGATGATTGTGGCGAATCAGCCGAGAAAATGGATTTAATTTTAAAAGCGGTAGGAGATTGCGATGCTGTTATTGCGCTTAGGATGGGTGATTCTCCAATGAGAAAGCTCAAAGAAAAAGGCATAGAAATTTACATAACCTATGACAGCATAGAACATGCGGTTAAAAATGCGGTGGAATCTGCAATAAAACTTTAATATGAAAGGATTTTTATTATGACGAACCCGAAATATCATGTTTTTGTATGCACAAGCTGCCGGACCAACGGCGTGCAAAAAGGTTTTTGCTTTAATAAAGGAAGTGTGGATATAGTTAATAAATTCATGCAGGAAATCGAGGACAGGGAATTGTCCGGTGAAGTTATGATAACCAATACAGGCTGTTTTGGAATATGCAGCCGCGGGCCGATAGCAGTAGTTTATCCGCAGGGAGTATGGTATGGCGATTTAACTCCCGAAAAGGTTGAGGAAATTGTAGAGAGGCATATAGAAAATGGAGAAGTTGTAAAAGAATATCAAATCTGATTATGCTTGGGGAGGGATTTTGTTTTGATTAAGATAACGGATATAACGCTTAGCTGTCTTGACGAATATGATGCTCCTTCCGATAAACTGAAAAAGCTTTGCGAATTTTTGGTGCGCATGGGGGTTGATTTTATAGAAATGTCCACAGATGCGTACCGAAAAATAAAAGACCTCCCCGAAAACGGGAAATATATACTAAAAATAAAAAACCGAGAGGAATTTGGAATTTACGCGGGATTTTCAAGGTATTCATGCAAGCATATTCGTTTTGCGGCATCGCCGGACGTAATATCTGAAATTCAGCTTAACGATGTGCAGGAGATAGCCTCTTTGAAACTTCATGCAGCGGTTCTTGAGAACATAAGGGTAGTCGGGCTTGATGACATTATTGGGCATGATTATATAAATGCCTTCAACAATATGAAAAGCGGGGTTTGCAAAAGGCTTGAGCTGTGTCCGGAAAACGGGTGCTATTGTGCAAGCGCCATTGCTGTGGAATGGCTTATGCAGGGCGGAAGCTATGCGGCTTCATCTTTTTGCGGAATAGGCGGCAAGGCTGCAACCGAGGAAATAATTATGGCGTTGAAGCTTGAAAAGAAGTACAAGGTTGGTGCCGAGTTTCCTTTCTTGCCGCAAATGAGGGAAGTTATTGAGGAGATAACAGGTGAAAAAATCAGTTGCGGAAAACCTGTGGTAGGAGATGGCATTTTTGACGTTGAAGCTGGAATTCACGTTGATGGAATTTCAAAAGACCCTAAAATATACGAACCGTTCAGCCCGGAAATTGTAGGAGGCAAAAGAAAGCTTGTCATAGGAAAGCATTCGGGAAGGTCTGCGCTTTTGCTTAAAATGAACGAACTTGGAATAAATCCTAAAGAGGTTGACTTAAAAAAATTGCTTTGCATTGTTCAAAAAGCAAGCATAAAAAAGAATGCAAGCCTTTCCGATGAAGAGTTTAAGAGAATTTGCCATAATATTTGGGGCAAATAAGATTCGGGCGGTGATTTTTGTGAAGCCTTTAAAACATATTGTTGATACGACTTTGAGGGATGGGGAACAAAGCCCGGGATATGCGCTTTCAAAAGAGCAAAAGGTGTTTATAGCCAAATTGCTTGACGATGCGGGAGTGTTTCAAATTGAAGCCGGAATACCTGCGCTTGGCCCGTATGAAAAAGATACGCTTTGCGAAATTGTAGACAGCACAAAAAATGCAAAAATTTCTGTTTGGAACAGGCTTAATGAGAATGATATAAGACATTCATTTGATTGCAGGCCCGATATAATACATATAAGCGCTCCGGTTTCTTATGCGCAAATATATACAAAGCTGCGCAAAAATAAAGCTTGGATAATCAAGCAGCTTTCTGTTTGCATTGATTTGGCAAAATCCATGGGATATGAGGTTACTGTGGGATTTGAGGATGCTTCAAGAGCTGACATAACATTTCTTTCGGTCCTTGCATCGGCGGTAATGGAAATGGGTGTAAAAAGGGTAAGGCTTGCTGATACGGTTGGAGTGCTTATGCCATCAAGGTGTTTTGGAATGGTAAAAGACCTTATAGGCTGCACGGGAATTGAGGTTGAGATGCACGCCCATAACGATTTGGGCATGGCTGTTGCAAATTCAATAGCGGCAGGAAAAGCTGGTGCGGATTATATTGATACGACGCTTTTCGGCATAGGTGAACGGTGCGGAAACTGCGATATGAAAAAATTCATTTGCGCTTCTGAAGCTGTTTTTTCGCTGAAAATTTCACGCCTTGTATCAGAAATGCTGGAAGAAAGCACATCTGATTTGCTTGTAAAATGAAAGGACGGTTTTTATGAAAAAGTTTTTTTCAGTTTTTTTGGCAGGAGTTTTTATGGCAATTGTCTTTGCAGGGTGTTCCGATTCAAATTCGTCTGAGAGTTTAAAAGAAGAAACAACTGCGGCGCAAACAAGCTCTTCTGAAAAAATTGAGCTGACCGTATCGGCGGCAGCAAGTCTTACCGATGTTTTAAAAGAAATTGGTGCTGAATATGAAAAAACTGCTGATGTAAAAATAAATTTTAATTTTGGTGCAAGCGGTTCGCTGCAAGCGCAAATTGAAGAGGGCGCACCTGTGGATTTGTTTGTTTCCGCCACACAAAAGCAGATGAAAGCTTTGGAGAATAAAGGCTTAATAATTTCTGAAACCAAAAAAAACCTACTTTCAAATGAAATTGTGCTTATAACTCCGGCCAAAAGCCAAAAAGAAATTTCAAGTTTTGAGGATTGTGCTTCTGAGAAAGTGGGAAAAATGGCATTTGGCGACCCTAAAACTACGCCGATAGGGCAATATGCCGAAGAGGTATTTACCAAATTGGGGCTTGCTGATGAAATATCTTCCAAACTTGTTTACGGCTCTGACGTAAGACAAGTGCTTTCATGGGTTGAGAGCGGTGAAGTAGATTGCGGTCTGGTGTTTAGGACTGATGCTTTGACTTCTGATAAAGTTAAAATAATTTGTCCGGCGCCGGAAGGGTATCATGAAGAAATTTCTTATCCGGCGGCGGTAATAAAGTCAAGTAAAAATCAAGAAGCTGCAAAGGATTTTCTTGCCTACCTTTCTGGGGATGAGGCAAAGACGATATTTGAAAAATACGGATTTATTGTGCTATAATTGACCGCTTTAAGAGGACGCAGGAGTCCGTTTTAAAGTGAGGGTGCAGACGATGGCGTTTGCACCCAATTTGATTATGGTTTTGTGAAAGGAGTGGCATGGTATGGATTTTTCACCATTGTGGATTTCGCTTAAAACTTCATTTATAGCGGTTGCGGCGGTATTTTTTATTGGAATTTTTGCAGCGTGGAGAGTTTCAAAAGCCGGCCGTTTCAAAGGACTTGCGGATGGAATTTTTACTCTTCCAATGATAATGCCTCCGACTGTTGCCGGATTTTTTCTGCTTTTAATTTTTGGCAAAAACGGAGCGGTTGGAAAATTTTTATCTTTTTTTGATATATCTGTGGTATTTTCATTTTCTGCAACCGTTATTTCGTCTGCGGTTGCGGCATTTCCGCTGATGTATAGGACTTCAAGAGGTACGTTTGAGCAGCTTGACAAAAATTTGATTTATGCTGCCAGAACTCTTGGAATGAGTGAAAGGAAAATATTTTTTAAAATTGTTCTCCCGAATTCATCGGCGAGTGTTGGTGCGGGAGTTATTTTATCGTTTGCGCGTGCGCTTGGAGAATTCGGTTCAACAATTATGTTTGCCGGAAATATTCCGGGAAAGACCCAAACAGTTTCGATAGCTGTGTATTCGGCTGTACAATCCGGCGACAGGGAAAGCGCATATAAATGGGTGATGATAATGCTTGCAATTTCCTTTTTGTCAATAACGCTTATGAATTCTTTTGAAAAGCATGGTATGAAATTTATTAAAAAACCGTTTGGAGGGGATGAAAAATGGGGCTTTACGTTGATATCAAGAAAAATCTCGGCAATTTTAGCCTTGAAGTTTCATTTGAAGCGGGAAGGGAAACATTTGGAATCCTCGGCGCTTCCGGAAGCGGAAAAAGCATGACTTTAAAGTGCATAGCAGGAATAGAAAAACCTGACAGCGGAGAGATTGTCTTTGACGGAAAAGTATTTTACAGCTCAAAGAAGAAGATTAATTTGCCGTCCAGGGAAAGGCATACAGGATATTTGTTTCAAAATTACGCGCTTTTTCCTAATATGACGGTTGAGGAAAACATTGCGGCCGGCATTTGCGGAACCAGAAGTGAAAAAGCAAAACTTGCAGGAGAAAAAATAAAAACTTTCAGACTTGAAGGACTTGAAAAAAAGTATCCGTTCCAGATTTCCGGCGGGCAGCAGCAAAGGGTCGCCCTTGCCAGAATCTTTGCATCAGAACCTGAAATTTTAATGCTTGACGAACCTTTTTCAGCGCTTGACAGTTATTTGAAATGGACTTTAGAGCAGGAGATTGTTGAGGTTTTGCAAAGTTTCAAAGGCCCTGCCTTTTTAGTTTCGCACAATCGGGATGAAGCTTATAGATTATGCGGCAGAATGGCTGTGATTTCGGAAGGGAAAATTGATATGCTTGATGATAAGCATGGGATTTTTGAAAATCCTAAAAAACTTTCTGCGGCACAGCTTACGGGATGCAAAAACATTTCTGCTGCGAAAAAAATATCCGACAATGAAATTTTTGCCTCAGATTGGGAAATGCCGCTTAAATGTGCGGAAAAAGTCGGGGGAAATATTTCGCACGTAGGCATACGCGGAAATTATTTTGAAGTTTGTGCCGATTTGTCAGAGGAAAATGCTTTTGAATATGAAATTTTTCAAAAAATCGAAGATACTTTTTCAGTTATATTGATGATAAAAAAGAAAGACACTCATCCTGAAAAGCTTATAAGGTGTGAGGTGTGCAATAAAAAATGGAAAGAAATTAAAGAAGGAAAAAAATACTTAAAGATAAGCCCCCAAAAAATATTTCTTCTTGAAGGTTGAAGCTTTTTGAATAATTTCCAAAAACAAATCCAAAATAATAAAAAGAGGTGATTTAATGAAAGAGGATAATAAAAATAGGAATAATAAGGCAGAAAAGAGCGCCGGAAATAACCAGTGGAGCGCAAAGAGCCAAAAACCGGTCAGCCCGGAGCGTCGTGATGGCCCCGGCGGAGAGAACAGGAAATAAGCAAATTTAAAATCTGATTGCAGAGGCGGTGTTATGAATTCATATTTAAACCCAGATTTAAGGGCATATTTTGAAATGCTTCCCATAGAGGCAAAAAATTATATCCTGCAGTCCGGAGTGAGCATAAACACTTTGGAGGATTTGCTTAAATGCGTTGATGAAATGCTTGAAGAAAAATAAAAATAAGCCCGATACGGTTTGCAAGGCGTATCGGGCTTATTTTTACATAAACGGCGAAAAAAGTTTCATAAAAGCTTGTCCGAATTTTTTTATAAAGGGAACATCTTTGCACATTTCAGGGGTAATTTCTATGCATTGCTTGAAAATCTCAATGCAGTCGGCTTTGACTTGCTCCAAAGCCTTTGATTTGTACATGAAAACACCGTTTTCAAAATGCAAATAAAAGCTTCGAAAATCAAAATTTGTGGTTCCGACAATTCCAACCTCATCATCGGCAATAATAAACTTTGAATGTATAAATCCGGGTTTGTATTCGTAAATCCTTATGCCAGCCTTGACAAGGATTTCGTAATTTGACCTTGTAACTGTGTGCACATACCACTTGTCGGGGATGTGAGGGGTTATTATTCTTACATCCACTCCGCTTTGGTCGGCAATTTTTAAAGCGGTTATCATTTCATTGTCGATTATGAGATATGGAGTTGCAATGTAGACGTAATTTTTTGCATGGTTTATCAAGTTTATATATGAAAGCTTTCCCGTAAGATGACCGCTCATAGGCCCATCGCCAAACGGGATGACATATCCGTCCTGCGGATATGCTTTTGTGCTTAAATATGGAAGGTAATCAGGTTTATCTTCTTTGGCGGTAAAATTCCATAAATGCAAAAACATTATGCTTAAAGCCGAAACCGCATCGCCTTTTAGCATAAGAGCGCAATCTTTCCAATATCCGAAACGCTCTATTGCGTTTATGTATTCGTCAGCAAGATTAAGCCCTCCTGTAAAAGCTACATTGCCGTCTATCACCGTTATTTTCCTGTGGTCGCGGTAATTCATGAATGCGTCAAGCGATGGCCTGAATGAATTGAAAATGCAGACCTTTATGCCATATTTTCTTAATTTTTCGTCATATCCCTTTTCGAGCCGATTTATTGTTCCCATATCGTCATACATAACCCTTACCTCAACGCCTGCAAGCGCTTTTGAAATAAGGATTCCAAGGATTTCATCCCACATCTGTCCCTTGTTTATTATAAAATATTCAAGGAATATGAATTTTTGGGCATTTTTGAGTTCCTGCTTGTAAACTTCAAAAAATTCCTCACCGGTTTTAAAGTATTCAGTTTGAGTATTTTTAAATACGTTTGTTTTGGCGGTATTTTTTATATATACGCACTGACGATAAACGCTGTCATTCAAATCCCTTATTTCCCTCATAATTTCTTCGTCGTCTTGAAGTATTCCAAGCGAGGACGAGCTGGCCTTTTGGTATCTTTTTTTCATTTTGGATGTGGTTTTTCTTCTTCCGAGGACAAGATACAGCGTCCATCCGAAAAAAGGCAGGGTGAGCATTGGAATTATCCATGCGATTTTAAAGTTTGGATTTGAATCGTTTCCGGCAATTTTAACCGCAAGCAGAAAGCTCAGCATTACCATTGCCATGTAAATATAAGTTGAATAAGTGCTTAAATAATAGAATGTAAAAAACAAAATTAAAAGCTGAATGAGTATAAAAAAGCTTGTAACAAAAAGACGCCCGGTTAAAAATTTTATAAATTTTTTCATCTTATCCCTCAATCCTTTTTATTTTTTGCAGGCAAAAGGAGAGAAAAGCCTGCTATTTTCCGGAAGCGGATTTGCATTTTGCGCTTTGGAGGCTGTTGTATATGTCAAGTACATATTTTGCCAAATCCTCTGCTCCGGATTTTTTTACCGAAAGCCTTACATTGTCGGCAAATGCTTTTTTGTCTTCGGGGGAAAGGTCCCTGAGCTTTTTGATGATTTCATACATTTCGTCGGCATTGTGGAAAGCAAAACCGTTTACCCCTTCTATTGTCTGGCTTTCGTTTGCTTCGTCGTATAAATGAACTATCGGAAGCCCGCTTGCCATTGCTTCAAGCATTGCAATCGAATAGTTTTCGGAAAGCGATGCGGTTACATATATTTGGCATGCGGCATAGTATGGCGGAAGCGAGTCGTGAGGAATTTTCCCTGTAAAAAATACCATGTCCGATATTCCAAGGTCTTTTGCCTGCTGCATAAGTGCTTCCCTGTCAGGCCCGTCGCCAAATATGAAAAGCCGCAGCCTGTCATCTTTTGAAACTTTTTGTGCCCAGTAATTAAGCAGCACATCCACGCTTTTTTCTTTTCCGAGCCTTCCGCAAAAGCATGCAACGGTAATGTCTTCGGTTAGTCCGTATTCTTTTTTAATTTCCTCGACTTTCTTTCTGTCTATATTTTCCTCGTTAAAAATATCAAGCTCAACCGCATTGGGAATTATGTGTATAGGCTTTTGCACGCCGCATTTTTTAAAATAGTCCTCTATTTTTTTGGATGCGCCGGTAACTGCCGAGGCATTTTTTGCAAGCAAACGTGCATATTTGTGTGAGATGTTTTTTACAAGCGGAATAAAAGGCTTGTGCGCGATGTAATAAATATAATCGTCGTACATTGTATGAAGTGTATAAACAAGTGGCTTTTTGAGTATTTTTGCTATAAAAACTCCGGAAAGCCCTATTCCGAATTCGTTTTGTATATGGATTATGTCAGGGTTCCATTTTTTGAGCAGCAAAAGCCTTGAAAGGCTTATCGGCGAGGCTATGCTGTAATTGTAAAGTTTTTTTGCTCTGATTGCCGGACAGTGCATTACGTTTTTTTCAATATAGTTTCTGCGGGAACTTGCATCGGCTTTTACTATCAAAACTTCATGCCCAAGTGCTTCAAGTCCATCTTTTAAAGTTTTTATATGAGTCGCAACACCGTTTACGTCTGGAAGATAGGTTTCGCTGAAAATAGCAATTCTCATAAAATACAATTACACCCCGTTTTTCTAATCTTTTCCCATATATCCTTATTTTTATTCATAGCAATATTATTCTACACCAAATATTAGTATTTATCAAGTCTGAATTTTGTGGTTGGGGAAAAAGATTGAGCATAATATTGTTGAAAAACAAATCAATGTATTGTATAATAATAATTAAAATAGCCGTAATTTTCGGCAGCTTTTGAGCGGAGGCAAACAAATATGGTTGAAAAATTTAAGGTTCAGCTTAAAAAAATACTTGATGAGTTTAATTTAGAAAGCATTTTTGTACCGGGCGACCCTGCGGAAATTTATATTGAAGAAACCGATGTAAACCGTCCAGGGCTTCAACTTATGGGCTTTTATGAATATTTTAATCCGGAAAGAATTCAAATAATAGGAAAGATGGAGTTTGCCTACCTTGCTACAATTGATGAGCCGCTTAGGCGCGAAAGGCTTGAAATGCTTTTTGCGCAAAAGCTTCCTGCGCTTATTATAACAAGAGAACTGCCTTATTTTCCGGAAATGCTTGAATTTGCAAAAAAGTATGAGGTTCCGCTTTTGAGGAGCAAGGACAGCACATCCAACTTTATGTCGGCGTTGATTGCATTTTTGAATCTTAACCTTGCGCCGAGAATTACAAGGCATGGGGTTCTTATAGAGGTTTATGGCGAGGGGATGTTCATAACCGGAGAAAGCGGCGTCGGAAAGAGCGAAACGGCCATAGAACTTGTTAAAAGAGGCCATAGGCTTGTTGCTGATGATGCCGTTGAGATAAGAAAGGTTTCAAATATAAGCCTTGTGGGAACTTCTCCGGAAAATATAAGGCACTTTCTTGAACTCAGGGGCATAGGGATTATAAATGCCCGCAGACTCTTTGGAATAGGCGCTGTAAAGGTGACTGAAAAGATTGATATCGTTGTCGAGCTTGAGCCTTGGGACAGTGAAAAAATTTATGACCGTATGGGAGTTGACAATGAATATATTTCAATTTTGGGGGTAAATGTTCCTCTTGTAACCATTCCTGTAAAACCGGGAAGAAACCTTGCGGTAATCCTTGAAGTTGCCGCAATGAACAACAGGCAAAAGAAAATGGGCTATAATGCCGCACAGGAACTTCTTGACAATTTGGGACTTGATATGGACCGCAAGGAAACCATAAAAATAAAAAAATTGGATATTGACTGATTTGGAGTGATATTATTGTTTATACAGGCAGATACACATACGCATACAATTGCATCAACACACGCATATTCCACGGTTATGGAGATGATAAGCGGAGCGGCAAAAGCAGGGCTTAAAGGCCTTGCTATAACCGACCACGCGACGGCGATGCCGGATTCTCCGCATATATGGCATTTTCATAACATAAAAAGGTGCGTGCCTAAAAAATACGACGGAGTTGAAGTTGTTTGCGGCGTGGAAGCAAATATTATGGACTACGAAGGCAATTTGGATTTTCCGGAAAAAGAATTGAAGCCTCTTGACTGGGTTGTGGCATCAATGCATATGGACCTTATAAAGCCTTCAACGGTTGAAAACATTACAAATTCTTATTTAAAGCTTTGTGAAAATCCTTATGTTGACGTGATAGGGCATTGCGCTTCACCAAACTTTATGTTTGACTATGAAAAGGTATTAAAGGCCTTTAAGGAATATGAAAAGCTTGTTGAGATAAATGAAAACTCAATTTTCCATAAAAAGAAATTTAGGGAAAATTATGTTGAAATAATAAAAATATGCAAAAAATATGAAATTCCGGTTATAGTTAATTCGGATGCACATATTTGTGTCCATGTAGGACAAGTCGGCGAAAGCATAAAATTGCTTGAAGAGCTGAATTTTCCTGAAAAACTTGTAATAAATACCGATTGGGAAAAGGTTAAGGAATTTATTGTAAAAAAGAGAGGAAATATTTTTGAATAAAAATCCTTTGATGGCATAAAAATATACCGTATGGGTGCAAATAAACCTCAAAGGAGGATAAAATGGCGGATATATCTGGCCTCTTAAAAAAGGCAGAGGAATTTAGCTGCAAGGTTTGCGAAAACGAAAGCCTTGATAAACATACAAGCTTTAAGGTTGGAGGAAAATGCAAGGCTTTTATAGATATTAATGACGCAAAAAGCTGCAGGGAACTTGTTTTGTATTGCAAAGAAAACAATATTGATTTTATTGTTATGGGTAAGGGCTCCAATTTAATTGTTGACGACAGGGGATATAACGGAGCAGTCCTTCATTTTGGAAGCGATTATTCCGGTATTGAGCTTTTGGAAAACGATACTGTTTTTTGCAAATCCGGCACATCCCTTTCGGCGCTGTGCCTTTTTGCGCTTGAAAATTCGCTTTCGGGACTTGAATTTGCATGGGGAATTCCCGGTTCTGTGGGCGGAGCGGTTTACATGAATGCCGGAGCTTACGGCGGAGAAATTTCCGATGTAATTATTTCGGCGGAGTATATTGATTTAAACGGGGAAATCCATGCCATTGTCAAAGAGGATATGGATTTTTCTTATAGACATAGCTGCTTTTCGGGAGGGAAAGGCATAATTTTGGGTGCATCATTTAAACTGCAAAAGGGCAAAAAGGAAGAAATCCGCGCAAAAATGGATGAGCTTATGCAGAGAAGAAGGGATAAGCAGCCTCTTGAATATCCAAGCGCAGGCAGTACATTCAAGCGCCCGAACGGGAGCTATGCTTCGCTTTTGATTGAGCAGTGCGGCCTTAAAGGGCTTTCGGTCGGCGGAGCAAAGGTTTCGGAAAAGCACAGTGGATTTGTGATAAATACAGGAAACGCAAGTTTTAATGATATTATGGAACTGATTGAAAAGGTAAGGAAAATAGTAAAGGAAAAAACCGGCTATGAACTTGAATGCGAGCCGGAGATAATAAGGTATAGGGATTAAAAGACTTGATGGGGGACGGATTTTATGCAGTTTGTTATAGTTACGGGGCTTTCCGGTTCTGGAAAGTCCGGGGCGGTGAATGTTCTTGAAGATATAGGCTTTTATTGCATAGACAATATGCCGCCCCAGCTTATTTCAAAATTTGCCGAAATAAGCGCGCAGTCAAACGGAAAAATCGACCGCGTGGCAATTGTTACCGATATAAGGGGCGGGGAGCTTTTTTTCAAGCTGTCGGAGAGCCTGAATGCGCTTAAAGAGCAGGGCCTTTCTGTAAAAATACTTTTTCTTGACGCAAGCGATGAAGTGATAATGAAAAGGTATAAGGAAACAAGGAGGAAGCATCCGCTTGATGAAAAATACCATGGCAACCTGCAAAAGGCAATTTCGGCCGAAAGGGAAATGCTGCGTTCCGTAAGGGAGGCTGCGGATTATTACATAGATACTTCGTATTTGTCAACATCCCAGTTTAAGGAACAGATTAACAGCATTTTCCTTGAAGACATAAATGATTTTATGATAGTAAAGGTAATGTCGTTTGGGTTTAAATACGGTTCCCCAAACGAGGCCGATTTGGTTTTTGACGTAAGATGCCTTCCTAACCCGTTTTATGTGCCGGAGTTAAAGCAGTTTACGGGCAAGGATTCATGCGTCAGCGAATATGTTTTAAAATTTGAGCAATCCAAAATTCTTTTGGATAAACTTAAGGATTTGATAGATTTTTTAATACCCCTTTATGTGCATGAGGGCAAGAGCCAGCTTGTAATTGCCTTTGGATGCACGGGCGGGAAACACCGTTCAATTACTTTTGCCGAGGAAATTTACAAACATCTTTCGGAAAAAGGTATAAGGACAAGGATTTCCCATAGGGACATCCATAAAGAATAAGAGGGTTTTGAATGTCTTTTTCATATAAAGTTAAAGAGGAGCTTTGCGGCTGCATTTTGGGCAAGGAAAAGGAGCATGCCTGCCTTTACGGGATGTTGCTTTTTTGCAGACAGTTTGATTTTGGTGAGATAACATTTCAGACCGAATGCGAGGCGGCGGCAGAGCTTTTTTGTGTTTTGGCGGATAAAGTGTCCGGAAAAGAGGGAATTGCTTCAGCGGTTAAGCTTGAAAGAAAAAATTCACCGGTATTTGTTTTGAGCATTGAAAATAAACATAATCGGATTTTCTTTGCATCCATGTATAAAATAAAAGATGAAGGCATAGAGCATAGGTTTTCAAGCGGGAATATCCATCATTCCGCTATGGGGGCATTTTTGGCCGGAGCATTTATAGCAAGCGGGAGCATCATAGACCCGAATAAGGAATATCATCTTGAATTTGTCACGCCGCATAAGGATTTGGCGGAGGATATTCAAAATATTATCGTAGGGATAGGCATAAATGCAAAGACAACCGAAAGAAAAAATGCTTATGTGGTTTACATAAAGGACAGCGAGGGAATAGAGGATTTGCTTACTTTTATGGGAGCAACCCAAAGCGCACTTGAAATAATGAATATAAAAATCCTTAAGGATGTAAGGAATAAAGCAAACAGAATGGCAAACTGCGATTCGGCGAATATAGAAAAGACTGTAAAAGCATCCGTAAAGCAGATTGAGGATATAGAGCTTATTTCAAAACGCATGGGGCTTGATTCCCTGCCGGAGGAATTGAAAGAAATCGCAAAAATAAGGCTTGAATACCCTGAACTTTCTTTAAGGGAAATGGGGCAAATGCTTTCAAAACCCATAGGGCGTTCGGGGGTAAACCATAGGATGAAAAGGCTTTCGGCAATAGCAGAAAGCCTTCGCGGCAAAGAGGCTGATTAAAGGAGTTGTTTATGGGGGGCTTTGTTCATCTTCATGTCCATAGTGAATACAGCCTGCTTGACGGGGCGTGCAGAATAAAGCGCCTTGTAGGCAAGGTTAAGGAGCTTGGCCAGACGGCGGCAGCAATTACAGACCATGGCAGCATGTACGGGGTTATTGATTTTTATAATGAGGCTTTAAAACAGAAGATAAAGCCCATTATAGGCTGCGAGGTTTATGTTGCGCCGCGTTCAAGGTTTGACAAGGAGCATAAAGCTGACGGGAATCCCTATCATTTGGTGCTTTTATGCAAGGATAATGAAGGTTACCAAAACCTTATAAAGCTTGTTTCAATAGGGCATATAGAGGGCTTTTATGGCAAACCGAGGGTTGATGTCGAGGTTTTGAAAAAGTACAGCAAAGGGCTTATTGCGCTTTCGGCATGCCTTGCCGGGGAAATCCCCAAAAAGCTTTCGGATGGGGATTATGAGGGGGCAAAGCAAGCAGCTTTGCTTTACAATGAAATATTCGGTGATGGGAATTACTATATTGAGGTTCAAAACCATGGCATGGATGAGCAAATAAGGATATTGCCTTATTTGTATAGGCTTTCAAGGGAAACCGGAATACCGCTGGCCGCTACAAACGATGCCCATTATATAGACCGCGAGGATGCCAAAATGCAAAGCGTCCTGCTTGCCATAGGTACAAACACAACGCTTGACGACCCGGATAGAATGAGCTTTTCGACGGATGAATTTTATATAAAAAGCTCTGAGGAAATGGCGGAGCTTTTTAAGGCTGTTCCTGAAGCGGTTGAAAATACCGTAAAGATAGCTGAAAAATGCAATGTAAGCTTTGAATTTGGAGTAATAAAACTTCCTAAATTTGAAATTAAGGGAACTTCTGATAATATTTCATTTTTTAAAAGCCTGTGTTTTGAGGGCATGAAAAAGCGTTATGGGGAAAATCCGCCGCAAAATGTGATTGACAGGCTTGATTATGAGCTTGGAATCATAATAAAAATGGGCTATGTGGATTATTTTCTCATTGTTTGGGATTTTATAAGATACGCAAGGGAGAATAATATTCCCGTAGGCCCCGGCAGAGGTTCGGGAGCCGGCAGTATAGCGGCATACTGCATAGGCATTACTGGAATAGACCCGATGAAATACAATCTCCTTTTTGAAAGGTTTTTAAATCCTGAGAGGATAACCATGCCGGACTTTGACATAGACTTTTGCTATGAGGGAAGACAAAGGGTAATTGATTATGTGGTGCAAAAATACGGGAGCGATAGAGTCGCCCAAATCATAACATTTGGTACAATGGCGGCAAGGGGTTCCATAAGGGATGTCGGCAGGGCGATGGGAGTGCCTTACCAAACTGTTGACGCAGTTGCGAAATGCGTGCCGTTTGAGCTTAATATGACCATTGATAGGGCGCTTGAAATAAGCAGCGAACTTAAAGAGATGTACAATACGGACATAAAGATAAGGGAACTTATCGATATGGCAAAAAAAGTGGAGGGAATGCCGCGCCATGCATCCACCCATGCCGCGGGAGTTGTTATTGCAAGCGCTCCGGTAAGCGAATTTGTGCCTTTGCAAAAGAATGAAGGTTCAATAGTCACCCAGTATCCTATGACAGTACTTGAAAGCCTTGGACTATTAAAGATGGATTTTTTGGGGCTTAGGAACCTTACCGTGATAAGGGATTGTGTTGCATCTGTGCGCAAGCGTGAGCCGGATTTTGATATAGAAAAAATACCTTTGGATGACAAGGAAGTATATAAAATGCTTTCGGCTGGGGATTCCGATGGCGTGTTCCAGTTTGAAAGCGCAGGGATGCGGCAGGTTTTGTCAAGACTCATGCCGGAAACGATTGAGGATTTGATAGCGGTAATATCCCTTTACCGCCCCGGGCCTATGGAAAGCATCCCAAAATATATATCAAACAGGCATAATCCGTCAAAAATAACATATAAAACTCCGCTTTTAAAGCCGATTCTTGATGTGACTTACGGCTGTATTGTCTATCAAGAGCAGGTAATGCAGATTTTCAGGGACCTTGCAGGATACTCTTACGGCAGGGCGGATTTGGTTCGCAGGGCAATGGCAAAGAAAAAAGCCGATGTCATGGAAAGGGAGCGCAGCAGCTTTATTTACGGCGATAAAAATTCCGATGGAACGGTAAATTGTGCCGGAGCGGTTGCAAACGGAGTTCCGGCTGAAATTGCAAATGAAATTTTTGATGAAATGTCAAGCTTTGCATCGTATGCGTTTAATAAGTCGCATGCCGCCGCATATGCTTATCTTGCTTATCAGACAGCGTATCTTAAATGCCATTATTACAGCGAATATATGGCGGCGCTGATGACTTCAATGCTTGATAATACTTCAAAGATAATAGAATATATTTCTTCATGCGAGCAAAACGGAGTAAAAATTTTAAATCCGGATATAAATGAAAGCTTTGAAGGATTTACTTCCACGCCAAAAGGCATACGCTTCGGGTTGCTTGCAATTAAAAATCTTGGCAGGGGAGTTATTGCGGATATACTTAAAGAAAGGGAAACAGGCGGACCTTTTCTTTCACTGCAAGATTTTTGTTCAAGGATGTACGGGAGCGACATAAATAAAAGGGCAATGGAAAGCCTTATAAAATGCGGGGCATTTGATGGATTTAAGCTTAACAGAAGGCAAATGCTGCAAAGCTTTGAGAGCATTTTTGAAGCTCTTGATGTTTCTTCAAAGAGCAATATTGACGGCCAGATTGATTTTTTTGGCGGAGATAAGAATAATAATGCTTCGAGCATCAATATACCTTATGCCGAGGAATATCCATTTTCTGAGCTTTTAAAAATGGAAAAGGAAACGATAGGGATTTACGTTTCGGGGCATCCGCTTTCGCAGTATCTGGCATTTGCAAAGGCAAAGAAATTAAATAATGTTATGGAAATCCTTGAAAAATCGAAAGATGGAATCAAGGGTTTTGGCGAGGGTGATAATGTCTGCCTTATTGGCATGCTCCAAGGCAAAAAGCTTTTTACCACGCGTTCCGGTGGACAGATGTGCTTTATTCAGATTGAAGATATGACCGGCTCGATGGAGGGGATTGTTTTCCCAAAAGTTTTTGAGGAATGCAGGAGCCTTTTAAAGGATGATGCGGTGCTTGAATTTTTCGGGCATATTTCTTTTAAAGATGAAGAGGACGCAAAACTCATTGTGGATAAGGTTTCTTTGGCCGATGACTTTGTTGAAAGCTGCAAGCGGATGAATTTATGCATAAGGCTTTCAAGCAAAAATGAAACGCTTTTGCAAAAGACGCTTGAAATAATTAAATCCGACGGAGGAAAGGGCACCTCAAAGGTTTGCTTTTACTTTGAGGACATAAAAAAACTTGCCTCGCATAAAAGCTGCCCCGAAATTTTAATAAGCGCTGCCCTTTTGGATAAACTTTTTAAGGCAATCGGCGAAGATAATATAGCTTTTATGTAATTTATTGAATTTAAAAATATTATGCTTGAAAATGTGGAATTTTAGTTGTTAAGCGCTTGACAAATCATATAAATAGTGTAAAATAAAAATAGTGTTTGATTAAATACGGATGCCGTTTTTGGGGCATTGTATTCGTTATCGTATAAAATGGAGGAATAGACAATGAGCAAAACAATAGGAGTTCTCACAAGCGGAGGAGACGCTCCCGGCATGAACGCTGCCGTAAGGGCGGTTGCAAGGGCGGCAATAAGGAAAGGCTTTAAGGTGCTTGGAATCCGCAGAGGCTACAACGGACTTATTAACGGCGATATGATAGAGCTTACCGAGAGAAGCGTTTCAGATATAATACAGCGCGGCGGAACAATTTTGTACACTGCAAGATGCCCGGAATTCAGATATGAAGAGGGCTTGCAGAAGGCTAAAAAGCAGTGCATTGAAGCGGGCCTCAACGGCATTGTGGTAATTGGCGGGGACGGCTCTTTCAGAGGCGCGGCTGACCTTTCCGCAAGGGGAATTCCTTGCGTTGGGCTTCCCGGAACTATTGACAATGACATTGCCTGCACGGAATATACAATTGGTTATGATACGGCAATGAATACCGCTATGGAAATGGTTGATAAGCTTCGCGATACCGCACAATCGCACGACAGATGCAGCGTGGTTGAGGTTATGGGAAGAAATGCCGGATATATTGCCGTAAATACCGGAGTTGCAGTAGGCGCGACATATATAATCACTAAGGAAGTTCCTTACAGCATAGATGAGGTTTGCAATAAGATGCTTCAAACAAGGAAGACCGGCAAACAGCATTTTATAATTGTAGTTGCCGAGGGAATCGGAAATTCCGTTGAAATAGCAAAGCAAATCGAGGAAAAGACAGGAATAGAATCAAGGGCGACAATTCTTGGCCACGTTCAGCGCGGAGGTTCTCCGACTGTTCGCGACAGAGTGGTTGCAAGCCAGATGGGCTATTATGCCGTTGAGCTTCTTGAAAAGGGAATAGGCAACCGCGTTGTCGGAATGAAGGATAATAAGATTGTTGATTTTGACATCCAAGAGGCTCTTAAAATGAAAAAGCCTTTTGAAATCGACCTTTACAACATAGCTCAGGAGATTTCATTCTAATTTCAGTTCAGGGCTATTATTTATTCCAATAGAATAAATTTAGCATACAGAGTAGGAAATTGCGCGTTATAGTGTCGGACAGACGGGGAGTTGCTGTCCGAACGAAACAGCAGGGGAACAAGACTCTTGCTTGCGGTGCAGTTTCCGCATCCCGCTGGTATGCATAATAGTGGCTTTTCTTTATAATTACTCTATTATGCAAAACAGCATAATTTTAAAAGGAGGAATTATATTGAAAAGCTTTTTAGCAACATTTGAACAATCGGCAAAAGAATTCACAAAAGTAAGGACACTTGCGGTTACGGGAATATTTATTGCGCTTAACATAGTTTTGGGGTTTTTCTCGATAAGCGTAACATCTTATTTGAAAATAGGCTTTTCTTTTCTTGCCCTTGCGGCAATAGGAATGCTTTATGGTCCCGTTGTAGGCTTGGCGGCAGGTGCGCTTTGCGATATTATCGGCTTTATAGTAAAGCCATCAGGGCCTTTTTTGATAATATTTACCTTGATTGCGATGCTTTCGGGATTTATTTACGGCCTTTTTCTTTATAAAAAGGAAGGCAGAAAGCTTACTATATTTGCGATTATTTCCAAAGCCACTGTGACTCTGGTCTGCAATATATTTTTAAATACGCTGGCTCTTGTGCACTATGGATTTATTCCGCCGGATATTACTTCAAAGGCTATACTTACGAGGGTTATAAAAAATCTTGTTGAATTGCCGGTTGGCTGCGCAATGCTTATAGCAGTACTGATGTTTGTAAATCAGGCATATAAAAGAGTATTTAATAAAAGTACAATTTAATTGGGGTGTTTTAAATGACAAGCATAGGCTTTATCGGCGCCGGGAATATGGGTGCGGCAATTATTAAAGGCATTTTGGGAAGCAATCTCTCCTCATCCGTGTCTGTTTTTGCTTTTGATACGGATTTTTCCAAAATGGAGCAGCTTGGAAACCTTGGCGTCATAGCCTGTGCAAGCCCAAATGAAGTTGTAAAAAAATGCAAGTATGTTTTTCTTGCCGTAAAACCACAGGTAATTGAAGGCGTTCTTGAAAGCATTTCCGGGGATGTTTCAAAGGATACCGTTCTTGTTTCAATTGCCGCGGGAATTACGGATGAATTCATCAAGTCAAAAACTGCCGAATGGGCAAAGGTTGTTCTTGTTATGCCGAATACTCCGCTGCTTTTGGGGGAGGGGGCATCTGCCCTTTCAAAATCAGAAACAACTTCCGATGAGGAATTTGGCCTTGTATGCGATATTTTTTCGGCATGCGGAGATATTGCGGTAATCCCAAAGGATAAAATGAAAGAAATCATTGCCATAAACGGCAGCAGTCCGGCATTCATTTACCTTTTTGCAAAGGGATTTGTTGAGTATGCGGAATCGGTTGGAATTTCTTCAGAAGTAGCCAAAAAGCTTTTTGCCAAAACCCTTATAGGTTCGGCAAAAATGATAACCGATTCTGGATATTCCATAGATGAGCTTATAAAAATGGTTTCATCTCCGGGAGGAACCACGCTTAAAGGTTTGGATGAGCTTTATTCCGGAAATCTGACCGGCATTGTAAAGAAAGCATGCGAAAGCTGTACTAAAAGAGCTTATGAACTTTCAAAATAATAACAAAATCGGCATGGCGAAAAGCTATGCCGATTTTGATATTATGCATGTCTTAATTATTAAATATTTGTCTTATAAAACCAATTAAATACGCTAAATGTAAAATATAAATCAGTAAGATATTAAATTTTTATTTTTTTGTAAAATTGTTTAAATTTATTTACTAATATATTCATTTATGGTATAATATAGCTATAAATAAATATAGGGGGAAATACGATGAGCGATTATCAGCAGTACAATCAGGGCGGGATGTATCCGGACCCTAGAACAGCACCTATGACAGTGGGGCAGTACATAGTGACTTTTTTGCTGTCGGCAATTCCGATTGCAGGATTTATACTTCTTTTGGTATGGGCATTCAGCGGAGACACAAACATTAATAAAAGGAATTATTGCAGAGCGGTTTTAATTCTTGCTCTCATAAGCGTAGGAATTTATATTGTTATCGCATTAATTGCAGTAAGCCTTGGATTTTCACTTGCTTCAAGGTATTGATTTTTTAATTTTAAAGTGTATTATTATAGTGGTGGAATTTTTATATCAACAAAAACCGGCATGGCCTTTTGCCATGCCGGTTTTTGCCAACTGTTCAAATATAATACATAATGCTTTGAGCTTCCGAGTTTTTAGCGGTTTGAGAAACAAGCTCTGAAAGTGATATTGCACTTAAAGTTTTTCTAACATTTTCGTCCAAATTATCAAATATAAGCTGGCGAATTGTTTTTTCAATTGAAGGACTTGATTGAGGCACAGTTTCTTCTGCGGATTCAAAAAGAGTAGTTTCTATTGAAAAAAGAATATCATAAGCGCTTATGTTTTGTGGAGCTCTTGCAAGCTGGTATCCTCCCTGCGAGCCTTTTACCGAAACCACAAGTCCGCCTTTTTTAAGCAGTGAAAAAACCTGTTCAAGATATATTTTTGATATTCCGAATTTTTCCGAAATGCTGATAAGAGTGATAAATTTGCCGCTTTCATAGTTTTGCGCCATGTAAATCATAGAAATAAGCGCATAGCGTCCTTTTGAGGATATTCTCATAAGCACCTTTCTTTCAAAAATAAACATAGTTTGAATGTATGTTTTTATAATATCCTATAATTTAAGGATTGTCAATACCTTCATTGCAGATATGGATTATATAATGATAAAAAATAATGTTTATAAAGAGAAAAAACCTATTGACAAAATGGATATTTAGGTATATACTGTAATCATAGAAAATAAATATGTTATATATGATAAAACGTAAACGGAGGTAATTTGTATGTCTAAAATCAATAAAAGTTTGACTGACTTGATTGGCAGGACACCATTGCTTGAACTTGTAAATTATGAAAAAAAACACGACCTTAAAGCAACTGTCGTTGCAAAACTCGAATATTTTAATCCGGCTGGAAGCGTTAAGGATAGAATTGCAAAAGCTATGATTGAAGATGCCGAAAAGAAGGGGGTTTTAAAACAAGGCTCTGTAATAATTGAGCCGACAAGCGGCAATACAGGAATAGGACTTGCGTCTGTGGCGGCGGCGCGCGGATACCGCATTATTTTAACAATGCCGGAAACTATGAGTGTTGAAAGAAGGAATCTTTTAAAAGCATATGGAGCGGAGCTTGTTCTTACTGATGGGACAAAAGGCATGAAAGGAGCAATCGAAAAGGCCGAAGAACTTTCGCATGAAATTGAAAATGCTGTAATTTTAGGGCAGTTTGAAAATCCTGCAAACCCTGCAATCCATAAGGTTACTACAGGCCCTGAGATTTGGGAAGATACGGATGGAAAAGTTGATATTTTCGTTGCGGGAGTCGGAACAGGGGGGACTATTTCCGGCACAGGCGAGTATTTAAAGGAAAAAAATCCAAATATAAGAATTGTTGCGGTTGAGCCGAAGGATTCGCCGGTTCTTTCGGGAGGGAATCCGGGGCCTCATAAAATTCAGGGTATAGGTGCAGGATTTGTTCCTAAGACGTTGAATACTGAAATTTACGATGAAATAATAAAAATTGCAAATGAAACGGCTTTTGAGGCCGGTAGGGAAGTTTCAAAAACAGACGGAGTTTTAGTTGGAATTTCTTCCGGCGCTGCGCTTGCTGCTGCAACAGAGCTTGCAAAGCGTCCGGAAAATGCCGGAAAAGTTATTGTAGCAATTTTCCCCGATACGGGCGAAAGATACCTTTCAACCGCTTTGTTTGCTGAATGATTTTAAAATTATATGTTTTAGTGAGCTGCTTGATGAATTATAAAATTCCCATTTTGTAGTAAAATTTAAGTGCTGACTGAATGCTTGAAAATCCTTTGAATAATTATATAAAAATGGGTGGATGTCAATGAAGCAAAAATATAATTACAGCAAAGAATTGCGCAACCCGTTTAGCTTTGGGGAGATAGACTTTGAAAAGCCGGTTGTCATTAAAACAATGAAATTTGTTTTTTCAGGCATCAGCCGCAGGGTTTTAAGGTATAGGCCTCCTAAGGGAACCAGGAAAACCGTACTTCAAATTCCAACGGAGGATGGTGCGTCCATACCGTGTTTTTTGATAGAGCCTGAAAATGCAAATGAAAATTTGCCGGTGATTATTTATTGTCATGGAGGAGGCTTCATAGGACCTGTTCAGGAGCATATGCTTCAAAACGCGGTATATTATTCGCAGAATTTAAATTCCAGAGTCTTTTTGCCAGAATACAGACTTGTTCCGGAATATCCTTTTCCGATTCCCTTGAATGATTGTTATGATGTGCTTTTATACATAAACAATAATGCAAGGGAATATAGAATTGACATGGATAAGCTTATAGTTTACGGCGATAGCGCAGGAGGATGCCTTGCGGCGGGAATTACACATCTTGCGCGTGACAGAAATGGCCCAAGGGCAAAAGGGCAGATGCTTATATATCCGGTAACCGATAATTCAATGAAACAAAAATCCATTGAAGAATATAAAGATTCTGTATGGTCTAAATCAGCAAACAGGCATATGTGGAATTTATATCTTAAAAACGGGTATCAGGGATTGCGCAAATATGCAGTTCCTTTAAAAAGCGATAATTTCAAGGATTTGCCGCCGGCATATGTTGAACCCTGCGAAATGGATACTCTGCGTGACGAAGGAATTGAATATGCCCAAAAACTTATGGAGGCAGGGATACCGACTGAGCTCAATGTAATAAAAGGCGCGTATCACGGTTTTGATGAAGATTATTCAAGCAATTTGGTTAAAAGTGTTCTATTGCACCGTTGTGAAGTTATTAAAAAGATGCTTAATTATTGAAAAAAGCAATAAAAACTATTTTAAAAGCAGCGCATTGTCAACTTAAAGCAAAAAACAAGGTTGACAATGCGCTGCTTTTGTGTTATATTCAAAGGGATGTAATTTGCCAAAATAAATATTATTTAGGAGGATTATTTATGAAAGGGAAAATTTCTGTAAAAAATATGGCTTTATGCGCTCTGTTTGCGGCGCTTGTTGCTGTTGGGGCGTATATAAAAATTCCGATACCTGTTGTCCCGTTTACACTTCAATTTTTGTTTACAATGCTGGCAGGGCTCTTGCTTGGAGGGAAATTGGGAATGCTAAGCGTTTTAATATATATAGTTTTAGGATTAATTGGACTTCCGGTTTTTACAGAAGGCGGAGGATTCTGGTATATATTGAAACCTACATTTGGATATATCATAGGTTTTTGCATTGCAAGCTTTGTTACCGGCACGATAGCAAACAAGGTGCCTTTTCCATCGTATAAAAGACTTTTTGCCGCTAATTTTATTGGACTTGCAATAGTGTATTCATTTGGAATGGCATATTACTACATTATCAGCAATTATGTTATAGGTACGCCGATAGCTTTGTGGCCGCTGTTTTTGTACTGCTTTATTTTGGCAGTTCCGGAGGACATATGCCTTTGTATCGTAAGCGCTGTTTTGGCAAAATATTTAATTCCTGTTTTAAATAAAATTTATGGAGGCTTTTCATATGGCAATGTTGCAAGAAATAAAGAATAATGTTTTAGCGGGAAAACTTATCGGAAAAGAAGAGGCGCTTGCTTTGGCGGATGCTCCTTTGGAAGATTTGTGCAGAGCGGCAGATGAAATAAGAAAATTTTTTTGCGGGGATAATTTTGACCTTTGTACTATAATAAACGGAAAAAGCGGAAAATGTTCGGAAGATTGCAAATATTGCGCCCAATCGGTTTTTTCGCATAGTAAGATTAATGAATATCCTTTGCTTGATGCCGAAAAAATTGTTTCAATGGCGAAATATAACAATGAGCGCGGGGTGCCGAGGTATTCAATTGTAACTTCCGGAAAATCTGTTAATGACAGAGAACTTGATGTGATTTGTGAAAGCGTAAAAAGGATTAAAAATGAAATAGGAATGTCGGTTTGTGTTTCGCTTGGTTTGTTAAGCGGAGAGCAGTTTGAAAAGCTTAAATCCGCAGGAGTTGATAGAATACATAATAACCTTGAAACTTCACGAAATTATTTTCCTGAAATATGCACTACCCATAGTTATGATGATAAAATTTCCGCAATAAAAAATGCGCAAAAAGCTGGGTTTTTCGTATGCAGCGGAGGGCTTGTGGGACTTGGCGAAAGCATGGGGGATAGGATAGATATGGCTTTGGAATTGCGCAATCTGGGGATTCGTTCAGTACCGGTCAATATGCTTGATCCTATTCCTGGAACTGCTTGCGAAAATAGTAGGATTTTAAATGAAGATGAAATGCGTAGGATAGTTGCAATATTTAGGTTTATATTGCCGGATGCATTTATAAGGCTTGCCGGAGGCAGAAGACTTCTTGACGACAATGGCAGAGAATGCTTTGTTTCCGGGGCAAATGCAGTGATTTCGGGGGATATGCTTACAACTTCGGGAATTTCGATACAAAGCGATATGAAAATGATAAAAGAACTTGGATATGAGGTTTTTTAAAAATGGGCAAGGGTGTTTTGGTTACAGCTACCGGAACTGATATCGGCAAAACCTATGTAACGGCTTTAATTATAAAAAAACTTTGTGAAGCTGGATATAAAGCGGGATATTATAAAGCGGCGCTGAGCGGTGCAGAAACAATTGGAAATGAATTGGTTCCCGGAGATGCGGATTATGTAAAAACAATAGCAAAGCTTAGCTGTGATTGCGCAGAAATGGTTTCTTATGTTTACAAAACAGCGGTTTCACCTCATTTGGCGGCAAAGTTAGAAGGAAATCCCGTAAAGCTTGAAAAAATAATAAATGATTATAAAATGCAATGTGCTAAATATGACTATATTGTTGTTGAAGGCAGCGGCGGAATTATTTGTCCTATACGTTATGATGAGGAAGCTGAAATTTTCCTTGAAGATATTATTAAAGCTTTAGGTCTTGATGTGATAATAGTTGCGGATGCGGGACTTGGCACAATAAATTCGACTTTGCTTACCGTAAAATATTTGAAAAGCAAAAACATTGCAATCAAAGGGATAATGCTTAACCGATATCATGGAGGAATTATGGAAGATGACAACGTAAAAATGATTGAAAAACTTTCTGGTATTCCTGTTATTGCGCTTGTTGCAGAAGGAGCTTCTGATGTTGATATTGATGCCGATACATTAAAAAGAATTTTTGAAAAGGATGAAAAGTGAAAGTGGATTGGGTTCAGAAGGATTTAAAATATATTTGGCATCCTTGTTCTCAAATGAAGGATTATGAAGAATTGCAGCCGATTATAATAGAACGTGGAAAAGGCATATATCTTTATGATAAAAACGGCAAGGAATATATTGATATTATTAGTTCGTGGTGGTGCAATCTTTTAGGCCATTGCAATCCAAAAATAAATGAAGCAGTTAAATCCCAGCTTGACAGGCTTGAGCATGTAATATTTGCCAACTTTTCTCATGAACCTGCAATTAGGCTTTGCGAAAAATTAAGCCGTATTTTGCCGAGCGGTCTTGCTAAATTTAATTTTTCCGACAATGGTTCCGCATCTGTTGAGTGTGCATTAAAGATGAGTTTTCAATATCAATATCAAACCGGAAAGCCACAAAAAACAAGATTTATGTGTTTAAGCGACGGGTATCACGGAGAAACGATAGGTGCGCTGTCGGTTGGCGGACTTGATTTGTATTCAAAAATTTATAAGCCCATGTTGATGGATGTCATAAGAATAAAAGCTCCGGACTGCTATCGTTGCCCTTATGGGGAAAATAGGGATAATTGCAATGCCGAATGTTTTGAATATGCCCAGAAAGCATTTGAAGAGTATGCCGAGCAAACTTGTGCAATAATAATTGAACCGCTTTTGCAGGGAAGTGCCGGAATGAGAATTTACCCTGCTGTTTATTTAAGAAAATTAAGGAAGCTTTGTGATGAGTATGGGGTATTGCTTATTGCCGATGAAATTGCTACCGGATTTGGACGGACAGGCAAAATGTTTGCTTTTGAGCACGCAAATGTCAGTCCGGATATAATGTGCCTTTCCAAAGGTCTTACCGGAGGCTATATGCCGATGGCGATAACCGTTGCCACAGATGAAATTTATAACGCATTTTATGCTGATTATAACGAAGGCAAAGCTTTTATGCATTCACACACTTATAGCGGCAATCCGTTAGGTTGTTCGGCGGCGCTTGCTGTTTTGGATGTGCTTGAAAATGATGCTGTTTTAGAAAATGCTTCAAGGCGTGCAAAATATTTAAACAATAAACTTAATGAAGCTTTTGCCGGACATAAAAATGTAGGAGAAATACGATGCATAGGTTTAATCAATGCGATAGAACTTGTAAAAGATAAGGAAAACAAACAGGGCTTTGATTCCAAATTAAGGATTGGCTATCAAATTTATAAGAAAGCTTTAGAAATGGGATTGATATTAAGGCCTCTTGGAAATGTCATTTATTTCAATCCGCCTTTAATTATAAATGAGGAGGAAATAGACAAGGCTGTTGATATTTGCAAAAAAGCATTTTTTAGCATTCTTGGCAAATAAAAATTTCCGTTTGGAGCAATTTTGTCCAAACGGAAATTTTTTATCTTAAATTTTCAGTCGGGATGCCGTCCATATCTGTAAAGGTTTGGTTTTCTCCGCACATTCCCCAAATAAAGGTGTAATTTGTTGTTCCGACGCCGGAATGTATCGACCAGCTTGGGGAGATTACCGCTTGTTCGTTTGCTACAACGATATGCCTTGTTTCGGTGCCTTCACCCATAAAGTGGAAAACTCTTTGGTTTTCGGGAAGATTAAAGTAGAGATAAACTTCCATTCTTCTTGCATGGGTGTGGCATGGCATTGTATTCCAAGCGCTTCCGGGGGCAAGTATCGTCATACCCATAACGAGCTGGCAGCTTTTACATACCGCGGGATGAACATACTGATAAATTGTTCTTTCGTTAAGTGTGGCGGATTCGCCGCAGTGTACGGGATTTGCGTCTTTTATGTTTATTTTTACAATGTCATAAGCTTTGTGTGCAGGGCAGGAATTGAGATAAAATTTTGCCGGATTTTTTTTGTCGGCCGAAGCAAATTTAACTTCTTTTATGCCCATGGGTACATACATTCCATCCTGTGTTTCAAGCTCGTAATTTTTTCCGTCAAGAGTGACAATGCCTTTTCCGCCGATGTTTATGATGCCCATTTCGCGCCTTTCAAGGAAATAGTCCACTCCAAGTTCCTTTTGGTCGGCCAAAAGCTCAAGAGTTTTTTCAACCGGCATAGCTCCGCCGAAAATAATTCTGTCGTTGTGGCTGTATGTAAGCGGAATTTCGTCGGGGACAAAGATTTTTTCCTGCAAATAATGCTTCCTTAAAGTTTCGGTATCATAGTGCTTTGAATCGTTCGGATGAGTCGAATATCTTATTTCCATATTAAAATCCTCCCGTTATCTTGCAAGCCATCCGCCGTCAACGGCAAGCGTGAAGCCGTTGACATAATCGCTCGCTTCACTTGCAAGGAAAACTGCTGCCCCGGCAACGTCATCCGGAGTTCCCCATCTTCCTGCGGGAATTCTTGCAAGAATTTCATTGCTTCTGTTTTCGTCGGCACGCAGGTTGGCAGTATTGTCTGTTGCCATGTATCCCGGCGCTATGGCGTTTACGTTTATGTTGTATTTTGCCCATTCGTTTGCCATAAGCATTGTAATTCCTTTAATTCCGCTCTTGCTTGCAGTGTAGGAGGGAACCCTGATTCCGCCTTGGAAAGAGAGCATGGAGGCAATGTTTATTATTTTCCCCTTGCCTTGCTTTATAAATTCCTTTGCAACCCTTTGGCAGAGGAAAAATACGGTTTTTAAATTTATGTTGATTACGTCATCCCAGTCTTTTTCGGAAAAGTTTATGGAATCCTCACGCCTTATAATTCCTGCATTGTTTACAAGAATATCTATGTGACCCATTTCTTCAAGACAAGTATTTACTATTTCGTCAATTTTATCTTGTTGTATAAGATTTGCTTTTATGGATGAAAATTTTCTTCCGGCCTTTTCGACTTCAGCTTTTACCGCCGACATATCGCCGATGCCGACGCCGAAAATATCTGCGCCTGCTTGAGCAAGGCCTATTGCCATTCCCATGCCGAGTCCTTGTTCGCAGCCGGTAACCATTGCAACTTTACCTTCGAGGGAAAATTTGTTAAGCATATTTAAAACCTCCTGAATTGTTATTTTACAATAACATTATACCATTTAACAAATGCAAAATCTTTGCTTTTTTTAGCAAGAATATAGAAAATATTAAACAGAATTTTCAGGAGGCTTTTTTCTTTATAAGTATTTCAATATGATTTTTTCAAGAAACTCCGGGGTGACATTTGGAGCATACCTTTCAACCACATTGCCCTTGCGGTCAATAAGGAATTTGGTAAAATTCCATTTTATTTGAGGACCGAAAAGGCCGCTTTTTTGAGATTTAAGGTAAGTAAAGAGAGGGGATTCATTTTCGCCGTTTACATCAATTTTAGCAAATTGCTTAAAGCTTACATTATATTTAAGCTGGCAAAATTCATGTATTTCTGATTCTGTCCCTGGAGCTTGGTTTCCAAATTGGTTGCAGGGGAAATCAAGAATTTCAAAACCTTTGCCGCGGTATTTTTCATAAAGTTCTTCAAGGCCCCTGTATTGAGGGGTAAATCCGCAGCCTGTGGCGGTGTTTACGATTAAAAGCACCTTTCCGGCATATTCGCTTAATGAAACTTGCCTGCCTTCCATGTCTTTTACGGTGATATCATATAAACTCATTTTGATGCGCTCCTTTTAAAGATTTTTTACAATTAAATTGTACACAATTAAATTGTAAAAGTCAAGAGGGGAAATTGACTTTTTGAAAATTATTTTGTAAAATATAATTGTATAAAATTAAATTGAGGTGCTTGCTATGGAAAACAATCAGCTCTTAAAACTTGACAATCAGCTTTGCTTTGCACTTTATGTTTGTTCAAAGGAAGTAATAAAAAAATATAAGCCTCTGCTTGAGCCTTTGGGACTTACTTATACCGGATATATAGCCTTGCTTGCGCTTTGGGAAAATGATAATGTAACTGTAAAAGAACTTGGGGAAAGACTTTATCTTGATTCCGGCACGCTTACTCCTGTGCTTAAAAAGCTTGAATCTGCCGGATATATTGAGCGCCGCAGAGGAGAAAAAGACGAGAGGACGGTGCGGATAATTTTGACAAAAGAGGGAAAGGCATTAAAAGAAAAGGCAATTTGCGTGCCGTCAAGTTTAATTTCTTCAATTTCAGGAGGAGATTTCAGCCAAAATGAAGCATTTGAACTTTTAAGCATGCTTAAAAAACTTGCTGCTATGCTTGAAAATGATACATCATGCGATTTTGGCAAATAAATAAAAATGCACACTTTTAACGGGTGTGCGCAATGAAAATTGCAAACGTTTTCAAAAAAATCTTGACATGGAATGGCAGACGTTATATAATTAAATCACATTTAGAAAACGATTACTTTTGGGAGGCAAATATGGACGAATATCAAGGAAAAGTGCTTTCGGCACATATGGGAAAAGCAAAATGCTCCGTTGATTTGGGAGATGGCAGCGAAAGGGGAGAGTATGTAAATCAGGATTATATTCTCCACAAAATGGGAAGGCCGCATCGTGCAATAAATTTAATGTATTGCTATTATCCTTTGGATAATGGATGGCCGGGAAGGGCAAGCGTTGTTCATGCAAGCCCGGATGTATCTTTTGCATGGGATTATCCTTATGACGATTATTTTACATATGGCGGAGGAATAGGCGGAAATACTGAGGGCGAACCCTTTACCTGCATGCGCGATGTAAGACGCCACGGACAGGATGTTATACTTACCCTTACAATTGACCCTCATGTTTCCGATGAGCATTTGATTCAAATAGCAAAGGATTTGCGCCCGTTTGGAAGACTTATGCTCAGAATAAACCATGAGGCTACCGGAAACTGGTTCTCATTCAATAAAAGATGCACATATCAGGAAGTTGCGGATTTCTTTGTCCGTGCCCATAAAATCATAAAGGAGCATGCGCCTAATGTTTCAACAATTATATGCATAGGCGGAATAGAAGATTTAAGCAAGGAAGAAATGGACAGGGAAGCCGAATTTGCTCAAACGGTAAGAGTTGCCGATATATGGAGCGTTGACAAGTATATGGCACTCCATTGGGGATGGCCTTATGACGTCGCAGAGCATGGAGGTAATACCCATAAATGCGATGGAGTGGAAAAAACTTATGAAATGACAAGAAGAAGCTTTGAGCGTTTTAAATTTTTAAACGGCGGACAGGCAAAGCCAATGGTGATATCGGAATTCAATGCTGACGGCGATGTTACAGGACCATATGAACAGGTTGAAATGATAAAAGGCTTTTGCAATAAAATAAAGGAAGAAAATGCTCTTTGGTTCAGCGGATTTACTTTTTATCAGTTTAGGGATAGGGGAAGACTTGGACTTGAAATTGAGGACCCCAATAATCCTGATGTTGGAGTTGAACAGCCCGCGCTTGCTGCGTATAAGGAAATTATACATGACGAGTGGTTTATGCCTGAAATAAAAACAGGCGAAGAGGCAATTCTTCCCGCAACTTTAAGATGGGGCGGTTCGGAGGATGCCGACGGAGTTGCGCTTCCGCTTCATTTTGAGAAGAATCCCGTATTTTGCGAACTTTACTTTGAAGATGACAGCAATCTTATGATTGAACTTAACGGAAAGTGGTTTTATAAATCCCCCAAAGCAAAATTTGTCGACCTTATGCCGGCTTTCTTTGAGAAACCTCTTGATGGTGAAAAAGATATGACGCTTAAAATCTTTGCTCCTCCGGCAACAGGTGAAAATGATCCTGTACAGGGCGGTGATTGGGATGTAAATTATTATTACAAACTTGAAAAATTGCCCAAAATACGCATAAGGTATGAAGCTGTGGAACTTTAATATTTAATTTAACGCAAAAAAGCCTGCCATTTGGCGGGCATTTTTTGTGTTAAAAACTTGACAAACTGTGTATATCGGTATTATAATATCGATAACGGGATACTGATATATTGTCGGGATGGTAAATGTTTGTGGAAAATGAAAAGCATATAACTATACAAGCTTTGCATCGCATGCCGTATTATTTGCAAAAGCTAAGAGAGCTTAAAAATGAAGGCGTGGAAGTGATTTCTGCGCCTAAAATAGCCCAAATGCTTAATTTGAATGAGGTTCAGGTAAGAAAGGATTTTGCCGCGGTCAGCGACTCAAAAGGCAAGCCGAAGGCTGGATTTTCTGTTTTGGAGCTGATAAGCCAAATGGAGGAGCTTTTGGGATTTAACAATACCGACGATGCGGTTCTTGTTGGCGTTGGTTCGCTTGGCCATGCCTTTTTGGCATATAAAGGCTTTGAAGAGTACGGACTTAATATTGTTGCCGCCTTTGATTTGAATCCTGAATTTATAGGCAGAGAAATAAGCGGAAAAATTATTCTGCCGGCGGACAAAATAAGCGAAATGTGCTTTAGAATGGGGATACATATAGGTATAATAACCGTTCCGGAGGAGCAGGCTCAAAAAGTATGCGACCAGCTTGTTGCCGGCGGGGTTCTTGCGATATGGAATTTTGCCCCTGTGCATTTATCAGTGCCTGAAAATGTTTTGGTAAAAAATGAAAATCTTGCTGCATCACTTGCAGTGCTTTCCAAACATTTAAAAGAGAAAATGAAAAATCTTTGATTGCTGATACCTGGCCGTGAAAAACGACCGTATTATATAAAATAAACATTGGAGGTTTTAAACATGGCAAGATTTACAGTACCAAGGGATTTGTACCACGGAAAAGGGGCTATTGATGCGCTTAAAACGCTTAAAGGCAAAAGGGCAATCGTAGTTGTCGGGGGCGGAAGCATGAAGCGTTTTGGTTTTCTTGACAGGGTTGTTGCAAATCTTAAAGAAGCCGGAATGGAAGTAAGGCTTTTTGAAGGAGTTGAGCCGGACCCTTCGGTAGAAACAGTTATGAAAGGCGCGCAAGCAATGCGCGAGTTTGAACCTGACTGGATTGTTTCAATAGGTGGAGGTTCTCCGATTGATGCGGCAAAAGCAATGTGGGCTTTTTATGAATATCCTGAAACCACTTTTGAACAGCTTTGCATTCCTTTTAATTTCCCAACGCTTAGAACAAAGGCAAAATTCTGTGCAATTCCGTCAACCTCTGGAACTGCCACCGAGGTTACCGCATTTTCGGTAATTACAGATTATAAAAAAGGAATAAAATATCCGCTTGCGGATTTTAATATTACCCCTGATGTTGCAATAGTTGACCCGGACCTTGCGGAAACAATGCCTAAAAAGCTTACCGCACACACGGGAATGGATGCAATGACGCATGCGATAGAAGCGTATGTTTCAACACTTAATTGCGATTATACCGATCCGCTTGCGCTTCATGCAATTAAAATGATAAGTCTCTACCTTGTTCCGTCATACAATGAGGATATGGATGCACGTGCAAAAATGCACAATGCCCAGTGCCTTGCCGGAATGGCATTTTCAAATGCCTTGCTTGGAATAGTGCATTCAATGGCGCATAAAACAGGTGCAGCTTATTCAGGCGGGCATATCGTTCACGGCTGTGCAAATGCCATGTATTTGCCGAAAGTTATAAAATATAATTCAAAAAATGAAACAGCCGCAAAAAGATATGCTGAAATTGCAGATTTTATAGGCCTTGAGCCAAGTGTCGACGCTTTGATTGAACATATAAATAAAATGAATAAGGCTCTTGATATTCCTTCATGCATAAAAGATTATGAGGGCGGAATAATTGACGAAAAAGAATTTCTTGAAAAGCTTCCGGAAGTTGCCGCAAATGCAGTTTCGGATGCCTGCACAGGTTCAAATCCGAGAAGCATAACGCCTAAGGAAATGGAAAAGCTGCTTTTGTGCTGCTTTTATGATACCGAAGTGGATTTTTAATCAAATATAGCTAAATCTTTATCGCTTGCCGTTTTATGGCAAGCGATTTTTTATAATAAATTTTTTGATTTTTTTTGGGTTCATATCATTTTAGAGTCTGTTAACATTATTGAATTAAAGGATAAAATATGGTATGATGATTGTATGGAAATAACAAAAGAACAATTCGATCGAATTGCCTCATATCTTCCGCGGCAGCGTGGAAATGTGCGCATGAGCAATCTTCAATTTATAAATGCGATATTGTATTATAAATGCGATATTGTATGTCATGGAAAACGGCTTCAAATGGAGGGCGTTGCCGAAATCCTAGAATTTTTACGCGTTATGATAAACTTGATATTATGTTCTGTGGTTTCATCTATTTCGCTATGATTATAGATGCAATTTTTTGTGTTAACAAACTCTAAATAGTGGAAGCTGGATAGGGCTGCGTAGGGTGAAAAATGGCGCAAATCTTTGATATATGGGTTCACTATGTTTTACTTATATATTAAAGATTAACTTCATGAGTTTTCAGGAGGAGGTATCAGGATAATGACACATTTTATACAATTATCAGAAGTTCTGAGAAATTATTATGACATTCCGGAACAAGAATTGGCCAAAATTAATAATGTGTTCTTTCCATATAATTTGAAAAAAGGCGAATTCTTCGTAAGAAGCGGTTTTATGGCAGATTCAATTGGGTTTATCGTGACCGGATTGCTGCGATATTATTATATTGACAAAGAAGGAGTAGAGTATACCAAAGCTTTTGCGGCAGAGAATGATTTTGCGGTATCATATGCAAGTATGCTTCTAAAGAAACCTTCGGCTTTTTCAATTGAAGCATTGGAAAATTCCGAATTACTTTGCATTAATTATTCTGATTGGGAGAAACTACTGGACAGTGCGCCTTGTTGGAATATTGTTGCGCGAAAGATTGTAGAAAACGTGTATATAATGAAGCAGATTCGTGAAGCAGAATTGCTTCTTGAGGATGCTCAAAGTCGGTATATTCATTTTATGGATCAGTACCCTAAGTTACATAAAAGATTAAAGCAGCATTATATTGCTTCGTATTTAGGTATTTCACCAGTTTCCTTGAGTCGGATTCGCAGAAAACTGAGTAATCATTAACATATGTTAATGACATTAAAACCTTCTGACTATATACTTAAGCTTATATAGAGGAGGTAGATACAATGAATACAAAAAATAATGTTGTTCTTATTACTGGTGGGAGTTCTGGAATAGGTCTTGCATTTGCAAAAAAATTTTTAAGCGAAGAGAATAAAGTAATCATAGTAGGCAGATCAGTACAGAAACTGGCAGCTGTAAAGATGGAGTTTCCCAAAGTTATAATTGAAGCTGCCGATATAACGGATGAAAAAAGTATAGATATGTTGGCAGAAAAGTATAATGATGTGAATATTCTTATTAATAATGCAGGTGTGCATAATGAGTGTAGTTTTAAAAATGGAATTGAGGATTTTCCCAAGCTAAGAAACGAGATTGAAACTAATTTTATAGCTCCTGTTATGATGGCGGAAAGGTTTATTCCTCATCTTATTGGCCATGAAAGAGCAGCAATTATCAATATTACATCCTATTTTGCTATCAGCCCAAAGCCCAGTGCTCCAATATATTCTGCGACAAAGGCTGCAATGCGTTCTTTTACAAAATCGCTGAGGATGCAGCTTATGGATACGCATATAAAGGTGTTTGATGTAGCTCCTCCTATCATTGATACACCTTTAACGGCTAAAATAAGTCCAAATGTTAAGAAAATGAAACCGGAAGAGCTGATTGAAATTGTTTGGAAAGACTTAAAAAATGACAAGTATGACATATATCCCGGTCTCTCAAAGTTATTTTATATTTTAAGCCGTGTAAATCCTCAGTATTTAGAGAGAAAAGTAATGGCAATAACCTTAAAGTAGAATACTGAAGTACGTTTCAATTACAGTCCGTGTCATAAATACGCTTGTTAATTAAAAGGAGGTGTTATTATTGAAAATTATTAATATTGGAAATAGGATTGTAAACAATTATCTTATACTTACTCCAAAAGGATGGCTTGCTATTGATACCGGTTATGCTGGAGGTTTTAAAAGATTTGTCAATGGACTTGCGTCTCATTCAATTGATATTTTTAACATAAAATTTATTTTTTTAACTCACGCTCATGATGATCATGCAGGTTTTCTCGGAGAATTGATGAATGCAACGCAAGCACAATTAATTGTACATGATCATGCAGTAAAAAGATTGTTGAGCGGTCATAATCAGCGGATAGGGGGATGTTCCGGAACACTTGCTAAAATTTTTGTAAATAGCATGGTCCTATTTGGTAAAGGTAAACATGAGTTTCCTCCTATAGATGTATCTAAAAAGGCTATTATTTGGGATGGTACAAATCAACCATTAATAGAACGGGGCATACCATTAAAAATATTGTCGCTTCCGGGACATACATCGGATTCCATAGGCCTTTTATCAAAAGATGGCGAGTTGTTCTGTGGTGATGCAGCAATGAATGGTTTTCCAAGTGTAAAACGTAATATAATATGGATTGAAAATCTGGAGGATTATCGTAATTCATGGGATACAATGATTAAAGCCAATGCAAAGACGATTTTTCCTTCTCATGGGAAATCCTTTCCTTCTACTGATTTGGAAAAATATTACCCATATTTGCAGGAAATAGTTTTGCGCTAAAGGGTATTGTATATTTAGCAATAAGGTATGCTGCAAAAAAATACTGATATCATAACTTGACAAAAGTGCATAACATATAATATAATTTAATATATCTCTTTGCACTGCATTACATTCCTATAAAACGGAATGCGAGATCAACAGTACAAACTGAGCAGGCGATGCCCAAAAGGGCGTGGGGCCGGGCCACCAAGAAAGTGGCAGCAGATTGCAATTTCGCACATCTGTGGGACAGTAGTATGTTCCTCAGGTGTGTTATTTTTTACTCATTTGAGGAACAGCCGACCTCAAATGGAGTGCCATAAGAGAAATCAAGACACCGCCACCGGCGGGAAACGGAGGATTCTTTTATGACAAATGCCCCTAAACACATTGGCCTTTCATCAGAGGAGGCCAAACGCAGACAGCAGCAATATGGTAAAAACGAATTGACGCCGCAGAAAAAGGAGAGCTTTTTGAAAAAAGTTTTTCATATTCTTTGTGAGCCTATGTTCCTTTTGCTCATCATTGCCGCTGTTATTTATTTTATTCTGGGCGAACCCAGAGATGGTGCTACCATGCTGATTTTTGTTGTCGGCATTATTAGCATTGATGTTATTCAAGAATGGAAAACTGATAAGACTTTAAACGCACTTAAAGATTTGTCCGCCCCCCACATCACTGTTTTGCGGGATGGAAAAGAACAGCAGATTGCCAGTGCCGACTTGGTGCCGGGTGACTTGATGATGATTTACGAGGGTATTAAGATCCCAGCAGATGGCATTATTGTTCGTTGCTCTGATTTGTGCGTGGATGAATCTTCTCTTACTGGCGAAGCGGAAGGCGTTTGGAAAATCGCCGCTGAAAATGCACCGTCTGCTGATGATTACTGGCGCAAGGATTATTGTTATGCCGGCACATTGGTAACGCAAGGTACAGCCATGGTTGAGGTAGATAAAATAGGAGCAAAAACTGAATATGGCAAAATCGGTCTTGGTGTTGCTGCCGCGCCGCATGAGGATACCCCTCTGCAAAAGCAGATTGGAAAACTTGTAAAAACCTGTGCTGTCATTGCAGGCGTTTTATTCCTGTTGGTGGGAGTGTTTACATGGTTCAACATTCCGGACCATAGCTTTGGTGACCGAATTATTGAGAGTATTCTTTCAGGTGTAACTCTCTCTATGGCTATGATTCCTGAGGAATTTCCGGTAGTTCTTACTGTGTTCCTTTCAATGGGCGCATGGCGTTTGGCAAGGAAAAATTCTCTTGTACGCAAACTTCCCAGTGTGGAAACACTTGGCGCAGTATCTGTTCTTTGTGTGGATAAGACCGGTACGATTACTATGAATCAGATGACAGTTCAGAAGACATGGGTAGCTAACGGTACAGAGCAGGCCATGATTGAAATTATGGGGCTTGGCTGTGAAACGGATGCCTATGACCCAATGGAAAAAGCCATGCTTCAATATTGCGAGGAGCATGGCATTCAGAAGGAAAGCCTGTTCAGCAATGAGTTAGTGACTGAATATGCTTTTACCAACGAACTTAAAATGATGGGCCATGTTTGGCGTAAAAACGGCCAGCTGGTTATTGCCGCCAAAGGCAGTCCGGAACGGATTCTTACCATTTGTGCTTTGACGGAAGAAGAACGTGCCGTTGCTGAAAAGCAAATCAATGCGCTGTCATCGGAAGGATTGCGTGTTATTGCCATTGCAACTGCCAATCCCGAAAATGATGCATCCATTCCAGCATCCATTACTGATTGTCAGTTGACGCTGCTGGGTCTGGTAGGCTTGGCGGATCCTCCGCGTGAGAGCGTAAAGAATGACATTGCCATATGCAATCGCGCTGGAATTAGAGTTGTAATGATTACAGGAGATAATGGGGTTACTGCATCAGCTATTGCTGAAAAAATCGGTATTCCCAACAGAGAAAACATCATTACTGGGGATATGTTGGAGACAATGTCCGATGAGGAATTGCGTGAGGCAGTTAAGAATGTATCTATATTCTCCCGTGTTATTCCGGAACATAAAATGCGAATTGTTAAGGCGTTTAAGGAAAACGGCGAGATTGTGGCCATGACAGGCGATGGTGTAAATGATGCCCCCGCCCTCAAATATGCTGACATTGGAATTGCCATGGGCAAGCGAGGCAGCGAGGTTTCAAGAGAAGCTGCCGACCTAATTTTGATGGATGACAACTTTACCACCATAGTGGAAACTGTTCGTGATGGCAGGCGTATTTATGACAACATCCGCAAGGCTGTGGGTTATGTATTTACCATTCATATTCCTATTGCCTTTGCATCACTGCTGGCTCCGTTTTTGGGTATTGAACCTTCGGCGCTGTTGTTGTTGCCGTTCCATGTGGTACTGCTGGAAGTGCTTATTGACCCAATTTGTTCCATTGTGCTGGAGCGTCAGCCCGCCGAAACGGACATCATGGACCGCAACCCGCGCAGCCCAAAAGAAAAACTGCTGACCGGCAGACTTCTTGGAAAAAGCATTATGCAGGGATTGGCTGTTTTTGCGGCATCATTTGGCATCTATTTCATTACTCTTGCCGGCAATCCTGACAATGCCGCCGTTGCTCGTGCCATGGGTCTTGCCGTTATCATGTTGGCAAATCTCTTTTTAGTTCAAGTCAACAGCTCCGACCATGACTTTGCTTTCCGTACCATACTGCGTCTTGCCCGTGATAAAGTTATGTGGGCGGTCCTTTTTGGAACATTAGCACTGTTAGGCGTTATTCTTTATACGCCGATTTCCGGTTATCTTAAACTGGCCCCGCTTTCTGGCAAGCAATTTCTTGTGGTACTGGGTTTAGCGATTGCATCGGTACTGTGGTATGAGTTAGTAAAACTTGTAAAAAAACTTGTATCTGCAAAACATTGAGGAACTGCTAATATACAATAATGTATTTGATAATCACAAAATTACTGACTGCAAATAAAAGGGACTGGATGCTATAAAATAAAGAGTTTTCCAATCAGTCGGTATCCATCCTCTTATATAGAAACAATAAAAATGCGACGCGTTGCAGCTTTGTTCTGCGCGTAATAAATGCCTCACTGTAATTTAAAAGTGAGGCATTTATTATATACATGAATATTATAAATTCAAATTTACAATGGACAAAAGGTTCAAATTTTAATCAGTGTTACCCATCATTAATAATTAAATAAAACTTTTTGCTTTTTCTTTTCTCATTACTTGCGTAAAAAAGTATTTTGTTGTATAATTTATAAGTATATGTGAAAGATGTCGTTTGAGAAATTTTATTGAACGGAGGAAATGGCATGGATTTGGATATGATATCCTATCTTGCGAAGCTCAGCAAGCTCAATTTTACCGAAGAAGAGCTTAAAAAAGCTGCGGCCGATATGACAAGCATTATTGATATAATGGACACTATAAAGGAAGTGGACGTTGTTTACAATCCCCTTGCCGATAATAAAAATATGTATTTGAAGGATTTGAGGGAAGATATTGCAAAAGATTCAATGGAAACTGAAAAAATCCTTCAAAATGCAAAGCATAGCGATAACTGCTTTGTTGTGCCGAAGGTAGTAGAATAATTTTTAGGGAGTGTAAAAATGGACGTTTCACAGCTTAAAATAAGACAACTCCGTGAAATGCTTGATAAGAAGCAAATTTCGGCTGCGGAGCTTGCGGATGAATATATAAAAAGAATAAAGAAATATGATGAAAAACTTGAAAGCTATATTACGGTAACGGAGGAAATTGCAAAGGAACAGGCAAAAACAGCTCAGGAGAGGATAAATGCCGGTTCTGCATCAGCGCTTACCGGAATTCCGATTGCCGTTAAGGATAATATATGCACCGAGGGCGTTAAAACTACCTGCGCTTCGAGGATGCTTGAAAATTTTGTTCCGCCGTATAATGCTACGGTGATGGAAAAGCTTAATTCCGAGAATATTGTAATGCTTGGAAAAACTTCAATGGATGAATTTGCAATGGGAGGTTCCACCCAAACATCCGCTTTTGCCAAAACCAAAAATCCTTATGATTTAAATAGAGTCCCCGGCGGTTCGTCGGGAGGTTCGGCGGCTTGCGTGTCTGCCGGACTTGCGCCTGCGGCGCTTGGTTCGGATACTGGAGGCTCCATAAGACAACCTGCGGCTTTTTGCGGAGTTACAGGGCTTAAACCAACTTACGGCAGGGTTTCAAGATACGGGCTTGTTGCGTTTGCTTCATCGCTTGACCAGATAGGGCCTATTGCAAGGGATGCTCATGATTGCGCACTTGTGTTGAATGCCATTGCCGGATGCGACAGCCGCGACGGAACATCTTCAAGGGTTGCGGTTGAAGATTTTACTGCTAAAATAGGCATGCCGGTAAAGGGTATGAAAATTGCCGTGCCAAAGGAATTTTATGCAGAGGGAATTGATTCGGTTGTAAGGGACAGCGTGCTTTCGGCGGCTCAAAAATATAAGGACATGGGAGCGGAAATTGTTGAATGCTCCATGCCGAGCCTTAAATATGCGGTGGCGGCATATTATCTTATTTCTTCGGCGGAAGCCTCTTCAAACCTTTCAAGATATGACGGCATAAAATACGGACACCGTTCCTCCAAAGGCGACAGCTACGGCGAACTTGTCTGCAATTCAAGGAGCGAAGGCTTTGGCGAAGAAGTAAAAAGAAGGATTCTCCTTGGGAATTATGCCCTTTCGAGCGGATATTATGACGCTTATTATGGGAAAGCAATGGCGCTTAAACAAAAAATAAGGGCTGAATATGAGGAAATCTTTAAAATTTGCGATGTGATACTTACGCCTACTGCTCCGTCTGTTGCATACGGCATTAACGAAAATATAACCGACCCTGTTAAGATGTATCAAGCGGATATATGCACTGTTACGGTCAATATAGCTTCTCTTCCCGCTATTTCAACCACCTGCGGATATGATGCAAAAGGCATGCCGATAGGCATGTCCATCATAGGAAAGCATTTTGACGAAGCAACCATAATTCAGGTGGCGGACGCTTTTGAAAAGAATTTTGAAGCAGTTCCGCCAAAGATGGTTTAATGCGGAATGGAGGGTTAAAGACAATGTATATTCCTGTTATAGGACTTGAAATACATGCGGAGCTTTTGACAAAATCAAAGGTATTCTGCAATTGCAGCGCTGAATTCGGCGGCGACCAGAACAGCAGATGCTGTCCGGTTTGCACGGGCATGCCGGGAACATTGCCTGTAATAAATCAAACTGCGGTGGAATATGCGGTTAAGGCAGGTTTTGCGCTTAATTGCGAAATCAATAAATTTTCGGTTTTTGACAGAAAAAATTATTTTTATCCCGATTTGCCTAAGGCATATCAAATTTCCCAGCTCAATTATCCGCTTTGCATAAACGGAAATGTTCCGATTGAAGTTGAAGTCAATGGAGAAAAAATTCAAAAGAACATAAGGATAAACCGCATACATCTTGAAGAAGATGCCGGAAAGCTGATTCATGATGATTATAACGGGGTTTCGCTTGCAGATTATAACCGTTGCGGGATTCCGCTCATAGAAATAGTTACAGAGCCTGATATAAGGTCTGCCGAGGAGGCAAGGGCATTTGTTGAAAAAGTAAGCCTTCTTTTGCAGTATGCGGGAGTATGCGACTGCAAAATGGAGCAGGGTTCGCTTCGCTGTGATGTAAATATTTCAATTATGAAGCCGACGGATTCTCAGTTTGGGACAAGGGCGGAAATAAAGAACTTGAATTCCTTGAAATCCATTGTGCGCGCGATAGAATATGAAATAAAGCGCCAGTCGAAAATCCTTGACGGCGGCGGAAAGGTTATTCAGGAAACAAGGCGCTTCAATGATAATCATGGCGACACAAAGTCAATGAGGAGCAAAGAGGACGCGCATGATTACCGCTATTTCCCCGAACCTGATATAGTGCAGGTGAACTTTACCGATGAGGATTTGGCGGAAATAAGGGCAAAGCTTCCCGAACTTCCGGAAAAAAGATTTGAAAGATATACAAAGGAATATGGACTTAGCGAGGCTGATGCAAAAATCCTTATTTCGCAAAAGACCATTTCGGACTTTTTCAACGGGGCATTGGAGGTTTACAATAATCCTAAGAGCATATCAAGCTTTATTATTGTTGAGCTTTTGAGGAGAGTAAACCTTGGCGAGGTTTCCATGGATAATTTGCCGTTTTCATCAAAGGATTTTGCTGTTTTGGTGCAAATGGCGGATGAAGAAAAGGTTTCAAAAAACGATGCGAAAACGATACTGCGCTTTATGGTTGAAACCGGGAAAAAACCTGAAGAAATTGCAAAAGAAAACGGATTTTTAATTACAAACGATACCGGCAAGGTTGAGGAAGTCATTGAAAATGTCCTTTCGGCAAATAAGGCTATCGTTGAGCAGTGGCTTTCCGGTGAGCAAAAGGTGTTTGGTTTCCTTATGGGCCAGTGCACGAAAGAGCTTAAAGGCGTATGTACGCCAAAGGTTGTAAAAGATAGCCTTGAAGCCAAACTTAATTCCATGAAGTAAACTTAAATATGAAATGGTGGTATATGAATGCATCAGATAAAAGGAACCGACCTCTTGAAAGAATTTGACATCAAAGAGGCAAAAGAAAATATAGGCAAAGAAATTGAACTTAGCGCCTGCGTGCATAAAGTAAGGCAGATGAGCAGTTTTGCTTTTGTGGTTTTGCGTACGGGAAGATATATTTTGCAGTCCATACATGATGAAAAAAATTGCCATGACAGTATTGAAGGAATAAAGGAAGGCTGTTTTGTAAAAGTTAAAGGTGTGGTTGAAGAATGTGAAAAGGCTCCCGGCGGAGTAGAAATGAAGCTTTCTTCAATAGAGCTTATTTCAAAGCCGGAATATGACTATCCTTTGCATGTTTCAAACAGACGCCTCGGCTGTTCGCTGGACATAAACCTTGATTTGCGCTCAGTTGCGTTGAGGAATCCTTACGAAAGAGCGGTTTTCAAGCTTCAAGAGGGTATTGTAAGCGCATTTAGGGAGTTTATGCTTAAAAACAACTTTACCGAGATACATTCGCCTAAAATTGTTGCCCAAGGGGCGGAGGGCGGAGCAAATATTTTTAGGTTGGATTATTTTGATAAGGAAGCTTTTCTTAACCAGTCCCCGCAGTTTTATAAGCAAACCGCAGTTGCGTTTTTTGACAGGGTTTTTGAAATTGCTCCGGTTTACAGGGCTGAACGCCATGCGACTTCACGCCATTTGAATGAATATATAGGCCTTGACTTTGAAATGGGTTATATAGACAGCATGTATGACGTTATGAATATGGAAACTGCAATGCTGAGCTACATGATGGATTTTTTAAAGGAAAATTACGCTCATGAGATTTCAATTCTTGATGCCAAGCTTCCGGAAGTAAAAGAAATCCCATCTGTAACTTTTGCAGAGGCAATGGAAATTTTAAAGGGGAAGGGCAGAAATAAATTCGACTTGGACCCGGAGGATGAGGTTTACCTTTGCGAATATGCCCAAAAGGAATACGGCAGCGAATTTATTTTCGTAACGCATTTTCCGGCTGCAAAGCGTCCTTTTTATGCCATGAACGACAGGGAGGACCCAAGGGTCGCACTTTCTTTCGACCTTTTGTTCAGAGGGCTTGAAATAACTACGGGAGGCCAGAGGATTCATAATTATACCGAACAAATAGAAAAAATGAAATCCCTCGGCATGGATATAGAGGATTTTTCAAGCTATCTTGACATACACAAATATGGCATGCCTCCTCATGGCGGGCTTGGCATAGGCCTTGAAAGACTTCTTATGAAGCTGCTCAATCAGCAGAATATAAGACAGGCAAGCATGTTCCCAAGGGACATAAACAGGCTTTTGCCGTAATTATTAGTTAAAATACACATGAAATATGAAAATTGCAGCTATAAATTTGTTTTATAAAGATAGTTGACAAAAGCTACTTTAAATAGTATTATATAAGTGTGATTTAAATATTTCTTAAGAAACAAAGGCGTTTCATGTGTACAACTATGTTTGTACAAGTGGAACGCTTTAATTTTTTAAAAAACAGGGAGGATTTATTCAATGTCAGAGCAAATTAAGAGTCAGGGTGTTGCTGATTACTTCGGCTGCAACGTTTTCAACGATACTGTAATGAAAGAAAGATTGCCGAAAAATGTTTATAAGTCTTTGAAGAGAACAAGGGAATTAGGTACTGAACTTGACAGGGAAATTGCGGATATTGTTGCAAACGCAATGAAGGATTGGGCAATTGAAAAAGGAGCAACCCACTACACACATTGGTTCCAGCCTATGACAAATATCACCGCTGAAAAGCATGATTCATTCATTTCTCCTACATCCGACGGCAAGGTTATTATGGAATTCAGCGGCAAGGAACTTATTAAGGGCGAACCTGACGCATCTTCTTTCCCTTCCGGAGGACTCAGGTCAACTTTTGAGGCAAGAGGATATACCGCTTGGGATCCGACATCATGTGCTTTTGTAAAGGATAATACACTTTACATTCCTACCGCTTTCTGCTCTTATAGCGGCGAAGTGCTTGACAAGAAAACTCCCCTTCTCCGTTCAATGGAAGTTTTGAGCGAACAGGCGCTGAGAATTTTAAGACTTTTTGGAAATACCACAGCAACAAGAGTAGTTACTACTGTTGGCCCGGAACAAGAGTATTTCCTTGTTGACAAGAAGCTTTATGAAAAGCGCAAAGATTTGATTTTCAGCGGCAGAACCCTTTTTGGCGCAAAGCCTCCTAAGGGACAGGAAATGGAAGACCATTATTTTGGCTCCTTGAAGCAAAGGGTTGCCGATTATATGAAGGAGCTTGATGAAGAGCTTTGGAAGCTTGGAGTATGTGCAAAGACAAAGCATAACGAAGTTGCTCCGGCACAGCATGAGCTTGCTCCTATATTCTCAACATCAAACATTGCGGCTGACCATAACCAGCTCACAATGGAAATGATGAAGAAAATTGCTTTGAAGCATGGCCTTGTCTGCCTCCTTCATGAAAAGCCTTTTGCAGGAGTTAACGGCTCCGGCAAGCATAACAACTGGTCCATGTCCACAAATGACGGCCAGAACCTTCTTGACCCCGGTGATTCACCGATGGAGAACGTTCAGTTCCTTACATTCCTTTGCGCTGTAATCAAGGGCGTTCATGAATATTCCGATTTGCTCAGGCTTTCCGTTGCAAGCGCTGGCAATGACCACCGTCTTGGCGCAAACGAAGCGCCTCCGGCAATCATTTCAATCTTCCTCGGCGATGAGCTTACACAGGTTGTTGAATCTCTTGAAAGCGGAGAAATGATTAAATCAAACGAAAAGAAAGAATTTGTTATAAACGTTAAGGCAATCCCGAATTTCCCGAAAGACAATACTGACAGAAACAGAACCTCCCCGTTTGCATTTACCGGAAATAAATTTGAATTCAGAATGCTTGGTTCAAGTGATTCAATCTCTTGCGCAAACTTCATTTTGAATACAATTATAGCTGAAGAACTTTGCCAGTTTGCCGACAGGCTTGAAAAAGCTGATGATTTTACAGCCGAACTCAATAAGATTTTCCGTGAAACCATTAAGGAACATAAGCAAATTATTTTCAACGGCAACAACTATTCTTCCGAATGGGTTGTAGAGGCTGCAAAGCGCGGACTTCCCAATTACACTTCTACTGTTGATGTTCTTCCGCAGTATATTGTTGAAAAGAATGTTAAGCTGTTTGAAAAGTTCAAAATATTTACTGAGGCTGAAATTCATTCAAGGTATGAGATCCTTCTTGACAATTATTCAAAGACAATCAATATTGAGGCTTTGACCATGATTGAAATGGCAAGGAAGGAAATTTTGCCCGCAGTGCTTGAATACACCAAGTTCATATGCGATACCATGGCTTCAAAGAAAGCTGCCGGAGTTGCGACTACAGTGGAAGAAAAGCTTGCAAATAAGCTCTCTGCTTTGACTGTAAGCCTTGAAGATGCTATTTGCGTGCTTGAAAGCAAGGTTATTGAGGTTAAGAATATTTCTGATGCCCTTGAAATGGCAAAATTCTACCGCAACGAAGTATTTGCGGCTATGCAGTCGCTTAGAGGCGTTGCTGATGAGTTGGAAACAATGGTTTCTGAAAAATTCTGGCCGTTCCCGACTTATTCAGAACTTCTCTTCAACGTTTAATAAGTTTTTTGACGCATATTCGATATACTCATTTTACTGGGTGTGCGGATTGTCCCTGAATCTGCACACCATCTCCCTTTGGGCAGGTTTCGCACCTGCCTTTATTTTTTTATAAAAAATCTGTGTTGGGGACTTTTTTAGTTAAAGGGAAGTAAAATTTGCTGATTTTCTATTGCATATTTAACTAAAATGTTGTATAATAAATTTTAATAAAAGTGAAATTATTTTAATTTTGATTGCCATTTTTTTGAAAGAGAGGCTTATATAATGATAGGCAGAGCGGTTAAAATTTTTTTAGCGGCTTTAATTTTTGGAAGCCTGTCATTTTCACCTTGTATTTTAGAGGCAAATGCGGAGAATTCAAAAACTGTAAATGTAAAAATAGATGCGCTTTCGGAAAAAAAGCTGATAAGCCCTTATATTTATGGCATAAATTATGATGCCGACATTTCAGGATTGACTTTTTTTTCTGTAAAACAAGGCGGAGATAGATTTTCGTCTTATAATTGGGAGAATAATTTTTCAAATTCCGGAACCAAATGGTTTAATACAAGCGATAATGCTTTGGTGTCAAATTTTAGCTTGGCTGAGCAAAAACAGCCTGCAATGGCAATAAGAAATCTTTATAATATTTTTACGTCAACGGGAGTTTCTTTTCAGGTTACCACATTGCCAATGTGCGGGTATGTTGCCGCAGACGGCAATGGGCCGATTCTTGATACGCAAATTGCTCCATCTTCAAGATGGAAAGAGCTTAAAATAAAGAAAAATCAACCGCTTTCGCTGGAGCCTGATTTATCCGATGAAAGCGTTTATTTGGATGAATACATAAATTATATAATTTCTCAATACGGCAAATCCACAAGTCCTTCGGGAATAAAAGGCTATGCCCTTGACAATGAGCCGGATTTGTGGTCAAGCTCCCATCCGGCAATGCATCCGGAGCTTTCCTCGCCGGAGGAACTTATAGCAAAATCCGTTGAACTTGCCGAAACCATAAAGGCGCTTGATAAAAATGCTTTGGTTTTTGGTGGAGAATTTTCAGGAATTGATGCTTTTGTTTCATATAATAATCATGATAACTGGATGAAAATCAAAGGCGATTTCAGCTGGTTTGTTGATTATTATCTTTCTGAAATGAAAAATGCCTCATCTTTGAAAAAACAAAGGCTTTTGGATGTTTTGGATTTGCATTATTATTCGGCGGCGGGGGACGGCACATCGACCGTTTGCGGGAACAGCGATTATTCAGATGCCCAAATGAATGCGATAAGAATCCAATCGCCGCGGACTTTGTGGGATGGCACTTATACCGAACCCGGCAGGGTAGGGGAATCGTTTTTGCAGTATCTGCCGTTGCTTCCAACGCTCCAAGCTTCAATAAATAAATACTATCCGGGGACTAAAATAGGTTTTTCCGAATATAATTTTGGAGGGGGAGGGCATATTTCCGGCGGAATAGCCGAAGCTGATGCCCTTGGCATTTTCGGCAGGGAAGGTGTATACTTTGCCTGTTTAAGACCTAATGCAGGCGATATATCGTACCAAAAGGCTGCAATAAATCTTTTTACAAACTATGACGGCAACGGCTCGGCTTTTGGCAACACATCCATAAAAGCGGAAACTTCAGATGCGGAGAACAGCAGCGTATATGCTTCCATCAATGACGGTTCTGAAGATGTGCTGAAAATAATCTTAATAAATAAAAATCAAACTTCAAAGCTGATTGCGAATATTGAAATAAATTCAGGACAGGAATATAAAAGCGGAATTGCTTATGGCTTTAACAGCCAAAGCAGCAAAATCTCAAAATTTCAGAATGTAAAGAATATTTCCAAAAATTCTTTTAAGTATGAAATCCCGCCGCTTGCCGTGGTTGAATTGATTTTAACAGGGAACAATTCAGTTTCTGAAACGGTGCTTCCGGATTCTTCTGAAAATGCGGCAGGAAGCAGTACTTCTTTTTCTGAATTTATTTCGTCAAATTCAGTCGAATTATCTGCAACAGAAATTTCAAGCTTTTCTTTGACGACGGATATTTCTTTATCAACGCAAACTGAAAAGACAAATATTGAATCGACAAGCGCACTTAAAAATCCTTCTTTGAGCAAGCATAGCGTTCCGCTTGCAATAAAAGTAATTGTAATGGGATTTGTATTTGCCTTTTTTGCTGCAACCGTTTACTTATTTGCTGACGGCGCAAAAAAGTAAAGAAATTTTTGATTTATTGGGGGTATAGCGCGTTGAGAGCAAAGACAAAGCTTTTTGTTGCTATAATTTTTTTTGCAACTATACCTTTACTCATATTAAATATTTTTCTTTCGTTAAGAATTTCTAAGGAAAATGAAGATATTTTCCGGTCGGTTATATCACAAAATACTAAAATTCGGGCTCAAAACCTCTCGGTGTTATTTGATGAGGATTTAAACAGGGCTAAGGAAATTGCTTCTATTGATTATGTAAAGAAACTTGTTGAGGAATCAAACAAGCTTTCGTGGGCGGAGTTTTCTTCTTCCGGTTTTCAAATGGCGGAATTGGTTAAAAAGGATTTGGAAGATGTCCAAAGATTCAATTCCAACGTGGAAAAGGCAATGCTGATTAATAATGAGGGTAAAATTATTGTTTCTTCCGCGGATGATGAGGGTGAAATTTTAAAGAACAAGGACTTTTTATTTTCAATAGCAGATAAATACAATGGAATTGCTTTTGATGTTTTGAATTCAAACGCTTCTGAAAACCCTATTTATTATGTTGCAAAATTTGTTTATTCGGATGAAAATGAACTGCAAGGAATTTTTGTCCAGATATGCAATACAAAAGCGATTCAAAATATACTGAATTTTTCAAAGACATCGTCATCGTATTTTTTGATTTTGGATTTTAAAGGGAATATTTTTGAGTACCCGTATACATCTTTGGTGAATTTTTCTGAACAGCCTTCTTATGAGGAATTAAAGGATTTTTTTAAAAATTCATTGACTTTGGGCGGACAACAGGCTGCCGGAAGTTTTAAAAAGTTCAGGAACCATAATAATTTCAGCTATACTGCTTATAATTGTTCAATTGCCAATGCAAATATGACGCTTGTTTCAATAACTTCCGGCAGTTCTTCATATTATGATGTTTTGGAGCCGATGCTTGTCGGGTTCAGGATTTTAAGTGCGGTTTTGGTTGCAATTTTATTTGCAGCGGTGTTTTTATTTTCAGATAAATTTACAAAACCGATTGATAATATGGTAGACGTTTTGATTAAAAAATATCATGGCGACTCTTCGGTAAAATTTTCTGTATTTTCAAATGATGAATTTGGAAAAATCGCTACGGCTTTTAATTCTATTTTTGAAAGCTTGTCTGAAACTGACCAGAGGTACAGGACAATAGTTGAAATGACGGACAATATTGTATTTGAAATTAATTTTAGGAAAAATACTGTTTTCATGTCTGAAAATTTCAATCAAAAATTCAGTTTCAGGCCTCAAAGCGACGCTCTGCAAGACAGCTTTTTTTATAGAGGGCGCATACATAAAGATGATAGGGAACGTTTCCTTGCTGATTTTGAAAAAATACTTAATAGCTGTTCGGAAATGCAGGGAGAATATAGATTTAAAAACATTTACGGCGATTTTGCATGGATGCTGATACGCTGCAAAAAAATTTTTGACAGTAAAAATTCGCCGGTAAAAATTATCGGGGTAATTGTTGATATCGACCGCGAAAAACGAAACCAAATGAATTTGCTGCAAAAGGCAAGCTATGATGCCATGACTCAGCTTTATAACAGAGAAACTTTTATGAAAACCCTTGCAAATGAATTTGAGCTTTCGCTGATGAGGAAAACATTGCTTGCTTTGATGTTCATAGATTTGGATGACTTTAAGCATTTTAATGACGATTATGGCCATGCCTGCGGGGATGAGGTATTAAAATACGTTGCCGAAAGCATAAGGGAAATTGTTTCAGACCAAGGTTTTGCCGGGAGATACGGTGGGGATGAGTTTGTTGTTTGCCTTAATAATATAAAATATTTTGACGATGCAGGAAAAATTGCCGAAAAAATTATTTCCGTGCTTTCCAAAGGCTTTGTGTCGGAGCTTCTTGACCAAAAATTCAGCGTTCATTGCAGCATAGGCATAGCATTTTTCAACGAAAACGGGAAAAACTGCGAAGAAGTTATATATGCTGCGGATGAGGCAATGTACAGTGTAAAAAAGCATGGAAAATCCAATTATGCTTATGCTGTAATAAACAAGAATCAGATGGATTAAAACAACAAAAACAGCTGCAAAAGCATTTGAACTTTTTTTGCAGCTGTTTTTTTATGTGTTGCTTTTGTGCTTGTGCACGCTGAAAAAAATAAAACTTTAAAAAATCCCTTGACAAATTAGGGATATTAGGCTATTATATAATTAATTCAATAATGTGCACGGGCACATTTTGAACGGAGGCTTTAAATGGCTGTTACAATTAAGCAGATTTCTGAAATATGCGGTGTTTCAAGAGGAACGGTTGACAGGGTGCTCAATAACCGCGGCAAAGTAAAACCTGAAACTGAAGAACTTGTAAGACGAGTGGCAGAACAGCTTGGGTATGTTCCGAATTTAGCGGCTAAAACCCTTGCGGCAAAGAAAAAATCCCTTTCGATAGGGATTATAACGGTATCCGAGGGCAATGCTTTTTTTGATGAGGTTTTCAGAGGCATAAAACAGGCGGAGAGCGAAATATCCCCTTATGGCGCAAGACTTGTAAAGAGGACAATGAAAGGCTATGATACAAGGATACAGCTTGACCTTATGCGTGAAATTAAAGATGAAATAGATATACTTATTTTAAATCCGATAAGCGACCCTCTTGTTGCAAAAGAAATTGACAATTTTGCCGATTGCGGGATACCGGTTATTACTATGAATAATGACATAGAAAACAGCAAACGGCTCTGTTATGTGGGAAGCGATTATATTAAAGGCGGGGAAACAGCATGCGGAATGCTTGGAATAATAACCGGCGGGAAGGCAAATATAGCTGTATTAACCGGTTCAATAAAAGTTTTGGGCCATGCGCAGAGAATCCTTGGATTCAAGAATGTAATGCACAAAAAATATCCGAATTTTAATGTGGTGACAATAGAGGAAACCAATGACGATGAAATACAGGCATACGATGCTGCACGCAGAATTTTGGAAACCAATAAAGAGATAAATGCCATATTTGTTGTAGCAGGCGGAGTTTATGGAGTATGCCGGGCTGTAATGTCGCTTGGACTTGAAGAAAAAATAAGCATTGTTTGTTTTGATGCTGTTCCCACAACGGTTGAAATGATGGAAAAAGGCATAATAAAAGCTACAATCTGCCAGCAACCTTATACCCAAGGATATAAGTCGGTGAAGATAGCTTTTGATTTTTTGGTAAGCGGCAAAGCTCCCGAAAAAGAACGTTATATTGTCAAAAATGAAATTAAAATACAAGAAAATTTATAATGGAGGAAATTTATATGAGCAACTATTTTGCAAATGTACCCGTGGTAAAGTATGAGGGCCCCAAGTCTAAAAATCCCTTTGCATTTAAGTTTTATGATGCTGAAAAGGTGATTGTCGGCAAAAAGATGAAAGATCACCTTAAATTTGCACTTTCATGGTGGCATACAATGTGCGGTGCCGGCTCAGACCCGTTTGGAGTAGGAACAATGGACCGTTCTTACGGCAAAAGCGACCCGATGGAAATTGCCAAGGCAAAGGTTGACGCGGCATTTGAATTTATGCAAAAGCTTGGAATCGAATATTTCTGCTTCCACGATGCGGATATAGCTCCGGCGGGAAATGATTTTGCGGAAACAAAGAAGAATCTTGCAGAAATTGTTGATTACATTTCCGGAAAAATGAAGGAAACAGGCATAAAGAACCTTTGGGGAACAACAAACGCTTTCGGACATCCGCGCTTTATGCATGGCGCAGGAACTTCATGCTCGGCTGACAGCTTTGCTTATGCCGCTGCACAAATTAAAAATGCCATTGACGCAACCATTAAGCTCGGCGGCACAGGATATGTTTTCTGGGGCGGACGCGAGGGCTATGAAACTCTCCTTAACACCGATATGGGCCTTGAGCTTGACAATATGGCAAGACTTATGAAAATGGCTGTTGAGTATGCACGTTCAAAAGGCTTCAAGGGCGACTTCTATATTGAACCTAAGCCAAAGGAGCCCACAAAGCACCAGTATGATTTCGATACCGCAACCGTGCTTGGATTCCTTAGAAAATATGGCCTTGACAAGGATTTCAAAATGAATATTGAAGCAAACCATGCCACACTTGCGGGACATACTTTCCAGCATGAACTTAGAGTGGCAAGGATTAATGGAGTATTTGGCTCAATAGATGCAAATCAGGGCGACCCGAATCTTGGATGGGATACCGACCAGTTCCCGACAAATGTTTACGAAGCAACACTTTGCATGTATGAAGTTATCAAGGCCGGAGGATTTACAAACGGCGGACTTAACTTTGATGCAAAGGTTCGCAGAGCTTCATTTACTTTTGATGACATTGCTCACGCTTATATCAGCGGAATGGATGCTTTTGCTCTTGGACTTATCAAGGCTTATGAAATAATCGAGGATGGCAGAATAGATAAATTCCTTGATGAAAGATATGCTTCTTATAAGAGCGGAATAGGCAAGGATATCGTTGAGGGCAAGGCAGACCTTGAAAAGCTTGAAGCTTATACGCTTGCAAACGGCGAGCCGAAGCTTGAAAGCGGCAGACAGGAAATGCTTGAAGGCATTCTTAACAGCATTATTTTCGGATAAAAATATAAATTCCAAAAGGGCGGCCTGCCCTTTTGGCGTTTTCAAGGAGTGGTTGAAATGAATTACCTGATTGGAATAGACCTTGGAACATCCGCAACAAAAACGGTTCTTTTTGACGAGGAAGGCAATGTTGTTGCCTCTTCTTCAAAGGAATATCCGCTTTATCATCCTCAAAACGGCTGGGCTGAGCAAAAGCCGGAAGATTGGTACGACGCGGCAATTTATACTTTAAAGGAAGTTGTTTCAAAATCCGGAGTTGATAATGCCGACATAAAAGGAATAGGACTTTCCGGACAAATGCACGGCCTTGTGATGCTTGACAAGGACAACAATGTAATCCGTCCCTCCATAATATGGTGCGACCAGCGTACTGCAAAGGAATGCGAGGAGATTACAGAAAAAGTAGGCGCAAAAAGGCTTATAGAAATTACTGCAAATCCAGCGCTTACCGGATTTACTGCTTCCAAAATACTTTGGGTAAAGAACAATGAGCCTGAGAATTATGCAAAATGCCGCCATATACTTTTGCCAAAGGACTACATACGTTTTAAACTTACCGGAGAGTATGCAACAGAGGTTTCGGATGCAAGTGGAATGCAGCTTCTTGATGTTCCAAACCGCTGCTGGTCGGATGAGGTGCTTGAAAAGCTTGGAATAGATAAGTCGCTTCTTGGCAAGGTATATGAAAGCCCGGACGTTACCGGAACGGTAACAAAGGAAATTGCCGAGCTTACCGGACTTAAAGAAGGCACGATTGTTGTCGGCGGAGCAGGGGATAATGCCGCTGCCGCAGTCGGCACAGGTGTTGTTGAGGATGGAAAGGCATTTACTACAATAGGCTCATCCGGAGTTGTATTTGCACATAGCTCAAATATCAGCATAGACCCGAAAGGCAGGGTTCATACATTTTGCTGTGCTGTTCCGGGAGCATGGCATGTCATGGGCGTTACCCAAGGCGCAGGACTTTCGCTTAAATGGTTCAGGGACAATTTCTGTCAGGACTATATGCAAAAGGCCTCCGAACAGGGTGTTGACCCGTATTATCTCATGGATAGGGATGCTGAAACTGTTCCATGCGGCAGCAACAAACTGATTTATCTGCCTTATTTGATGGGTGAAAGGACACCTCACCTTGACCCGGATTGCCGCGGGGTGTTTTTCGGACTTTCTGCAATCCATACCAAAAAGGATATGATAAGGGCGGTTATGGAAGGAGTATCCTATTCTCTTAAAGACTGCAATGATATTCTTTGCGAAATGGGTGTAAAGGTTGACGAAATGATGGCATGCGGCGGAGGAGGAACAAGCAAGCTTTGGAGGCAAATGCTTGCCGATATGTATGAATGTGAAGTAAAAACCGTTGCTTCAAAGGAAGGCCCGGCGCTTGGAGCAGCAATACTTGCTGGCGTTGGCGCAGGAATTTACAAGAGCGTTCCGGAGGCTTGCGCAAAGATTGTAAAAAAGGATAAAACATGTTCTCCCATACCTCAAAACAGCGAGGTTTATAAAAAGTATCATCAAATATATAAAGACCTTTATACATCGCTTAAAGCAAGATATAAAGAACTTGCAAATATTTAAAAAAATGCCCTGCATTGCAACAATGCAGGGTTGATTTTTTAATGGAAAGGCTGTATGATGGGTTTGTTATTGCATTATTTTGTTTATGGCGCTTATTAAAGCGTAAACAGAAGCGAGAATTATATCGTTGTCAACTCCGGCGCCCCATGTGATTTTTCCGTTTGCATCGGCTATTCCAACATATGCGACCGCTTTTGATTGCGAGCCTTGTTCAAGGGCATGCTCCGAATAGCTTGCTATGGTGTAGTTAAGCCCAAGGCTTTCTTTCAAGGCGTTTGAAACCGCATCAAGACGGCCGTTTCCGGAACGGGTTATGACTTTGTTTACTCCGTTTACTTCAATGGTTACAGTAGCTTCGATTCCGTTTGTCTGTTTATAATGCGCCTCAATAAATTTTACTTTGTCTTGGATATTAACGTAATTTTCAACGAAAATTTTATAAATTTCATCCGGCAAAAGTTCTTTGTGCAGATGGTCGGATACACTTTTTACGGCATATCCGAAATTTTCCCTCATTTTCGGCGGAAGATTGTATCCGTATTTTTGTTCAAGCACATAACCTATTCCGCCCTTGCCGGATTGGCTGTTGATTCTTATTACGTCGCTTTCATATTCCCTGCCGATATCTTTCGGGTCTATTGGGAGGTATGGTACTGTCCAGTGGGAGCAATCATTTTCCTCACGCCATTTCATGCCCTTGGCGATAGCGTCCTGATGGGAGCCTGAAAATGCCGCAAATACAAGCTGACCGCTGTAAGGCTGCCTTTCGTACACTCTCATCCTTGTGACTTCTTCATATACGGATGTAATTTCAGGGAGATTGCTGAAATCCAGTTCAGGATTTACCCCATGCGAGTACATATTCAAGGCAAGGGTGATTATGTCGACGTTTCCTGTTCGTTCGCCGTTCCCGAAAAGCGTTCCTTCTATTCTGTCGGCGCCGGCAAGCAGTCCCATTTCGCTGTCGGCAACAGCGCATCCCCTGTCATTATGAGGATGGAGCGAGATAATCAAACTGTCGCGCCTGTTGAGGTTTTCGCACATATATTCAACTTGTGAAGCGTAAACATGAGGCATGGAATGTTCCACCGTAACCGGCAGATTTATTATTGCCTTGTTGTCCGGAGTGGGCTGCCATATGTCAATTACTGCATTGCATATGTCGCGGGCAAACTCCATTTCTGTTCCTGTAAAGCTTTCGGGGGAGTATTCAAATTTGAAATTTCCTTCTGTGGAAGCGGCAAATTCTTTAAGGAGCTTTGCTCCGCTTACAGCAATATCAATGATTTCTTCCTTTGACTTTTTGAATACTTGTTCGCGCTGTGCCACCGAGGTTGAGTTGTAGAGGTGCACAACAGCGCTTTTAGCGCCCTTTAAAGCCTCAAAGGTCTTTTTTATGATGTGTTCCCTTGATTGGGTGAGAACTTGTATTGTCACATCGTCGGGGATTAAATTTTGTTCAATCAAAGTGCGCAGGAAAGTGTATTCAGTTTCGGAAGCGGCTGGGAAGCCGACTTCAATTTCTTTAAATCCGACTTTTACAAGGAGCTTGAAGAATGTGATTTTTTCTTCAAGGCTCATTGGAACGACAAGTGCTTGATTTCCGTCGCGCAAATCTACGCTGCACCAAATCGGAGCCTTGTCGATATACTCTTTTTCGGTCCATTTCAGGCATTTCACAGGTGGCATAAAGTATGCCCTTTTGTACTTTTCATAATTTTTCATAGCCAAAATCCCTTTCTTTGGGGCATAAAAAAACCTCCGTTTCTTTATGCCCAATTTTTTTAAGCATAAAGAGACGAAGGTGAAAAATTCACATCCGCGGTACCACTCTTATTGCCGGAATAATCCGACCGCTCTTTCGCATCTGACAATGCATATCCCTGTAACGGGGGAAACCGTTCGAACCTACAAGCCAAAAGCCTTCGGCAGACTGCTCAGGGGCGAGTTATGATTTATTCGCAATACCGTTTCGCACCAACCCAACGGCTCTCTGTAAAAACGGATAAACTTTTTTCCCCGTCATCGCATTTTAAAATTTAAGTGTTTTAATGATATCAGTTTTTTTTGAAAATGTCAATACAGGAAATACGATTTAACATTTTTTTTACTTTTTATTTTTCGAAATTCTTTTTTATAAAATCCATTATTTTTTGGTGCATAAAAATTCCCGTAAGCCCGATTGCAGCGGCCCCGATGAATATTGCCGCGGCCCAAAACCAGTCGCCCTTTCCGAGATTTCCTCCGACAACCGTTGAACCTATTACCGAAGGCATTCTTGCAAAGGTTGCTATAATAAAAAACCTTAGCGGCGGGATTTTTGTCAGCGGGACCATATATGTCAGCACATCTTTTGGCGTTCCGGGGATTAAAAAAAGTATAAAAACCAAGGCTTCGAGCTTTGTTTCGTCATTAAGTATTTTAAATTTTTTAAATTTATCTTCCGATACAAATACATTTACCAAAGGTTTCCCAATAAACTTTACAAGATAAAAAACGCAGACCGTGCCGAGCAAAATACCAAAAAGGCATAAAAAGAATCCGCCTGCGGCGCCGAAAAGTATCCCGCCGGCAATTTCAAAAGGCTCTCCGGGGATAAAAGCTACAATTATTTGCAGAGCCTGCATTAAAAGGAACAAAAAACCGCCCCAAATTCCAAGCAAATTTACTTTTTCCTGTATTGCAAGTCTGCCCTCGGCGCTGGAAAGGCTTTTTACGAATGGGATGGAAAATATGGTCACTGCTATTGCAAAAGCAATGAAAATTATAACTGCAGTAAGCCTTATAACGGTTTCCTTATTTATTTTTTTCATTAAAAACCTCTTTATTTAAGCTTTCTTATCAATATCGGCCTTAATTTGTTTATGTAAGTAATGGCAATATTTGAAATTGTAAGGTCATACATTACAAATACAGCATTTGCGGCAAGGATGAAGATGTAAATTCCGTATTTGCCCCATTCGCCCAGTCCGTTAAGAATTTGTCCTATTCCAAATACGTTCATTAAAATCCAATATGCTGAAATTACGGAAACATTAAAAACGGCAAATTTGCATGCCCATTCCAAGGCTCTGAATTTGATTTTTTCCAAAATCGACTTGAGTATGGGATAATAGCCAAAGAAAGCTATAAAAAGCATGGCGGCTTCCTTGTCCGGGGTTATGAAAGCTGATAGCAAGGCTATTGCGCAATAAGTTGCAAAAGCCCATTTTTTTGAAATTTCAATAACAACCGCCACTAAAAGAATCCCAGCAGTCATGGGGCAAAGATATGTTAAAAACGGTCCAAGTCCAGTAAAGAACATTATAAGCAAAGCAAGCGCGGCAATTATTCCGCCGAGGGCAACTTTGTAGCTTAATTTTTTCATGGCATAAAATCCTTTTTAGCAGCATTCAATCAAATCGCCGCCAAAGCATTCGCAGCAGCAGTCGGCGCATATAAGTCCTTGGCACATATCGCAGGTGCTGCATCCGCCCGGCGAGCCGTAATAGCGGTAAGGCGAACCGTTCATGTTCCCGTTTCTTGCTTGCATCATTTGATTGTAGGCCGCTCTGTATTCGGCATTTCCGGGGTCTTGATTAACGGCATTTGTAAAATGCGTAAAAGCTTCGTTGAGCCATCCTCTGGCATAGCATACACTGCCTTTAAGGAATGACCATTCAGCGTTTCGAGGAACGGAAGGGTTGTCCAGCATGCTGTCTGCAACGGTATAGTTTCCGTTTTGGATTTGTCTGCGTATTTCGGCAAAATCTCCGTAATACTGGCTTTGAGAATACCCGCCTTGGTTGTACTGGTTGTAGGAATATCCGCCGGAGTTTTGTCCTCCGCGGCGCATATTCATTATTTCATCGTATGCGGCATTGATTTCTTTCATTTTTTCTTCCGCAAGGTCGGCAAGAGGGCTTTGGCTGTGCAGGTCCGGGTGATATTTTTTTGAAAGCTCACGGTACGCATCGCGAATCTGTTCATCCGTGGCATTAGGTGAAACTCCTAAAACTCTGTAAGGGTCGTTCATTTTGAAAGCTCCTTTTCATTTAAAACTGACATAAAGGTATTTTGAAGTCCGAGGTAAATTATATTGTCAAGTATTGGTTTAAATCTTTCCAAATCAAGCAGCGAATAAGCGTTGGCAAGTTCCCCAAGCGTAAAATTAATGCTGTCCAAAGCTTCGGCCCTTATTTTTTCCATATCAAAACCATATTCCCTTAAAAGGAATGGGTTGTAATTTTTCTTTTTATAATCGTCTTTTGCGTCATTTAAAGCATCGATAATGTAAACATATCGTCCAAGCAGATAGCCCATGCGCTTTAAAATTCTCTTTTGCTTTTCATCATCCGAAATTTTTTCTGCGACTGCGGATATAATTTCCGCGGTAGGTTCTGCGGCAAGGTCTATGCTTTTGCAGTTTTGCTTTTCAAGTTCGGATTGTTTTTTCATACTTTTTTCAATAAGCGCTGCAATTTCCGGATAATTCCTTTTTGCTTTTTTATATGCCGGATAAATCAGCGGAAGAAGCAAAATTGCTCTTGTTTTGCTTAAAAAACCCCTATCGGAAATATCGTCTTTCAATTTGTGGTAAACCAGCATTGTTGCAGCCGCAGCGGTGAAATGCAGACTTCCCGTGCAGGCAAGGCAAGGCGTTTTTTTAAGGGGATGCGCAACGCACCTTTGAGGTGTTATTTCAGTACCGTCTTTGCCAAGCGCCAAGGAAATAAGTCCCACAAACGCAAAATCATAGCTCAAGGTAAACCTTAAAAGAAATCCGAAGCTTTTTCCGGTTTCCTTGCAAAGTCCGCAGTAAACTGCTTTGTATGCGTCATATTCGCAAAATTTCATTTGCGGTTTGAAAGGGCGGATATATCCGAACAATAAAAAACACTCCCAATTTTTTAGTATAACCATAGTTATACCTAATAATTATATCAGTTGCGGCAGTAAAAGTCAAATATTCGGGAAAAATCAAGTTACATATTTTGCAAGTTCGGTTGACTTTCAAAAAAATAAAAGTTATAATTATATATAAAACAAAATTTTACCGCCGGCTGAATAATGTTCTCATGAAAGCCTAAAATATTAAAAAAGCTTTTGTTGGGGAGAACTGCTATGAGAAACGGCGATTTTGAAGAAAATGAAGAAAATCCTAAGGGCGAGGAACTTGAAAAGGCGCAGGTTATTGAAAAAATCGGTCAGGTTGTGCCTCATAATGCAAAGCACCTGATACATTGCCTTACTATAATAGGTCAGGTGGAGGGGCATTATATACTTCCCCCGCAAAATAAGACTACAAAATACGAGCATATCATGCCTGCGCTTGTTGCGATAGAACAGGACAGGAGCATAGAGGGGCTTGTGATTATCCTTAATACAGTTGGCGGGGATGTGGAGGCAGGACTTGCGATTGCCGAGCTTATTGCCGGGATGAAAACACCTACGGTTTCGATAGTAGTTGGCGGAGGACATTCGATAGGTGTTCCTCTTGCGGTCAGCGCAAAACGCTCTTTTATTGTTCCGTCGGCAACAATGACGATACATCCGGTAAGGATGAACGGCCTTGTGCTTGGAGTCCCGCAAACACTTTCTTATTTTGAGAAAATGCAGGACAGGATAGTAAATTTTGTCACAAGGAACAGCCATATAAGCGAGGAACGATTTAGGGAACTTTTGCTGCGCACAGGCGAGCTTGTAATGGATGTCGGCACGGTTCTTGACGGGGAAGAGGCAGTGCGCGAGGGGCTTATAGACCGCCTTGGCGGACTCAGCGAGGCAATAGAATGCCTTTATGAGCTTATTGAGGGTGCCGATGAGAAATATCCCGATAAAGGAAATCAAAAGAGGTAAAATAATGGTTTTGCATACGATTGTAAGTGAATATGATGTTATGTGCAATCAGGCTGAAAACTGCGCATCCAAATTTAAGAGTGTCGGAGGCGGGATAGTCGAATATTCAGAAACGGAACAAGGAAATAGGATTTTGCGCCTTTTTTCAACTGACCCGTATATGTATCTGGATGAAAAGTACAGCCCGTTTTCGCAAATAAATTAACGGAGGAATTTGTTTTGACTGTTTTTGAAGGTTTTTTCCAAGGTTTAATACAGGGATTTACGGAGTTTTTGCCGGTTTCAAGCTCCGGACATCTTTCAATTTTTCAGCATTTTTTTGGAATCAACGGCGAAGGCGCCTTGCTTTCGTCGCTGGTTTTCCATTTGGGAACGCTCCTCGCCGTTTTTATTGCGTTTTGGGGCAGGATATCGAGGCTTATCGTTGAATTTTTCTGCCTTGTAAAGGATGTGTTTACGGGAAAATTCAAATGGTGCAGCATGAATCCCGACAGGAGGATGATAATTATGATTATAATTTCAATCCTCCCGTTGTTTGGATTTTACATATTCAAGGATTTTTTTGCATCCCTTTCGGAGGATTCAAGCATAGTTGCAGAGGGAATAGGATTTCTGTATACTTCGGCAATTCTTTTTTTGAGCGACCGCTGGGCAAAGGGCAATAAGACTTCCGGTCAGACGACCGTCAAGGATGCCCTCACGATAGGAGTTTTTCAGTGTATTGCCCTTGTGCCGGGAATTTCACGTTCCGGTTCCACTATTTGCGCGGGACTTTTTTGCGGGCTTAAAAGGGAGGCCGCAGTTGAATATTCGTTTATTTTGGGCATACCGGTAATACTTGCCGGCGCACTTTCGGAAATTAAGGATGCTTCTGCACAGGATTTGAATATAGGCATGCTTCCGCTTGCAGTTGGATTTTTAACAGCGGCTGTATCGGGATTTCTGGCAATAAAGCTTATAAAATGGCTTATAAAGACGGATAAGTTTAAAATTTTTGCTTTTTATACGCTTGCTTTGGGAATTTTGGTTCTTGCGGCGGGAATTTACGAAACGGTTTCCGGAAACAGAATTGGATTTTAAGTTTTATTGAGGGGTAAAGGTGACTTTAAGGTGGCGCGGAAAAAAAGCTCAAAACCTGCAAAAAAGCAGTCTGGCAATCAGGCATGGTCAATAATTTTGTTTGCGTGCGGAATACTTTTGTTTTTGCTTGCTCTTGTAGAAGGCGAATCTGCATGGTTTTTCATCCATAATTTGCTTTTTGGGCTTTTTGGGGCATCGGCTTTTATATTGCCGGCGGTGGTGATATACGCCGCCTTTATGGTTGCGCTGGACAAGTCCGGCAAAGCTGTTGCCGGAAAGGTCATAGAGGGCTTTGTGCTCGTGCTGCTTGCAAGCGCCGTTGTTCAGATAATTTTTGTAGGCAACGTTGACGGGAAGAATTTTTTGGACAAGCTGATAAAGCTTTATAAGGATGGCTCGGAACTCAATGGCGGGGGACTTTTCAGTGCGCTTTTGGGCTGGCCTCTGCTTGCTCTTTTCCAAAAGACGGGAGCGACAATAATCGTTCTTTTGCTTTCGTTTGTGGTAATTATGTTGCTTGCAAATATAAGCCTTATAGATTTTGTGGGATTTTTTTATAAGCCAATCCGCGGGATAAAAGATGCCGTAAAACAGGCACATGAGGAGGATTTTAAGCCATCTCCCGGAGCAAAGCGTTTTGAAAATGAAAAGACCGCCAAAAAAGAGGAATCAATTTTAAATAAACGCAAGAAATTTGATATAGATATTCCAATTCCCGTAGATAAGAAAAAAGAAGAAAATAAAGAGGAAGAGGCTCAAAACAGCGAACCTTTGCCGATTCATCCGGTAATTTCGCCTAAGATAACAAAGGATAAGCTTGAAGAAAAGGTAAAAAGCGCAAATGCCGATTTGGAAGAAATCATAAAAAAAGCAGTTGTTACTTCCGAAAATTCGCCTGAACCTGTTATAGTTGAACCGGACGGACAGACAAGGCTTTATGAGCAGAACAATGAAGTCAATGTGTACAAATATCCTCCGGTTTCGTTGCTGCATGCTCCAAAAGCCGCTTTGGTTGGAGAAAATGCTCAAGCCGAGCTTAAACTCAATGCGGATACTTTGGTGGATACTTTAAAAAGCTTTGGCGTTCAGACAAGAATAGTGGATATACACAGGGGCCCTACTGTTACAAGGTATGAATTGCAGCCGTCGGCAGGGGTTAAAATTTCAAAGATAACCGGCCTTGCTGATGATATAGCTTTAAATCTTGCCGCCGCGGGAGTAAGGATTGAAGCGCCTATTCCCGGAAAAGCTGCGGTGGGGATAGAAGTCCCAAATAAGGTTGTTGATATAGTTACCATAAGGGAACTTATTGAAACAAAGGAATTTGAGGAAACAAAGAGCAAGATTTCATTTGCGCTTGGAAAAGATATAGCCGGCAATGCAGTAATAGCCGATATTGCAAAAATGCCTCATGTGCTTATAGCAGGCTCTACCGGTTCGGGAAAATCGGTCTGCATAAATTCGATTATCATGAGCCTTTTGTACAAGGCTTCCCCCGATGAGGTAAGGATTTTAATGATAGATCCGAAGGTTGTTGAACTTGGCATTTACAACGGCATACCGCATCTTTTGATTCCGGTTGTAACAGATCCGCGCAAGGCCGCCGGAGCACTTTCGTGGGCAGTAAATGAAATGCTTAAAAGGTATAAGCTTTTTGCCGACAACAATGTAAGGGATTTAAAGGGCTTTAACGAGCTTGCAAAAAATACTCCGGGCATGGACCCTCTGCCGCAGATTGTGATAATCATAGACGAGCTTGCCGACCTTATGATGGCAGCTCCAAGCGAGGTTGAGGATTCCATATGCCGCCTTGCCCAGATGGCAAGGGCGGCGGGCATGCACCTTGTAATAGCCACACAGCGCCCGTCGGTTGATATAATTACGGGAGTTATTAAGGCGAACATCCCCAGCAGGATAGCTTTTGCCGTTTCATCGCAGGTGGACAGCAGAACGATACTTGACGGGGCGGGAGCAGAAAAACTCCTTGGCAGGGGGGATATGCTTTTCTATCCGTCAGGAACGCCAAAACCCGTTCGTGTTCAGGGATGTTTTGTTACCGATAAAGAGGTTGAAGCGGTAGTTTCATATATCAAGGATTCCATTAAAGCCGATTATGATGAAAATATAATGGAAGAAATTGAGAAGAATTCGCCTGCTGAAAAGGAAGCGCTTAATTCCGAGGGCGGCGGCATTGAACCTAATGACGAAATGCTTGAAAAGGCAATAGAATGTGTAATTGAGGCAGGACAGGCATCCACATCCTACCTTCAAAGGAGATTGAAGCTTGGCTACGCAAGGGCGGCAAGGATTGTTGACGAACTTGAACAGCTTGGCATTGTCGGGCCTTTTGAGGGAGCAAAGCCGCGCGCCGTGCTTATGACAAAGGAACAGTGGTATGAACGCAAACTGCGTTCACAAATGCCGTCCGGCAAAACTTAAATTGATGGGAAGAAGTTTTTGATGAACAAATTTTTGCCTGTTTCAAGAGAGGACATGCTTGAAAGAGGAATAGAACAGCTTGATTTTATATTAGTTACAGGGGATTCTTATGTTGACCACCCCAGCTTTGGCATAGCCATTATTTCCAGAGTGCTTGAAGCGGAGGGATTTTCGGTAGGAATTATTGCCCAGCCGGATTGGCGCACGAATAAGGATTTTGAAAAGCTTGGAAGGCCACGGCTTGCATTTCTTGTTTCGTCAGGGAATATAGATTCAATGGTTGCGCATTATACGGCGGCAAAGAAAAAACGCTCCGATGATGCTTATACCGCCGGAGGAAAGGCAGGCAAGCGGCCTGACAGGGCGGTAATTGTTTATTGCAAAAAGATAAGGGAGATTTATGGGAATATTCCAATTTCCATAGGCGGCTTGGAAGCTTCACTCAGGAGATTTGCCCATTATGATTATTGGGATGATGCGGTAAGGCCGTCGATTCTTGTGGACAGTGGGGCAGATATTCTGCTTTATGGAATGTCGGAACATCAAATAACAGAACTTGCCCACAGACTGAATGCGGGTGAGGATATACGCTCCATTACGGATATAAGGGGGACTTGCTACCTTACGGAGCCTAAAAATACCCCTTTGGGCGCGGCGGAATGCCCAAGCTTTGCGCAGGTTTGTGAAAATAAAGAAGCTTATGCAAGGGCGTGCAGGATACAATATGACCAGCAGGATGAAGTTTACGGGAAAACGGTTATACAAAGGCACGGGGATAAAATGCTTGTGCAAAATCCGCCTGCAAAAAGCCTTACAACCGAAGAACTTGACAGGGTTTATTCCTTGCCTTATGCAAGGACATACCACCCTATGTATGAAAAAGACGGGGGCGTTCCGGGGATAGAGGAAGTTGAATTTTCCATAACCCATAACAGGGGATGCTTTGGGAACTGCAATTTTTGCTCCATTGCCTTGCATCAGGGGAGAAAGATTTCCTGCCGCAGCGAGGAATCAATACTGGAAGAAGCAAAGCTTTTGACTGCATTGCCAAATTTCAAGGGTTATATACATGACGTGGGAGGCCCAACTGCAAATTTTAGAATGCCCTCATGCAAAAAGCAGCTTGAACAAGGACTCTGCAAGGGCAAAAAATGCCTTGCGCCCACTCCTTGCCCAAATCTTGACGTTGACCATTCGCAGTATCTTGATATATTGAGGAAAATCAGAAAAATCAAGGGGATAAAAAAGGTTTTCATACGTTCGGGGATAAGATATGATTATTTGATAGAGGATAAAAACGAAGAATTTATGCGCGAGCTTATAGAGCATCATGTCAGCGGACAGCTTAAAGTTGCGCCGGAGCATTGTTCTGCGGTTGTGCTTGATATGATGGGCAAACCGCATATAGAGGCATATAAAAAGTTTTCCGAGAAGTTTTATAGGATGACGAAATCGGTGGGGAAAGAGCAGTACCTTGTGCCGTACCTTATGTCGTCGCATCCGGGCTCAACACTTAAAGAAGCTGTGGAGCTTGCGCTTTTTCTCAAAGAGAACAACATAAGGCCGGAACAGGTTCAGGATTTTTATCCCACTCCCGGAACAATATCCACATGCATGTTTTATACGGGGCTTGACCCTTATACCATGAAGCCGGTGTATGTTCCGCGTTCTGCCGAGGAAAAGGCAATGCAAAGGGTGCTTTTGCAGTATTTCAAGCCGCAAAATAAGGAGATTGTAATAAAGGCTTTGATAAAGGCGGGAAGAAGGGATTTGATAGGACAAGGCAAAAATTGCCTTGTAGAACCGGATATAAAGGAAAAACAAATTACAAAACAGGGAAAGGATAATAGAAAATGGCGAAAAGACGGACAAAATTCCGGCCGCAGAAAGCGATAAAATCACTTCCGGCGCTTGCGGCAATTATGCTGCTTGCTTTGGGGATATTCTTTTCTGTTCTTGATTCAAAGGGAATTTTGACGTATGATTATATAAAGCAGACTTTCGGGCTTGCAAAAAGAGCGGCAACGTTGCAAAACGGCGATGTTGCCGTGCATTTCATTGACGTCGGACAGGGGGATTGCGAGCTGATAGTTTCCGGCTCATGTTCGGTGCTTATTGATGCAGGGGAGGCCGACTATGCTTCGGAAGTCGGCTCATACATAAAATCTCAGGGGATATCAAAACTTGATTACGTTATAGCCACACATCCGCATTCCGACCATATAGGAGGGATGGCGGAGATAATAAAGGAATTTGACATAGGAAAAGTGATTATGCCGCAAATTCCTGATGAAATTGATGCAAATACCCAGACTTACAGGAAAATGCTTGAAGCAATACGGGGAAAGGGGCTCCAAATAACTCCGGCAAAACCTCTTGAAACTTATGACCTTGGAGGAATTTCAAGCCTTGAAATCCTTGGCCCAAGTTCGTCGGACTATGAGGAGCTTAACAATTTTTCGGTTGTGTGCAGGCTTGTGCATGTGGAAAATTCATTCCTTTTTATGGGAGATGCTGAAAAAGAGGAAGAAAAGGATATAATTGCATCCGGCGCAGAGCTTGATTCTGATGTTTTAAAAGTCGGACATCACGGCGGCAGCACATCTTCGACTGACGATTTGCTTTTTGCTGTTACGCCGAGATTTTGCGTTATTTCTGTGGGAGCGGAAAATTCTTATGGCCATCCGAGTGAAAAAGCTTTAAAAAGACTTGAAAAGTATACCGATAAAATATACCGCACGGATTTGCAGGGAACAATAACAGCGGTATCTGACGGGAAAAACATAAATTTCAGCTTTGAGAAGGGGAATGGCTGATGCTTGTGGTGGACCGTTTTGAGGGTGGTTTTGCAATAATAGAAAAGGACGGCAGGAATTTCATTAAAGTTTCAAAGGAGCTTCTTTCGGATGGAATCAAAGAGGGCGATTACCTTTTTGAGAAGGACGGGAAGTATTTTTTAGACAAGGAGCAAACAGAGCTTTTGCGCATGGAGATATCAAAATTAAAAAACAGTTTGTGGGAAAAATAAATAGCGGGAGTGTAAAAAAAGTGCAGCAGGATCTTTTTTCAAAAATAAAGGAAAGGCTGCCCGAATTTTCAAAAGGGCATAAAAAAATAGCCGAATATATGCTTAACCATTACGATAAGGCGGCATATATGACCGCGGCAAAACTCGGCTCAATTGTCGGGGTGAGCGAATCCACGGTGGTAAGGTTTGCAACCGAGCTTGAATATGAGGGTTATCCGGAGCTTCAAAAAGCATTGCAGGAGATAATGCGCAATAAGCTTACATCTGTTCAGAGGATAGAAGTAACAAGCGACCAAATAGGGAATAACGATATTTTTGAAAAAGTTTTGAACCTTGATATAGATAAAATCCGCAGAACGCTTGAAGAAAGCTCAAGGGAAGATTTTTATGGTGCGGTGGATACGATAATAAACGCAAAGAGGATTTATATAATAGGGTCAAGAAGCTCTTCTGCGCTTGCGCATTTCATGTCGTATTATTTTAACCTTATGTTTGAGGATGTAAGGTATATCCATATGGCAACGACAAGCGAAATGTTCGAGCAGATTATGAGGATTACCGAAAACGATGTGATTATAGGAATAAGCTTTCCGAGGTATTCAAAGCAGACGGTAAAGGCAATGCAGTATGCTTCGTCAAAAGGTGCAAAGGTTGTGGCAATTACAGATGGAATGCTTTCGCCTTTGGCCGAGCATGCGACACATCTTTTGCTTGCAAGGAGCGATATGGCGTCTTTTGTGGATTCGCTTGTAGCTCCGCTCAGCCTTATAAATGCGCTTATAGTGGCAATAGGCATAAAGAAGCGCGATGAAATTTCACGCAACTTTGCAAATCTGGAAGAAATCTGGGAAGAATATGAGGTTTACGAAAAAAATAAGGAGAAATAATTTTGGCGCATTATGATGCAATAATAATCGGAGGAGGAGCTGCCGGACTTATGGCGGCTTGGGCGGCATCGCAAAACGGGAAAAGGGTTCTTTTGCTTGAAAAAAACAAGCTCCTTGGCAAAAAGCTTCTTATAACCGGCAAAGGAAGATGCAATGTTACAAATAATTGCACGACTGAGGAGTTTATGGCAAATATTCCGTCAAATGCAAAATTCCTTTACAGCGCATATTCACGTTTTTCCTGCATTGATACAATGCGTTTTTTTGAGGAGCATGGCGTGAAACTTAAAACCGAGCGCGGGAATAGGGTTTTTCCCGAAAGCGATAAGGCAAAAGACATAGTGCTTGCATTTGAAAGGGCATTGAAAAACGATTTTATTGAAATAAAAAACGATAGGGCAAAGGAACTTATTATTGAAAACGGCGGAATAAAAGGAGTAAAATGCGAAGGCGGGGAATATTTTGCCTCATCCGTGCTTGTTGCCACGGGAGGGAAATCCTATCCGCTGACAGGTTCGACAGGTGACGGTTACGATTTTGCAAAACAGGCAGGGCATACCATAACGCCGCTTGTGCCATCGCTTGTGCCGATTGTTTCAAAAGAAAGCTTTCCGGCAGAAATGATGGGACTTTCGCTTAAAAACGTTGTTTTAAGCTTAAAAGACAGCCAAACCGGCAAAATTCTTTTCAGCGAAATGGGAGAAATGCTTTTTACGCATTTTGGTGTTTCAGGCCCGCTTGTTTTGTCTGCAAGCGCACATATAAGAAAAATGCAGCCGGACAGATATCTTCTTGTAATAGATTTAAAACCGTCTTTAAGCGAGGAAAAGCTTGATTTAAGAATTCAACGTGATTTTTCGGACAATTTGAATAAGGATTTTATAAATTCGCTTGGGAAGCTCTTGCCTGCGAAAATGATTCCTGTTGTTGCAAGGCTTTCCGGAATTCCCGCAAACACAAAGGTAAACCAAATTACTAAAAAACAGCGTGCGGAGCTTGTAAAGCTTTTAAAGAATTTTACGATAACCGCAAAAGCATTCCGTCCGATTGAAGAAGCAATAATAACCGGCGGAGGAGTAAACGTAAGCGAAATAAATCCCAAGACAATGGAATCAAAGCTGGTCAAGGGACTTTATTTTGCGGGCGAGGTTCTTGATGTTGATGCCTATACGGGCGGATTTAATTTGCAGATAGCATTTTCTACCGGGTATACCGCCGGAATAAATATGTAAAGGGATGGGAAAATGGTTAAAAACATAGCAATAGACGGCCCATGCGGCGCCGGAAAGAGTACTATCGCCCGCACTCTGGCAAAAAAGCTTGGATATATATATGTCGATACGGGAGCGCTTTACCGCGCTGTTGGATTTTATGCCCTTTCAAAAGGCGCAAAGCCGTCAAATGCGGAAGATGTTGTGCCGCTGCTTTCTGAAATTGACGTGAATATAGCCTTTGTGAACGGCGAGCAAAGGGTTTTTTTGAATGGTGAGGATGTTTCCGAAAAAATCAGAACTCCCGAAATATCCATGGCGGCGTCCGATGTTTCTGCAATACCTGAGGTAAGAAAATTTCTTTTTGGGCTTCAGTTGAAGATTGCAAGGGAAAATAACGTTATAATGGATGGCAGGGATATAGGCACAGTGGTTTTGCCAAATGCCGATGTGAAGATATTTTTGACCGCTTCTCCCGAGGACAGGGCAAAAAGGCGTTATGAGGAACTTAAATGCAAAGGCGCCGATGTGACTTATGAAGAAATTTATTCCGACCTTTTAAAACGTGATTACAATGACAGCCATAGGGAAACAGCTCCGCTTAAAAAAGCGGAGGATGCCATTTTGGTTGATACCACCGGATTCCCTTTTGAAAAATCCGTTGAAACGCTTTTAGGCGTTATTCTTTCCAGATTGGAGGGGAAATGATGTATACGGTTTTAAGAGCAATTGTTACATTTATTTACAAAATAGTTTATAATCTTAAAATAGAGGGCAAAGAAAATGTTCCCAAAACGGGAGGACATATTTTTGCAAGCAACCATAGGAGCTATGCCGACCCGGTGCTTATTTCGCTTGGCGTGCCAAAGCGTTTTGCTTATATGGCAAAGGAGGAGCTTTTTAAAAATCCGCTTTTTTCGCTTTTGATAAGGACTATGGGTGCATTCCCTGTGACAAGGGGCAAGGGGGATGCTGCGGTTATAGATACAGCGGTCGAAAAACTTAAAGGCGGCAGGAATCTCGTCATTTTCCCGGAGGGCACACGTTCGTATGACGGAAAGGTGGGAAGGGGCAAATCGGGAGTTTCGCTTATTGCCGCAAAGGCAGGAACCGATGTCATTCCGGTAGGAATAATTTTTGAAGGTAAGAAGCTGAAGTTTCGTTCTAAATTGATTGTGAGGTACGGCAAACCGATAAAGCTTGACGAAACGGAGCTTTCGGCAACATCCGCCTCTGAGCTTAAAGGACTGAAATCGAGGATAATGGGAGCAATAACCGAACTTGTCGAGGGGGACGGAAATTAAGTGGCGAAAATTGTGGTTGCAAAAAGCGCAGGTTTTTGCTTTGGTGTTGACAGAGCGGTAAAAATCGTATATGATGAATTAAAAAAGCATAAAACCGCAACCCTTGGTCCGATAATACACAATAAGAGCGTAGTTGAGGATTTAAAGTCAAAAGGAGTCAGAGTAGTAAATTCGGTTGATGAATTAAATCCCGACGAATGTGTGATAATACGTTCGCATGGTGTAGGGGCCGATGTTTACAAGAAGCTTGAGGAGCGCGGAATAAGCTATGTTGATGCAACGTGTCCGTTTGTGGCGAAAATACATTCAATAGTAAAGGAAAAATGTGCGCAAGGATTTGAAATTCTGATTGCCGGGGATAAAAACCATCCCGAAGTTGAGGGAATAGTGGGTCATTGCCCGCAAAGCGCCCATGTATTCAAGGACGATGAAGAATTAAAAAATTTTTTTGCTGAAAATCCTGAAATATTGCAAAAAAAGGTTGCAATTGTCGCGCAAACAACGTATAATATAAAAATATGGGACAAGTGTATTCAAATAGCAAAGGAATTTTGCGGCAGTCCGCAAATATATGATACTATTTGCAATGCTACTTCAAATCGTCAGAAAGAGGCGGAAGAGCTTGCAAAGGCATCGGATGTTATGGTTATTATCGGAGGCAAGGACAGCTCCAATACAATCAAGCTTTACGATGTCTGCTCACAGTACTGCAAATGTTATCATATTGAAGATGCCGGGGAACTTTGCGGGACTTATTTTTCAGGCACTGTTTCCATTGGCATCACGGCCGGAGCATCAACGCCGGCTTATATAATCAAGGAGGTACAAAAGCAAATGAGCGAAATGTTAAAAAATCAGGAAGAGGACTTTAATTTTGAAGAGGCTTTGGAGCAGTCCTTCAAAAAAATATATATCGGGAATATGGTGAAGGGCTATATAACCGCTGTAAATGCAAACGAAGCCATTGTTGATATTGGTACAAAGCATACCGGTTATGTTCCGCTTTCAGAACTTACCGATGACCCCGGACTTAAGCCGTCCGATGTTGTAAAAGTCGGCGATGAGGTTGATTTAATTGTGACAAAAATCAACGACCAGGATGGAATAGTTACTCTTTCAAAGAAAAAAGTTGACGCTATGGTTGGCTTTGAAAATATTTTAAAGGCAAAGGATAGCGGAGCGGTTCTTGAAGGCGTTGTTGTAGGCGCTGTAAAGGGCGGGCTTCTCATTTCAAGCGGAGGAGTTAGGGTTTTTGTTCCTGCTTCGCAGGCTACCACACGCCGTGAGGAAAAGCTCGAGGATTATTTGAAGAAAACCGTTCAGTTCAAGGTAATTGAAGTGAACGAACAGCGTTCGAGAGCTGTCGGCTCAATTAAAGCCGTTGCTAAGGAGCAAAGGGAAGAAGAAGAAAAGAAGTTCTGGGAAACCGTAAAAACAGGGGATGTATTCAAGGGCGAGGTAAAATCCCTTACAAGCTATGGTGCCTTTGTAAATTTAGGCCCTGTTGACGGAATGGTTCATATTTCGGAGCTTTCTTGGAATAAGATAAAGCATCCTTCCGAGGTTGTTAAGGTTGGCGATGTCCTTGAAGTATATGTAAAGGATTTGGATGCCGAAAAGAAGAGAATTTCACTTGGCTTTAAGAAGAATGAGGAAAATCCTTGGGAAATATTCAAGAACGAATATAAGGTTGGGGATGTTGTAACTGCTAAGGTTGTTTCAATAACTCCTTTTGGAGCTTTTGCTCAGATTATCCCCGGTATAGACGGACTTATCCACATTTCTCAGATTTCGACACAAAGGGTTAATAATGTAAAGGATGCTCTTTCGGTTGGACAAACTGTTGAGGCAAAGATTACGGAAATTGACCTTGATAGGAAGCGCATAAGCATATCAATCCGTGCACTTTTGGAAGACAAGCAGGCTGAGCAGGAAGCAAAGGATATTGCTGATGCCGCAAAAAATGCCGGAGTAACCGTTGAATAAATCTAACGAACAGAAAAAGCCTTTCGTGACAAATTCACGGAAGGCTTTTTTTAGCTTGTATAATCTTCTATGAGCTTTTGGAGTTCTTCGTCGCTGTAAGCGGCGATTCCTTTTTTGAGCATATTTTTGTCGTATTCTCCAAAGCTTTCTGTGGGAACGTCAAATTCTTCAATGGGTGATGATTCGCCATAATTAAATACCGCGAGGTGGCCATTGTAGTCTTTTAGGATATATAAGGCTTTTTTTTCGGTTATGCTTATGTTTCCGGCGCTTTCGCCCGGCGGATTAAATGTAAGGGATATGATTACGGTCGTCATGGATAAAATCATTGATATTCCAAGCATGATTGCCGATATTTTTTTGGAGGATATCATTTTTAACAGCCTCTTTTCGGAAGTTTTTGCTTATGTTAGTATTTTTGCCTAATTTTCGGGCTTTATTCAAATTTAAAAAATTGCCCTCTTAACTTTCGGGCAATGATGTGATATAATATAAAAATGATGTTATCGGCGTTTTGCTTTGCAATGCGTTTTGAAAGGAATGATAAAATGAGCACAGAAAAGAATTCTGCCGCGCCGAAGGGCAAAAAAACAAAAAAGAAATCCCATCCCATTAAAAAGGCCCTTGCGGTTATAGGCACGACAATTCTTTCGGTTGTTTTGATAGTTATAATAACCGGTTCAATAGTTGCAACGGCTTTGACGGTTTATGTAATGAAATTTATGGACAATACTAGTGATATTGACCTTTACAACCTTGATTTGAAATCCACATCGTTTATTTACGCTTATGATAAGGAAGGGAAAGAGGTTGAAATCCAAAGGATAAGCAGGGATGAAAACCGCATACCTGTTGATATAAATAAAGTCCCTGAATACGTTAAAATGGCTTTTGTCTGCATTGAGGATGAAAGATTTTTTGAGCATAAAGGCGTCGATTTTAAAAGAACATTTGCGGCGTTTGCCAATATGTTTTTGAACTTTTATAAAAGCCAGCAGGGTGGTTCTACAATAACCCAGCAGCTTGTAAAGAATATAACAAGGGATGACGATGTTTCAATACAAAGAAAAATCCGTGAGATATTTACTGCGATGAATTTGGAAAAAAATTACACCAAAACAGACATTTTGGAGGCTTATTTAAATTATATAGGCTTTGGCGGAACTACTTACGGAATTCAAGCAGCTTCATATAAATACTTTGGAAAAGATGTTACCCAGCTTACTCTTGCCGAGGCCGCATCGCTTGCCGCAATACCAAAGGACCCGAACCATTTGAATCCTTTTGCAAGCCCTGAAAAGAATAAGGAGCGTCAGCTTCTTGTGTTGAAGGCAATGCTTGAAAACAGCGTGATTTCCGACCAGGAGTATGAAGAAGCTGTAAACCAGAAGCTTGTTTTTGCCGACCCGAATTCATCAACAAATTCGGCGGGGAACCAGACTAATTCAACCGTGCAGTCGTATTTTGTCGATTTGGTTATAAACGATGTTGCGGCGGATTTAAAAGAACTTTACGGCCTTGACAGCATTGACAAGGCAAGGGATAGGCTGATGAGCGGCGGATATAAAATTTATTCCACAGTTGATATTGATATGCAGAAGGCTGTGGAGCAAAAATTTTTGGATTACAAAACTTTTTCATCAAAAGTTTTGAATGACCCTCCGCAGGCAGCGTTTATATGTATGGATTATAATGGCAATATAAAGGCGGTAGTCGGCGGAATAGGCGAGAAACCCGGTCCGCTTTGCTGGAACAGGGCAGTTGATTCAGTACGTTCGCCCGGTTCCTGCATAAAGCCTATTTCGACTTACGGGTATGGGCTTTCGATGGATTTGTTCCATTGGTCTACAATTTTTACAGATAAGCCGATAGAGGTAATGGACTATGAGAAAGGCAAGAAAGTCCTTTGGCCTAAAAATTACAGCAATGTCTGGTCATATCAGAATTTCTTTACTTTTGAGGCGCTTCAGCGCTCACTCAATACAATTCCCGCCCAGCTTTGCGAAAAGGAAACTCCGCGTGCCGTGTTTGATTTTGTAAAGGATAAAATGGGAATAACAACTCTTGTAGAAAGCAAGCAGGTTAACGGCACTGTTGTTTCGGATGTAAACCTTTCGCCTATGTCTGTCGGAGGACTTACTGAAGGTGTAACGCTTCGTGAATTGGTTGAGGCATACCAGGTTTTCGGAAACCTCGGAAAACGCTATGAAAGCACTACTTATACCAAAGTTACCGATTCGGATGGGAATATAATACTTGAACATAAGTATATTCCTGTTCAGGCGCTTGATGAAGATACAGCATATGTAATGAATAAGCTTTTGCAGACTGTTATAGAGGGCCCCAACGGAACCGGTAGAGCGGCAAGACTCAATACAACGCCTCTTGTTGGCAAAACCGGTACATCACAGGACTGGGTTGACCTTTCATTTGTAGGCTGCACACCGGATTATGTAAGCGGAGTTTGGTATGGTTATGATGAGCCGAGAAAATATGACGAAAAAACTAAAACGTGGATTGTAAATGAGGCAAGGAATAAATATTATTCTTCTTCGCAGGTTTGGAAGAATATTTTTGGAGAAATAGCCGAAAATGAAACTGGAAAGGCGTTTCCGACAGACCCGAATGTAAAGGAGCTTTACTATTGCACCGTAACCGGACTGATAGCGGGACCGAACTGCACTTCAAGGTCGTCCACACCCGGATATTATAAACCGTCAAATATTCCGGCAATGTGCAATGGCGACCATTCGCAGCCGGTAGCTGCCCAAGAAACGGAAACCCAGCAAACCACTACAACTGCCGCAGCGGCTGCAGCAAACTGAACTGGATAATAAAAATAATAAGGCGGGCATTTTGGTGCCTGCCTTATTTGGAACGGAGAAATTATGGAAAAACTTAAATTTTCATGCCCTTGCCATTTTGGGCTTGAAAGCGTTTTGGCATTTGAAGTAAAGAAAATCGGAGGCGAGGATGTTTCTGTTTCAGACGGAAAAGTCAGCTTTTATGGGGATTTTTCACTTCTTGCGAGGGCGAATATAAATTTGGCAACTGCTGAAAGAGTCTTAATAGTCCTTTCTGAATTCAAGGCACGCACATTTGAGGAGCTTTTTCAAGGAGTAAAGGCAATTCCGTTTGAAAATTTCATAGGCAAAAAGGATGCTTTCCCGGTAAAGGGACATTCACTTAATTCTGCCCTGCACAGCGTTCCGGACTGCCAAGCTATAATTAAAAAAGCCGCCGTTGAAAGGCTTAAGGAAAAATATAAGCTGAACTGGTTTGAAGAAAGCGGAGAAACATTTCAAATAAGGTTTAATATTTTAAAGGATGAAGTAAGCATATTCCTTGACGCATCAGGACAAGGACTTCATAAAAGGGGATACAGGAGGAATTCCAATGAAGCTCCAATTAAGGAAACTCTTGCGGCGGGAATAATCGACCTTGCAAGGGTAAGGAGCGACAGCATAGTTTGCGACCCGTTTTGCGGCAGCGGAACGTTTTTGGTGGAATCCGCATTTAAAGGACTTGGAATTGCTCCGGGAATAAATAGGCGCTTTGCCTCTGAAAAATGGGGATGCATAGATAAAAATATTTGGAAAGAAGAAAGACAAAGGGCCATTTCAAACGTAAAAAAAGATGCGGCATTTAAAGCTTTTGGATATGACAAGGAAAGAAGCGCAATCGAACTTTCGGCTGAAAATTGCAAAAAGGCGGGAATTTCAAGCAGGGTAAGCCTTTCTGTTGCAGATATAAAGGATTATAAGAATAAAGAGGGCACCATAACAATATGCAATCCGCCATACGGGGAAAGGATGCTGCAAGTAAAAGAAGCGGAAGAGCTTTATCGCATTATGGGGCAGGTGTTCATGGGGAATGCATCGGCGCCGTGCTATATAATTTCCCCGCATGAGGATTTTGAAAAATTTTTCGGCAGAAAGGCCGATAAGAGAAGAAAATTATATAACGGCATGATAAAATGTCAGCTCTATATGTATTATAAGTAATAAAAAATGCCCCGCAGCAGCAGGGCATTTTTTATTCGGATGTTTATTAAATTGCGCGTGTTACCTTGTTTGAACGCAAACATCTTGAACATACGTGGATATGACGAGGAGTTCCGTCAACCAAAGCCTTTATACGCTTAACGTTTGGTTTCCAAGTTCTGTTTGTACGACGATGTGAGTGGGAAACCTTTATACCGAAAGTTACACCCTTTCCGCAAATATCGCATTTTGCCATGGGGCTGCACCTCCTTTTCTTTTACATAAAGTCAACATAAATTATATTATCACAAAACAAAAATAAAAGCAAGCTTTTTTTAAAAAAATTACCTTTTAAATTGTGAAATCAATGTTGACTTTTTAAGGAACGGTTGCTATAATAATTTTGTATGGCGATGATGGGAAGAACCATTTTTGCGCCCGCTCAGAGAGGGAGATAAGGTGAGAACTCCCCGGCGCGCGGATTTGGAGGCCATCCCGGAGCTCCCGGTGAAGAATTGGGCGTGCGGCTTGCGTTAAAGGCTTTTGAGAGGCGGCTTTTGCCGCAATTTGGGTGGTACCGCGGAACAATCCGTCCCAAAGCGGAATTAGTGTAAAATTCTGCTTTGACGGTTTTTTTTATGTAAAAATGAAAAACAAGGGGAATAATTTAAATGAAATGGACAGGACTTAATGAATTAAGAGAAAAGTATTTGTCTTTTTTTGAGAGCAAAGGACATACACGACTTCCGAGCGCTTCTTTGGTGCCTCAGGGAGATAACAGCCTTCTTTTGATTAATTCCGGCATGGCGCCGCTTAAAAAATACTTTCTTGGTATTGAAACTCCTCCGAACGTAAGGGTAACCACTTGCCAAAAGTGCATAAGAACGCCTGATATTGAACGTGTAGGAAAGACTTCAAGACATGGAACATATTTTGAAATGCTTGGCAACTTTTCCTTTGGCGATTATTTCAAAGAGGAAGCAACCGAATGGGCATGGGAGTTCTGCACCAAGGTTTTGGAACTTCCTGTTGACAGGCTTTACGTTTCGGTTTATGAGGAAGACGACGAAGCTTATGATATTTGGACGAAAAAGAGAGGCGTTTCGCCGGACCATATGGTAAGACTTGGCAAGGTGGATAACTTCTGGGAGCACGGTTCAGGCCCATGCGGTCCTTGCTCTGAGATTTATTTTGACAGGGGCGAGGAGTGGGGCTGTGGCTCACCGGATTGCAAAGTCGGCTGCGACTGCGACAGATATGTTGAATTCTGGAACCTTGTTTTTTCTCAGTTTGATAGTGATGGAAACGGGCATTATGAAAGAATGCCAAAGCCAAATATAGATACCGGAATGGGCCTTGAACGCCTTGCCTGCATCATGCAGGGAGTTGCAAACCTGTTTGAGGTTGATACCGTTCAAAATATAATGAAGCATATAAGCGAGATTGCCGGAGTTTCTTATAAGCAAAATGAAAAGACTGATGTTTCGCTCAGAGTTATAACCGACCATATAAGGAGCACTACATTTATGGTTGGCGATGGAGTTTTGCCGTCAAACGAGGGCAGGGGATACGTGCTCCGCAGACTTATGAGACGCGCGGCGCGCCACGGAAGACTTCTTGGCGTAAATGAACCATTCCTTTATAAAGTTTGTGAAACGGTTATAGATGAAAACAAGAGCGCATATCCTGAACTGGAAGAAAAGCGCGAGTATATAAAGAAAGTAATTTATACGGAAGAAGAAAACTTTGCAAAGACCGTTGATAAAGGCATGGAGCTTCTTTCCGGAATTATCGATTCAACTCTTGCAAAGGGCGGAAAAACTTTAAGCGGAGAGGATACTTTCAAGCTCAGCGATACTTTTGGCTTCCCGCTTGATTTGACTATTGAAATTGCGCAGGAAAAAGGACTTTCGGTTGATGAAAAGCGCTTCCATGAGCTTGTTGCAGAGCAAAGAGCAAAATCGAGGGCCGACCGCGCGGCAAAGGGAGGTTCTTCATGGAGCGACGACAGCATAGGCGGTCTTGATATTCCTAAAACGGATTTTGTGGGGTATTCCGATTTTGCTTGCAAAGCATCTGTGCTTGCGATTTTTAAGGATGGCAAGGCTTGCGATAGCATTACCGAGGGCGAAGAGGGCATAATCATACTTGACAGGACTCCTTTTTATGCTGAAAGCGGCGGGCAGACAGGAGATAAGGGATTTATTTCAATAGGTGAAAGCAGTTTTGAGGTTTCAGATACAAAGAAAATTTCCGGCGGTCAGTATATCCATATCGGAACGGTAGAAGCGGGAAGCTTTAGCGTTGGAGATTCAGTAAATGCGTCTGTGGATAAGGATTTAAGGACTTCGACGATGAGGAACCATACTTGCGCCCATTTGCTGCAAGCCGCTTTGAGGGAAGTTTTGGGTACTCATGTTCATCAGGCCGGACAGCTTGTTGACCCGCAGCGCCTGCGTTTTGACTTTGCGCATTTCAATCCGGTTTCTGCGGAAGAACTTGCAAAGATAGAAAATATCGTAAATGAAAAGATACTTGACGCCATTTCGGTTTCCGTTTCGGAAATGCCGATTGACGAGGCTAAAAAACTTGGAGCAATGGCGCTTTTCGGTGAAAAATACGGCGATGTGGTAAGAGTAGTAAACATAGGGAACTATTCAATAGAACTCTGTGGAGGAACCCATGTTGACAACACCTCAAAAATAGGACTTTTTAAGATTTTGTCTGAAAATTCAGTTGCAGCAGGTGTAAGAAGAATAGAGGCAGTTACAGGAAAAGGCGTTCTTGAATTTGCAAATCAGCAAAAGGATGCAATAATTGCGGCAGCACAGGCATTGAAACTTTCAAATCCCGCAGAACTTGCATCAAAGTGCGCGTCTGTTTCGGCTGAAATGAAAGCTCTTGAAAAACAGGTTGAGGCTCTTAACGGACAGCTTGCGGCGACACGTATTGACGGACTCTTTAAAAATGCCGTTGATGTAGGCGGAGTAAAACTTATTTATGCCCGTTTTGACGGAATTTCTTCCGATGCTTTGAGGACAATGGGTGATAAGATAAGGGATAAGGAACCGTCTGCCGTTGCTGTGTTTGCGGGAGTATCCGAAAACGGCGCATCATTTGTTTGCGCTTGCGGAAAGAATGCTGTTGAAAAGGGCGCAAACGCAGGCAAGATTGTTAAGGAAGCAGCCGCTGTAACCGGAGGAAAGGGCGGAGGCCGTCCTGATGGCGCAATGGCCGGAATTGGCGATGTTTCCAAGATAGATGAGGCTTTTTCAAAGCTTTCTGAAATTATAAGCTCAATGCTTAAATAAGGAGGTTTTTGCAATGGATTGCATTTTTTGCAAAATAGTTTCCGGGGAAATTCCAAGCTCAAAGGTTTATGAAGATGAAAAGGTGCTTGCATTTAAAGATATAAATCCGATGGCTCCCGTGCATATTCTTGTAATTCCGAAGGAGCATATTTCCGGCGCTTCTGAAATAAATGAAAGCAATTCTGCGGTGGTTGCCCATATTTTTGAAGTTGCCGCAAAGCTTGCAAAGGATATGAAGCTTGAAAACGGATTTAGAATAGTTACCAACTGCGGCCCCGATGCCGGACAGACGGTAAATCATCTTCATTTCCATTTGATTGGCGGTAAAAAACTTAATTTGCAGCTTGGCTGATTTTGCGGCTGCTTTATATTGGAGGAATTTTTTGTGGCTGAAGAATTTTATACATTGCAGGTGGCAGGACTTACAAGACGCCTGCCCATTTGCCCTGTAAATGAAAAGCTCAGCATTGCGGCATTTGTTATGTTTTCAGATGTTGAGCTGACTGTTGCGTGCGCATCGGAGCTTGTTAAAAAGGCTCCGAAATGCGATGTTATCATTACTGCGGAAAGCAAGGGCATACCGCTTGCTTATGAAATGGCAAGACAGCTCGGCATTACATATGTCGTTGCCCGTAAAATGCCAAAGCTTTACATGAGGGACCCTGTGGGATTTGAGGTGCAGTCGATAACTACGGCGGCAAAACAAATGCTTTATCTTGACAGGAACGAAGTTTCCATGCTTGAAGGCAAAAGGGTGCTGATAGCTGATGATGTCATAAGCACAGGAGAAAGCCTTGCTGCCGTTGAAAAGTTGGTAGCGTTTGCCAATGGAAATGTAGTTGGAAAATGCGCCGTTTTGGCAGAGGGCGATGCTGCCGACAGGACAGATATATTTTTCCTTGAAAAGCTTCCTTTGTTTTTTAAATAGGAGGAATTAAAAAATGGTGCGAAAAATGGCTTTTGTCGGATGCAGTTATTTGGCAGGGCTGTTTTTTGCATCTTTTTTAAATTTAAAATCCGATTTTATTTTGGCATGCGCTGCTTTGCCGATTGGATTTTTGTTTTATTTTTTGGTTTCAAAGAAAATTCAAGTTCCGGTTTGCGCGGTATTTTTTTCGGCAGGACTTTTGGTTTACGGATTTTATGAGGCCACAGTTTACCGCCCCATGCTTGAAAATGCGGGTAAGGATTGCCTTGCCGAAGGAATTGTGCTGGAAGTCAATAACTATCAAAACGATAAATCGCAGTATGTTGTAAAGGGAAGAATAAACGGCAAAGACGGGAAATTTGTTGTCTTTTGCCAAACTTTGGATTGCGAAATTTTTGATAAAATAAGCGTTTGCGGAAAGGCTTCTGCTTTTAAAGATACATATGCATTTCCGGCGGAAAGCTATTATAGAACCAAAGGGATTTTCCTTGAATTTTCAAATCCTTCTAAGGTAAGCGCGCAAAAGCGCTTTTCGGTTTTAAAATACCTGATTGCATATAGGGATTATATTTGCGGTAAGATTTACTCAGTACTTCCGGGTGAGGAGGGAAAAGCTCTTGCGGCAATGCTTTTTGGAGATAAGAGCGGCCTTGAAAATGATACAAAAACAAACCTTTTTCGGGTTGGAATAGGGCATATAATGTCGGTGTCCGGAGCGCATCTTGCTATTATTTCCGATTTTTTTATGCGGATTTTAGGCCTTTTTAAAATAAATAAAAAATTTAAATTTGCCTTTTTGGAAGTTTTGATTGCTTTGTTTTGCGTAATGGCGGGACTTTGTCAGCCGGTTTTGCGTTCGGCGGTGATGATTACGATTGTTTACGGCGCTGAAATTTTTAAAAGACGGAGCGATACGCTTAATTCACTTGGACTTGCCTCACTTTTGCTTCTTGCGGGACAACCTTTTTTGGTCAGGGATTCTTCTTTTTTGCTTTCCTTTGCGGGAGTTTTGGGAATTGGCGTGCTTGCGCCGGCGCTTTGCTCAAAGATAACAGAAACAGGGGTAAAAGGCAAGCTTTTAAGATATGCTGCTGCAATGCTTTGCGTTTCGGTGGTGGTTTTTCCGGTTTCGTTTTTGTTTTTTGACGAGGTATCAATCATTTCGCCAGTTGCAAATTTTGTTTTGATACCTGTCTGCTCTGCGGCGCTTATTTGCGGATTTATCGCAGCAATTTCCGGCGGAGTAGGGTTTTTATCATTTCTGCCGCTTGTTTTTGCAGGCCTTTGCTGCAAATTTGTTATTTTGGCTTCAAATTTTTTGGCGGATTTAAAATTTTCTTCGCTGCCGCTGGGGTATGAATTTATCGGCATAGGGATAATCGTTTCGATAATCTTGATTGTTGCGGGATTCTTTATTTTCAAGGATATAAAATCGACAGCGGCAATTTCGGTTGCTTGCGTTTTAGGATTGCTTTTTTCCGGCGAGTTTTATTCATTTGAAAATAAGGACACACTTTTTGCCGCGGTGGTAGGGAATAGCGATTTTTCTTCTCTTGTTGTTTCAAAAGGAAATACTGCTTTTGTAATAGATTTAAGTGGTGGAAGGAATAATGCTAAAAATCTTCAAAAATATCTTTGCAGGGCCGGAATAAGAGAATTAGACTTTATTGTGCCTTTAAATTCCACTCAAAGCGTTGCGGCATATCAAAAAAGATTTGTCGGATTTGATGTTGACGGAATTTTTATAAGGCAGGATGACTTCTGGCTTGATGGATTGAGCATCCTTGATTGTGTGCCTCAAAAACTTGTTTCTGATGGCTTTGAGGTTGATTTTGACGATTTGAGCGTGCGATTTGGAAGTAAAAATTCTGTTGAAATATTTTATAAAGATTTTTCCATGCTTTGTATGAGTGGAAATAATCCGCCTGAAAATTATAACGTGGGATGGGATTTTGTTTTATCCTACGACGGAAAGCCTGTCCAGGTAAAGAATGGAACGTCCTTTTCGCTTGAAAAAGACGGCAGCGGGATTTTGGTTTCGTATAAAAAGAATGGAAAAGCAAGCTTAAGGAGGATTGAAAATGCCGGCCGTTTCTGAAAATGATTTGACGAAAGCAATTAAATCCGGAGAGCTTTTAAGTGCTTATTATTTTTATGGGAAAGATGTTTTTGCCGTTGAAACTTTTGCCAAAAAGGTTCTTGATAAAGCCTTGGGCAAGGCTGACAGAACTTACAACCTCCATAAATTTGAGGGCAAGAATTTCAATACAAGCGCTTTTGCCGATTGTGTTGAGGCACTGCCGGTTTTTGCCGAAAAACTTTGCGTCCTTGTAAATGATTTAAATGCCGATGAAATGAATAAGGACGACTTGGATTACCTTGTTAAGACCATAGAAAATCTGCCTGAAAGTACGGTTGTAATTTTCTATATAACCGGAATAGACCTTTTTGGCGGGAAAAAATATGTTTCAGAGAAAAATAAGAAAATAATCTCCGCCGTTTCCAAAAAAGGGGCGGTTTGCGAGTTTTCGTATAAAAAGCCCCAGGAGATTGCAAAAATGATTGAGGATAAGGCAAAGTCCCTTGGCAGCATGATTTCAAAGGAAAATGCGGTGTATCTTGCCGAACTTTGCTTTTGCGATGCGGCACTTGTAAACAATGAGCTTGAAAAGCTTGCCGCTTATGCCGACGGCAGAGAAATAAGCCGTGAAATGATGGATATGCTTGTTTCAAAACAGCTTGAAAGCAGCGCCTTTTCACTTGCAAAGGCACTTGCTTTCGGAAATGTAAGACAAGCGTTTGCAATTCTTGACGTGCTTTTTGCGCAAAAAACCGAACCGGCCCTTATAATAGGCGCGCTTTCATCATCGTTTGCGGATTTGTATAGAGCAAAGACTGCATTGGGAGAAAGGGTTTCCCAGCAGGAGGTAATGGATGATTTCGGGTATCCCCAAAACAGAAGCTTTGGCGTCAGGAATGCTTTTGAGGATGCAAAAAGAGTTCAGATTGCCCATTTAAGACGCTGCCTTGAAATACTTTCAAGGGTTGACAGGGAAATAAAATCGGTGCAGATACCGCAAAGACTTTTGCTTGAAAAGGCATTTGCGGAAATGGCGGCCGGGAGGTAGAATTTTGATACATCTTGACCAGGCAATTATAGTTGAGGGCAAATACGATAAAATAAAACTTTCCTCAATAATTGATGCCGTTATAATTGTGACAAACGGGTACGGCATTTTTAAGGATGAGGAAAAGCTTGCCATAATAAGGCATTACGCAAGCACTACGGGAGTAATTATCGTTACGGATTCCGATTCTGCCGGCTTTAAGATAAGAAATTATTTAAAGGGCGCAATCGGAGGCGGAAAGGTGATAAATGTTTATATTCCCGATGTTATGGGCAAGGAAAAACGCAAAATAAAGCCTTCTAAAGAGGGAAAGCTTGGCGTTGAGGGTATTGGTAAGGAAATGATTCTTGAAGCCTTTAAAAAATCCGGTGTTGTTTTTTCCGAAAAGGTGAAAAAAGCAGGGGAGATAACAAGGATTGATTTGTATGAGGATGGGCTTTTCGGTGGTGAAAACAGCTCCGCCAAACGTGCGGCCCTCTTGAAAAAACTTGGCCTGCCAAGCCTTTTGAGCACTTCCGGATTGCTTGAAATTTTAAATTCCATGATGGATGTTGAAGAATACAAAAAAATTGTTTTTCAGATAGAAACTGAGAGCGGAGTTGAATAGATGGTTTTTTCCAGTTTTACTTTTATTTATTTTTTCCTTCCGATAGTGATGATTTTATATTACATTTCGCCAATGAAGATAAAAAATTTTATCATATTTGTTTCCGGGCTTGTTTTTTATGCTTGGGGCGAGCCTGTTTATATAATTTTGATGATAATTTCAATACTCATAGATTATACGGCGGGAAGACTTATAGATTATTTTGATTCAAGCCCTAAAAAGAGAACGATTTGCCTTTTGATTTCTGTGGTTATGAACATAGGGCTGCTTGGAGTATTTAAATACGGTTCTTTTGTGGTAAAAAATATAAACGCCATTTTCGGACTTAATATACCAGACCCGGAACTTCCGCTTCCGATAGGGATTTCGTTTTATACTTTCCAAAGCATGTCATATACGATAGACCTTTATTTGAGGAAGATAAAGGTTCAAAAGAACATTATAAGCTATGCTTCGTATGTTGTGCTTTTCCCGCAGCTTATAGCCGGACCTATTGTGCGGTATGAGGATGTTGCAAAGGAAATAGACGAAAGAAGTGTAAACGTCAGCCTTTCAGCCGAAGGGATAGGATTATTTGTAAAAGGGCTTTCCAAAAAGGTTCTTCTTGCCAACAACATAGGGCTTTTGTGGTCGCAGATAAAGGATATGGATTATGCAAATATTTCCGTTTTAGGCGCATGGCTTGGAATACTTGCATTTACTTTCCAGATTTATTTTGATTTTTCGGGATATTCCGATATGGCATGCGGAATGGGAAAGATGCTTGGATTTAATTTTCCCAAAAACTTTGAGCATCCCTATGTTTCGCGCAGCATAAGCGAATTCTGGCGCAGATGGCATATTACCCTTGGCTCATGGTTCCGTTCGTATGTTTATATTCCTCTTGGGGGAAACAGGTGCGGGATGTTAAAACAAATAAGGAATCTCCTTGTGGTTTGGTTTTTAACAGGTCTTTGGCATGGGGCAAGCTGGAATTTTGTGCTTTGGGGCCTTTATTTCGGGGCATTGATAATAATTGAGCGCATAGGCTTTGGCAAGGTGCTTGAAAAGCTTCCGGCGCCTGTCAGCACGGCATATACTTTTTTGATGGTTGTTTTCGGATGGGTGCTTTTTGAAACCGACAGCCTTTCGAAGGCATTTTCTTATTTCAAGGCAATGTTTGGCGGAGCTGGGGTGCTTGCCGACAAGACTGCAATTTATTTGTTGACTTCAAATCTGTTTATTTTTGCTTTGTGCATTTTTGCTTCGACTGAAATTTTTTCAAAAGTCGCTTTAAAATTGCGGGAGAAAAATGAAAAGATATTTTCAATTTTCGCACCGATGGTGCAGGTTGTTTTAATGCTTGTTTGTACGGCGTATCTTGCCGATGCAAGCTATAATCCGTTTTTGTATTTTAGGTTTTAATGGAGGTTTTTCTTTTGAAAAGAGCATCCAGACTAATTTCTTTTTTTGCTTTTTTTGGCTTGCTTGCGGCATTTTCATTGTTTACCGTATTTTTGCCCAAAAACGATTTTTCCGAGGAAGAAAATAGGTACCTTGAAAAATTCCCGGAATTTTCTCTGCAAAACATTTTGAGCGGTGGATATATGAAGGGGCTTGAAAGCTATGTTTCCGACCATTTTGCAGGCAGACTTTTTTGGATAAAATCCAAAACGCAAATGGAGCTTTTGCAGGGAAAAAATAAGATAAACGGGGTTTATGTGTTAAAGGATAGGCTTGCCGAGGAAATGCCGACTCCTGATTATTCGGATGTTGATAAAAATCTTGATAAAATTGTTTCTTTTGTCAAAAAAAACGGCAAGCCGGCATATTTTATGCTTGCGCCGACTTCAATAGGGATTTATAGCGATGAACTTCCGCAAAATGCGCCGTCATATGACGAAAAGAAATTTATTGATTACGTTTATAAAAAGCTTTCCGGAGATTTGACGACTATTGATGTTTACAGTACGCTTTATTCAAGCAAGGACGAATATATTTATTATCGCGGCGACCATCATTGGACGAGTCTTGGGGCGTATTATGCCTATTATGCGGCAAGCAAGAAAATGGGCTATGCCGCTGCTTCATGGGGAAGTTTCGATATTGAGCATGCAAGCTCTGATTTTCGAGGCACGCTTTTTTCCAAAACCCTTTATGACAGGATAGAGCCTGATATAATTGATTTGTATACGCGAAAAAACGGGGCTGATGTTTTGGAAATGGAAATAAACGACGGCAAAGAAGTTAAAAAATATGATAGCATGTATTTTAGGGAATATCTTGGCAAAAAGGATAAATATTCGGTATTTTTTGGAACGAATCAGCCTTTGGTTACCGTAAGAACTAATCTGCAAAACGGCGGAAAACTGCTTGTATTTAAAGATTCCTACGCGCATTGCCTTGTGCCGTTTTTAACGCAAAATTATGCGGAAATCACAATGGTTGATTTAAGATATTTGAATTCCGACATAGAAAAAATGGTTGATGCAGAAAAATATGATAAAATTCTTTTTATTTACAATTGCGTGACTTTTGCAGAGGACAAGAACATAAGGAAACTCGGCTGAAAATGCGGATTGCTTTAAATTTACGAATTTTTTGTCTTAAAATGGCTTGTTGCAAAAAAGCGTTATTTGCATAAAATAAATTAAGCAGGCAAAACAGCCGTTTTGCGAAAGTGGCACGTTGTGTCCACAGGGGAGCTTTCGCATTCGGGCGGCATGCTTTTGCCGGCTGATATAGATTTGCGGTCAAGTGCATTGCATTTGGCCGCACTTTTTTTAAATTAAATTTTATATTGACGGGTTTAATATAATGTTATATAATTATCAATATAGGCTTTAAAATATGGCGGTTTTGGCCGCTTTTAATTGCTTTTTGCTTGCTTTGGAGGATTTTGTGAATACTTACGTTTCTGCTTCTATACTTGGCGCCGATTTGGCCGATTTAAAAAATGAAATTGCAAGAATAGAACTTGCCGGCGCCGACATGATACACTTTGATGTAATGGACGGCCTTTTTGTGGAGAATATAAGCTTTGGGCTTCCGGTTCTTGAATGCGTGAAAAAATATGCAAAGGTTCCGATGGATGTGCATTTGATGATTTCGGAGCCGATAAGGTATGTTGAAAGATTTGCCGCTGCCGGCGCCGATATAATAACTTTTCATGCCGAGGCAGGAAGTGATATTGAGGAAACAATAGATAAGATTCGACTTGCCGGTAAAAAAGCGGGAATTTCAATAAAACCTGCAACTCCGGCCGGAGAGGTTTTAAAATTTCTTGATAAGATCGATATGGTTCTTGTGATGACTGTGGAGCCGGGTTTTGGCGGGCAAGGCTTTATTGAAGGGATACTTGAAAAGATTTCGGAGCTTAGGTTTTATGCAAGAACCAAGGGACTTAATTTTGATATTCAGGTTGACGGGGGAATAAATGAAAAAACGGCCTCTCTTGTAAGAGAAGCCGGTGCAAATAATCTTGTTTCCGGTTCTTATCTTTTTGGCGCAAAGGATGCCGCCGCTGCTGTGGCATCGCTTAAGGGTTGAAAAATTCGGAGATTTTTTTAACCGCATCACTTTCAATAAGCACGTCAAAGTGTTCGCGGGTAAAAGCTCCGGTTATTTCGCCTTTTCCGGAAGGACAGGCATATTCGCCGATTATGCTGAGGGTTTTGTTTTCAGTTTTTGGAAAAGTGTTTATGATTAAACGGTAATGCTTTTTGTCAAAATAAAGCTCGCTTTCCCTGATTAGGTGGCTGAAATTTTTGTACAGCGTACAGCATAGTGAAATGAGCGATTGCACATCATCAGTTTCGCATACTATTTCGGTATACAACTCTGCTTTGGTCTTTTGCTTTTCGCTTAAAACGGATATATACAAAAGACAGCCGCCGTCATTTTGAGGGAAGGCTTCGACATACAGCTTTTCGGAGCAAAGGTCGATGTTTTTTTCTTCCTTGACTGCTTCGAGCAATTCTATTAAAAGGCGTTTGGTTTCCGGATTTCTCCGGTCAAGCCTCTCATAATTTATATCATAATCAAGCATATCAAGCTCTGTCAGGGTTATTTTGACAGTGGTGCTGCTTATAACTTCTATGGTCAAAGATACCACCCCTGTGACATGGTTTGTTTTATATTATATGTTTTTTAGATGCTTAAATGGCATGGCAATAAATTAAGTTTGGAAGGAAATTTTTCAGGATGCTTCAATCGCGTTCAACTAAAACCGAATTTTCGGCAATGGCGGACATTTTGTTTGTTGCTGTTGTTTTAACTTTCATGTGTTTTTACTATTATGGATTAAGGGCCGTAGCGGTGGTTCTTGTTTCGGTTTTGTCAAGCTTTTTGACGGATTTTATTTGCGTAAAAATCAGAAAGCAGAAGTATGATAGAAGGGATCTGACAGCATTTGTTTCCGGCGCCGTTCTTGGGCTTATGATGCCTGCTTCGGTGCCTTATGAGATAGTGATAGGGGCAAACGTATTCGCAATAATTGTTGTCAAGCAGGCTTTCGGCGGGCACGGAAAGAATATTTTCAGCATTCCTGCAGTGGGATTTTTGTTTTCTTCCCTTTGCTGGAAAGAAAATGTGCTGATGTATCCTGCTCCGTTTGATTCTTTAAGCCTTTCTTCTCATGTTCAAAATACGCTTGTTTCATCTTTTACCCAAACGCTTGGCATAGCGAAAAACCCTTCGGTTTCGTATTTTGATATTTTCCTTGGCAAATTTGCAGGCCCCATGGGTGCGACTCATATAATAATTTTGCTGGTATGCGCCGTTGTTCTTATGTTTAGACGTTCCATTTCCGCTTTGACATTTTGCGGAGGGCTTGGTTCATTTTTGCTTTTTTCTTATATTTTTCCAAAATTCGGAGATTCCGCACAAGCTTCGGTATTTTATGAGCTTTTTGCGGGAATGACCGTTTTTGGGATGATATTTCTTGCATGCGATTATTATGCGCTTCCCAAAATACGTTTTTCAAGGTTTTTGTATGGCTTTGTCGTCGGATTTTTGAGCCTTCTTTTCAGACACCTCAGCAGTGTTGAAAATGCGGTTGTCTTTGCTGTGGTAATTGCATCTCCGCTTGCAATTTCGCTTGATAAGAGCGTAGTTGCTTTTGGAGGGATGACTAAGGATTTATTTAATTCAGCAAAAGATTTTGTAAAAACAAAAATGCAGTATAATGCAGAAAAACAAATTGAGGTGGAAAAGGAAAATGGCAAAGAGCCAATCCAAAAAGAAAATTAAAATTGATATGAGCATTTTTGACGGGATATATCAAAAAAATCCTGTGTTTACAAGCGGGCTTGTTATTGCTCCTGCCGTGGCTGCTGCAATAACGGTTAAAAATGCCGTTGCTTTAATATTTGCTTTTAGTTTGATTTCCTTTTTTGCGGTAATTATTTCGTCATTTGTCCCCCGCGATATTGTATATGCGGTTCGTATTATATTATATACTTTTATTGCCGCGCTTGTGTATGTTCCGGTGGCGTTGTTCACCAAATATGTTTTTCCGTCGGAATTTAGCGCACTTGGGATTTTTATCCCGCTTTTGGTTGTAAATTCGTTTATAACTTCAAAGACGGAACTAAGGTTTTTCAGGAAAACCAAAAAAGATATGCTGGTGGATGTAATTATGCACATTTTGGGATTTGACCTTTCTGTGCTGATATTTTCATTTTTAAGGGAAATATTTTGTTTTGGGGCTCTTGGGGATAGGATTCTTGGAATTCCGGTTACATTTCCCATACTTGCCCTTCCGTTTGGAGGATTTATTTTCCTTGGGCTTTTAAGTGCACTTTTCAGAAAAATACAGCTGATAGTCAGGAGAAATAACTGATGGATGTAATTGCGCAAATTATCACGGCCTCTTTTACTGCAATGTTTATTGAGAATATTTTATTTGCAAGGGCACTTGGTTCAAGCACCGCCCTTATTGCCGTAAAAAATAAGCAGCAGTTTGTGGGTTTCAGCATAAGCATAACTTATATATGCGTTTTTGCGAGCTTTATTTCTTATTTTATTGACAAAGCATTTATTAAAAGCGAATATTCGTACCTTTTTATGCCGGTGGCGTATGTGCTTGCCGTGGCGGTCATATATATTATAACTCTTGTGCTGCTTTGGAAATTTTTAAATAGAATTTTTTTAGCGGTAAAAAAATATGTCCATCTTTCTACATTCAACTGTGCGGTTTTGGGAGCGTTATTTTTAAATTCAAGACATAGCGATACTTTGTTTGGATATATAGGCTTTGGCCTTGGCACCGGGATAGGCTTTATAATAGCTTCATATTTTCTGTCAATTGTTTACGATAGGCTTTTTTCCGAGGATGTTCCTGAAAGTTTCAGGGGATATCCTTTGATACTAATTTATATAGGGATTTTATCAATGGCTTTTTACGGCTTTTTGGGACACCAGTTGGCTTTATAAGAGATTTTTGGGAGGTTGGGTGAAAATGCAAAAAGGCGGTCGCAAGATAAAGCGCACTAAAAACCTTTATGGCAGCAGACGGAGAAACCATGTAAAAAATGCCGTCAAGGCGATTGTTATGATTCTGGTAATCGGCGGGATTGCTTTTTTAGGATATAGCATAGGCGAGCCGGTTTTGAATTTCCTTAGGGAAAAAGCTCAAAATCCGACATCTTCAACAAGCTCAGCTAATGAAACATCATCCGGTGATGTTTCATCAAAAGCGGAAGAAAACTCATCAGAGAGTGAAACTTCAAGCAGCAGTACTGAAAGTAGTGAAGGAAATAAAGATTTTGGATTTTCGGCTTATGAAATAAAAAGCGAAAGTCTTTTGAATATGGAAAGCCTTAAAGCGGCAGTTGACCAGGCAAAACAGCAGGGATACAGCGCGGTTGCAGTTGTTTTAAAATCACCGGGCGGAGCGGTAAATTACAATACAAACGTTGAACTTGCAAAGAAAGCGTACATTTCACAGTCGCAGCTTTCTGCGGCCGATATTGCCAAAGCAGTAAATGAAAGCGGGCTTAAATCGGTTGCTTTTGTAGGAACTCTTAATGATAACCTTACTCCTAAAGTTGATAAGACTGCGGGATATACCTTTGAGAACAGCCAAACTGCATGGTATGATGATTCGCCGGAAAAAGGCGGGAAACCATGGCTGAATCCTTTTTCCGAAACAACCAAAAGCTTTATGACTGAAATCGCTAATGAAGTTTGCCTTGCCGGTTTTGATGAAGTAATTTGCACAGGAGTTGCCTTTCCGCCTTTCAGGAATACCGACTTGAATTATATAGGTACTTTGGTAAAGGATCCAAACCGATATACGGCGCTTTTAAATATCGCCGATATATTTAAAACTGCCGCGGCAAACACATCATCCAAAGTTGCGGTTGAAATTTCGGCGAAAGGGCTTATTGAAGGTACTGATGAAATTTTTAAACCTCAAATGCTTGAAGGATTTAAAATTGCAGTTGATTATAATCCTGCAAAAATTGGAACAAAGCTTGTTGATAATGGTTCTGAAATAATTTTGACCGATTTGCCTGCTTATGATAAGGCCAAAAAGATTTTTGAAACAGCAAAAGCCAAGGCAGGCGGAATTGAAATCATCCCCTGCATAGAGCATGATGGGGCAAATGTCGGCGATGTTTCGGAAACAATCCGTGCATTGGTGGATTTGGGATATAAAAATTATATAATTAAAAATTTTTAAATTTTACCTCCGTTGAGCTGTTTGCGAAAACGGAGGTTTTGCTTTAAAAAATTACCTTAACCTTACAAAAATTAAACATAAAAATGATAGTCAAGTAAAGGGGCAGGTGGTACAATAATACTGCGGAGGGGTTTGAATTGAAGGATTTTAGCGGGAAAATAATTCCCTCCATAGTTGATTACTCACAATTTTGCGATGCCTTGAATTCTGATTGCGAACGTGTCAATATTATGGTGGGGAACATAAACAACCTTAAGGAAATGATTTTGGAACTTCATAAAAAAGCTAAAAAAGCTTTTGTGCATATTGAAATGATTTCCGGGATAGGAAGGGATAAAGATGCCGTGCGTTTTATGTGCGAAGAATTTGACATAGACGGCATAATAACCACAAAAAGTCAAATAATTCTTGCGGCAAAGGCACAAAAAGTGCCATGTGTGCAAAGGATTTTTGCGATTGACAGCGCTGCGCTTAAAAATGCATTTTCTGCTGTGGCATCCTGTCTTCCGGATGAAGTAGAACTTATGCCGGGGCTTATGCCTAAAATAATAAGGGAAACAAAAGAAGCGATTAAAAGACCGCTTATTGTCGGAGGACTGCTTAAAACTGCCGAAGAGGCAAAAGAAGCTTTTTTAAGCGGTGCGGATTATGTTTCAACAGGATGCAAGGAGCTTTGGAATATAAAAATTTAATATTATTTCCGGATTTTAGGGTGGAGTTTAGAGAAAACCTTATGCCGCGATTTTTAAGAAGTATTTTGCAAAAAATGCTTTTTATCGCTGCGTTCAGGTTTTCTCTTTTTTTAATAAATACAAAACGGAGGATTGATTGAATTGTCGGAATTAACTGTTGTAAAAAGCATTGGATTTTCTGTTGATGAAACAAAAAAGAAAACAAATGTAATGAAATTTATGGAGCCTTATTTTTTGCTTTCTCCGTCATTGCTTGCATTAATTGTTTTCTTGTATTACCCTTTTTTGAAAACCATTGCGCTCAGCCTTTCAATTACAAACAGCCAAGGAGTTGCCAAAGCATTTGTGGGGTTAAGGAATTATTTTAGAATTTTTTCGGAAGACGGATTTTGGGAAACTCTTTTGAGGACATTTTATTTTTCAGGAATAGTTATAATGCTGTCAATGATTTTGGGATTTTTAACTTCAGTTTTGGCGAATGTAAAAGGAAAAGCCTTTGCGCCTTTCGGGATAGTGTTTTCGATGCCTCTTGCCGCGGCGTCAAGCGGAGTTGCGATTGTTTTTCAAAAGATGTTCGACCCTGCAAGCGGGGTAATAAATAAAATTTTCGGCACTGATTTTCAATGGTTTTTGGACCCTGCAATGGCGCTTCCTTTAACTGCTGTCGTTACGGTCTGGATGATGTCAGGCACAAACTTTATATTTATGAATGCAGGAATGAAAAATATTCCTGCGGAACTTTACGAAAGTGCGGAAATTGATGGTGCGGGATTTTGGAGAAAGCTTGCCCATATAACCTTGCCCGGAATTTCACCGGTAATGTTTTTTGTTTTGACTCTTAATGTGGTTTCGGCATTTCAAGCTTTTGCGCAGGTGAATATAATAACGCAAGGCGGACCGGGAGATGCTACAAAAATACTTGTGTTCAGCATTTATCGCGACGCGTTTTTCAATTTTAGATTTGACTTTGCAGCGGCGCAATCGGTTATTTTGTTTTTGATAATATTGGCAATAACGTTGGTGCAGTTTAAAAATGAAAAAAGGATGGTGCATTATTCGTGACCAATATACCAAAATGGCAGAAATCCCTGCTCTGGATTTTTGCTTTCGGGCTTGCTTTGGTAATCTTTTTTCCTGTTTGGTATATGCTTACTATGGGATTTGCTTCAAACGGTGATATCCTTTCAAACAACGTAAGCCTTATACCGTCAAAAATCAGCCTTGAAAACATCTTTTTGGTGCTTTCAAGAACGCTTATTTTAAGATATATGTTAAATACCTTATTTGTTGCATTTGCAATATTGGCAATTCAGATTGCAACCTGCGAGCTTGCCGCATATGCTTTTGCGTTTTATGAATTCAAGGGCAAAAAATTTATTTTCATGCTGGTATTGTCAACTTTAATGATTCCGTCGGAAGCAACGATAATTGCAAATTATTTGACCATAAGCTCCTTAAAATGGGTGGATACATATCATGCCCTTATAATTCCTTTTTCCACTTCGGCGACGGGAATATTTTTAATGAGACAGTATTTTCTGACGATTGCAAAAGAGCTCCGCGAGGCGGCTTTTCTTGACGGATGCGGGAACATGGCTTTTTTCATTCATGTTGCATTGCCGCTTTCGCGTCCGATAGCCGCATCTTTTGCAATAACATCATTCATAGGTTCGTGGAATATGTATATGTGGCCTTTGCTTGTTACAAACAAGGATTCAATGCGCATGGTGCAGGTGGGAATAACCTCTTTAAGGGATGCCGATGCCGCCCAGACCATAGGGCTTGCCATGGCGGGGATTTGCATTGTTACGATTCCATCAATAGTAATTTTTGCGTTTGGGCATAGGCAGGTAGTTGAAGGAATGATGGCAGGTTCGGTTAAAGGCTGAAAATTCAGCTTTAAATAAAATTAAATTTAAAATATGAAAGGAATTTGATTATGAAAAGGGGAAATACAATTAAAATTATTTTTGCGGGGATGTCTTTGACGGCATTTTTGCTTGGCGGATGTTCTTCCGGCAATTCAGATGGGGGAAATTCAAAAGCGGAAGCGGAAAAAGTTAATGTTGTTTCTGCGGATGAAGTTTTAAACGGGCCTGAAATTGAAGTGACATTTTGGCATGCGATGGGAGGTACAAACGGAGAAGCTTTAAACAAAATAGTTGAGGAATTCAATAGCAAAAATAAAGGACATATAAAAGTGACAGCCCAGTTTCAAGGCAGCTATGACGATGAATTGAATAAGCTAAAAAGCGCCCAAATGGCGGGGCAAGGGCCTAATGTGATACAGGTTTACGATATTGGCACAAGATATATGCTCGACAGCGGATGGGCTGTTCCGGTGCAGGCATTTATTGACGCCGACAAATGGGATAAACAGCAAATTGAACCAAATCTTTTGGCTTATTATGAAATAGATAAAAAACTTTATTCAATGCCTTTTAATTCTTCAACACCTTTGCTATACTATAATAAGGATGCTTTTAAAGAAGCAGGGCTTGACCCGGAAAATCCGCCGAAAACTCTTGAAGACATAATTGCCGTAAGTGATAAGCTTAAAAAGAAGGATTCTTCCGGCGAAACGGTAAGATATGCATATGGAATGTACACTTACGGCTGGTGGTTTGAACAGCTTATGGCAAAGGAACTCCTGCCGATTTACGATAACGGGAACGGAAGGGATGCGGCTCCTACAAAGGTTGTTTTTGATGAAAACGGAGGCGGCGCAAAGATACTTAAAATTTGGAACAGGCTTATAAAGGAAGATGTCATGCCGAAATATGCCATGAACAGCGACGATTGCACATCTGCTTTTGCAAACGGCAAAATTGCAATGACTGTTGGAAGCACTGCGGGACTTGCTTCTACCTTGGCGGCTGTCGGCGATAAATTTGAGCTTGGCACAGGATATTTTCCGGCGGTTGACAAAGAGTCAAAAGGAGGCGTTTCAATAGGAGGAGCTTCCCTTTGGATTATGGACAATCAGGATGATAAAATTGAAAGGGCCGCGTGGGAATTTATAAAATTTGCGGCAAGTCCGGAACAGCAGGCGTTTTGGAATACAAAGACCGGATATTTCCCGATAACAAAGGGCGCATATGACCAGCAGCTTTATAAGGACAACGTTGCGAAATATCCTCAGTTTGAGATGGCTGTAAAGCAGCTCAGGGAATCACCGGCGGAATCCAAGGGAGGACTTTGCGCAATATATACCCAAGCAAGACAGATTGTTGAAACTAATATAACCAAAATGCTTAACGGCGAACAATCCGAGGAAGAAACTTTAAGCGCGATAACTAAATCAATAAATACTGCAATAAGTGATTATAATCTTGCAAATTAGCAAAAAGAAGAAGGTAATTTAAGATGAGAAATGCCGCTGTTATGGCGCATAGGGGAGCTTCTTTTTATGCTCCCGAAAATACGATGCCTGCCTTTGAACTTGCAAAGGAGCTTGGCGCCGACGGGATAGAACTTGACGTACAGCTTACAAAGGATGGGAAACTTGTGGTTATCCATGATGATGAGGTTGACAGGACAAGCAACGGACATGGCCGTGTTTCCGAGATGAGTTACAGCGAGCTTTGCACTCTTGATTTCAGTGCAGGCAAGGATGGCTATAAAAATACAAAAATCCCGCTGCTTGAAGAAGTTTTTGAGTTTGCGTCAAGAGAGGGCATTTTTGTAAACGTGGAAATAAAGGATGATTCCTGCGCAAAAACTTTTCCTATTGCCGATAAGGTTATTGAGGCTGAAAAGAAGTACAATATGACCGGAAACGTGACATACTCATCATTCAACCACTATATTTTAAGGTACTTAAAAAACATATCTCAGGATATACCGGTAAGCATTTTGTACGTCGGAGGTTTTGTGGATATTTGGGAATATGCCAAAAAACTTGATTGCGATGGAATACATCCGCATTATTCGGCACTTGCCGATAAAAATATAATTTTGGAATGCCATAAGCTGGGAATAAAGGTGCGCCCGTGGACAGTGGATTCAGAGGAGCAAATGAAGTTTGCGCTTGATTTAGGGGTGGATTCTTTAATTACCAATTTGCCGGATTTGGCTAAAAAAATTATGATGCAAAAATGATAAAACTTTATTTCTGCGTCCTGCCGGATTAAAAAAATCCGGCAGGACATTTTTATTGGGGGAGTTTTGCTTAAATTCATATCCGCTGATTGAAAATTCTGAAAAATGATGATATAATTTATTATTAAATATTTGTTGAAAGGACCTGCAAGCGCATGAAAAAATGGATTATTCGCCGCCCTGATGAGGAAAAAGTGGAAAATCTTTTGAAAAAGACGGATTTGCCGAAAATCTGCGCCCAGATTCTTGTTGCAAGAGGCATTGATACGGTTTCGGCAGCGGCGGATTTTTTTGCTTCCGGAGAGCTTTCCGACCCGTTTCTTTTAAAAGATATGGAAAAGGCGGTCGAGGCAATAAACCATGCACTTGACGAAGGAAAACTGATTTGCATTTACGGGGATTATGATTGCGATGGAATTTGCGCAACGGTAATGCTTTATTCTTATCTTGAAAGTGTTGGAGCAAATGTTGCATGGTATATTCCCGAACGCGACGATGGATATGGGATGAATGATGACGCGGTAAAAGAGCTTGCAAAAAATGGCGTAGAACTGATAATTACCGTTGACAACGGCATTTCTGCGCACAATGAAGCTGAGCTTATATATGAGCTTGGAATGGAGCTTGTAATAACCGACCATCACCAGCCGTCGGAAAGATTGCCAAAAGCCGAAGCAATAGTAAATCCCCATAGAGCGGATTGCCAATCGCCTTATAAAAATCTTTGCGGAGCAGGTGTTGTGCTTAAACTTATAGCCGCTCTTGACGGCGGAAGCTATGACGCAGTCATGGAACAGTTTTGCGACCTTGCGGCAATAGCCACCGTCGCTGATGTTGTTGAGCTCAGCGGGGAAAACAGAACTATTGTCGAAAACGGTTTAAGACTTCTTTCAAACACTGAAAATCTTGGACTTTCAGCGCTTATGAAAGAGGCAAAGGTGCCTGTTGAAAAAATAAATTCCTTTTCGGTTGCTTTTATGATTGCCCCAAGGATAAATGCCGCAGGGCGATTTGGTTCGCCGTCACTTGCTTTAAAGCTTTTGCTTGCGGAGGACGATGACGAGGCTGAAAGTCTTGCGAGTGAGATTTCAAGACTTAATGATTTGCGCAAAAAGGAAGAGGAACGCATTTTAAAGGAAATAGATAATATTATTTTGGAAAATCCGATGCTTTTAAACGAAAGAGTGCTTGTATTTTATAAAGAGGGCTGGCATCATGGCGTAATAGGCATAGTTTGCGCAAGGCTTGTTGAGAGATACGGCAAACCGAGCTTTGTCATTTCTATTGAAGGCGATGAGGCAAGGGGTTCTGCCCGCAATGTAGACGGGTATCCGATATTTGAAGCCCTTAATGCCTGTTCGGAAACCTTTTTAAAATTTGGAGGGCATGATGGTGCCGGCGGATTTTCTTTAAAAACTGAAAATATTGAGTTTTTTGTTTCAAAATTAAAACAGTACTCAAAAGAAAAATTTCCGTCAATGCCGCAGCATTCAATAGTTGCGGATAAGGTTTTGGAGCCTAAGGATTTAAGCGTTGCAGCAATAGAAAGTCTTGAAAGGTTAGAACCTTTTGGCGAGGGCAACAGCAGGCCTCTTTTTGCGGTCTGCGGGGCAAGGGTTGAGGAAATAATTCCGCTTTCAGAGGGGAAACATTTAAAGCTGAAACTTAATTATGGGGGAATAATAATACCTTCGCTGCTTTTTGGTACATCTCCTGATAGATTTTATCTTAATAAAGGTGAGATAGGGGATTTTTTAATCCATACCGAACTTAATTTATACAATGGGGTTGCAAGTGTGTCTTCAAGGACAGTTGATTATAGGAAAAGCGGGATGGCACAGTCGAAATATTTTGCCGCAAAGGAAACTTACGAAAAATATATGCTTGGCGAGGGAGTGGCAGCGGTATTAAAGCCAAGGATAATTCCGTCAAGGGAAGAACTTGCGGTAGTTTACAAATCGCTTTCGGATGCGCCGATGCATATTGATACGCTGTTTATGCGCCTGAATTCAGATGCTATGAATTATTGCAAATTAAGGCTTTGTCTTGATATATTAAGTGAGCTTGGGCTTGTACATATAAATGCGCCCTATGGCACGGCGCAGCTTTTGCCGGTAAAGGGGAAGGCCAATCTTGAAAGCTCAAAAATTTTAAGCGGCTTGAGGTGTTTATGATGGCGGAGAAAGAAACCATATATACCATTGACATTCTTATCCAAAAAATTCTTGATGGTGAAAAACAATATGATTTAAGCAAAATTATTTCTGCTTATGAATTTGCAGAAAATGCTCACCGTGGACAGACGCGCTCTTCCGGAGCGCCTTATATAACGCATCCGCTTGCCGTGGCATTTATACTTCTTGAACTTGGAATGGATACCGATACGATATGTTCGGCGATACTTCACGATGTTGTCGAGGATACCGGCGCAACGCTTGAAGAGCTTAAAAAACGCTTTGGACAGGATGTTGCCATGCTTGTGGATGGGGTTACAAAACTTGGCAAGATTCCGCTTTTCACTAAAGAGGAGCAGCAGGCGGAAAATGTGAGGAAAATTTTGCTTGCCATGTCGCAGGATATAAGGGTAATAATCATAAAGCTTTGCGACAGGCTCCATAATATGCGTACTTTAAGCCATCGCCCGCCGGAAAAGCAGCTTGCCACGGCGCTTGAAACGATGAATATATATGCCCCTATTGCACATAGGCTTGGAATACGCGCTGTTAAGGAAGAACTTGAGGATTTGGCATTCCGCTATCTTGATCCTTTTGCATATGATGAAATAGAGTCCCTCCTTGAAAAGCGCAAAGAGGAAAGGGAGGCGTTTATAGAATCCATAAAGGAACGCATAGCGGTAAGGCTTGAGGGTGCGGGATTTTCCCAAAATCCGCAAATTGACGGAAGGGTTAAAAGCATTTACGGCATATATAAGAAGATGTATATAAACAAGCGCGACTTTGATGAAATATACGATAAATATGCGGTAAGAATAATAGTTTCAACGGTAATTGAATGCTATAACGCCTTGGGGATAATACACGATATGTTCAGGCCCATACCAAATCGCTTTAAGGATTATATTTCAACTCCAAAGCCAAATATGTACCAGTCGCTCCACACGACCGTTATAGGCAGGGAGGGCATACCTTTTGAAGTTCAGATAAGAACATGGGATATGCATTTTACCGCTGAGTATGGAATTGCCGCGCACTGGAAGTATAAGGAGGGCGTTAGGGGCAAGGACAAGCTTGACAGCCGTCTTGCATGGATACGTCAGATTATAGAGGCGCAGCAGGAAACAGATGATGTTGAGGAAATAGTAAGGACTATAAAAAGCGATTTGGCGCCGGAGGATGTTTTTGCCTTTACGCCGAAAGGGGATATGATTTCCCTGCCAATGGGCTCTACGGTAATAGATTTTGCATATGCCATCCATACGCAGGTCGGGCATAAAATGGTGGGAGCAAAGGTTGACGGAAAACTTCAATCACTGGATTATAAAATACACACCGGAGAAATTGTAGAGATAATAACCTCAAAGGACCCGAACCACGGCCCAAACAGGGCATGGCTTGAAATTGCAAAAACAAACGAGGCAAAGGCAAAAATAAGGGCATGGTTTAAAAAGGAATGCCGCGAGGAAAACATAGTAAAGGGCAAACAGGATTTGGAGCGTGAATTCAGACGCAATCAAATAAGGATTCCTGAGGAGGATTTGGAGCATTTTCTTGCCGACGACATGAAAAGGCATCATTGTGAAACCCTTGATGACTATTATGCGGCAATAGGATATGGCGGGATTGTTCTTTCGAAGATAATGCAAAGGCTTAAAGACAGCTATGTAAAGCAGTATGTCGAAGCTCCGCTTTCTCCGACGAGCACTCCGCAGAAACGCACTACCAGCGCTGACGGCATAGTGGTTGAGGGTATAGACAACTGCCTTATAAAATTTGCCCAGTGCTGCAATCCGTTGCCGGGGGATGAGATTATTGGCTTTATTACCAGAGGTCATGGCGTTTCTGTGCATAAAAAAGACTGCGTCAATTATTTGAATGCAATAAAAAATGGGAGCGAGCCTGAAAGGTGGATAAATGTCTATTGGGCATCAAACCAAAATAAAACGTATAAGGCAACGCTTGATATTGTTTCATATGACAGGAATGGGCTTTTGGCTGATGTGGCAACCGTGCTTTCAGAAATGAGGATTTTCATACATGAAAGCAAATCACGGGAGCTTAAAAACGGAAATGCTAATATTGTCCTTACTATAAGCATAGGCGGGATAGAACAGCTTAACAACATAATAGCAAGACTTAAAAAAATCAACGGGGTAATCTCTGTTGACAGGACAGGAAAATAAAGATGTTTTTGGGGGATAATATAATGGACGTATATACATTGTGCTTGGGAGAACTTGGAACCAATTGCTATATTGTTTCTTCCGAAAAGAAAAATGCCGTGATAATCGATCCTGCGGATGAGGCGGAAAAAATTTTTGAATTTGTGCAGAATAAAGAACTTTCGCCTAAAAAAATACTTTTAACCCATGGACATTACGACCATATTCTTGCGGCGGAAGATGTGAGGGTAAAGTATGGCATTCCTGTTTATGTGCATTTAAACGATAAGCTTAAGCTTTCAAGCAGAACGGAAAATTTGCACGCTGTTTTTCTTGCTCAAAAGCCTTTTAAGGAAGTGAAAGAGCCGGTAACTTTTTACGATGAAGAAATAATTGAACAGGATGAGCTTAAATTTGAGGCAATCCATACTCCGGGTCATACTCCCGGTTCGGTTTGTTATATTTGCGGAGAAGCTGTTTTTACGGGAGATACGCTTTTTAAGGATTCAATAGGCAGGACTGATTTTCCCGGCGGAAGCTATGATGATATTTTAAGCTCTCTTGAACGTCTAAAAGAGCTTGAGGGCAATAGAAAAATTTATCCCGGGCATGGAGAGGCGACAACTCTTGAAAGGGAAAAGCATTGCAATATCTTTATGAGGGATTTTGATGATATTTTTTAAAAGGGATTTTATATGACTTTAATTTTTTGCGGCAATTCTTTTAAATATGAAGCCGAAGCGGTGGCAAAACTGTTTTTTCCGGGAGAAAGCTTTGATTTTTTGTATGAACATCTCCTTGTGGATGGCGATGCCTGCATAATAAGGCGCAAGAAATGCAAAAATTATTCGTTTTGCTTTGTAACGGCAAGTCTTGGGGGAAAAAGGGAGCGGCGCTGCGGCAAAGTGAAAAATGATGCTCAAAATTATGAAAAGCTTTGCGAGCAAATTCTTTGCAGACTTTTGTTCCTTTGCCTTAAAGAACTTACGGGAATTTCTCCTCCATGGGGAATGCTTACGGGTATAAGGCCGGTTGCTTTTATAAACAAGCTTATTGATTCAGGTATTGCAAGGGATGAAATCAAGAAAAATTTATCAGAGGATTTTTTTGTAAGCGAAGAAAAGCTTGATTTTGCCTTTGAGATTTCCGATATGCAAAGACCGTTTTTAAATCCGGCAAAGAATTCTTTCAGCCTTTATATTTCGGTGCCTTTTTGTCCGTCAAGATGCAGCTATTGTTCTTTTGTATCCCATTCGATTGAAAGCGCAGGAAAGCTTGTGCCGGATTATGTGAAAAAGCTTTGCGAGGAAATTGCCATAACCGCGGAAATTGCCGATAAACTTGGGCTTGTGCCGGATACGGTTTATATAGGCGGAGGGACTCCCACATCCCTTGAAGCCGAACAGCTTTTTAAGATAATGGAAACGGCGGCGAAAAATTTCAACCTTTCCGGCGTAAGGGAATATACTGTAGAAGCAGGGCGGGCGGATACGGTAACTGAAGAAAAACTGATTGCCATAAAGAGTGCCGGAGCAACAAGGATTTCAATAAATCCACAGACAATGAACGATGATGTTTTAAAGGCAATAGGCAGAAGGCATACTTTTAGGCAATTTCTTGACAGTTATGCCCTTGCAAGAAATCTTGGATTTTCAAATATAAATATGGACTTGATAGCCGGACTTCCGACGGATACCCTTGAAAGCTTTAAGACATCCGTTGATAAGGCAATAGAGCTTAATCCCGAAAGCATTACAGTCCATACGCTTACATTGAAAAGGTCTTCAAATCTTTTTGGCGATTTTGAAAAAGTAAAGGACAATCCGGTTGGAAAGATGGTTTCATATTCGCAAAAGGCTCTTAAAAACGCAGGGTATAGGCCATATTACCTTTACCGTCAAAAAAATACCCTTGACAATCTTGAAAATGCGGGATATGCTAAAAAAGGATATGAAAGCCTGTACAATATTTTTATAATGGAAGAAATACAAACCATACTTGCTGTAGGAGCGGGGGCATCCACAAAGCTTGTGAACCTTTCAAAAGGCAATATAAAAAGAGTGTATAATTATAAGTTCCCTTATGAATATATAGGCAGATTTAATATGCTTATGGAACGAAAACAGGAAATAATTGATTTTTTTGAAGGAGTTGATTAGAATGTCGGCATTTGATGAATTTGTTTACGGAGCAAAAAAGTGCTTTGACGCTGCAGCTGTAAAAACCAATGAATTTATAGAGGCATCAAAGATACAAATTGAAAAATCCCAGCTTAATTGTGAACTTAGGGATGAGTATGTAAAGCTTGGCAAGGCTTGCTATGATATGTCTGAATCGGGAATTGACAATACCGCAAAAATGCAGGCCATAATTGAAAGGATAAACAGCATAAAAGAAGAACTAAAGCTTGCCGAGGAAAATTTTAAAAGCAAAAAGCCAAAGATTTGTCCTAATTGCGGCAGCAAAAATGATTATGGTTTTAAATACTGCTCAAAATGCGGTTCAAAACTTGATTAAAAAAGCGGGATGTTTAAAATGAAGGTGCAGCTTTATAATTTAAAAGAACTTTCACTGTATAAATTTGTTGTAATTCTTGCAAAGCATAATGGCGATTGGATTTTTTGCAGGAAAAAAGGCAGCGATACTTGGGAGTTTCCGGGCGGGCATATAGACGGCCATGAAAAGCCAATCGATGCGGCAAAGAGGGAATTAAGGGAAGAAACCGGTGCAGAGGAATTTTCAATAAAGCCTGTTTTTGATTATTCAGTTGCTGACGGTGATTCTTTTTCATCCGGAATGGTATTTTATGCCGATGTGTCAAAGCTTGGTAAGCTTCCTGATTTTGAAATGGAGAAAATTGCGTTCTTCAAAGAGGTTCCGCAAAAGCTTACTTATCCTGAAATTGTTCCAATACTTGTGGAGCATTTCAATAAACTTAAACTTACGGGCAAAATTTAAAGAGGTAGTATGTTGAAAAAGAATGATGAGATAATTGTTTCAGTAGATGGCATGACAAGCGAAGGCAATGGAGTCGGAAGATTTGAAGGGATGGCAGTGTTCATCCCTTTTTCCGCAGTGGGGGATGTTTTAAAAGTTCACATAACAAAAGTGCAGAAAACTTTTGCCTATGGGATAATAAAAGAAATAATAACTCCTTCTCCGGACAGGATTGAAGCGGATTGTCCTGTATTTGGAAAATGCGGTGGATGTTCGTTCAGACATATTTCATATGATGCCGAGCTTTCAATTAAAGAAAATATTGTAAAAGATGCTTTCAAAAGGATAGGCAAGCTTGATGTTCCTTTTGAAGGTATTCTTGGATGTGAAGAAAGAAATTTTTACAGAAATAAAGCGCAGTATCCGGTTGCGGAAATTGACGGGAAGGCGGTATGCGGGTTTTATTCCAAAAGGAGCCATAGGGTGGTTCCTTTTGTTTCGTGCAAATTGCAGCCTTCGGTTTTTGAAGAGATTTTAAATTTTATTCTTTCCTACATTAATCAAAATAAAATACCGGCCTATGACGAATCGGCAGGCAAGGGAATTTTAAGGCACATTTATATCAGACAGGGTTATCATTCAAAAGAAGTAATGGTTTGTTTTGTTGTTTTTAAAGATATAAAGGCAAGGCTTTTGCCGTTGGCAGAAATGATTTGTGAAAAGTTTAGTGATGTAAAGTCGGTTGTGATGAATGTAAATCCGATGAATACTAATGTTATTTTAGGGGATAAGACCGAAATCCTTTTGGGAAGCGAAGAAATTTTTGATTTGATGTGCGGGAACAAAATAAAACTTTCGCCTCAATCTTTTTATCAGATAAATACTGCACAGGCGGAAAAGCTTTACGGGATAGTGCGTGATTATGCAGAGCTTTCAGGTAAGGAAACCGTTATGGATTTGTATTGCGGAGCGGGGACGATAGGACTTTCGCTGGCAAAGAATGCAGCTCAAATTATAGGGGTGGAGGTAATTCCGGAAGCCATTGAAAATGCTAAAGAAAATGCAAGTGAAAATGGAATATCAAATGCACAGTTTATATGCGGGGATGCTGCGGATATTGCGCAAGAACTTGCCAGAAATGGACATGCTCCGGATATAATCATTGTGGACCCCCCGCGCAAAGGATGCGAAAAAGAAACTCTTGATGCAATTTTGCAGATGAATCCAAAGAAAATTATAATGGTTTCCTGCAATAGTGCCACTGCTGCAAGAGATTGTGCGTACCTTTGCGAAAGCGGATACATTCCCATTAAAGGCCGTGCAGTGGATTTGTTCCCAGCGACGGAGCATGTTGAGACGGTAGTATTGATGTCAATGGTAAAATAGCATGAAGTCCGGAAAGCCTTATATATCAAGGTTTTTCACACTTATGGGTTTGAAACCCGCAAAGCAAAAATAACATTTTTTCGCTTTGCGGGAACAAGTCAACAAATGCCCTATTTGATAGTTAAGTGGTCAGGTTAGATGTCAGTGCTCGGTGAGTGCACGATTTAGATGTCAGCCTTCGCGAGTGCACGATTTAGATGTTTTTTCGGAATTTTTTGAGGTTGCGTGGTCAGGTTGGATGTTGGCTAAAAAATGTTGTTTATTGTAGCTATAAATTTGAATTTGAACGGAGGGGTTGCATGGTAAATGAAAAAGATGCCATTGAGATAATTTTATATGCCGAAGAAAGTGAGATTGCCATTTGGTTAGATGGCGGCTGGGGAGTTGATGCTCTATTAGGAGAGGAAACAAGGGTCCACAACGATATTGATTTGTTTGTGGAAAAAAGCAATAGCAAAAAATTTCTTGAAATAATAAAAGATGAAGGCTTTGCTGAAGTTATCGAAGCATATACCACTACAGATCACACGGTTTGGAAGGACGCTAAAGGCAGGATAATCGATCTTCATATATTTGAATTCGACGAACAGGGATACCTTGTTTTTGAAGGAGAAGCTTATTCTCCGGAAGTGTTTAGTGGTATCGGGAAAATAGGAGATAAAGAGGTAAAGTGTATAAATGCTAAGAATCAAGTTTTATTTCACTTGGGATATGAGCATGATGAAAATGATGTTCATGATGTAAGACTTTTGTGCGAGAGGTTTAATATTCCTATTCCGAATGAATATAAGTAAATGAGCAAATTTCAATTTGTCCTTGAACCTAAACACAAGAAAAAGTACGGTAGCCTATTTGAAATTACTTTCTACTATTTCCGAGGTTTTATGGTCAGGTTGGAAGTTTTGTCTTGCATGTGGTGGTAAATTACCGATTATAGATGATTATTTTGAAGGAGGAGAGATTATGAGTGATTATCCTAACTGCAAATCTTGTGGAGCGAAAATGACGGAGTATGATGGGTGTTCATGGTACACTTGTCCTGAATGTGGGCAAGCTATTCGAGACAATGAAAACGGGTCTTGGACATGGAGAGATGAAATCTTCGGTCGTGGATCTAAGCATCACAAATCAGATTTTGATCTTGCCGACTTCTGTCGAGGTGGGGAGTTATCTGAGGATTGATTAATCATTCGGAATAAAATCTGAAGAATAAACAACACCCTCCCGGCTGTGAATCATCACGAACAGGAGGGCATTTTGCTGTATATTTATTCATTAACATCCACAGTCAACCCGGACTTAAATTCCACAGTGAATTTCTTCTCATTTACTGTGACCTTCTCAACCAGCCGTCGGACAAGCTGCTCGTCGTATTCGGTGAGAGCGGTGGGTTGTTTCTTTAGGAATGTACTCATATCAGTAATGCGTTTTTTAAGTTCATCACGGTTAGCGCTTTCAAGCAGCAGCTTCTGCTTTTGGTCACGAAGGTGGTGAATCTCATTGCCGACCTTTGACATAATCCCCGTTAGAAGAGACCAAAACATTTGCCAGTCGTCAGATGACAGTAAAAAACGGCTTAATGCTGTTTTTATATTGTTGTAGGACACGACGACTCCGGTGTACCAGTTTTGTAACACAAAAGCGCGAGCCAATAAGCGGGCAAATCCGGGTGGCGCCTCCACATCATAACACTAAATTTGATACAACGAAAAGCCCTTGAAATCAAGGGCTTTTCGGCGTTTCATGGGAAATTTTGATGGCTTTATCACGCTGCTTTTCACGCTCGGATTGGAAACAATAGGAAAAAATGCACCCGCTGGGTGCATTTTTGATGGGTTGGGTGCATATTATGTAAACTTAAAGTTTTTCTTCAATTAGCAAATTTGAGTCTTTTCAAAGATTGTGTAAACCTCCGAAATTGGTGTAAAATATGGGTCTTAAGTTCACGGGGGTAGATCGAGAACGGTTCTTATAGGTGTGTTTTATATTCGTGGAAATAAGTCAACATATAGCTTAAATCCTGCTGACTCTACGGTGTTGAGACCATTGATTTGATACAATGCACACCCTTACAGTTCATTAGGGTAAGGGTGTGCATTTTTGTATTTATTATAAGATGTTTCGCCAACGAGCAGAGTTTCGCGTGCGAGCAAGCGCTATTTTTTTATACCTTTAGCATCAACCGCATTTTGAATATATTCACGATATTTATTTAGGTCGCTCATACATTCCTGATGTCAGGGTTTTGAGTGTAAATTTCCCGATTGTGATTTCCACTTTTCACTTAACTTCTTTCCGATAAACCTTTTGCAGCAAAGCAATAATTTCCTCAATTTTATCAAGCATAATTTCACTTGCAATTTCGTCTTTATTTTGTGACCTTAGGACTTCTCTCAACTGTTTAGATTTTTGATATAAGCGCTGTTCAATTTTCTTTTCATCACACTCAAGGCCTAATCTCATAATATTCTTTAATTCAGTATCCGAAATTGCATTAGCCAATCTATAACGTAATGCGATATGCAAGCTTCGGGTGTCTAAAACAATCCTCTTTAAACTTTTTTGTGCCTTATATAAAGCGTCGAAAACATTTGTATGTAGATATGGTTCATCAATAAAAGCGCGAATTATATCGGTAATAAAAACAGTTCCTTGTAGTTCAAGCATGCCTAGAAGACAAGAGTACTGTGTATATTTTGAATTAATTACATATTTTAGGAGCTCCTTATATAGAGTTGAAAACTCAAACTTAATATAATTAAGCATGTCAACACCAAGCACTTTGATATTCCTTAAAATACTCAGGTAAGATAAGTTATGAATGAACATTTTACGAAGCGTAGGTGTGGTTGCATGCGCATAATTCTCCATTGAAAAATCATTTTCTTTTATAAGGTCAACATAACTGGTATAGTTATCTCCCAAAGAACGATAAAGCCGAGTCCACTCTTCAATACGACGGTGGTTAATCTCCCATTGAGCATATCTCTTTTTTCTATCTTCTATTGATTCACCTTTGCGTTCAACAAAATGTCCACGAAGGCCAAGAAGGTCTTCTGGCATAGCGAGGTTTTCTAAAAATTCCTCAGCAGTGGCTCCAAAATCGGCCTCAAAAAAAGAGCGAGTAGAAACTCCCTTACCTTGTGTTGGAATTAACATCCTTTGTACTGCACGGAGATATTTTTTATTCCAGTGCGTACCAACAAAAGACCTATCGGTCGCGTTTAATGGAATATATTTCATCGGGAATGAAAAGATATGCACCTTCCCGTCGTGTCCATATTTAGCATTTAACTCATCGCAGAAGTCCATAGAAATCTTCATGCGATTGAACAAGTCTTGTGGCGTGTCAGCACGGTAATGCTGTCCTTTACCTGTGAAATCTTCACCATTATAAAGTATATAGTTAGATAAATGTTTAATGCCGTTTTTGGCACAAAGCTCTAATGCTCTTTTATATTGCTCTTCATCCTCAATATGGTCAAATGCTATTCGAGCAGGATTAATTGCAAGTTCGCCAAGTCGTTTAGCTTTATGCTCGTTGAGCAATTTTGCATCTAACCCCTGGTTAAAGTCAACATAGCGTTGAAGAGGTTTTCCGGTGCGTGGGCTTGGATAAGTACAACCCTTTCCAAACCCTAATTCTATTAACTCATCCACAATAAGGTCAAATTTGTTTGATCTTAGGACATTATTATCCATCAAAAGCAAATTTCGTTTTGGTCCAAAACGTCTATCTATTTCGGCAATTTGTTCTCGAATTGAGATGTATGGCACATACTCAGGCTCCAGAGTTTGCACTGCGCAAAATTGGCACTTCATGCCACAGCCACGTGTCGTGTAAAGAAAATAAGCATCTGTTACCGGATATTTATATTCTATATCATCTAATATATCATAGTCAGGTGTCAGGCAGTCAACGCACTCTTCGCCAGGTAAACCAAGTGTTCCTTTGCGATTAAGCAAACCCTTAACAAGCTTAATTGTTGGAAAAGTCTTGTGAAACAATTCCGGCATGAGAGTGGCCATAATACCACCTACAAAAACCATATGTTGGTCCTTTGCAACCGTAAGAGCATATTCTATACTCTTTTTAGTTTCCTCCCATTCAAAGGTAAATAGTGTTGTAACGTAAACTCTATCCCATCTTTTTTTCGCTAATTCGTCTGGTAATTTACCTTTTGCAAAAACCACATAATCACCTAATTTTTTATGAAAAGTCGAAATTTTCATCAACCCCAAAGGTGGATATTTATTTGCGTAATTTGGCTCTATTAATAGAATGTCTGCCATTTAGCAAGTCCTCTCACTTTCTTCAAAATTCAAAACGTATAAATAAAACCTAGCCCTGGTATGTGCTGTGTAAAGAGTAGCACGAACACTTTCCGTTTTCGGTGCATTTTTATATGTATGATTAATATATATCACTATATCTGATTCAAGCCCCTTAAAACTTTGTATCGTTCTATAGGCAATAGAATTATCTGTAAAAATATATTCATCACTGAGCTTTAATCCTCCTACTAAGTTAGTTTCACTCAGAATAGAATTCTCCTTCTTTCGATTACTCAAAATAACAATCTTTTGTGGTTTAACTCCCTCTCTATGTACTAATTTGTTAATAACAGAATCAATAAATGCTATGGCTTGTTCTTTTCGTGTGAATTTTCGAGAATCAGGTTCTACCCCTTCAATTTGATTAGCAATAGTATCGAGCCCTAAGTTTGTCTGTTCTTGGGCATACCTATAAATGTTCGCTGTATTCCTAATGTTATAGCGCAATACGAATGGTGGGGTGTCAATGAAAAACTTGTCACCAAAATCCCGTTTGAAAATATTTTGGCTCTCGTCGTATAACACATATAGCGAACCATTATCTTTCACCATTAAATTAGAACAAAAAGCCCAATCTTCGGTAAAATCTTGCGCTTCATCGACAATTACTAAATCATATCTTGGTAGGTTTGTCAAGCTACAAAATAATTCACTATATTCCTTACAACCGTTTTTTTCAGGCGCAGTTGCAACTTTATTTCCGAGAAGTAAATAAGCATATGAATCAATATTATAACAATCGGCATTATTATTTGAAATAATAGCTGATACATGATCAGCTAAAGCTTTATTATAGCAAAGGTATAGTGCTTTACCACCGCTCTGTACACACCGTATCACTTTTTTTATTCCGATCCAAGTCTTACCGGTGCCTGCTCCTCCAACAATAAACGCTCTCGGATAATGCGCCAACAAGTCAATAACAGTATCTTGTATTCGATTTATTTCGATAAGTTCTCTTTCTTTATCTTGAATAAGAGCACCTGCTGAAATGGATAATGCAATACGTTTATTGATTACGCTGATAAACTTTTTCTGAGCGTCAGGAGAAAGAAAAGATGATGACCCTCTACGTTGTGCTTTAAAGAAACGAAATATCTCTATAATTCGCTTTTGCAAGTTACCCATCCCTAATAAATCAATAGTAGTCTCTAATGGCGACCCAACTGTAATAGGTGCATTTATCGAATAATTTGGAAAGGCAACAGCACATCCGTATACACCAGGAAATTGAGCTTCTACTTCCTCTTCATAATATTTTTTAAAGAAGCGCATGCTCTGTTCTGCTTGTTCATAAGGGGAACGTTTTAGTTTACGTTCTCCGTCGTGGTCGACCAAAAACCACAAGCCGTCTTCCACCCTTATACCCGTACCGCCTTTCACCTCAACGCATAAAAAACCATAATCTGGGTGAAAAATTAAAAAGTCACATTCGCTATCTTCTCTCACACCATTATTCGTTGAATACCATCTTACAGAATAGAATACATGGTATTTATCTGATAACTGTTCTTTACAAGCATTAAAAAATTTCACTTCAGAGTAGGCGTGGTAAGTTTCAGGTATTTGAGTAGGATGCATGATAGCCATAATCAATCCTCCCAGAAACCGATAAGTTTCTCTTGTTTCTGTTTATCAAAATAGCCACAGAGATAGCTTCGGTCTAGATCTTTATTAAAATGCTGGCATGATACCTCGTTTAAAAACAAACATCCAGCGCAAGACTTTTCTTTGTCAATACAAATTGGGTCGAAAATACATTTTTTTGTTTTTTCCTTTGCATGCTTCAACCATCGATCAAAATGCCCCTGAAAAGCGCTGTATAACGCTCCCATATTAAAACCTTGTGAGTTTGAGCAGTATATAAATACAGCAGGGATATTTGGTAAAATATATTCTGATAGCGAACTCTTGTCTAATCCGCATATCTCGGATGCTTCATTTATCAAGGCGTGTGAGATACTATGTATTAGGGTATAAACCTTTTTAGTGATTATCCCATAGGAATCGTGTTCATCAATATGGGAAAATGGAGTAATTCTATCAAGCCGCACTCTATCTAAAAACCACATTTTTATTCCATAATCGCTCATATCCTGTGGTAAGTCCTCGTTTTGAATTAGATTATTGTCAAGCAACCAGTTTAAAACCTTTCGACGATCCAGCTCAAATAATACACCTTCAGTCTCAAGACGTGTTGCATATATATTCTTCTTGTCCATTTCCTGTGGAAATCCGTGCAGCTTAACTCCTTCCAAACATTCACGTTCTTTTCGAGTATATCCATAAGCCGCAAATACAACGGGAACTCCAGAGCAGATTTGAACTTTGGAAAAGCCCATCTTTTTTGAAATGCCAATATAATCAGGCTTAATTCCATCATTGACAATTTCTGCATCGTTTTCAGCATCCTCAAGCGAGAGAACAACTTTTGCATTAACAAGTTCGTCATATTCTAGGATCTCTTCAGCAATAGGTTTAATGTCATCAGAATGAATTATTGAAAGACCTTGGCTGACTCTTTCGATAGCTTCAAAAATTTTTCCACTTGGATTTGACCGGCGTTTGGCATCCAAAACCATATTAATAGTAGTTTCATCCAAGCCACCAAGTCTCAAAGCTTCTGCTTCTTTTTGTAAAGATATTTCGAATTCATCTTCACGGGTTACATGCCCATTAGCAATAATTTCAGCATATTCTTTTTGTGGTATCAACTCTAAATATTGACCAATAACCACCTTTTCCCCACGATTTTCATCCTCATTATCCAAGAATACATCTTTCCTTTTATCAAGGAGATCGATTATTGAAAGTGTAAATGGAAAAAAATGCGACGAATCAAGAGCTGGTTTGATATCAAGCTTTGATTTGCAATCCGGGCAGTAAAACGGAAGGTCAGCCTTTTGCCCACACTTTTTACAAACAAAGTCTATGCCGCTTCCACGACGAGTCATGTATTTTGTGCCATGTTCTTTGTTACGACATTTAGGTACAAAAATACCATCTGCATACCCACATTTACAAAACCGAATCATTCTAAGCTGTGTCATATGCTTTCCACAAACATCACATGGCTCATGCTCGCGCCGCTTAAACTCGTCATAACTATAGTACTGACGAACACGACCGCAGGAGTTGCAAACAAATACCCAAGGCTTAACCGATGTAACAATAGCCCTTTCCTGTTCACTAACTTTTGGAGTCAGAACATAATAATTATCCTCATTTATAACCGATGAAAAATTAACAACTGATGCCGGTCCATCCGGACTATTATTTTTAAATTCATTCACACGCTGATTCACTACACGGAGTAACCGCCGATTATTTATACCTGTTAGATGGACACTATTCCATCTGTCAACGTGAACGGCATATGTAATACCTCCTCCGCTTTGTGTAAAGTCTACCCAACTTCCCGGCAAATATTTATACAACGCTTGGTGGACTCCGCGACTCATTGTATTCTTATTAGATGGCATTACTCGTCCCTCCTATTTCATCTCGACGATAAGTTGCTGGTCAGTATCACGAAGGCTCAACATTACTTTAAAATAACAATGATTGAAAACCTCAGTAATATATGCGTTCCCATCAAAGGAACCATTTTTTAAGTTATCAACTATTTTGTCAATCAATCTGTCGATTGTCTGCCTGTATAGTTTTCCTACTGAACTATCATCGTCAGAACACTTGTAAACTCCATAAGCATGCCTCTTCAATTCCTCAGAAGAAATATTTCCAGAAGTCAAGGCCATCTTTAAATTTGAATACTTACTGATATCAGTCATACCCGTTTTATATTTTAACAAGTAGAGATAGTGATTAAGAAATAGACTAGAGATAACCCCCGGCAAGGTATGTTCTACCGCTTTTGTAGCCCAACGATTTATCGATACAGAGTCAACTAATATATCTTTATACTCATGAAATTTGTTGAAATTTTTAAGATAGCTTCGATCTTTTTCCCGAGTTGGACGAATAATATCAATAACGATGCCGGTATGTTTCCTTCCTACACGCGAGTATGCTTGAATATATTCAGCAGTGTTGCCAGGAATTCCATAGAAAAGCATTAAGTTAAATCTATCAGCATCAACACCGTGAGAAATCATGCTTGTAGCAGCAATCATATTAAAGTCAATTCCTTCTATCACACTTTCAGCATTCTCAATAGTTGATAATGTGGACCTGACTTCCTGAAAAGTATCATCGCCAGTCATTTTTTTAGCAATCAAAGGTTGAATATCCTCATCAATAAGTTCCGTATTGATCGGGTCTTCTAATGCCTGCAGTACCCGATTACTTTCAAGTTTTACATTGTTATACTCAAGAATTATCCAATATTCTTCCAGTAGTTGCTTTACTTTTTCTATACGTTCTTCTTCCGACCCAGAAATTTCAATTCCTGTAAAGCCAAGAACCTCTTGTGGGTTTTTATACAGATTCCAAACAACTCGCTTTAGATATTGGAGTGAGTAAGCCACACTGTTTACAATTGCTTTACCAAAAGGAGCATACCCAATAATAATCCTGCCAATGTCATTTTTATCGACAAACGAATAAAAGTTATGGTCAAGATAGGGGGAAGCAGACGGAAAACGAATGGCTCCCTTCCAATACAAATGTTTAGCTTGTTCAGCATAAGCTGAAATTGTGGCTGTCGCTCCAATTACTTTTATACCTCTATTGCAACCTGAAAGATTCTTAATGAAATACTCAAATAGTGTTTCATAATGAGAAGCATAAGCTCCTAATGACTCACGAATAAGGTGCAATTCATCCTGTATCATTAAAGTTGGTGCCGGGTCTTTCATCGTCACTTTTTTATAATCTGCAGGGTCGCACTGACAATCATAAACAAGGCATTTAGTTTTAGCTGTAAACCCATGTTTTGGGCATTCAAATTCAGCACCATAAAGAATGTTGTGAAAGTTCGAGTTAAAGCCGAGAGCTGTCATCTTATCTACTGTCGAAATGATCACAGATGGTAAATATCTGTATATATCGTTATCCACTAAGTAAAGCGGAATAATACCTTGTGATAAACATGTAGAATTATCACAAGTATGCCTTAGTGAATTAGCCTGAGAGTCATAAACAACATGAACAGTTTTATTACCACAGAACGGACAAATATCGATTAATCGATATTTCTCATCTATCTCATCAGGAGATAGTTCCATCAACGTCTTTTGAAGGTCTTTATCAATGTTATTTGGAGTATTGCCATCACCAACATAATACCCAAGACTGAATGGACTACCACTAATTTGATTAGCTTGCCGAATTATCTCAGCCGTTGCAAGAATATTAGCGACACGCTGAACCTGTTGCACAGAAAGCAAGCGGAGAGGGTATTTTAAAAGAGCGGTAACTCCATAGTTCTTACCGCGTAAACGGTCAAAAAACAAATTGAAAACGAGAATCCCTAAGAATGCCTCAGTTTTACCGCCACCAGTAGGAAAATATAGGATATCCACATCATCGGTTTTTGCTTTGTTTTTTATGTCATCATCGAGCATTAAATCTTGCTCATGTGCTACAATGTCAAGAATTAATGAAACTATAAAAACGATTTGAAACAAACGCCAACTATCATAGCCTTTATTTTTTGCGGAATCTCTGAAAGCTTGATTCATATAACGAAAGGCGTCATTAATCATATTGTATTTGTTAATCAATTCTATACCAGTGGCAAAGCGCGTAATTTCTAACTTGAAATCATCAATTTCTTTTCTAAACTGTTTCACACCATTTGATGTAAGAGAACTGCATCGCCTGTCAAAATCTGCATTCCATCGTTCTAGTTCTTTTTGCATCTCGTTGTGGATGCTTTTTAGTGTACCGATTGGATTATTAATTAAATCTTCAAATTTGATTGCCATCTTGTCATTCGTTTTTAAGCGATGCTGAACAAAGCAAGGAACATGGGTTGTTTGTATCTCAACATTTTCCTTGTCGTAAATCACATTGCAGTTGTTTCCAAGTGCATAAACCTCTCTATCATATTTATAGTCATCATTAAAATAATCCAATTCGAAAGGCTTGAACATAGTATTCAGACACTTGACCTTTAATCCTGAATTAAAGAGCGTGCTGATTCTGTACTTATCCGTTTTAGCTGCGGTTTGACCGTTACCTGCGGTTTCATCATCCCAAGGAGTCTCGTTGCTTAGAGCAACAGTCACATTTAGATAATCATCGCAACCTTTCAGGTCAACACTAATGGAATAATCGAACCGGAGAAACATGTCAAATTCCTCGCGTATCGTCTGCTTTTTAATATAAGTATTCCATGCATTCTCAGTAAGTAGGTCATCTATTTTAACTTTATCTCTGAATTGACAAGATAAAATATTAGGGCGTTTTTTTGCCTCACTGCAAAGAGTATCAACTTGCCTTTTTATCTCTTTGTAAAAACAAGATTCTTTAGGCACACTCCCACAATCAAATTTAGGGTTGTATATATCTTGAATTTTTACCTCAACAAAAGCATTGTCTCGGTCAATAGCTATTTTCTCGTACACCGGGAGTAGTTGAACCTTGTGGGCTTTCATCTCAGCAGTAAAACTACCAACTTTGAATGCTTCAGCGAGCGCATTAAAATCTGTAAATCTTAAGTCAGTAAAAGTAGACGTAAAATTTTTCAAAAAAAATGCGCGTTGCTGGTCAAGTGTTGGCAAAACTCTAAAAAAGAAATACCCTTGCGGATATATCCGTAAAACAGCATGGTCAATATCTTTTTTAGGAATTCGAAAATCAACGCTAATTTGTTTAATCAATACACTCGAAGAAAAGCTATCCTCAGCGCTTCGTGGAGATAGTTTCCCAACAAAAATACGATCTTCAGGATTGTTAAATAACCACTGTTCTTTGTCAGTACCAGAAATTGCTGCAACAAATCTATCAACAATATTTTTGGCCAATATTTCTCTATTGTTCGCCATGAGTTGCCCACCCCTTTTCCTTTAATCGTTTATATATAAATTCAGGCTTCAATCCAAGATTTGATATAAGTTGTTCAAAAATCCAATCGTAAAGCTCTTCGCTAAGTATGTCGCCATAATTATGAAGAATATTAAGTGCCATCAACAGCTCCGAATAGTTGTTAACTGTGCAGATTATGCTATCAGAATTACTATATAGTAGATTTGTAAAATGTTGATCAAGCATAATAAACATTTCATCGACCTTTGACCAATTTCGGAAGTGGTCTGAGTTAGCTATTTCAGATAGCCAGATTAATTGAACAATATTTTTGCATTTATCTAAAGAATGGCAACTCAATTCTACTTCTTGCAACACAGCTTTCCAACGTTTAAACTTTTCTCTTTCCTCATCGTCATGTGCGCTCGATATAACAAGGTCTAAATATCCGCAAAAGTCGTTTTCTTGCTTGAAACTCTTTTCACCTATTTGGATAAGGTTTGCTTCAGTACCTGTCCCTATAAGCTTATCCGTAATATGATTGCTCTCTTCCGATTTTTGAGTTGAATCTTTTATAATTACGGCTTCTTCGCCATTATCCAGATCTAACGGCTCGCCAGTAAAAAGTACAGGTGAACAAAGTACTCCAGCTCCAAATACAGTTTCTCCGCAAATAATTGCCTTATTGCTTTCTGCAGTATTATCAATTTCAATGGTATGAGAAACAAGAATATTGCTTTCTGCTATAATTGTTTTGGCCTTTATTTCTTGAGCTGTTATTCTACTGTTTGTTTCAATATTTATGGCTATAATTTCCTCAGCCCATATTTCTCCATAAACAGTAATCGTGTTTGCCTTACACTTGCCAATACAGATGAATCTACCTTTAACATCAATCTCATATGCTTCAACATCACCGACAACGATTAAATCAAAAAGCGCCGTTATTTTCCCTTTGCATTTAATATTTGATTCAACTATATAACTGGCCTTAAATATTAAATCATCACTATCTATGCTATGTGGTACAATAAACCTCTCTCCTGAAGTAAAAACACCTTCTGTCTTATCGTCATATGTTATCATGGTTTTTCACCTCTGGTATAGATTGTCTCAGCAAATCTAAATAAATTGATTCACCCTTAGGTGCTGATAGAATTATGGTTAATTCGTCCTTTGCCCTCGTACAGCCCGTATAAATAAGATTTATATTTTTTTTAAAGGCATCAAGTTTATCAGGTAACTGCTCTTTTGGAGCTAGCTCAAAATCTTCTAAAGTCCTTACGTTTTCATGTGTTCCTAAAGGACGCAATCCTGCAAGAACTACAGCTCTAAAATCAAGTCCAAGAGAACCCTCTATCGAGGCTACTGTAACTCCTCGACGCGAACCATAAGTTATTCCATTTGAGTAGCCTTGATATAAAAATGCTGGGGATTCCCACCCATTTGCTTGAAAGTATTGTATAATATATGGTCTAAGTCTATAATAATGTGTTTTCCATCCTTTTGTTGTATATTTCGCACATTCATTAAAGAGAATAATAGCAATATCAACTTCACTTAAGCCTTTCTTTTCAATAAGGTTTTTTACTGCATCACCGATGGCGGTTGCCTCTCCAATATTACTATACTCACTTAGCTCAACTAATGTAGGAGCATTACCTGGGCGATATGCAGTTCCTCGTAGAAATAATTCTGGATCTTCCGAAAAGTCAATGCCCAATGTTGACCCCAGTGTTTTTGCCGCCGAAACGAATCTGTCAATTGCATCATTTATTGGTTTGGAGTTACGGTAATTTATTTCTATTGTCAGCGTTTTTCCACGGTATTCTGGGTAAGCGTCACCACCACCTTGCCAGGGTGCCTTGCCGTGTTTAATGTTGTTTTTTACATCTTGTGATTTATCTCCAGCAATGACAAAGAAATGCTCCTCATCTTTTTTACTTTTTAGAAGATTAAAGCAAAATCGGTACCATTCCGGCTTGAAAATTTGAACTTCATCAATAAAGATTCCGTAAAATCTCTCCTTGATTCTACCTTGCACCAATGCATTGTTAGCCGCTTCGAACAGTTTGTCATATGAATCATTCTTATCATAATAGTAAGATGAAGGTACCGGTATACCATTACTTTCTAATAATGATTTGCATAATGAAAAAAAAGTTGAGCAACGCACATTTCTATCTGTAAATCCTGCCTGAGCTATTGCCCAAGTGTAATAGTTATTCAGATTCCTGTTGTAACAAGTGATGAGGAATTCTTCACTTGGATTAAGACTTGCTAGCTTAAAACACTTTGAGATCAATAGTACACTTTTGCCACTACCCGCACAAGCAAGTATTAGCTGGTTGCCTTTTGTAATTCTGTTCACAATGTCTATTTGCTTACTATCTAAACGATAGGATTGTACAGCCCTATCAGCTGAATTCAAATTTCCATCATTACCAAGCACTGTTTCTGTTTCGTCAAGGACAACTTTTCGTGGTATTGTGATTTCAGGGCAAAGCCTCTGGAAGATATTGTTTACTTGCTCTTCCTTAAGTTCATCCGCATTACTCAAATATCTTTTAAGTGAGGTAGCACCTTCTTTGCGTATTTGAGTTATTGTATCTTTGAATAGGACGTGTTCTTTACAAAACTGGCGCTCATTTTCGTCAAGATTCAATGTCACTTGATGTTCATCAGCCTTCGGGAACACAAAGCAAATATTAAGCGAAAATCTTAATTTGCTTGATTTATCTGTGAGATAGCGACTCTCTTCGAGCCTTTTGACAATATCATTTTTGAGAACTTCATATATTGAGGGATTGCTAAGAACCTTTATAGTCATCTGAACAGCCAAATCCTGCGCTTCAATAAAACGAAACAGGAGAATCCCTTTACTTACAAGCAAGAGGTTAAACAGTTCAGGCTTCCCGTCACCAGCGTCCTTTTTTCGTGGATTAATATGTAGCACATAATATGCCATTTTCTCCTCCACAAAAGCCCGCTCAATTGTCCGAAGAAACGACTTCTCGTCAACAGACAATTCTAATTGCTCGTATTTTTCGGGATAGACCTGTATCATTATTTTTTCCCTCCTGACTTTAGCTCTTCTAAGAATTCGTGATATAGGCTATCAACAGTGGCGCGCTCAAAATTACGTGATAAAACTTCCATCATTGCTTGAATGACTTTTTTTTCTGCTTTTGAAAAATTTGAAGGTATGTCTTTCTTTACTCTAAAATTTGTAGATTCATGTACTTCGTCCATAAGCTTATTGAGTTGCTCTACCAAAGCTGTTTTTTGCGCAAGCACTTCAACAGGGGCGTTTTTCGGAATAGTATAAAGGTCCCGTTTTGTCGCTTCAAGTCTAGCTGCAACTTGATCTTTTTCAGTAGATGAATGAAAGCCAGTAGTTAGAACTTCCTCTACCTTAGCTATATCGCGCTCAACTTTTTTAATAGTCTTCTGTATTGGATTGTTTCTAATTTTGGACGCAGCACGAATTTTCTCGGTTATCTCAGTCCCAATTGTATCTCTTAAGCCAATAGTAAACTCTGAAAAAGTTGTGTTTTTCTCGAAGTCATCTCTTCTAGCATTTGGAATTAAGTTAGGGGAAATAACATAAACTTCACCTATCGCCCAAGCGTTGAATCGGCTTTCTTTGTAATAAGGAGCGAGTGTGCGTCCGTCACCAATGAGTATATTCCCTTGTCGTACCCTGATTCCAGAAATTCGCTCGTCGACTAGTGTTCCTGAAAAATTTGTATTTGCGTACCAACCATAAGCAATCATTTTATGACTACCATCATTTATTTTAAAGAAGGAGAGACTGAGAATCTCATCTTTTGATACACCTGCACGAGAGTTTGCCTCAAATGTCACCTTATATGGTTTATATACTTGTGAAAGGGATTCAAACGACTCTCCAATGAATATTGGGTATTCCGCAATTGCTATTCCATTTTCCAACAACTCTTTTTTTATTTCTCTTCCCCAATAGAATCTTTCTTTAAAAGGCACTGGTGCAACTTGTGATATGTAATCTTTAACTGTCTCTAAATCCAAAAGTGAAGAAATATCATCAACCTCTTCCATCTTAACAATAAAATAGTGCGCTGATGATTGTTCTTGCATAACTTTTATTTCGGTTACGGCCTCAATAACGCTCTGCAGATTGTGCTCAGTGCTTTGACCTGGAACTAAAAGGGCTTTTAATTTATCGCAATCAAAAGTAATTAGCGTTTTTACATTTTCGCCCACCGCAGAGGTACAAAAGCTGAGTCTTTTACAATACGAAAGACCTCCCAAGCGCCCTATACCGCGAAAGCCACGATTAGTAGTATGTAGTTTGGTGGAATTACCAATATCAAGTAAAGTTTTTCCAACCAAATCTTTCTTGACGCCTGTACCATTGTCACGTATAGTAATTTCTCGCCTTGTTCCATCAATAATAATTTCTATACGGAAGTCCTCCGGTTTAATAATACCTTCTGAGAAAGCGGCATCTAATGAGTCAACCGCATTTTGTATATATTCTCGAAAACAAGACTCTGGCTCACTGTACATGCCGGTAGTCAATGATTCAAGAGTAAATTTGCCTATTTCAATATCCATTTTAAAAGCCTCCTGATATCATACTATTAGTTGGTATACTTCTCACATTTATCTTCATCAGGCACTATTTCCATGATATCACCTATATCACATTTTAAGGCAGTACATATTTTCATTAATATCGTGGTTGTCACAGGCTCATCTCGACCAAGCTTGGTTATCACGCTAGCACTGATATCCGCAGCGGCTTGAAGATCCTTCTTCTTCATTTTTCTATCAATGAGCAGCTTCCATAATTTGTTATAGCTAACAGCCATGATTTTCACCTCAACTAAATACAATGTATACATAATATCATATTTTTTCGATAAATGCAATATTTTGCACATAATTAAAAGATTTTTGTTGTATTTGCGCGAATATTAGTTCTCATAATACATAAAAAAATAACAGTTCAGTATATTAACTTACTGAGCTGTTATCTTTTTATTAATTGCACATATTCAATCTATTTTTCAAAAAATCCTTCGAACCTACGTCAAAAGGCTTAAGGTTGTGTCCTTGCCGATTCAGCATATCAACTTTAAGCATCATTAATTCCGGAAAAACTTGCATTTCTGCCGACATCTGAAAATAATCATATTCGTTTTCGAGCATTTCAAAGAAATCCTCATCGGGGATTAGCAGTTGAGCGGAAAAGTAATTTGCATCAATTTCCCTTCGGTGTGTTTCATATAAAATGGAGCTGCGGTCTGTAAAAGCGCGAAAACAAGAACCCCTATGCAGCTGGTCGTGCCCCAGTTCATGGGCCAATACGATTCTTTGCTCAACCTCCCCCAAGTTATTATTCAGCACGATATACCGGTTTCTTAAAACATAAGCGTACATTCCTTTAATCGAACTTAAATCCATGTAGAAGATTTGTATTCCCAGTTCCTGTGCTATTCTATATGGGTTGGTTGTCCCACATGAGCGGGTAAGACGATTTGCTTTAATTATAGCGTCATTATCAAATATCATGAACACCATCCCTTTAAGCATATATTATTGCGATTATTCTCTTTTCTTCTTTCGTCCGTATTTCTCCTTATTTGCCTTCTTTGCTTCAAAGTATAGCTTTGTTAAAATTTCAAACATCTCGTCCTTCTCATCTTCGTCAAGCTCCCCGCCGGCAAACAGGGCATCCGCTCCCTGAAGTATTTTTTGTGCCTGACGGTTGCCTATACTGCCGTATTTTTGGGATGCTTCAATCTGAAACTGTTCTTCAGGCGTAAACAGGTACTCAAATGAAACACCGAAGGTGTTCATGATATTCTGAATAATCTCAGGTTTGGATGGTGTTCTTTCATTTGTTTCATAGTAGCCGTATACACGTTCCGACACGCCTATTGCTTTGCCTGCCTCTGCCTGCGACCAGCCTCTGTCCAAGCGCAGTTTTTTTAATTTGTCACCAAATTTCATAGTTAGCAGCTCCTTTCCTGCTCATTATATATTATTGTTCGGAATTTGTCAATATGTCGAACATAAATTTCTAAAAACTATTGACAGCGAACATATGTGTGTATTATAATATCCATATCAGAACAAATTATGCGAAGGAGTTGCATATTTTTTGCCTTCAATACGAACAAAATGTTCGGAATACCAAAATTGGGGCGATATAATTATTCGTCAAACATATTATATCAAAAAAGATGTACCAAAAATAGGACAATAAATATAAGGCAGGTGAGCTTATGAAAATTAGAGTGAAATGTCCGCTATGCGAAAAAAGGATTCTTGACGCAAGCCAAGACGCGAAAGGAGAGATTGAGTTAAAATGCAAAAAATGCAATAAGGTTGTTAAGATAACCCTTGGCCAAAAAATAAAATAATGTAACATACCGAGCAACGGAGCCGAGTGTGAGCTACCAAATAGCCGGATGAATGCTAAACGAGAGTTGGCATATCATCCGGTTATTTTCGTTTAGCGGACACTCGGCTTTTCGTTTTCACTTGGCTCCCTCGGCAAAACGAGAGGAGTTAAGAAAAATGAAAATTGAGTACACTTACCGCTTCAACAATGAAACCATAACCATTGAAGTCACAGAGGGCGATTATGACATTCTTATTGAGCTTGACCGAATTGAACGCAATGTTAACCAGAAAGAAACCCGACGTCATGCTTCCCTTGACGCATTTAACCTTGACGGCAACCTGTTTCCATCAGAAGAAGATGTCGAAGCCGAATGCATCCAAAATGAAGAGTACATAGCGCTGCATAAGGCCATTAATCAGCTTTTGCCCCAGCAGCGGGAGCTAATCAAAAAGGTGTTTTTTGAGAATAGAACCATTGTCAGCATTGCCCGTGAGGAAGGAGTAGGAGAAAGCGCAATACGCGACCGTTTAAGCCGCATTTATATAAAACTTAAAAAATTTTTGAAATAGACCCTGCGGATTTGCCTCTGCCGTGAGTTACCTATAGAGAGCACAACAATACCGCTCTCAGGAAAGGAGTCAGAAAATGAGGCATGAACTCAAAATCAGCGTCCGTAAAGCGCCGTTTGAAGGATGTGTTATAAAAAACCAAACGGTAGCTATGCGGGAGCGGTTTCTGAAGCGGCTGTTCGGCAATAAACACCGGTTGATGGTTATAGTTCCCGGTGAGAGCGTCGAACGTGTGTCGATTTCAGAACTGCCGGAGGAGGGTGACGAAGATGAATGAACGTGATCCCACTCCTAAAATTCCGATGCCCGTTAAAGCAAAACCTTACAAGCATCAAATTGAGGCTTTCAATTTCGTTTGTAAGTGTTTCGGGTTGATTGCGGAAGGAGGTGTTTCCGATGCAAATGGCCGAGGTGACCTGCCGGATTTGCGGCAAGCCATTTCTAAAGTCGGAAAGCCAAGTCCGTGAGAACAACTTTTGCTGCAAGGCTCATTTTTATGAATGGAACTCACAGCGGATGGCCGATTACAACCGCAACGCAAATCCAATGAACAAGCCGGGCGGAGTGCTTGAGTCACGTATCAAGCGCAGCCTTGCAATGCGGGGCGGCGGTGAAGGAAAAGCGTACAGAAAATTTCTCGGCAGGCACGAGCATCGCAGGATTGCGGAAGCGAAGCTTGGCAGACCACTGCAAAAGGGCGAGGTAGTCCATCACATTGACGGAAATAAGCTGAACAACCATCCGGCAAACCTTGAGGTGTTTCCTTCCCAATCCGAACATGTAAAAGAGCATCCGAGAGATGAAAAAGGCAGGTGGTGCAAATGTACATTTCCAACGGCAAGGGCGCAGCTCTTTTGATGGAAATGGGCTGACAAGGCACAGGGAAAACACTAACCGCCATCGCGGCAGCAGGCGCATTGTACAATGCAGGTCGCATCAGGCGTGTTTTGATTGTGGCCCCTCTATCCATCTTGGGTGTATGGCAGGATGAGTTTAATAACTTCGCAGACTTTGATTACAACCTTGCGGTATTGACCGGCACAAGCGCAAAGAAAATAGATACCTTAAGACACTTAAATGGCAGCGCGCTTCAGGTGGCGGTAATCAACTACGAAAGCGCATGGAGGCTGGAAAAGGAGCTTACTGCATGGAATCCGGACCTTATTATCGCCGATGAGGGACATAAGATTAAAACCCATAACATCAGTGCCAGCAAAGCAATGCACAGGCTTGGGGCAAGAGCGCGGTACAGGCTTCTTTTAACAGGCACTCCGGTAACCAACAAAGCAATTGATGTGTTCAGCCAGTACAAATTTTTAAATCCGGCAATCTTCGGCCAAAGCTTTTATGCTTTCCGGAACCGATACTTCGACATGGTCGGGTATGGCAACCATACCCCTGTTCTCAAAAAATCTATGGAGCGGGAATTGACAGAAAAAATTCATTCCATCGCTTACCGTGCAACAAAAGCGGAATGCCTTGATTTGCCGGAAACAACGGATATCATACGCAAGGTGGAATTGGAACCGCAAGCAATGCTTCTTTACAGAAATCTTGTAAAAGACAGCTATGCGGAGCTTTCTGAAGGTGAAGTTACAATCACAAATGTTTTGACAAAGCTGTTGAGGCTGTCCCAGCTTACCGGTGGGTTTTTAGGCAGTGACGACAGTTCAAAGGCAGAGCAAGTCAGTACAGCAAAACTGAAAGTGCTTGAGGACATCATTGATTCGGCTCTGGAGGAAAACAAAAAGCTGGTCGTTATTGCCCGGTTTATCCCTGAAATAAACGCCATATGCAGGATGCTTGACAAAAAAGGTGTGCGTTACTCTTTACTTACGGGCAGCGTAAAAGACCGGGACGAGCAGGTTGCACAATTTCAGAATTACCCGGACGTACCCGTGTTTGTCGGGCAGATAGCGACAGCGGGACTTGGCATTACCCTTACGGCAGCAAGCACGATGGTGTTTTATTCACTGGACTATTCCATGAGCAATTTCGAGCAGACAAAAGCGCGGATACATAGAGCCGGACAGCGAGTGCCCTGCACTTACATTTACTTGACCGCGGCAGGCACAGTTGATGAAAAGGTATTAAAGGCACTAAAAAATAAGGCCAACCTTGCAAAGAGTCTTGTAGATGATTACAGAGCGGGGCAAAACCCGTTTCAATAGCAAAGGAGTGATGGATTTTGAATGAATCAGAAAGAATGTTTGAACTTGCAGATCGTTTAAAAGAACTGCGTGACACAAAGAAAGAGCTTGAGCAGAAGCTAAAGGCAGTAAATGCGGAAATTGAGGAAGTGGATTTTAACCTGGCAAACGCCATGCTGGAATCCGAAACACAAAACTTTACCCGCTCCGGCGTCATGTTTTGCTTAACCAATACAACCCGAGCATCAGTAGCGACCGAGCGTAAAGAGGAGCTTTTTGAAGCGTTGCGTGCAGAGGGCTACGGCGGGCTTATCTATGAAACGGTAAATGCCAATTCTCTGTCTGCTTTTGTAAAAGAGCAGATGTCGGAGAACAACGATCAGCTTCCGGAATGGCTAAACGGTCTGGTCAATGTATTTGAAAAAACCACAGTTGGCGTGCGTAAGGCAGCCAAAAGATAATTTGAAAGGGGAAAGAAATCTATGAAAAACAATGAAATTGTAAAAAGCAACGGTACATTTTTGGCATTGCAGGACTTTAATTTAAACGACGCTTTTTCAGATGAACTTGCAGGACTTTCCGGCAGCTTTGAGCGTATTAAAATACCTGCCGCAGGAAGTACGGTGTTTGAAATCCCGGGCGAGGATCCGGATAACCCTGACGCAGTTAAGGAGTTTTCAGCCGTAATCCTTTATCATCATCCCCTTTATGCTTACTACAAAAACAAATATACCGGCGGCTCCAATCCTCCGGATTGCGGCAGTTTTGACGGAATCACCGGCGAAGGAGACCCCGGAGGAAGGTGCGACAAATGCCCGTACAACCAGTTCGGCTCGGGCGAAAGCGGCGGTAAGGCCTGCAAAAACAGAAGACGTATTTACCTGCTCCGCGAGGGCGAAATATTCCCGATGATCCTGTCACTTCCAACAGGCTCCCTTAAGGATTTTACCCGCTATCTTATGCGCTTGCTTTCCAAAGGCAAAAAATCAAACTCGGTGGTAACGAGGTTTAGTTTAAGAAAGGCGACAAATGCAAATGGTATTACGTTTTCGCAGGCGCAGTTTACGGTTGACCGGGACCTTTCACCGGAGGAATTTAACCTTATAAATTCACTGTCCAAGCAGGTCAAAGCCTTAAGCGTCCGCGTCGGGCATGATACGGAACCGGAGGATACTCCGTTAAATGTTGACATTGAAACCGGAGAGGTAATTGAACCTTTGGAATAACATAGTGCCGCAGGGGGAGCTCCCCGCTCCCCTGAAAGCGGCGGAGAGGAGACGGTATTTTGGATTATATATGCGTAACATCTTTAAATGATCTGCAGAAATATTTAAATGGCGCAGCCATTGTTGCATTCGATTTTGAAACATCACCGGATGATGAGTACAGAAATGAAGAGAAGTCCGCTTTAGACCCGCATAAAGCGCATATCGCAGGCATGAGCTTTTCGGTATCCGAAGGCAGTGCAATATACGTGCCGATAGCTCATAAAACCGGCAAAAACATAGAAAAGCATGATGAGCTTATGAAATACCTACAGTCTGCAATATTTGAAAATCATAACATCATCAAAGTCGCCCACAACCTTGCTTTTGAGGCAATGTTCCTGTACTCAAAAGGAATTATTGTTAGGGAGCCGTGTTATGACACCATAGCTGCTGCGCAATTGACATTGAAATCAAAGTGGGAATTCCGCAGCCTTGCCGACAGCGGATTAAAACTTCTTGCAGCCTCCCTATTCGGTGCAGATATGCCGGATTTTCAGACCGTGACCGGCGGCAGGTATTTTGATGAGCTATATCCGCAGGATTATGAAACAATACGCTATGCCTGCGCAGACTCAGATTATACCTTGAGGCTGTATCACCGGTTTAATGACTGGTTTGACCGTTTTTTGCCGAAGCACAGGTACATAGCGGAAAAGGTAGAATCCCCTACTTCAGTGTATGTTGGGATTATGAAATATAACGGGATTCCGGTGGACAGGGATGCAATGCTCAAAAAACAGGCCGAAGCGGAAGAAAAGATTTCAAGTCTGAAAGCTGAAATTGACGAGATTACGAACGGCGTGAATATAGGGGCAAATGCCGGCACTTCAGCGTTTAAGCAGTATCTGTATCAGGATTTGAGACTGCCGGTATTAAAGACAACGGAGAAGTATCAGGAAGCGGCGGACGACCAAGCGTTGCTTATGCTTCGTAGCTGGTGCCAAAAGAATAAACCGGAGCTGGTTCGATTGTTTGACCTTGTTCAAGAATACCGCAAGTGGGGCAAGCTGAAAAGCACCTACATAGACGGATATTTGGAGCATATCAATAATGCCACTGGCCGGATACATCCCGACCTAATGCCGCTGGGAACGGAAACCGGACGGTTTGCGGCAAGGAATCCAAACCTTCAAAACTGCCCGAGAAAGGACAATGACCCCATAGGAGTACGTAGTTTTATTACGGCGCCCGAAGGCAAGGCAATTCTTTCTCTGGACTTCTCGCAGATTGAGCTTCGTGTGGGGGCGGTTTACTGCAGGGATGAAAAGATGCTGGAGACTTACCGAACCGGCGGTGATATTCATGCGCAGACAACCTCGATAATATATAAAATTCCGTTCAAGGAGGCGGCGGACAAAAACAATCCGCATTACAAGGAACACAGAACTATAGCAAAAAACTGCAACTTCGGAGTATTCTACGGTTTAATTGCAAACGGCCTGAAGCGCACCTTACAGTTTAAGGCCGGGCTTAAAACAACCAAAGAGGAATGCGAAAACATCATCAACAACCTCAAAGACGGTTACCCCGGCTTGGCAAAATGGCAGAGAGATACGATAAAGACAGCCGCAAACACCTGCTATACCGAAACATGGCTTGGCAGGCGCAGATATCTTATCGGTATGCTTTCGGAAGATTGGGGCAAGAAGTCGTTTGCCGAGCGGTGCGCATTAAATACACCTATTCAAGGTACAGCGGCAGATATTCTAAAGCTTGCCTGTGGGCGCATCATAACCTATACTGCAGATACATGACGAGCTGGTTTTTGAATTACCGGAAGACAAGGCGGACGAAGCAGTTGTTTTTATAAAAGAGTGTATGGAAACACAACCCTTCCCTGAATTTGATGTACCTATTGTGGCAGAGGCTTCGGTAGGGAGAAATTTTGGAGAAATGAAAGAAATGGAGGATTGATGTTATGAATAACTTACAGGTTTTTAAGAATACAGAATTTGGAGAACTTAAAGTACTCGTTATTGATGGAAAGGAATACTTTCCTGCAACGGATTGTGCAAGGATGCTAGGATATAGTAACCCTCGTGATGCGATACAACGCCATTGCAAACCAGACGGGGTCGTGAAACACGACGGGGTCACCTTAACTACAAATCAATATGGTGTCTCGACTGAACAGCATGTTGAACGGACTTATATTACAGAGGGAAATCTATATCGTCTCATTATACGTAGCAAACTTCCTGCTGCTGAACGCTTTGAAAGATGGGTCTTTGATGAAGTGCTGCCCACGATCAGAAAATATGGAGTTTATGCTACAGATAAAGTTATCGAAGAGATGATTTCTAATCCGGAGTATGGTATCAGGATTTTCTCTGAACT
>JAIHAL010000006.1 GCA_020054675.1 Oscillospiraceae bacterium
GAAGATATGAGGCAATTCGATCAAATTGTTCTTTTGTTATTTCCATACAATTATTATACCATATTTTATATTTTAATGCAATAGTGTTAACAGATTCTAATATCTAATTTCTAATCTCTAACATCTAAGAGGGGGCTTTGCCCCCCTTCTTGCATATAAAGCAGATTTAGTCTGCTTTATCCCCCAGTGACTTTTTGTCCGGCGACAAAAAGTCACCAAAAAACGCCTGATTTTATATGTCTACGGTCGCCTATTCGCCGGCAACGGCAATTTGCTTACGCAAAAACTGAAATCGCAAATTGCCTGCACGGCGAATAACGGCTCGTTGTAGACGACCTGCTTTTCGCCTCGGTATGTACCACTCTAATCTTGTCGCGAAAAGCAGGTCTTTAACTTTACTTGCCTTAATTACTTTACCAGCAGAAAGTCTTGGCTTATAGTTTTCTGCTAATAGACTTATTAAGACAAGCAAAAAATAAAGCTCTGCTTTTCGTAGTAAAATTGGGGTAGTGAGCACTGGGGCGAAAAGCAGAGCAACAATATAGAGCCGTCAGCCGTCTGGCAGGGCGCACGCTGAAAGCGTAAGCGCCCGTTGCCGGCGGGTAGGCGAATTAAGACATATGGAAAGCCCCGCAGGGCGGCGTCTTTTGCCTACTTTTCTTCGCTGGTGAAGAAAAGTAGGCAGGGGGAGTAAAAAAATTATTATCTTTAAAAGTTAAGAGGGGGGGCGGCGCCCCCCTCTATTAGATGTTAGATACAAGCAAACTGAGAAAAATATAAAATAAACATATAAATTTTTATATTTACTTTTTAAGTATCAAATAATGAAAATGCAAATTTAAATAAAGCGAATGATAAAATTCCGACTATTTTTTGTTTTATCTAAAATTTTATATAAAATCTATTGAAATATTTATATAAAAAAGTTATAATAAACTTGCACGAGAATAGTGGATGACGGCAGAAATTGCTTTTAAAAATTAATGTAAAATTATATGGAAAGAGGAATGAAAGATGGATAAATTAAAAATTGGCTTTGCACCGACAAGAAGATTTACATTCAGCGCTGAGGACGCAATGAGGTATAAAAAGCTTATCCGCAGCTTTATGGATGGTTATGACATTGAAATAATTGATATTGATGATATTAACGACGAAGGGCTCCTTTACGACAATACCGAATCGGCATATAGGATTGCGGAAAAATTCAAGAGAGCAAAAGTTGATGCCGTTTTTGTTCCGCATTGCAATTTTGGCACGGAAGACACCGTTGCAAAACTTTGCAGGGAGGTTGGAAAACCTGTACTGCTTTGGGGCCCGAGGGATGAGGACCCGCTTGAAGACGGGTTCCGCCTGCGCGACAGTCAGTGCGGGCTTTTTGCAACCGGAAAGGTTTTACGCCGTTTTAACGTTCCGTTTACCTATATTCCAAATACAGCGGTGGATGACCCTGTTTTCAAAAGGGGATTTGAAAACTTTTTAAGGGCGGCAAACGTGGTAAAGGCCTTTAATAAAATCAGAATCCTTCAAATATCCACAAGACCGGCGGGATTTTGGTCGGTAATTTGCAATGAAGGGGAGCTTTTGGAGAAATTCAACATTCAGCTTTTCCCGATAAGCCTTGTTGAAATTCAAAATAAGACTCTTGAAATAGAAAAGGGAAATTCGGCAGAACTTAAAGCTGAAATTGAAAAAATCAAAACGGCCGTTGATTGCACCAATGCCCCGGAGGAACAGGTTAAAAGGGTTGCCGCATTAAAACTTGCCATGAAATTTTACGTTGACAAGGAACTTTGCACTGCGGTTGCAATCCAGTGTTGGAGCGCTTTGCAGGACAGCCTTAATGTGATGCCCTGCCTTGCAAATGCGCTTTTGACGGACGAGGGAATTCCCGTTGCATGCGAAACCGACATCCATGGCGCAATAACTTCGGTGATGGCATATGCCGCAACGTTGAACAAAACCGCTCCCTTCTTTGCCGACCTTACGGTAAGGCATAGCCAAAATGACAATGGGGAACTTCTTTTCCACTGTGGAAATTTCCCGACAAGCCTCAGTCCGGAAGGATGCAAGACATGCTTTAACAGCCACTTCCTGTTTGATTCCCACGCTCCCGGCACTCATGAGGGCGAGATACGCGGAGGCAAAAACATAACCATTGCCCGTTTTGACGGCGACCACGGGGAATATTCCCTTTTCTTGGGCAAGGCAAAATCCACATCCGGCAAATTTTCAAGGGGAACTTATATCTGGGTTGAGGTGAACGATTGGCCGCTGTGGGAAGAAAAACTTGTTACAGGACCTTATATCCACCATTGCAGCGGGGTGCATGAGGATGTTGTTGCGGCGCTTTACGAGGCATGCAAATACATTCCGGGACTTAAAGCAGACCCTGTTGACCCGACTGAAGAAGAAATAAAGGCATGGTTGAGGGGCAGCCTTTAATGGAGGGGTATTATGGAAAATCTTAAAGCAAAGGCATTTGAAATAAGAGAAAATATACTTGACATGGTTTACAGGGCAAAAGCAGGGCATATTGGCGGAGATTTTAGCGTGTGCGACATTTTGGTCAGCCTTTATTATTCGCATATGAATGTATCTCCGCAAGATATGGACAATCCCAATCGCGACAGGTTTATACTCAGCAAGGGACATTCAGTTGAGGCGCTTTATTGCGTGCTTGCGGATAGAGGATTTTTTCCTAAGGAGGACCTTGAAACATTTTCTGCTTTTGGTTCAAAATACATAGGTCATCCGAATAATAAGGTCAACGGGATTGAAATGAATTCCGGTTCTCTTGGGCATGGGCTTTCGGTGGCGGTAGGAATGGCCATTGCTGCAAAAATGGATAATGCCCCGTATAGGGTTTATACGGTAATGGGCGACGGCGAGCTTGCCGAAGGTTCCGTTTGGGAAGGTGCAATGGCGGCGGGGCATTATAAGCTTGACAATCTGACTGCGGTAATAGACCGCAACCGCCTGCAAATATCCGGCACTACCGAGGAGGTAATGACTCAGGACAGCCAAGAGGAACGCTGGAACAGCTTTGGCTGGAATGTTATTAAAGCAAAGGGCAATGATATAAACGACCTTGACAGGGCATTTAACGAGGCAAAGGCTTGCAAAGGCAAGCCAAGCATAATCATAGCTGAAACTGTAAAGGGCTGCGGAGTTTCTTTTATGGAAAATTCGGCAAAGTGGCACCATAAGGTTCCGTCGGATGAAGAGTATGCAATGGCAAAAGCCGAGCTTAAGGAGAAAAGGAGGCTGGCATATGAACAAAATTCCTAACCGTCAGGTGATTTGCGACGTATTGGTTGAAAGGGCGGAAAAAGACAAGGACATAGTAGTTTTGTGCAGCGATTCAAGGGGTTCGGCTTCGCTTTCGGATTTTGCCGGAAAATATCCGGAACAGTTTGTTGAGGTGGGAATTGCCGAGCAAAATCTTGTTTCCATAAGCGCAGGCCTTGCCGCTTGCGGCAAGAAGGCTTTTGCGGCATCTCCGGCATGCTTTTTGTCCACCAGAAGCATGGAGCAGGCAAAGGTTGATGTGGCATATTCAAACACAAATGTAAAGCTTATAGGAATAAGCGGAGGAATCAGCTATGGTGCGCTGTTCGGACAAGGATGTCATAAATCCGGAATGGCAAAGGCAACCTATGGCACAGGTTCATCGGTTATGATGAATATAGGCAAAAAAGCAATTTTCAGCGAAAGCGGATTGGCAACTTCCATAGCATGGGGAATTTCAGGAGAAGTTGAATATGTTTTGGAAGGGAATATCAATTATGCCGGCGCGGTGATAAAATGGATTGAGAGCTTGGGGCTTATTTCATCGCCAAAAGAGGCTCCGGTTCTTGCAAAAGAGGCAAATCCGAATGACAGCACATATCTTGTTCCTGCGTTTTCCGGACTTGGCGCCCCGTATTGGGAAAGCGGCGCAAGGGCATCATTTTACGGGATGTCAAGGAGCACCGGCAAGGCCGAAATAGTGAAAGCCGCCGAGGAGTGCATCGCCTACCAGATTGCTGATATTATAGGTGCAATGATTAAGGATTCGGGGATGGAGATGACTTCCCTCCGTGTAGATGGAGGCCCCACAAGGGACGAATATTTAATGCAGTTCCAAAGCGACATATTGGGGATTCCGCTGCTTATACCGCAGACCGAAGAGCTTTCCGGAATGGGCGCTGCCTATGCCGCGGGAATAGCAGCCGGAATTTATGATAAAGAGAGTATTTTTGCCGAAATGCAAAGAAAGGAATTTAAACCTCAAATGGCTGCCGCCGAAAAGGAAAAACGTTGCAATGGCTGGAAAAAGGCTATTAAAGCTACTTTAATGTTGTGAGCTGTTAAAGTAGTTTAGTTTTTGATAATTTTACTTTTTAGCGGATGCCTCGTCCCCTTATAGTAGTTAGTTGTTAGAAGTTAGACGTTAGTTTTTGTTCTTTTACTTTTTAAGAGGTGGGACTCCGTCCCCCCTCTCTTAATTTTTAAAATAATCAAATTTTTTTACCCCCCTGCATACTTTTCTTCACCAGCGAAGAAAAGTATGCAAAAGACGCCGCCCTGCGGGGCTTTCATGCGTCTTTATCCGCCTATTCATTTAGAAGTTAGAGATTAGAGGTTAGAAATTAGAGTTAGCTATTTTGGGCATTAAAGGTCTTATTTTAATTTACCAGCATCTAACATCTAACGTCTAACAACTAACTACTAAAAGGGCCTGAGTCCACCCCACTTAAAAGGTAAAAGAACAAAAACTAACATCTAACATCTAACTTCTAACAACTAACTACTAAAAGGGTCGAGATTCCATTAAAAAAGTAAATCCACTTGCTAACAGCTATCTTGATAGTATACAAAAAATGTGCTATCATTTTTATAGTTTTATATTTTTTGCCCTGCCGCGAAATCACGGCAGGGCTTAATGCGCAAATAAACTTATTTTGAGAAGAGGTATGCAAATGGTCCGAATTGCCGTTGTAGAGGATGAAGCAGCTTATACACAGCAGATTACCGAATATCTTGAACGGTTTTCGGAAGAAAGCGGGGAAGCTGTAAAGATTACCGTTTTTTCGGACGGGGATGAAATTGTGGAGGCCTATAAGGCACAGTTTGATATAATACTTCTTGACATTCAAATGCGGTTCATGGATGGAATGACTGCTGCAAAGGAAATCCGCAAAGCAGACCCTGAGGTAGTCATTATTTTTATAACCAATATGGTGCAGTATGCGGTGCAAGGCTATTCGGTGGATGCGCTTGACTTTGTATTAAAGCCTATATCTTATTTTGCCCTTTCTCAAAGGCTTGAAAAAGCGCTTGACAGGATAAAAAAGCGGCCTATGACATATGTTGCCGTTTCGACTAAAAGCGGGACATATAAGCTTGAAGCATCCAAAATTTATTATATAGAAAGCCTTGGACACAATCTTATGTTTCATACAGCATCTGGGGAATACTCTTCAACAGGAACTTTAAAGGAATGGGAGAAAAAATTAAAAGATATGCACTTTTTCCGCGGGAATAGCTGCTACCTTATAAATTTGGAACACGTTGACGGAATACAGGATGGCTGCGCGCTTGTAAAGGGAGAAAAGCTGACTTTAAGCCGAAACCGCAAAACTGCTTTTATGGAAGCTCTTGCAAATTATGTATGCGAGGTGGAAAGATGAATACCATGCTTCCGGATATTCCGAGAATTTATACTGCCCTTGCGGAATGGGGCGCCTGCGTGATATATCTTATGACAATGCGCCGCCGGCTTAAAGGCTGGCGCTTTTTTCCGGCATCGCTTTGCGCGCTTGCAATCCAATCGGTTTTTCTTGTGGCAACGAAGGATATAAGCATTTATTTTTGGGTTCCATGCATGATGGGAGCCGTGGCGCTTATGTTTATTTTTATTTTTTCCTGCGGGGAGATAAGGGCTATTGATGCCGGATATTATTGCGTCAGGGCTTTTGTTTTGGCGGAACTTGCCGCATCTCTTGAGTGGCAGCTGCATTGCTTTTTTTTGGCCGGATGGCGAAACTCATGGAATTTGGGGACTGATTGTACTTGTATTGGTTTATTTAGCGGTATTTGTTTGCGTTTGGCTGCTTGAAAAGCGCCATATTCCAAAAGAAGTAAAATTTGAGGTCAGATATAGTGAACTGCTTTCAAGCTTTTTAATTGGCGCAACTGTCTTTGGAGTAAGCAATTTAAGCTTTATTTCGGTGCATACTCCGTTCAGCACCGAGTATGGTTCAGGAATTTTCATCATAAGGACAATGGTAGATTTGGGTGGATTTGCAATTTTGTATGCTTATCATATACAGTGTTGCGAGTTAAGGTTCAGACGGGAGCTTCAAGCCATACAAAATATTCTGCAAAACCATTATTTGCAGTACCAGCAGTCGAAGGAAAGCATTGAAATAATAAACAGGAAGTACCATGATTTAAAACATCAAATTGCCGTATTGCGCGCCGAAAAGGATGCGGCCAAGCGCAATGCCTATCTGGACGGCATGGAGGCGGAAATAAAAACCTATGAAACTCAAAATAAAACGGGAAATCTTGTGCTTGATACCGTTTTGACAGGGAAAAGCCTTTATTGCGCCGGCCATGGGATAACCCTCAACTGCGTAGCGGATGGAAAACTGCTTGATTTTATGGATGTAATGGATATTTGCACAGTGTTTGGAAATGCGCTTGACAATGCTATTGAATGTGCTGAAAAAATTCCCGAAAACGAAAAAAGGCTTATTTACGTGTCTGTTTTTTCTCAAAAAAGCTTTGTTGTGGTAAGGTTTGAAAATTATTACGAGGGCGATTTGCTTTTTGAGGGAGGCCTTCCTGCAACCACAAAAGGTGACAGGAATTTTCATGGATACGGAATAAAGAGTATTAAGCATGTCGCGGAAAAGTATGGCGGAACAGTTGCAATAAAAACGGAAAAGAACTGGTTTGAGCTTAGAATAATCATTCCGCTTAAATAACTGTATTTTTATTATTCTAACAAAAATAAAAGACTTGTTTTATAGAAATTACACAATATGTTTTGCAATTTATGCATTAAAAAGTGCAGAATATGCAACGGCTCCCCCAAACGGCTTAATTGATGCTAAACTGTATTGCATGAGGGGTTCGTATGCACGAACATTTTCTCAAACGCAATATGGAGGAGGAATTTTTAAATGTTGAGCATTAACTGGGATGACGTGATAAGCGTCTTAAAGTTATGCGTTCCGTACCTGATATTTTTCGGGGTGGTGCTTTTGGCTGCCATAATAGCTATGGTAGTTGCCAAAAAGTTTTCTAAGTCAAAAAAATATTTTATCCGCTGGCAGTCCGGTGTTGCAATTATAGCAGCTCTTGCCATTGCCGTAAACTTAATTTGATTTGGACCCATGTCCACTATTATTTCCCTTGCAGCCGGCAACGGGGTAATATCTGAGGAAACTACGGTCGAGGCACAGGCGCTTTGCGAGGACATTGCCGATGAGGGCATAGTTCTTTTGGAAAACAAGGATAATGTTCTTCCGCTTGGCGGAGAAAAGAAACTCAATGTTTTCGGATGGGCGTCCACAAATCCGTGTTACGGCGGAACAGGTTCCGGTGCGCTTTCTGATTCATATCCGATTGTTTCGCTGCTTGAAGGGCTTAAAAACGCAGGGATAACAACTAATGCCGACCTTAGCAATTTTTATACTTCCTATCGCGCAGACCGTCCGGAGGTGGGAATGTTTTCACAGGACTGGACTTTGCCTGAACCTCCCGCAGCTTCTTATGGCAGCGACCTTATAAACAATGCCAAGAGCTTTTCCGATACGGCTATGATAGTGATTACCCGTGTTGGCGGAGAGGGAGCCGACCTTCCGACAGATATGAGCAAGGTTACATATAACAACAATTCGAAAGATTATGCCGATTTTGAGGCAGGCGAGCACTATTTGCAGCTCAGCCGCACTGAAAAGGATATGGTTGACCTTGTATGCAAAAATTTTGACAATGTTATACTTGTATATAACGGAGCCAATGCTTTTGAACTTGGCTTTGTAAAGGATTATTCACAGATAAAGAGCGTAATTTGGTGCCCCGGAACGGGACAAAACGGCTTTAACAGCCTTGGAAAGATTATAACCGGAGAAGTTAATCCTTCCGGCAGGACGAGTGACACTTTTGTAAGCGACCTTACTGCAACTCCTTATTACAACAATATCGGCAATTTTGTTTACGACAATATGAGTGAATACAAGACTTCTTATTGGGGAATGGAAGCAACTCCTACCTTTGTAAATTATGTTGAAGGCATTTATGTAGGCTACCGTTTCTATGAAACCGCAGCTGAAGAGGGCCTTATCAATTATGATGATGTTGTTTTGTATCCTTTTGGATACGGACTCAGCTATACAACATTCTCGCAGAAGATGGGCGACATTAAAAACGATAATGGAAAAATTACATTTGATGTAACAGTTACAAACACAGGCTCCGTTGCAGGCAAGGATGTGGTTGAGGTTTACTATAATCCTCCTTACACCAACGGCGGAATAGAGAAAGCAAGCGCAAACCTTGTTGCTTTTGAAAAAACTGATATGATTGAACCCGGAGCTTCACAGACAATTACAATTTCCTTTAACGAAGAGGATATGGCATCCTTTGACAAATACGGTTCCAAAAGCTATGTGCTTGAAGCAGGGGATTATAAAATCTCCATACGCTCCGATTCACACAATGTAATTGAAGAAAAGACTTATAATGTTGCAAGCACGGTTGTTTACGGCGAGGACAATCCGCGCTCCACAGACCAAGTTGCTGCCGTTTCACAGTTTTCCGATGCTGAAGGCCATGTAAAATACCTTTCACGCAAGGATGGTTTTGCAAATTATAAGGAAGCGACTGCCGCTCCGGCATCTTTGACTATGGCAGATGATTTAAAGGCAAAATTTGTAAACAATTCCAACTATAAAACTGATGATTATAATGACTCCAACGATGCAATGCCTGTTACAGGCGCTAAAAATGGCGTAAAACTTGCCGATTTGAGAGGCAAGGATTATGATGATGCGCTTTGGGATAAGCTGCTTGATGAGCTTACTGTTGATGATATGAAGAGCCTTATAGCTATTGGCGGATATCAAACAACACAAGTAAAGTCAATAGCAAAAGTTGCAACAGTTGACTGCGACGGGCCTGCATCAATAAACAATAACTTTACCGGCGTTGGTTCAATCGGTTTCCCGTCAGCGGTTATGATTGCTTCCACATGGAACAAAAACCTTGCTAAGGAATTTGGCGAAAGCATAGGCAAAATGGCGGATGAAATGGGTGTATCCGGCTGGTACGCTCCCGCAATGAATACACACCGTTCCGCTTTTGCAGGAAGAAACTTTGAATATTATTCTGAAGATGGACTTCTTGCCGGAAAAATGGCGGCAAATGCTATCGTAGGAGCCGCAGAACACGGAGTTTATGCTTATATCAAGCACTTTGCGCTTAATGACCAGGAAGCTAACCGTCTTAATATGTTGTGCACATGGTCAAATGAGCAGGCAATCCGTGAAATTTACTTAAAGCCTTTTGAACTTGCCGTTAAGGAAGGCGGAGCAAAGGCTGTTATGGCGGCGTTCAATTACATCGGTACTGAATGGGCCGGCGCAAGCGCTGAACTCCAAAAAACCGTGCTTCGTGACGAATGGGGCTTTAAGGGCTTTGTATTGACGGATTACTTTGGCGCTTCCGGATATGGATACATGAATGCTGACCAGGCTGTACGCAGCGGCACAAATATTTGCCTTGCAACAATGGACCAGCAGACAAACTATGTTAAGGATACAAGCGCAACTTCAGTTATTGCCATGAGAGAGGCTGCAAAGAATATCCTCTACACGGTTGTAAACAGCCGCGCATATGCTTCTGATAACATAAATGTCGGCTTGCTCAACTGGCAGATTACAGCAATCGTTATTGACGTAGTGATAGTTGCTGCCCTTGCGGCTCTTGAAATCCTTGTGATTATTAAGGGCTACAAAAAGAGGAAGGCGGCAGAGTAAGGAATAAAGCAAATGATTCCGCCGCCGCATATTGCGGCGGCGGGTTGCTTTATACGGCTTAAATTGCAAATAAAAGAGGTACATAATGGACTTTAAAAATATAATTTCTAAAATGACGCTGGAAGAAAAGTGCTCGCTTTTGTCCGGAGAGGGCAACTTTACGACCAAAGCTGTCAAGAGGCTTGGCATACCGTCAATGTTTCTTTCGGACGGCCCGCACGGAATCCGCAAGCAGGAGGGAGCGGCGGACCATCTTGGGCTTAACGCTTCACGTCCGGCGACTTGTTTTCCCACGGCGGCAACGGTAGCCAATTCGTGGGATGAAGGCTTGGCTGAGGAAATAGGCAAAATGCTTGGCGAGGAGGCTGCCGCACAGGGAGTCAGCGTTTTGCTTGGACCGGCTCTTAATATGAAGCGAAGTCCTCTTTGCGGGCGCAATTTTGAATATTTTTCCGAGGACCCGTATCTTGCAGGCAAAATTGCGGCGGCTTATATAAGGGGGATACAATCCAAAGGCGTTGCGGCATGCCCTAAGCATTTTGCCGCAAACAATCAGGAAACCTTGCGCATGCACAATGATTCGGTTGTGGATGAACGGACATTTCGTGAAATTTACCTTACGGCCTTTGAAATTGCCGTAAAAGAAGGAAATCCCCTTGCAATAATGTCCGCTTACAACAGGATAAACGGTGTTTATGCCAATGAAAACAAAAAGCTGTTAAGCGATATTTTGGTGGATGAATGGGGGTTTTCCGGCATAGTTGTAACTGACTGGGGAGCTTCCAACGACTGGGTTGAGGGTATTGCCGCAGGCAGCCATCTTGAAATGCCCGCTACCGACGGAAACAGCGACAGGGAACTTGCCGATGCCGTAAGAAGCGGCAAAATTTCGGAGGAGCTTTTGGATAAAAGGGTTGAGGAATACCTTAAAGTGCTTTTTGCGACGATTATTCCGGAAAACACTCCCGATTTTGACAAAAGGGCGCACCATGCCTTTGCAATGAAAGCGGCCGAAGAATCCATAGTGCTTTTAAAGAACGAAAACGGCATCCTGCCGCTTAAAAAGGGCGCAAAGGTTGCCGTGATAGGTGATTTTGCCGATAAACCGCGTTATCAGGGAGCCGGCTCAAGCCTTGTAAATCCGACATTTTTGGAAGAACCTTTAAATGCCCTTAAATCGGCTGGGATTGATGTAATAGGCTTTGAAGGCGGATTTTTGAGGAACGGCGGGAAAGATGAGGCTAAAAAAGCCGCAGCGGTCGAACTTGCCAAAAGAGCGGAAATTGTGTTATACTACATGGGACTTGACGAACTCAACGAAACCGAGGGCATGGACAGAACCCATATGCGCATAAGGCAAAACCAGATTGATGTACTTGAAGCTGTGGCAAAAGAAAATCCAAACGTGATTGCCGTGCTTTGCGGAGGCGCTCCTTTTGAAACCCCTTGGTGGGGGCTTGTTAAAGGCGCTGTGCATGGATATTTGGGCGGACAGGCGGGAGCTGCGGCAATGGCGAGAATCCTTGCGGGAAAAGCAAATCCGTCCGGCAAATTGGCGGAAACTTGGCCGCTTCGCTATGAGGATACCCCTGCATTCAACTTCTATCCCGGAACGGAATGTACTTCCGAATACAGGGAAGCACTCTATATAGGCTACCGCTATTATCTTACCGCAAAAATTCCGGTGCGTTTTCCGTTTGGCTTTGGACTCAGCTATACGTCATTTGAATATTCCGATTTAAAAGCGGATGCAAAATCTGTTGAAGTTACGGTTAAAAATACAGGAAATTTTGCCGGTGCTGAAATTGTGCAGGTTTATGTTTCAAAAAAAGGCGGAGAGGTGTTCCGCCCTGAGGAAGAGCTTAAAGCTTTCGCAAAAGTTTGGCTTGAGGCCGGTGAAAGCAAAAGGATTTCCATTGCTTTGGATGACAAGGCGTTCAGATATTTTAATGTGGTTACAGGGAAATATGAAATTGAGGGCGGAACTTATGAAATCCGGGTTGGAGCATCTTCGACGGATATAAGGCTTTGCGCCGAGGTAAAAGTCAACGGCACTGCGGCGCCATGCCCGTATAAGGCGAATGAAATCCCAAGCTATTATTCGGGAAAAATTTCAAATGTCAGCACATATGAGTTCGAAAATCTGCTTGGCAGGCATGTGCCGGAATCGAAATGGGACCGTACAAAGCTCCTTGGCAGGAATGATACGGTTTCGCAGCTTTGTTACGCTAAAAGCCCGCTTGCAAGGCTTGCCCATAAAATAATCCTCAATAGAAAAAATAAAATGGAACAAAAGGGAACTCCGGATTTAAACATTCTTTTTATTTACAATATACCTTTCCGCGGCATAGCCAAAATGATGGGCGGAGCTGTCGATATGGCAATGGTGGATGCGCTTCTTGAAATAGTGAACGGACATTTTTTCAAAGGCGCAGCTCATCTGATATCGGCTTTTGTTAAAAGGGGAAAGGCCGCAAAGGAAACAGCGCGCAAGCTTGCCAATGCCGGCAGGGAATAATTTTTGCCATAAGGAGATTTAAGCAAATGTTGAAGAAGATAAGACAATGCTGGGATTCTTTTTCAAATAAACATCAGACGCTTGCTCAGTTTTTGGTGTTTTTTGTGCTCAGCAACGGAATTACGGTGCTTCAAATTGCCATGATGCCGTTTTTTAAATGGATTTTTGGCATGACAGCGCTTGTAGATACAAATTTTCAGCTTGGACATATAGGTTCAAATTTTGACGGAACGCCATATTACATTTTTAATTACGCCGCCGGAGCGCTTCCCGAGGGCGGCGGAGGCCTTGCTTATTTTCTTGCGGTGGAAATCACGCTTGCCATTGCTCAGGTGATAAACTTTTTTGCTCAAAGAAATATTACCTTTAAATCCAATGGCAGCATAGGCAGGGCGGCATTTTGGTACGTTGTTGCGTACATAATAATAACCATAGGTTCCGCCGCGCTGCAAGGACTTTACAAGGCTCCCATATACAATCTGTTCATAAATAAGATGGGAATGGGCGGCTTTGGAGAAACTCTTGCGGACGTAATTACCATGATTATAAACTGCGCAATTTCTTTCTGGGTATTTTTCCCCATATTTAAGGTTATCTTTAAAAATAAGCCTGAGGAGAACAAATAACTCAGCAAATTATATTTTGGAGGTAAAAGATGAAAACGCTGACCTTTGTGGTTCCGTGCTACAATTCACAGGATTATATGCGCCGATGCATTGACTCGCTGCTTCCCGGCGGGGATGATGTGGAGATAATCATTGTCAATGACGGTTCTTCCGATAGAACTCAAGTTATAGCGGAGGAATACCAAAAGGAGTATAGCGGAATTGTTCGCGCGGTAAACCAGCCAAACAAAGGACACGGCGGAGCGGTCAACACGGGAATCCGGGAAGCATCGGGGATGTATATAAAAATTGTCGACAGCGACGATTGGGTTGACACAGAGGCATACCTTAAAATACTTGATGCCTTGAAAGGTTTTTCAGAAAAAGATATTCAGGTCGATATGCTTATAAGCAATTTTGTTTACGAAAAAGAAGGCAAGCGTCATAAGAAAACCATGCGCTATACGGGAACTCTTCCCGAAAACGAGGTGTTTTCATGGGAACAGGCCGGCAAATTCCGCAAAGGGCAGTATATACTGATGCATTCGGTGATATACCGTGCGCAAATGCTGCGCGAAAGCGGACTTTGCCTTCCTGAGCATACTTTTTATGTTGATAATCTTTATGCCTTCGTACCGCTGCCGTATGTAAAAACGCTTTATTACATGAATGAGGATTTTTACAGGTATTATATAGGCAGAGCGGACCAGTCCGTCAATGAAAGCATAATGATAAAGCGGATTGACCAGCAGTTAAAGGTAAACAGGCTCATGCTTGAAAGCTTTAAGCCTGAGAAAATAACTGACAAAAGCTTGCGTAGGTATATGCTGAACTATTTGGAAATTATTACAATAGTTTCTTCGATATTGCTTATCCGTTCGGGAACAGAGGAAAATTTTGAAAAAATGCGTGAGCTTTGGGATACCATAAAAAACGGCAATTCCACAGTTTACCGACGGCTTCGCAGAGGACTTATGGGCAGATTCATACACTTGCCCGGCAAAACAGGACGGAAAGTTACGGTTTTTGCATATCGCATAACGCAAAAGATTGTCGGATTCAATTGATTTTTTGACAAGGGGAAGATGTTTAGTGTACGGGAAATATGATGTGCTTGTTGTAGGCGCAGGGCTTTATGGAGCAACAGTTGCATATTGCGCAAAGAAATCCGGCAAAAGCTGCCTTGTGCTTGAAAAACGGGCGCATTTGGCCGGGAATGCCTATACCGAGGAGATAGAGGGGATACAGGTCCATAAGTATGGGCCGCATATCTTTCATACAAACAATGCAAAGGTCTGGGAATTTGCAAACCGTTTTGCCGAGTTCAACCGCTATACGAACAGTCCTCTTGCAAATTATCATGGAGAGATTTACAATCTTCCATTCAATATGAATACCTTTAATAAAATGTGGGGCGTGGTTTCTCCAAGTGAAGCCATGGAGATTATCGAGAGGCAGAAAAAAGATTGCTTTTTTGAAAATCCCCAAAATTTAGAGGAACAGGCGCTTAGTCTTGTCGGCAGGGATATTTATGAAAAACTTATTCGAGGCTATACTGAAAAACAATGGGGAAGGAAGTGCACAGAGCTTCCTCCGGATATAATACGCAGACTTCCCGTGCGGTTCACTTATGATAATAATTATTTTACCGCCGATTATCAGGGAATTCCCAAAGGCGGTTATACGGCAATGGTCGAGCGGATGCTGGACGGCATTGAAGTTTTATTCAATGAAGATTATCTGCAAAACAAGGAAAAATGGGATAAATTTGCGGATATGATTGTCTATACAGGCCCGATAGACGCATATTTCGGATACTGCCTCGGAGCGCTTGAATACCGCAGCCTCCGCTTTGAAACCGAGGTTTTGGATATGCCGAATTTTCAAGGCAATGCCGTTGTAAATTATACGGACCGCGAAACTCCATACACGCGGATAATAGAGCATAAGCACTTTGAATCCGGCAAAGGGGATAAAACGGTAATAACGCGCGAATACAGCAAGGAATGGGTTCAAGGCGATGAGCCTTATTATCCCGTGGGGGATGAAAAAAATACGGAGCTTTATAAAAAATACTTCACGCTTGCTCAAAAAGAGCCTAAAACCGTGTTCGGCGGACGCCTTGGAGAATATAAATACCTTGATATGGACGCGGTAACTGAAAGGGCCTTATTAGTTTTTAGAAATTAGAGGTTAGAAGTTATAATTAAAAGCATCCCATCGTAACAAAAAAAACTTTCCGCTAAATAAAGTCATTAAGGCAAGCAAATTAAAAGACCTGCTTTTCGTAGTAAAATTGGAGTAGTGAGCACCAAGGCGAAAAGCAGGTCAACAATAACAAGCCGTCATTCGTTTGGCAGGGCGCAAGCGATAGCGTGGCGCCCGTTGCCGGCGAATAGGCGGATTAAGATATAAAAAAATAGGCGTTTTTTAGTAACTTTTTGTCGCCGGACAAAAAGTTACTAGGGGTTGCTTAATAGCTTCATTTGCTTTAAAAGCAAGTGAAGGGGACGACGTCCCCTTCAAATAAAGTAAAATAATAAAAACTAATGACTAATAACTATAAAATTGTTACCCCCAAATAGCATATTATACAATAATTAGTAATTAAAATTAGTAATTAAAATTAGTAATTAAAATTAGTAATTAAAATTAGTAATTTGTGAAGCTTTATTTCAAGTAAAGTAAGGTAATATAATAAAATTGTTTTGATTTCACCTAATTTTAATAAAAACGCAGCTAAGCCCCGCCTCCGGAATTTTCCGGAGGCGGGGCTTTTGTCAGGCTTTGTTTGCTTTTTGGTTTATTTCGTCAATGGTTTTTTGCAGGTCTTCAATGGAAAGCGCGCCTCCCGCAAAGCTTACAAGAGCCCTTAAAGGCATTTCAATCATCATTCTTTCCATCATTTCGGAGGTGCCTTCCCCAAGAGCATCCTTGTCTGAATCTGAGCCCATGAGGACGTTCTTGGAAAGCAGTTCATTTATAAACGGCTTTGCTTCCGGGATTTCCATTGCATCTCCTACTGTGCTTGTAAGGGAAAGCTTTACCGGAATTTTTGAGGTGCTCTTTACAAGTACATCTTCACTGAGAACAATATCCCTTGAAGATTTGCCTATGAGTATCTGATATGTTCCGGTTGGAACGTGCCAGTCAGAAATTTCGGTGTTGTAGTAAGCAAATGCACGCTTGTCAAGCACAAAGCTTACAGTTTTTTCTTCTCCCGGAGCAAGCTCTATCTTTTTAAAGCCTTTGAGTTCTTTTTCGGGACGGATTGCAATGCTTTTTGCGTTTTTGACATAGAGCTGAACTATTTCCTTTCCGGCAACTTTTCCGGTGTTCTTTACCTTTACCGAAACGCTTAAAGTTTCGGTATCAAGCATTTCTTTCTTGTCAAGCTTTAAATCCGAATATTCAAAGGTTGTGTAGCTGAGTCCGTGTCCGAACGGGAAAAGGACGTCAATGTTCTTTTTGTCGTAATAGCGGTATCCTACGAAAACGCCTTCGCGGTATTCGACCCTGTCCTTTTCGCCCTTGAAGAAAAGATAGGACGGATTGTCTTCAAGACGCTTCGGGAAACTTTCGGCAAGCTTGCCGCAGGGATTTTTGTCGCCGAAAAGCACATCAACGGTTGCCTCTCCGACTGCCTGCCCGCCAAGATAAACTTCAAGCACGGCTTTAACCTTGTCAATCCAAGGCATTTCAATGGGCGAACCGTTGTGCAGGACAATCACTGTATTCGGCTGAACCTTGCAGATTTCTTCAATTAGCTTGTTCTGGCAGTTTGGCATTGACATGTGCTCCCTGTCATAGCCCTCAGATTCAAATTTGTCCGGAAGCCCTGCAAAAATAACAGCCACTTCGGCGGCTTTTGCAGTATTTACTGCTTCTTTAATCAAATTTTCGTCTATGATGTCTTCTGCTGTTTCATATCCCTTTGCATAGGAAATTTCGGCAATTCCGTTTGCTGATTCAAGGGCATTTGAAACCATAAAGGAATTTATATGCGAGCTTCCTCCGCCCTGATAGCGCGGACTTGCGGCAAATTTTCCGATGAAAGCAATCTTGCTCTTCTTTTTGAGGGGAAGTATCCCGTCATTTTTAAGCAGTACCATGCATTCTGAGGAAATTTTTCTTGCAAGCTCATGGTGTGCCTTTTTGTCATAGCTGTTTATGTTCTTTTTGTTTTCAACGTATCTGAAAATTATCGTGAGAATTCTTTCTACTGCCCTGTCAAGGATTTTTTCGTCAAGCTTTCCTTCCTTGACCGCTTTAACTATAAGCGCATCGTTTACTCCTCCGCTTGAAGGCATTTCAAGGTCAAGACCGGCTTTTAGCCCTTCGACTCTGTCATTTACAGCGCCCCAGTCGCTTACCACATATCCGTCAAAGCCCCATTCGTCACGCAGGATTTCAGTAAGAAGCCTGTGGTTTTCTGATGCATAAACCCCGTTAATCCTGTTGTATGAGCACATTACCGTCCAAGGACGGCCTTTTTTTACAGCTCCCTCAAAGCTTGCAAGGTAAATTTCCCTGAGAGTCCTTTCATCAACTTCCGAGCTTGCGGTCATGCGGCGGTGTTCTTGATTGTTTGCGGCAAAGTGTTTAAGGCTTGTGCCGACATTCTGGCTTTGCACTCCGCTTATGTGGCTTGCCGCCATTTCTGAGGAAAGATACGGGTCTTCGGAGAAATATTCAAAGTTTCTTCCGCATAAGGGCGAACGCTTTATGTTTGCTCCGGGACCGAGTATTACCGAAACATCCTCAGCCTGACATTCTTCACCGAGCGCCTTGCCAAGCTCAAAAAGCAAATCCCTGTCAAAAGAGCATGCAAGCGCCGATGCCGTTGGGAAGCAAACAGCTTTAACGCTGTCATTTATCCCGAGGTGGTCGCCGGATTGGTCCTGCTTTCTAAGCCCATGCGGGCCGTCAGTTACCATTACGGAGGAGATTCCAAGCCTCTCCACTCCTTTCAGATGCCAAAAATCCGCACCGGAGCACATTCCTGCCTTTTCTTCAAGCGTCATTTGCGAAACAAGTTCTTTTACATTCATTTATTTTCTTCCTTTCATGTTAAAATACAAAAGTATTGAATGAGTTTTTTTCTAAAACAGCGGTAAAGGTTTTGCCCCCTCCCTCAAAAGTGAAAGCCTTGTCATAATCAAGAGCATTTTGTACTACAAGCACGGTTTCACCGTTTGGATTTTTGAAAGCGCAGCCCATGCTGCTGCAATGGCCAATGGTTTCAAGCCTCACAGCACCCGGCATTATGAAGTGCGAATAATGCTTCATTGCATAAAATTCGGGATTATAGACAATTTCGCCGCTTTCCGGAATAACGGTGAGCATGGAGTTTTGTTTCCATCCCCAAGTGCTTTCGCCTCCGGGTTCAAGCGCCATGTTCCAGTAAACGTAAGCGTTTGCGCCGTTTTTGAGATAATGCCTTGCAAGTCCGAATACATATTCGGCGTATTCCCATGAATTGCTCCCGTCACCGCATTCGTTTTCAGTCTGCATCAGCTGGATTTCCGGCCAGCTTTCATAAGTCCTTGCAATTGCGCCTCTGCCTGCCCATTGATAGCCAATGCCGGAAATGTATCTCCTTGCCTTTTCGTCAAAGAGAATGTTGTCTATAAACCTGTGGTAGTTTTCAAGGCGGATTCCCGTAAAGCTGAATGACATATCCTCCGGGCCGTTAAGAGTCCCAAGCCAGATTTCGGTGTCCATTCCGGATTTTTCAAAAAGGGGGCCTAAATAATCCCTTATGAAAACTTTAAGCTGTTCGGAACTCCAAAGGCATGACGGGAATTTTTGGTCGGCAAAAACCTCATTTTGCACATGGATTTGCGCAACGTTTACGCCTTGCTCCTTGTAAGATTCCACGAACTTTTTAAAATAAAGCGCATAAGCGGAGAGTATAGGCTCTTCCATTCTTATTCTGCCGTAATTGTAGACTTTTGGATTTTTCATCCATGTCGGAGGGCTCCAAGGGGATGCAAAAAGCTTTAAATCCGGACAGAATTCCATTGCCTCCTTTATATAAGGCAGAAGATAAAGCTTATCCCTTTCAATGCTGAAATTTTTCATTTCAAAATCATTGTCATGTTCGTTCAAGCTGTACCAGTCAAGCGCATAGTCGCTTGCACCAATCGGTACACGGCATAAACTGAATTTGCAGCCGTCTTTTTGGTCGAAGAGTTCTTTTATTGCCTTTTTTCTTTCATCCTCTTTTGCTTTTAAAAGGGCGGCCCTGCCAAGCTCGTTGAAGCATCCGCCAAATCCTTTTATTTTTTGAAATTCTCTTCCTGTAAGGATTATTTTATCCTTGCATGATTCTGCTTTAAGATTGACTTCCTTTTCGCGCCATTTGGATTTTTCAGTTGTAGCTATCCATTTCATAGTAAAAATCCCCACTTTGTTTTATTATTATAATTGTAGCACTTATTTTTGAAGATTGCTTGAAAAAAAGAGACTTTATTATGCAAATTTTAAGACATTTTTTATATTTTTTATTGAAAAGCCGGGGGATTTTTGGTATATTGAGTTTAAAATCAAGGAGGGGTAGCCATGTTTGAATATAAATACAAAGTTCCTGAAAATAAAAAAATCAGGGTCATAATCCATACAGACTGCAAAAATGAGGCTGATGACCAGTTTGCCCTTGCGCATCACCTTATGACTCCGCAGTTTATGGTAAAAGGCATAATTGCAGGACATTTTGAGGCAAACCACAGCATTTACGGTGAAAGGGAAACCATGCAGGCAAGCTATAACGAAATAATCAAGGTTTTGGATTTGATGGGGCTTAACGGGGAATACAAGGTGCTCAAAGGCAGTGAAGTTCCAATGCCGGATGAAAAGACGCCAATGCAGTCCGAGGGTGCGGATTTTATAATAGAAGAGGCAATGCGTGATGACCCGGCGCCGCTTTATGCGGTCTTTCAAGGATGCCTTACCGACCTTGCAAGCGCAATCCTTAAAAAGCCGGAAATATGCAAAAAAATGACCGCTGTTTGGATAGGAGGGGGAGCATATCCGAATGGAGGTTTTGAATTCAATCTTTTTCAGGATATTGCCGCCGCAAATGTAGTTTTTGCCTCTAAAATGCCGCTTTGGCAGATACCGGAAAATGTTTACAAGCAAATGGAGGTTTCTCTTGCGGAGCTTCAATATCGTGTTGCTCCATGCGGCAAGATAGGGAAGTATCTGTTTGAGCAAATGGTTGAATTCAACAATAAAATGGATTTTTACATTCCGTGGCCGCATGGCGAAAGCTGGGGACTTGGCGACCAGGGCACAGTAACCGTGCTTTTGGAAGAAAACAACCGCGGAAATTACGATTGGGTTCCGGCACCGCAGTTTTCAAAGGAAATGTATTACATCCACAAGCAAAACAATCGTCCGATAAGAGTGTACCATACTCTTGACGCGCGTTTTACCCTTGAAGATTTTTACGCAAAGCTTGCAATAAATTTTGGAAATAAAAATTGATTTTAAAAAGACGGTCAGAAGTAACTGGCCGTCTTTTTAAATCAATTTATTTGCACTTATAAATGCCGTTGCGCCCTAATTAGAAATGTTTATCTGACCTCTTTTTTTAACTTTTCTATGAAAACTTGCAAACTGCTTGCTTTTCGCAAGCAAAATGAGTATAATAGAAATATGCCAAAAAGGAGGCGATGAATATGGCCAGAACATCAAATGTATTTGCCCGTGTAGAGCCTGAGATCAAGGAGCAGGCAGAGCAGGTGCTGGATCGCTTGGGTATCCCAATGTCAAACGCTGTGGGGATGTTCCTGCGTCAGGTGGTGCTTCAGAGAGGCATTCCTTTTGAAGTAAAGCTGCCACAGGAAAAGCCACTTGCCTATGGAAGCCTTACCAAAGAGCAGTTTGATTCGGAGATGGAAAAAGGCATGGCGGATATACGGGAAGACAGAGTATATTCGGCAACTGATGTTGAAGCGGAAATGAGGCGAGACTTCGGCATATGAGCTTCGAGGTCAAATATACAGCCATGGCGAGGCAGGATCTAAGAAACATATACGAGTATATCGCATATGACCTTCTGGTTCCTGAAACTGCTGCACGACAAGCCCAGCGCATCATGAAAGAGATCGGGGCGCTGAATGAAATGCCTATGCGATACCGCCTGTACGATGATGAGCCGTGGCACAGCCAGGGAGTCCGTTTCTTTCCTGTAAAAAATTACCTTGTGTTCTATCTGCCGGACGAAACCAAAAACACAGTTCATATTGTCCGTATCATTTATGGCGGGAGAGACATTAAAAAGCAGCTAAGTGAAACAATAATTGAATACTAAGCAGCATCTGAGAAGCATCTATCGAAAGGTAGATGCTTCTCAGATGCCAATTTTTTTGAAAGAATGGTAATTCGATATGGGTATATCTTTTCCGGGCTTTTCCATTCCAGGGATAAGCCCCAGAACCGTACTGCAGGCAGCGCGCCTACAGCTTTTTCTTTGGAGGAAGCACTACGGGCAAATGGGTGAATGAGCGCTCTGCCATGCAGATGACGGCGGTGTATGCCTGCGTCCGTATGTTATCGGAAGCGGTGGCAGGGCTGCCGCTGCACCCTTACCGCTATAAGGAGGATTTTGCGATGGGCTTAAGGCCACTTTGAATAAATTACCTTATTTAACTGAAACAAAATGGTTTTTTATGGAATCTAATGAGTAAAAATGGTCTTTTAGGCGGTTTTATCATCAATATTTTCTTGTTTTTCATGATATTTATTACTTTCCCCTTTGAAAAACCGCTATAAAAATAGGGAAAAGGTTACACTTGTTTTTCAATACATTTATTGACATTTTTTTCATGAGAAGGTATAATAATTCCAAAGGGGATGATTTTGTGAACAAGAAGAAAATAATTTTAACTGTCCTTGCGGGAATTTTTATTTTATCTTTGGGAGCGAATGCTTACTTGGGATTTAATTTTTACAGCCTTAATTCGAAACTTTCCCAAAAGAAAAATGAAATAGAAAGCATAAATAAAGAGCTTGAAGAGCTTAAAAATAAATACGACGAAAACATCAAGGTTATGGAAGAATTGAAGAAAAAATACGCGGAAAGCCTTAAAGCCAAGGCGGAGCAAAATTATGCAAAGACTGATGTGAATCCCACCACTCCCACATCATCCAAAAACACAATAGCTGGCGATGCAAGCGGGATGAGTGAATCAAACAGGCAAGCTTATATCATCGGTGGAATCATTGATGAAAACGGCACTTTCCTTGATGCTTCTCTCTATTTCGATTTAAAAGATGCTATGGAAAAAGACGGCTACAAGTTCACTGGCACTGTTCCCACAGCTCCTTCTAACAATTCTTCTAACAATTCGTCCTCGAACAGTTCTTCTAACAATTCCTCATCCAGTAATTCATCTTCCGCTTGGTATGATGATGGCAACGGCAATTGGGTTGGCGGTGTTAATGCACCTGTTACTAAAGAACAATTTGAAGAAGGCAGAAAGAAAATGCTTGAAATGTACGGAACAGAGGGAAGTACGGAGGGTGGTTGGACAGAAATTCCTCGTGATTGGACACCAGAAGAAGAAGAATATTACAGCCGTGGTGGAAATGGCGGATACCACTAATTTACAGCACGAGTTCAAACCAGCTTAAAGCGTACATATTAAAAGCATTGTGAAGAATATTATTGCTACTTTATTTTCCTTATGATATAATTCATTGATATAAAGCAAAAAGGAGGCGTTTTGATGCTTTTTAAAAATCCCGTGATAAGGGGATTCAATCCAGACCCAAGCATTTGCCGCGTTGGCGACGATTTTTATCTTGTGACCTCGACTTTTGAGTTTTTTCCCGGAATTCCTGTTTACCACAGTAAAAATCTTGTAAACTGGGAAATGGTTTCCCATTGCCTTGACGAAAACGAAAACCTTCCGTTGGAAGGCTCGAATCCGTCCGGCGGGCTTTATGCTCCGACAATCCGTTATAATAACGGTACTTTTTATGTTGTTTGCACCAATGTGACAAATATGACAAACTTTATTGTACATACCGACAATCCCTGCGGAAAATGGTCAAAGCCTGTAAAAGTTGATCATATGGGGATAGACCCGTCGCTTTTCTTTGATGACGACGGGAAATGCTATTTCTGCGGAACTACTGTTAGGGATGGCGTATGGGGATTTGGAATAGATATTGCTCAAATCAACCCCGATACCGGAGAGTTTTTGTCAGAAAAGCATTTTATAAAGGGCTGCGGCGGAAAATCTCCCGAGGCTCCGCATATTTACAAGCGCGGCGGATACTATTATTTGATGCTTGCTGAGGGCGGAACCGAATACGGACATATGGTTACCATGCAGAGGAGCAGAAATGTTTTCGGACCTTATGAACCATGCCCATTCAATCCGATACTTTCGCATAAGGATAAATATAGCGAAATTCAAGCGACCGGACATGCCGATATAGTTGAGGACCAGAACGGAAACTGGTGGGCGGTATTTTTGGGCATACGCGCAAACGGATTTTTGCATCATTTGGGCAGGGAAACCTTTTTGGCGCCTGCAAGATGGAACGATGACGGCTGGTTTGAAATCGGAAACAATAAAACCATAGAGGTTGAAATGGATGCTCCGTTGCCGGCAAAGCCTGAGGATGTTTCCTTTGACTTTGAAGATGATTTTTGCAGTGGAAAGCTTCGTCCGGAGTGGACTTTCGTGCGCAATCCGGAGAAGGAAAATTATGTTTTGAGCGGCGGCAAGCTGATTATGAAAGGCACAAACAAGGACTTGGGCAGCTTTAATACTTCGCCGACGTTTATGGGAATCCGCCAGCCGGAAAACAATATTGAAGCCTATACAAAATTAAAAGCGGATTTTTCATGCGGCTCAAAAGCAGGAATGACTGCATTTTATAATCAGGATTACTATTATGCGATTTATCTTACAAAGCGCGGCAGGAAATATGAGGTATGCCTTAATAAAGCCATTCATGACATAAATGTTGTAACCAATTGTGCGGAAGTTGATTGTGATGGTGTAATCGAATTCAAAATTAAGGCTGATAAAGAAAAGTATTATTTTTACTATAAGACGGCAAATAGCGATTGGACGCTGCTTGGAACAGCTCTTACCGCCGGACTTGCCACAGAGGGGACACATATGATGACCTTTACGGGCACATTCATAGGCTTGTATGCGTATGAATGCACAGCAGAATTTGATTTCTTTAAATTGAAAACAAACACGTAAAAATAAGATTCCCCCGCCGCAGGCTGAAAGACCTGCGGCGGGGGTTTATTATCTTTCCAAAACCACAAAATCCCACGGATTTATGAGAAGTTTTTCACCGGAATGAATTTTCTTGTTGTCGATGATGGAAATTCCGTCTTTTCCGTTGTATTCGACTGTGGCTTCATTATTTGAGTAATTTAAAAAGTACACTATTTCCTTGCCGAAACTGTTTGTTCCTTTTCTGATGATTACAGGGAAGGAGCATTTTTGTTCTTCGCCCCAAAGCTCCGCTTTTTTAAGGCAGTCTTCAAGGATGGCTTTAAGGTATTCGTCAGAAGTATAACAGCCTATATAGGTTGCAAGGCCTTTCCCGTAATTGTTTTGAGTTACCGCGGAGTATCTGCCCCAGTTGTAATGCTCATAGCGCGCCATGGTTTTGGCGGTGGTCGGCTTTAAAAGCTCAATAAATGCCTTTGCCTCGCATTTTTCCTTTGGAACGCTGTATTCATCCGATGAAAGGAATGTGTTTTGGGGATTTGTATATTGGTTGTAGGTTATTCCAAGGCATTTGTTTATAATGTGAGGCAGTGATTGATGATAAACCTTTATATTTTCGTTTGCAACGGCGCTTCTGAACGTTGCAATCAAATGCCCGCCGTTTTCAACAAAAGCATTTATGCGCTTTAATGTGCTTTCCGGAACGGCATAAAGCGCCGGAACTATCAAAAGCTTGTAGCGTTCAAGATTTTCAGTTTCGGGGGTTACAAAATCGCATTCCGCATTAATTTTGTAAAGGCCGGTGTAAATCCAATAAAGCACATAATTGTATTTCATGCTGCCGCCCCATGGCATGCCTGTTTCAATTTTAAACCATTCGAGGGCGGTGAGCGCTTCATTGCTTGCCATGATAGCAATTTTGTTTGATTTTTTAAGATTTATAAGCTTTTCGCCGAAAGCGTCAAATTCCCTGCCTATTTCCTTTGCTTCAAGATAGGTGTCGTTTTCGGCAAAATCATGGCTTAAAAGCCCTCTCCAATAGGTTTCTATGGAATTGTGTATCGAATGCCAGTGCCAGTACATAACTGAATTTGCTCCCGATGCAAGATGACTGAAAGCTTGCAGCCGGAGCTGGCCTTTGTATGGCAGCCATGACATATGCCCTTGCGCCTCTGTTTCCATTATGAGGTAATTGTCGTTTTTAAGGCTCCTTGTAAGGTCGCCGCAAAAAGCTATTTCAGTTCCGGTAAGGTTGTCCTGCGACGGGTGGTAAATATCGCAGCCTGCAATGGTGAGCGCCTTTGCGGCATCGAAATGGTTTACCGCCGGCTGAATGCCATAGGAATAACCTTTCCAGTCAAAGTCAAAATTGTGGGTTATAAATTGCGAGGGAGTTTTGTATTCGTTTACGATTTTTGACTGCCACATAAGGAATTCGCTTACAAGTCCGCGGCGGAATTTGTCGAATTCGCCTCCGAGGCTTGCGTTTATTGTTCCTCTTACATCGGGAAATTCTTCCCAGCTGTTTATGCGGTTGCTCCAATAGTCAAGTCCGAATTCGTGGTTTAAGGCATCCAAATCATCATTAAATTTTTTGCGCAGGTATTTTATGAATTTTTGCTGCACGTTTTGAGAGGATGTATCGTAATATTTTGTTTCGTTATCAATTTGATAGCCTATGACGCATTTTCTTTTTGCAACTCTTTCCATAAGCTTTCTTATTGCCCTTTCGGCATAAAAAAGGTATGCAGGATGAGTGATGTCCATAATCTGCCTTGCGCCGTAAATTCCCCTGCCGTTTTTTGTTTCGGCAATTATGTCCGGGTGAAGTTTGGCCATCCATGCAGGCACGGCATATGTTGGAGTGCCTATTATTACGTTTATGTTGTTTTTCTCCATGGCATCCAATACGCGGTCTATGTGGGAAAAATCAAAAACTCCCTCTTGCGGCTCCATTGTGCTCCATGTGGATTCCGCAATCCTGACTGTGTTCATTTTTGCGTCAAGCATCATTTTCACGTCGGCTTCAAGCCTGTCATAGGGCATATATTCATCATAATAAGCGGCGCCGAAAAGCGGTTTGTTCATTGAAAACACCTCAATTTTCATAATTTTAAATGCTTTTGCCACATTATTATAGTACAACAAAACAAAAAATAAGTCCAGAATTTCTTTTTACAAGTCCGATTTGTTGTATTTTTAAGTCTGTATAGTAGTAGAACATATAAGCAGGATTATCCATATCCGATATATATTTGCCTAAACATCATTTGCCTTGCTTTTTAAAATCTCTCGGAGTTGTTCCGGTGATTTTTTTAAAGATGTGGTTGAAAAATTTCATATCGCTGTAACCCACATCGGCTGCGATGTCGACGATTTTTTTATTTGTGGTTTTTAAAAGCTTGCAAGCCTGTTCAATTCTTATTTTTTGAGCGTATTCAAAAACCGTCATTCCGGTGCAATCTTTAAATGGTAGAGGAATATCCGGGAGATTTTTCAATAGATAATTTCAATGCTATAGTTGTACATTCAGATATGAAACCAACCGGCAGCTTTTCTTGCTCAAATGAAATGCTAAATAAATTGCAGCACAATATCCTTTGGGGATTGAAAGGGAATTTTGTTGATATCCCGACGGATTGCCCACAGCGTGACGAGCGCCTTGGCTGGACCGGAGATGCTCAGGTATTTATCCGGACTGCTTGTTTTTTAATGGAAACCGCACCGTTTTTCCGAAAATGGCTTAGTGATATGAAAGCCGACCAGCTTTCAAACGGAGGAGTTCCATATGTGATTCCTGATGTGCTGACAGATGGTGATGGCGGGCACTCTTCTTCCGGCTGGGGATATGCGGCGGTTATTTGTCCTTGGACAATATATCAATGCTATGGCGATAAAAAAATCCTTGAAGAACAATATGAAAGCATGAAACAATGTGTGGAATACATTCATTCTCACGCTGAAAACGGAGTCCTTTGGAATACGGGTTTTCATTTTGGCGACTGGCTTGCGCTTGATGCAAAAGAAGGAAGCTATTTTGGCGCCACGCCAAACGATTTGGTTTCAACAGCCTTTTACGCTTATTCTACGGATTTGGTTGCAAAAGCTGCAAGAATATTGGGATTTGAAAATGATGCGGAAATATACGAAAAGCTCCATAAAGATATTGTCAAAGCTTTTCAAGATGAATTTTTTACTCCTGCGGGACGTCTTGCCGCAAGAACTCAAACAGCGCATGTACTGGCGCTTATGTTTGACCTCGTTCCGGAGGAGCATCGCTTGCGCACAATAAATACCTTATTAAGTCTTTTGGAAGAAAAAGACTGGCATCTTACTACCGGCTTCCTTGGCACGCCATATTTATGTCATGTATTAAGCCGGAACGGAAAACTTGATGCGGCATATAAACTACTTCTCCAAGAAGATTATCCCTCATGGCTTTATCAGGTTAAAATGGGTGCAACAACAGTTTGGGAGCATTGGGATGGCATAAAACCGGATGGCTCCATGTGGAGCGCGGATATGAATTCATTTAACCATTACGCATATGGAGCTGTTGGCGATTGGATGTACAGAGTGGCGGCAGGACTTGATACGGATTCTGATTTGCCGGGATATAAGCGGATTCTTATTCATCCGCAGCCGGGAGGAGATTTGACATATGCAAAAGCCGAATATTTGAGCATGTATGGCAAAATATCCATTGAATGGCACATCAGCGGCAAAGAAATTTTTATAGATATTGCCGTGCCGCATAATACAACGGCGCATGTAATTCTTCCAAAAGCATCTCCCGAATGCATAAAAGGAAGCAAAGCATCTTTTGCAACTTGTGCTCAAGGGGCAGAAACGGAATTGGGGTCGGGGAGCTATAGTTTCAGTTATGTCTATGATAAGCAGCAATAAATAAAAAACAGAGATATGCTTTTGGGGATGATTTGCACAATCCCCAGCATAATAATTTTATATTAAAAAGCACCGGAATTGCTGGATTTTAATTTGTTTTCATGTTACAATGAAATCAAAAGCAAAGACGGTGCTTTTGTTTTTAAAATTGATTTTGGCAATCTGTTTTGAAATAAGCACATTGCAAAAAATGCTTGTTAGGAACATAAAAAATATGATTTTGGAGGAAATTTAAATGAAATTTAAAGAGCATACCGAATTTATGATTGATTTTATTTCAAGTTTCATAAACGGCAAAACAAGCCGTTATTTTTTTGATTTGGATTATTGCGCCCGCGTCATAGAGCATTTCCCGTATATGGAGCGTGAGAATAGCGAAATTGCCGAAAGATTTGCAGATACCGTAGACGAGGCATATGAGCGCGCAAGCGCTTCCTGCCTGTCGGATGAGGAATTTAGAATTGAAATTTCAAAAGCATTTGATAAATGGCTTGGCAAAAAGAAAATTGATATTATTTAAGGGAAAAGCATTTTTAATTGATTGCATCAACATTTCTTTAACATTTGCATGCTAAAATAAAAAATCAAAATTCAAACGGAGGAATGTTGGATGGTTAATATTTTAGTTGTTGAGGATGATTTGAAGCTTAACCAAATTGTCTGCACGCATTTAAACGATAATGGATATAAAGCAACAGGGTGCCTGAATGCGCAGGAAGCGTATGAAGCGATGTACAATTCCATCTTTGACCTTATTATTTCTGACATCATGATGCCGGGAATAGATGGCTTTGAGTTTGCAAGGACTGTACGCGGCATCAACAAAACAATCCCCATCCTTTTCATGACGGCCCGCGACGACATGACCGCAATGAAAAAAGGTTTTCTTGCCGGAATTGATGATTATATGGTAAAGCCGATAAATTTGGATGAGCTTGTGCTGCGCATAGGAGCGCTGCTGCGCCGTGCCAATATTGCCGCAGACAAACGGCTTGCTGTGGGCAATCTCGTTTTGGACTCTGAAGCTATGACCGCCGCGGTGGATGGAGATGAAATCCCGGTGACCGTCCGGGAATTCAATATCCTGTATAAGCTGCTTTCTTACCCCAACCATACTTTTTCAAGAGCTCAGCTTATGGATGAATTTTGGGGGATTGACAGCGAAACCAGCCTGCGTGCTGTGGACGTGTATATCACCAAGCTTCGGGATAAATTTTCCACTTGCAGCGGATTTAAAATCGTCACGGTGCATGGTCTTGGCTATAAGGCGGTGCTGCAATGAAGAAGAAGCAAATCGAAAAAGACAGCCGGGTCAAATCAAGGCATTTTACATGGCGTGAAGTTGTGCTGACATATATAATTTTGCTCGTGCTTTCTGCCGGGCAGTGGATGATTTATCATGAATATGTGGATTTTGGCGTTTTCCCTCCGGAATATATCTTCGGGATGCTTGGGTATTGGCTGATTGTTACCGCTGTCTTTTGCCTTGTCACCGCGCGGCAGAAAATCCGAGCCTTTGATATTCCCATGAGAAGGCTAAGCGAAGCTGCAAGGCAGGTCGCCGGGGGCGATTTTTCAGTATATCTTGAACCTGTCCATTCTCCTGAGAAATTTGATTATGTGGATGCAATGTTTGAGGATTTCAATAAGATGGTGGAGGAACTGGGGAGCATTGAAACATTAAAAAACGATTTCATAGCCAATGTATCCCATGAGCTTAAAACGCCGCTTGCTGTCATACAAAACTATGCGGCGGCGCTGCAGAAGGAAAATCTGCCTTATGAGGTCAGAAAGGATTATTGCGACACCATTATCAATGCTTCACAAAAGCTGACGACGCTTGTAACGAACATATTGAAGCTCAACAAGCTGGAAAATCAGAAGATTGTGCCATCGCCGCAGCCTTATGACCTGTGCCGCCAATTGACCGAATATGCTCTGCAGTTTGAAGAATTGTGGGAGAAGAAAAATATTGAATTTACAGCCGATTTGGAGGATCGGGCAATTATTAACGCCGACGAAGAGATGCTGGGCATTGTTTGGCATAACCTGTTGTCAAACGCCATCAAATTCACAGACCCGGGAGGAAAGATTACTTTGACGCAGACATCCGACGAAGACACGGTTACCGTTACGGTGTCCGATACCGGATGCGGCATAAGCAAAGAAGCCATTGGCAGGATTTTTGACAAGTTTTATCAGGGCGATACCTCGCACGCGCAGGAAGGCAATGGATTGGGCCTTGCGCTCACATTAAAGGTGATCGAGCTGGTTGGCGGCTCGATTACCGTTGCCAGCGAGCCGGGCAAAGGCACGACATTTACGGTTCGGCTGAAAGCAAGTGAAAAAATAAATGAATAGTGATTACAACCGCAAAAGCGGTCCGAATTTGAAAAAATCCGGACCGCTTTTGCATTATGCATTAATATTTCTCAAACAATTCTCAAGCATTTCATACATTTTTCGGGATTAATATACGGTCATAAGGTTAATTGAAGTAAAAACAGATATGGAAAGGAGTTGTCATTATGGTTGAGGTTACAAAAAATGAAAACAATTTTATCGGGTATGAGTACAAGGAGATTACGGCAGACAGGAGCATGGAATCAGTATATGCCGACGGCTATGCCAACTTTGGCTGGATTTTAGTGGATACTGTTGCCCCTGTACAAGGAATAGGGTCAATTACCATGAAGTTTAAACGTGACCGCAAAATCCGAAATAAGGCGGAGCTTACCCGGCTTCAGCGGCAGTTTGAATCCTGCGTCAGTCAGATAGAAAGCCTGGAACGCTCAAAAAGCAGCAGCGCCATGATCGCCGCTTTCAGCATAGGTCTTGTCGGAACCGCTTTTATGGCCGGATCGGTGTTTTCTTATCTTGCCAATATGCTGCCTCTTAGTATTATTCTGGCAATCCCTGCTTTCGCAGGCTGGATTTTGCCGTATTTTTGCTTTCTCAATATCCGCAGCAAGACGACCGACAAGGTCACTCCTCTGATTGAGCAGAAATACGACGAGCTTTATGCAGTATGCGAAAAAGCAAACAGCTTATTGTCGAAGTAAAAAAGCATAAGATGGACAAGGAGGCAAAATATGGAGAAGACAATTTATATCTTAGCGGCGATACTGGTTGCCATTTCCGCCGGGGCGATAGGCATTAGCGCATACCGCAGGCATCGCAGTTTTAATTATCATCAATAAAGGAGAAAACTTATGAATGCAAAAGAAAAAATCAGCGGATTTGTTTTAAATCAGGCAATGAACTACATCTCCGGAAATCCGGAGAAAAACCTGCCGAAACTTCTGAATTGGATTGACGCTTTGGGCATCAAGGACTTCGAAAGCCAGTCAAGGGTATTCCATGAGGTGCTTGATCATCCCGATAACGTCTGGTACCAATACATTATGGGCCTTTGGCGGGACATCGACAACGATGTTCTGAAAGCGGTATTCCGCAACTTTGGGCTGAATGCCAGCCTTCTCAGCTTCCCAAAGCAAAGGGAACTGGAGGAAGAACATGGGTGCAACATTCCCATGACGATACTTATCGACCCCACTTCGGCCTGCAACCTCAAATGCACCGGCTGCTGGGCCGCCGAATATGGCAACAAGCTCAATTTGCCTTATGAAACGCTGGACAGCATTATCCGGCAGGGCAAGGAATTAAGCATATATTTCTACCTGTACTCCGGCGGCGAGCCGCTGATGCGAAAAACTGACATTATCCGCCTGTGCGATGAGCATCCGGACTGCCAGTTTGCCGCTTTCACCAACGGCACGCTGATTGACGAGGCGTTCGCCGACGAGCTTTTGAGGGTCAAGAATTTCATCCCTATCATCAGCGTGGAGGGATTTGAAGAGGATACCGATTTCCGCAGGGGCGCCGGGACATTTAAAAAGGTGGAGCGGGCAATGGCCATCCTTAAGGAAAAGCGCCTGCCGTTCGGTACATCCTGCTGCTACACAAGCAAAAACGTCCACATAATCGGTTCCGAGGAATATTTCGACCGTATGATAGAATGGGGCGCAAAATTCTGCTGGTTCTTTACATATATGCCGGTTGGCAAGGAAGCTGTGCCGGAGCTCATGGCCACCGCTGAGCAGCGCGCATACATGTATCGGCAGATCCGCAAATTCCGGGAAACAAAACCGATTTTCACGCTGGATTTCTGGAACGACGGCGAGTACGCCGGAGGATGCATCGCAGGCGGCAGGCGGTACCTGCATATCAACGCAAACGGGGATATGGAGCCATGTGCGTTCGTCCATTACTCCGATTCCAATATACATGAGAAAACGCTGCTTGAAGCGTTGAAATCACCTTTGTTTATGGCTTACCGCAACGGTCAGCCGTTCAATGAAAATCATCTGCGTCCCTGCCCGCTGCTGGATAATCCCGATGCGCTTGTAGGCATGGTTGAGGATTCGGGTGCTTATTCAACTGATTTGCAAAATCCCGAGGATGTGCGTGAGCTGGCTGCCAAATGCAAAAACGCGTCGGAAAACTGGGCAGGTGTTGCGGATGAGCTTTGGGGATGCTACGGGCATTGCCAAAGCTGCAAGAACCATCAAAGCGCTTAATTATACATTTAGCATATACAAAAATTTTGCTGATAACTGAAAACCCTTGCTTGTAAAATGGGGTTTATTGTGTTAAAATAATAAAATGGAATTTTAAATTTAAAGGAGTTTTCCCGATGACCAATAGTTACGAGAGCCCTTTTTGCACGAGGTATGCAAGCAAGGAAATGCAGTATATTTTCTCCGCGGATAAAAAATTCACCACTTGGCGCAGACTTTGGGTTGCGCTTGCAAGGGCGGAAATGAAGCTTGGGCTTCCGGTTACAGAGGAACAGGTTGCCGAGCTTGAAGCAAATGTTGACAATATTGATTATGAAACTGCCGCAAAACGTGAAAAGGAAGTCCGCCATGATGTAATGGCCCATGTTTACACTTATGGACTTGCCTGCCCGAAAGCGAAGGGCATAATCCACCTTGGGGCCACTTCATGCTATGTCGGCGACAATACGGATATAATCATAATGCGCGATGCAATGAAAGTTGTCAGGAGAAAGCTTATAAACGTAATTGCCCAGCTTTCGGATTTTGCACTTAAATATAAGGATATGCCTGCGCTTGCCTATACGCATTTGCAGCCGGCCCAGCTCACCACTGTCGGCAAGAGGGCGACGCTTTGGATTAACGAATTGCTCATGGACCTTGAAGAGCTTGATTTCAGACTTGAAAATTTAAAGCTTTTGGGTTCAAAGGGCACGACGGGAACTCAGGCTTCATTTATGGAGCTTTTTGAGGGCGACAGCTCAAAGGTTAAAAAGCTTGAACAAATGATAGCCGAGGAAATGGGCTTTGATGGAGTCGTTCCCGTTTCGGGGCAGACTTATTCGAGAAAAATAGACAGCCAGATTGTTTCCACTCTTGGGGGGATTGCCCAAAGCGCAAGCAAGTTTTCAAACGATTTGAGGATACTTCAAAACTTCAAGGAAATTGAGGAGCCGTTCGAGGAGCATCAGATAGGCTCTTCGGCAATGCCTTATAAGCGCAATCCCATGAGATGCGAAAGGATAACCGCGCTTGCAAGGTATGTGATGATTGATACTTTAAATCCGGCATTCACCGCAGGAACACAGTGGTTTGAAAGGACGCTTGACGATTCGGCAAACAAGAGGATTTCGGTTGCCGAGGCTTTCCTTGGAACGGATGCTATTTTAAATCTCCTTTTGAATGTTACAAACGGACTTGTAGTGCATGAAAAAATAATCAGGGCAAGGATAATGAATGAGCTTCCGTTTATGGCAACGGAAAACATAATGATGTCGGCGGTTAAAAAAGGCGGCGACAGACAGGAACTCCATGAGCGCATAAGGGTTCATTCAATTGCCGCCGGAAAAAGGATAAAGGATGAGGGCCTTGACAACGATTTGTGCGAAAGAATTCTTGCTGACCCGATGTTTATGATAACAAGGGAAGAAATGGATGCAATAATGAAGCCCGAAAACTTTACCGGCAGAAGCTCCGAACAGGTGGAGGAATTTATTAAAGATTGCGTCAATCCCATACTGGAAAAGAATAAGGATATCCTTAATGAAAAAGCGGAAATTTCGGTTTGATTTGTTTAGCAAAAATGCAGGATAAACAGTTTCCTGCATTTTTGCCTTTAAAACTATTGACAAGCTTTTTTCAAAATAATATAATTAATAAGTGATTGCCGATTTTAGCAAAGGCGAGAGAAAAGTCCGGAAGATTTCGGACATTAGGAGGATTAAAGGTGAAAAAAATTACAAAGCCTGTTTTTTTTATTGTGCTTTTTGTAATAATGTTTTTTACTGTATCGCAGTTTTTCGGGATAAGCACCCAGTACGGCGATATTAAGACTACATATATAAAAAGCCTTTCCGATATCCGTTGGGGTATTGATATCCGCGGAGGGGTTGATGTTACATTTACCCCGCCGGAGGGAACCGACGCAACGGATGCCCAAATGGATTCCGCAAAGGAAGTAATTACGCAAAGGCTTATAACCCTTGGCATTGTGGACAGCGAATGCTATGTTGACTATAAAAAGGATAGGATAATAGTGCGTTTCCCGTGGAAATCGGATGAAACCGATTTTGACCCGGAAGAGGCCGTAAAGGAACTTGGCGAAACCGCACTCCTTACTTTCAGGGAAGGCTATGAAGTGGATGAAAATAACCTCCCGACAGGCGTTACAAAGGAAAATATAATCCTTGAAGGCAAGGACGTTTCAACGGCTTATGCCACCACAAACGAAAATAATGAGTATGTGGTTGCGCTTGAACTTTCTGATGACGGCGCAAAGAAATTTTCAGAGGCAACCAAAAGGCTTTACCAGTCAAAGGGCGTAATTTCAATCTGGATGGATGAAACGGCAATTTCGCATCCGACGGTAAATGCTTGGATTCAAAACGGAAAGGCAACCATTGAGGGAAACTTTACCGCTGAAAGCGCAAAAGAGCTTGCAGATAAAATCAATTCCGGCGCGCTTCCGTTTAAGCTTGTGACATCAAGCTTCAGCACGATAACTCCAACTCTTGGCCTTGGCGCAAGGGATGCAATGCTTCTTTCCGCTGTTATTGCATTTGTGCTTATTTCAATATTTATGGTAGCTTATTATAGACTTTCCGGATTTGTTGCCGTTATAGCGCTTATTGGACAGATAGGCGGTATGTTTGCGGTTGTTTCGGGATATTTTGGATTTATGAACAGCTCGACGCTTACCATCCCCGGAATAGCGGGTATAATCCTTTCAATAGGTATGGGCGTTGACGCGAACATCATTACCGCCGAAAGAATCAAGGAAGAACTGCGTGCAGGAAAAACCCTTGACGGCGCAATAGATTCCGGTTATGACAGAGGATTCAGCGCTATTTTTGACGGAAACATTACGGTGGTAATTGTTGCCGTAATCCTTATGGGCGCTTTCGGAACTCCGGACAGCTTTTTTGCAAAAGCACTCAACTGGATTTTCTTCATGTTCGGCCCATCCACAACGGGAACGATTTACTCTTTCGGATATACACTCCTCTCCGGCGTGGTATTCAACTTTATAATGGGTGTTACCGCTTCAAGACTTATGCTTACATCGCTTTCAAAGTTTAAGTTTTTGAGGAATCCGGTGCTGTACGGAGGTAAAAAACAATGATAAGATTTGATTTTATAAAAAACAGCAAATTTTATTTTGCCATATCGCTTTCTCTTATTGCCCTTGCATTTATTTTTACCGCTGTTTTCGGAGTAAAGCTTGATATTGAATTTAAGGGCGGAACCATTGTAAAGTATTCTTATGACGGGGAAATATCCGCTGACGAATTTGACGCGAACGCCGAAAAAATACTTGGTCAGAGCATTGATGTAACACAGGGTGAAGATTTTACAAGCCATAAAAAAACAATTCAAATTTCACTTGTATCGGAAAGCGGACTTACTGCCGATAAGCAGTTTGAACTTACAAAATCGCTTAAAGAAACCTACTTAGCAAATAACCTTGAACTTGTTTCTTCAAGTGACGTAAATCCTTCTTCCGGACGCGATTTCTTTAATAAATGCCTTGTAGCTGTTGCAGCCGCATCGCTTTTAATCATCCTTTACATCGCTTGGAGATTTAAGAGGATAAGCGGATGGTCTGCCGGAGTTATGGCAGTTGTTGCGCTTTTGCATGACATTTTAATGGTTTATGCGACGTTCGTAATTTTCAGAATACCGATTAACGCCAATTTTATGGCGGTAGTGCTTACGATACTTGGATATTCAATCAACGACACCATAGTTATTTACGACAGAATCCGTGAAAACAAAAAGATTATGCCAAAATCCACAAGCACAAGGGAACTTGTAAACGTAAGCATAAACCAATCCCTTGGACGCTCAATAAATACATCTCTTTGCACAGTTACTTCAACAATTGTTGTGTCAATTATCGCATTGATTTTCGGGGTAGAATCTATTTTAAGCTTTTCTTTCCCAATGACGATAGGAATTATTTCCGGTGTATATTCATCCATATGCATAGCAGGCCCGCTGTGGGTGCTTTGGAAAGAAAGAAAGCCGTCTAAGAAATCAAAATAATGAAAATAAGCACCTTTACAGGGTGCTTATTCTTTAATTAACGGAGGATTTTATGGAAGCAGGGATATCGACAGCTTGTTTTTATCCGGAATATGTTGAAAATGCCGTTTTGTTTTTGGCGGAAAACGGGGCAAGGAATATTGAAATTTTTATAAATTCCGATTGCGAGTTAAAAAAAGACTTTATTTGTGATATAAAGAAAAAAATTGATGATTTCGGGATAAAAGTTGCCTCTCTGCATCCTTTTACCTGCGGGATAGAGCCTATGATGTTTTTTACCCCATATGAGCGCAGATTTTATGACATCTTGGATTATTACAAAAAGTATTTTAATGCAATGAATATACTCGGAGGGAAAATATTTGTTTTCCACGGCAATAAGCCGCAAAATTATTTTGAGGACGAAAGGTATTTTGAAAGGTTTGCAAAGCTTTTTGAAACCGGCAGAGAGTTTGGAATTACCGTTGCGCAGGAAAATGTGGAACGCTGCGTAAGCGGAAAGCTTTCGTTTTTAAAGAAGATGGCCGATTATCTTGGCGATGCGGCAAATTTTGTGCTTGATGTAAAACAAACAGTGCGTTCCGGCGAGAATGTGTTTGATTATTTAAATGAGCTTGGGAACAAAATAATTCATGTCCATTATTCCGAAAACGGCAGGAGAGGAGATTGCCTGCCGTTTGGAACGGGTGATTTTGACCGTTCGGCTTTTTTAAAAAAACTGAAGGAACTTAATTTTCAAGGAAGTGTAATCCTTGAACTTTACAGGGAAAATTACAGCGATTATGATTTTCTTATAAAAAATTATTTTGAGCTTCAAGAAGCAGTAAAAACATCCGCTCTCAAACAGCATTGAGAGCGGATGTTTTTTAATATTCCACACCGTAATTTTTTCTGTATTCAAGCATTTGGTCAAGGTGTTCTTTTCCTTCAACAGTTCCGGAACGGATGGCTTCGATTATGTCGGCAACGGTAACTATCGGATATACCTTTATGCCGAATTCATTGTAGACTTCCTGAACCGCGGAAAGATTGCCCTGCCCTTTTTCCATTCTGTCAACGGAAATAACCATGCCGGAAATGTCAATATCGGCGGCTGCTTTAAGGATGGGGAGGACCTGCCTTATTGCCGTGCCTGCGGTTATTACGTCCTCTATTATGACGACTTTTTCGCCGTTTGAAAGCTGCTTGCCGACGATAACTCCGCCCTCGCCGTGGTCTTTTGCCTCTTTTCTGTCAAAGCAGTAGTTTACGTCCATGCCGTATTTGTTGTAAAGCGCAACCGAACATGCAACGGCAAGAGGGATTCCCTTGTATGCCGGCCCGAACAAAGTTTCAACGGGGATATTATTTTCCTTTATGCAGCGGGCATAAAATTCGCCAAGCTTTGCAAGCTGTGCGCCGGTCTTGTAGTTTCCGGTGTTGATAAAATACGGAGCCTTTCTTCCGCTTTTAAGAGTGAATTCGCCAAATCTTAAAACTCCGCAATCCACCATGAATTTAATAAATTCCTCTTTATATCCCATAATTTTGCTCCTTTTTTAATTTGTAAAAATAGTGTACCACAAAACCGCAGTAAAATCAACCGCGATGATTGACATTGCATTTAAATTATGATAAAATTATTTAGTTATAAAACTTGCGGATGTGGCGGAATTGGCAGACGCGCCAGACTTAGGATCTGGTGGGCTTCCCGTGAGTGTTCAAGTCACTTCATCCGCACCAGGCAGGGTGAACCTGCATTTAAATTTGCGCCTCCATGATAGTGGGGGCGATTTATTTTTGTTTGATTGATAAAACAAAAAAGCTTTAAATACCATTTGGGTATTTAAAGCTTTTTAAATATATGGTGCCGGTGGTCGGGGTCGAACCGACACGGTATCGCTACCACGGGATTTTGAGTCCCGCACGTCTGCCAATTCCATCACACCGGCCCTTAGCAAACCGCTAAATTATTATATCACTTTTTGCGACTCATGTCAATACGTTATTTCAAGACATTGATAAAAATATTTTTAAAAAAGAATGCAGAAGAGGCAGCATTTGTTGCGTTTGTAAACGTGGTGTCAACTTGCACAAGAAAATACCACATGACTGCCACAAAAAGAACTGCAAACAAGAGGAATAAAATTATTGCAAGAACTATTTTAAGCTTTTCTTCAATTATAACCGGATATTTTATAACCTCTCCGTTAGAGTTGGGGTCGCCATTGAGAAGAACTTCGGTTTCCTGTCCTTTCTTTTTGCTTTTTGCTTTTTTATTTTTTTTAGCCAAAAGAAACACCGCCTTTACATTATGATACATTAATTATATCATTTTTACGAATTTTGTCAATAAGATTAATATTTTATCACAAAATCCCATCAGTCAATAAAAATCAAATCGTCAAAAAGGGCATGAAATTGCGGAGGGATTACCTTGTTTATATGATATTTCCCAAAAAACCAGCGCTTGAACCTGCATTTTGATTTAAGGATGTCAAAATAAGCGTTCATTTCGGTTTTGGTTTCCCTGCGGATGGACAAAAATTCATTAAGCGAGGCGGGAGGTTCATGCGTAATTATGTAATCCACAATGTTTCCGCTTTGTTCAAGATTTTTTTCACAGCGTTTTATTTCTTCGGCACTGACGGCTTCTTCTTTCCACCATGTGTTTGATTCGCGCCTTATGTCAATGTCATCGCTGTGACCCCCGCCGAAAGCAAGGATTTTTCTGTCGCCAAGGGTATAAATATATCCCCTTTGCAGATAAACCAGTTTTCCGGAGATTATTTTTGCTTTTCCGCCGTTCCAGTCGGTTTCTTCGTATTGTTTTAAAAGCCCGTAATTTTCATGGCAGCCATCCACAAACAAGACGTTGTATTTAAGTTTTCCTATTTTCTTTAAGATTCTTTTTTCTTTTTTGGAACCGTCCCAAATAAATCCAAAGTCCCCGCAGATAATTAAATAATCACCTTTTTTAAGGCGATTAAGCTTTTTGTTTTTAAATCTTGAAAAATCCGCATGCATATCGCCCGTAATGCAAATCATCGAACCGACCCTTCCTTTCCATGCTAAATTATTTTAACACAGTTGCGCCGAAAGGTAAAGCGTTTTTGCGCGAAAAATAAAAATTGCCGGCATGTTTTTCACATAGCCGGCAATAATTTACCAAATTAAAAAATCCTTTTCAAGAAGCCTTAAAATTCCCTCGATAAAGAAATAATCCCCGTATATTATCGGAACCTCAAAATCTCCGCCGCGTCCGTGATAGGATGCCACACCGTTTCCGACAATGGAATCGAAATCAATATCCCAGTTGCAGAATTTCTTTTCCGTTGCCTTTAAGATGTTTACCGCCGCATTTATGTATAACGGCTTTTCAAATTCGCCGACGTGCTCGGCAATTTCAAGCATTCCGCAGGCGGCGCATACTCCGGCTGTCGAGTCAAATATTACAGGCTCCGCAGGCGCCCTGAAATCAACCAGCGGCAAAAATCCTGTACCTGATACGTTTGCGATAAAGTAATGTGCAATCTTCTTTGCAGTATCAAGATAAACCTGATTTTTGGTATGTGCATAGCTTAATGCAAAGCCGTAAACTGCCCATGCCTGTCCTCTTGACCATGAGGAGCCGGGAGCATAGCCTTGGCCTCCGGGAGCTTCAAGCAATTCTCCGTTTTCCGGATTTAAAATTCCTATGTGGTTGCATGAGCCGTCCGCTCGTACAAGCTTTTCCATTGCGGTATTTGCATGGTCCGTGGCAATGTAAAGGAAACGGGGGTCTTTTTGTTCATTTGAAGCCCAGTAGAGCAGAGGGATGTTCATCATGCAGTCGATGATTATCCATCCTGTGCAGTCGCCGTTCCATGCGCGGATGAATTTTCCGTGCGGATTGTATCTTCCGGCAAGGATGTTTGCCGCGTGAAGCCCGTTTGTCCTTGCTTCTTTGCTGCCGGTAAGACGGTAATCCGCAACGCTTGAATGAAGCCACATAAATCCCACGTCATGGTGCAGCTCAATGTAGCCTTCCAAGGCCCTGTCAAGCTTTTTCCCGACTGCTCTTGCGGTATTTTTGTACTTTTCATCTTCGGTTGCATGGTACATCTGCCAGAGCATTCCTGCCCAGAAGCCGTTTGTCCACCAGTAGATATCCTTTTCCGCCATGTCATGGACGTATTTTCCGTTTTCTGAGATATACGGGATTTTATCGCCAATCCTCAGGCACTCTGCATCCATTTTTGCAAGGATTTTGGAATAGGTTTCTTCAAGCCATTTTTTAGTTTCGGAATCAAATTCGTACTTCATTTTGACGCTCCTTTATATTTAAATTGCTGTTAAAGAGATTATACACTAAAATAAATTATTTTAAAATGGCAAAAATTCATTTTTTATGTTTATTTTTTATTTTGGTGCAAAGATATTATATTGCTTTTGCAATTTCTTTTAAAGTCCGAAAATCAATTTTAATAGCGATTGTTGATTTTTGAATAAAAAAAGGCAACTTATTCTTGTTGAAGTCATATTATGTAAAAAGGAGGTTTTGCGATGAACGGAAATTTTGACTACAATAACATTGAAAAGCTTTATCCGGATATTTATGAAAAGGTAAAGCCTTATATAGACGATATTTTAAGCCGTCTTGACAAAAATCAAATTGATGAGGAAACTTTTGAACAAATAGTAAGGGATATTTTAATCCGCAGCGGGCTTTGGGGCATGATGCAACCATATTCAATGCCGTCAAGCTCAGTTCAGGATGATTTGCCTGTGCAGCTTAATTTCGGACCGTTTGGAGGATATTGGGGGCAGGGATTTGGACCGTGGTGGTGGAACAATAACCGCCGCAGACGCAGATGGCCTCCGTATTATCCTCCATGCAGGAATTGCCGCCTGACCCCGGAGGATATTATAAGGATTCTTCTTATTCAAAGGCTTTGGGGCGGATATACTCCATATTTTTAACAGTTCTAAAAAGCGGCCGGATAAATGGAAAATTCGGCCGCTTTTTAGTATAACATTTATCTGCATTTTGTAAATAATTTCGACAATTTTATTAAAAATAAAAAGAAATTTAACAAAATAAACATATATGTTTAGAGTGTTAATGTTATAATTTCATTAAAAGACGGATTAAGAAATTTTTACAAAAAGAGGGATTTGTTTATGAAGACATCAATCAAATCAAGAATTTTAAGAACGGTTTTAATTTCAAGCGTGCTTGTCGGATTTTTAATTTCGGCAATTTCATGCGGGACGCTTTTTAAATTGCTTATTGACAACAATGACCAGGATGCATCTTTAATGGCAAAGGCGTACTCTCTTAATGTAAAATACGCAATGGACACAATAAAAGCTCAGATTGAAAATGTTGCAAAAAATGAACATATAACCGACCAAACTCTTTCTCTTGAACAGAGGAAAAAAATCCTTGCAGAGGCTGCAAAAGGAACAGTTTTTTCGGATTTTTCAGTTAGTGATGAAAAGGGGAAAACATATAACAACACAGATATTTCCGAAAGGGAATACTTTAAACAGGCAATGAACGGAAATACCTATATTTCAAGCCCTGTAATAAGAAAAACCGACGTAAAGCTTACAATCATGGTTGGGACTCCGCTGTAAAACAATAGTTCAAAAGGAATTGTTTACGGCGCAATAGATTATTCTTTTTTCAGCAATATAATTTCAAATATTAAAATGGGGGAAACAGGATACGGCTTTATAATTGACAAAACCGGAACGGTTATTGCACATCCTGATTCCAAGGTGGTTGAAGGATTTACAAATTACATAGAAAAGGCAAAAGAGGATGCTTCCTATTCGACATTGTCTTCTTTAATGCAAAAAATGGTCAATGGCGAAAGCGGAAATGGCGTTTATAAGATAAACGGACAATGGATGTATGTTGCCTATATGCCTGTTGAAGGCGTTGAAGGCTGGTCCATAGGCGTGGTTGTATCATATAATGAGGTTCTTTCGTCGTTTTGGGTAACTCTTGCGGTTTGCCTTGCCACACTTGTATTTTTAATAGCGCTTACCATTTTGATTTCGATAAAAATGTCAAATTCCATTGCAAAGCCGGTTAAGGATGCAACCGAAAGGCTTGAAGCGCTTTCGCAAGGTGATTTGAATTCTCCGGTTGAAATTGCAAAAACCAAGGATGAAACTCTTGTGCTGACTACCGCACTTTCGGAAACTGTAAATTCGCTTAAATCATTCATAGGAGATATTGAAAACGTGCTTTCCAATATTTCCGACGGAAATTTGCAGGTTGAAACGGGCACGAATTATGTCGGCGATTTTGCTCCGATAAAGGATTCGCTTGAGAATATACTTTATTCTTTGAGCGAGGTATTTTCCGATATAAATACCGCGGCAAGCCATGTGAGGGCGGGAGCGGAACAGGTTGCTTCGGGCGCTTCCGTGCTTTCAGAAAGCGCTTCAACTGAGGCAAGCACGATGGAAGAGCTAAGCGCAATGATTTCGGAGATTTCAAACAATACCAAGCAGAATGCGAAAAATGCCAAAAAGGCAAGCGCTCTTGCAAAGGAAACCTTTGAACAGGTTGACGAGGGCCATAAGAGCATGAGTCAAATGCTTGAAGCAATGCAGGACATTAACAATTCTTCCGAACAGATTTCAAGAATAATTAAGGTGATTGATGATATTGCTTTCCAGACCAACATACTTGCACTTAATGCCGCAGTAGAAGCGGCAAGGGCAGGTGCCGCGGGCAAAGGCTTTGCCGTTGTAGCCGATGAAGTAAGGGCCCTTGCGGAAAAGAGCGCCGAGGCGGCAAAGGATACTTCAAAGCTTATTGAGGAATCAATTTCAAATGTTCAAACTGGAACTCAGCTTGCCGGAAATACCGCAGGCGCACTTGATAAAATCGTTGAAATGGTTTCGCAGGTTGAGGAATTCATCAACAGGATTGCAGAGGCCTCTGAGGGACAGGCAAGTGCCGTTGAACAAATCAATTCCGGCATGGAGCAGATAACCGACGTTATACAAAGGAATTCCGCAACGGCAGAGGAAAGTGCCGCTGCAAGCCAGGAGCTTACCGGACAGGCAAATCTGCTTAAAGAAAAAATCGACAAATTTAAGATTTAGCATAAAAATCCCGCCATGGATGCCCATGGCGGGATTTTATAGTCGTTATCCGTTGTATGGCGCTGTGATTGTAACATCTTCGGCAGAGCAGGTCTGTACGAATGTGGGGTATCCTGTTCCGTTTGTGATAACGGCAAGACAGTATTCGTTTCTGTAAAGTCTTCCGGAAGCAAAAATTCCGTTTTCAATCAAGAAGTTTACAGTGGATGTTGGAGGAACCGTTGCAAGATATGCTCTTATTGCGGCTTCACTGCACGGGTCGCATGGCTTCGGGCAGAGAGGGACGGGAAGATACGTTATGCTGCTAAGGCCGGCTGAGGTCGGAACATAAATTGCGGCAATTGCTCCAAGCGGTATGGCGTGTATAATTTCTCCTGAGGCATTTTTAAGGGTAAAGACGCCAAAATCGGTTCCCGTTGAAAACAAAGCGGCTGGAATACCGATTAAGGCTGCACCGCTTTTTGTTGTTACGGTAACAGAAATTGTTGTTTGGGTTGAAAAAAGTGAAATGAGCTGGATAATAAGGTTTTTAATTTGCGCTATGCAGCAGCTTTCGGGGTCGCGCTGGGGGATAGGGCAGCAGCATGGGCAGCAAATTGGCGGACACGGACAATGCTTTGAGAAATCATAAATTACGGTTTCAGGCTCAAAATCTCTGGGAGCTCTTCTGCGCATAATGTTCTCTCCTTTTGAAAAATAAACGGCTTTTTGGTTAAGCCGCGGACAAAAAAATGTCTTTTTCGTCATTACATTATATGCATGAGGAGCTTTAGTGCTACTTGTTATTCAATCAATTTTAAATCGGGAGCAGAGCCAAGTTTTTTGCATTCTTCCCAATTTTGAGGGAAAAGCTCTGCAAATTCGGTCATGTGCTTCCAGTATCTTTTTGGCATCATAGTCATTCTGCATTTGGGGTTGTAACGTTCTTTTATGCCTATCGTGTCATAGAATTTTTTCCAAAGCCGCCTGTAATGCAGTTCTTCTTCGTTGGCGCATGGCAGTGAAAGCTCCTCTACTGGAATTATTTGCGCCTCGTACGGCCTGTAAACAAGCGCCATTCGGTTGGTCTTGTCAAATATCATAAAAGTTTCCTGCGGCAAGCGATTGCAAAAATGGTTTTTCATCAGCGGAAGGATTATGTTTTTTGGCTCAATTACTGAAACTAAAACTCCGTCATATGATGAAAACCTTACAAAACCGAGGAAAAGGTGAAGCTCCCTTTCAAGGTGGCGGACAGCCTTAAAAAGTTCGTTTACCGTATCATCCGCAAGCATATTCATCACGCTTTTGCCGTATTTAAAGCCAAGGTGCAGGAATTTTAAAATCAGCAGCTCCTTTTGCTCATGACAGGTGAGGAAAGCCTTGCAGACGGTTTCATAGGCGCTTTTTGATATTTTTTCCCTGATTCCTTTGCTTACCCTTGCGGCCTTTTCATAGTCGGTTAAAATGTCCTTTATTTCGTAAAAACTCATCTGTTCCGGAGAAGCGGTTATTTCCTCCGGAATCTCCCTTTTCTCAAAGCTTTCAAACACACAGCACATCAGTCCGTCAAAGGTGCCATCGTAGCGGTAGATTACATTTGTCCCGTAAGGCATTTTAAATAATCCTCCTTTGATGGCTCAGGATCGAAAAATGAAAGCTGTTTGGTTTGGATGAAATTTCCGTCGACATCAAAATTTTTTACGGCGCTTTCGGACATAAGCTCCCTTAATATTGCGCTTTCGGTTATTTTAAGTCCTTGAGCCTTTTTTCCGCCGCATACTATGAAATACTGCGCACGCTTTAAAACCACTCCGATTTTTTTAAGGGCGTCAAAATCAAGCGAACGAACCTTTCTTGCCGTTAAAATCCTTCTTGCGGAAGTCACTCCTATTCCGGGAACGCGCAAAAGCATTTCATAAGGCGCGGTATTTACTTCCACCGGGAAAAGCTCCATGTGATGGATTGCCCAGTTGCATTTCGGGTCAAGGAACGGATTGAAGTTTTGATTTTTTTCATCAAGTATCTCCTTGGCCTCAAAGCCGTAAAACCTTAATAGCCAATCGGCCTGATAAAGCCTGTGTTCCCTTAAAAGCGGAGGCTTTTCGACCGGCAGAAGCTTCTGGTCGCCAACCGGCACATATGCCGAAAAGAAAACCCTTTTAAGCTTGTATTCGCGGTAAAGTCCCTCCGTAAGGCGAAGTATCTGGTAATCAGTGTCAGGAGTTGCGCCGATTATCATTTGCGTGCTTTGGCCTGCCGGCGCAAAAGGTTTTGCGCCTCGGTACCGCACTATTTCGGTGGAATTTTGCTCTATTTTGGTTGAAATTTGCTTCATAGGCAAAAGTATTGAATGTTTTGATTTGTCCGGTGCAAGTTTTTGCAGACTTTGCTGGGATGGGAGTTCGATGTTTACGCTCACTCTGTCCGCAAGTGCTCCTATTTGCTTTATAAGTTCATAATCCGCCCCGGGAATTACCTTTGCGTGGATATATCCGTTGAATTTGTATTCGTTTCTTAAAAGCGAAAGGGTTTCAATAATCTGCTCGCAGGTATAATCCGGGCTTTGAATTATTCCGGAGCTTAAAAAAAGTCCCTCAATGTAATTGCGCTTGTAAAAATTTATCGTAATGTCCGCAAGTTCGCGCGGAGCAAATCTTGCTCTTGGAACATCGTTGCTCCTTCGGTTTACGCAATATTTGCAGTCGTACATGCAGTAGTTTGTCAGCAGCACTTTCAGCAAAGAAATGCATCTTCCGTCAGAAGCAAAGCTGTGGCATATTCCGCAGGCGACCGCATTTCCGATTCCGCCGGGTGAGGATGAACGGTCGATTCCGCTTGAAGTGCAGGCCGCATCAAATTGTGCCGAGCCTGCAAGTATTTGAAGTTTTTCCAAAGCTTCCATAGTGCAGCATCCTTTTGTTTTATTATACCTATATTATACCGCGAACAAGAGTTCTTGTAAAGGAGTTTGCGAAAATTTGTTCGCAAAATTTCAAACAAAAAACCATGCCGTATTTTGGCATGGCTTTTTTGGGGATGGGTTTACTTATTTCTATGCTTTTCAAGTAAGAGTCTTATTTTTTCGTGCGGGTCAATGATGGTGCTTATGGAAACATCGTGGTTTATTGCCGCAATAAAGTATGCAATGTATTTTGAAACATCAACTTCGTTGAACCATTCACGCTTTTTAAGCTCATCAGAGCGATAGGTGAGGTTCGTGCCGAAAACTCCGTCTATTATTCCGTCATTGTATGCTTTGTCGAAAGAATCAAGCCCGTTTGTGAAGATGGAATAGGTCGCATATGCAAAAATCCTTTTTGCCTTGCGCTTTTTAAGCTCATATGCAATGTCAAGCATGGATTCGCCGGATGAAATTATGTCATCGGCAATGAAGATGTCCTTGCCCTCTACGGAATTTCCAAGGTATTCGTGGGCCACAATCGGGTTGCGTCCGTTTACAATCCTTGAATAGTCGCGCCTTTTGTAGAACATTCCAAGGTCAACGCTAAGCACCGAGGCATAGTACATGTTCCTGTTGATGGCGCCTTCGTCTGGACTTACTATCATAAAGTGCTCCTTGTCTATGTTGAGGTCCTTTATGTTGTTGAACATGGCTTTAAGCACCTGATAAGCCGGAATTACGTTGTCAAAGCCCATAAGGGGGATTGCGTTGTGCACGCGCGGGTCATGGGCATCAAAGGTAACTATGTTTTTAACTCCCATTCTTTCAAGCTCTTGAAGCGCCACTGCGCAGTCAAGAGATTCCCTGTAATTTCTCCTGTGCTGTCTTCCGCCGTAAAGTATCGGCATGATTACGTTTATCCTGTGTGCTTTTCCGCCGGCGGCCTGAATGATTCTCTTTAAATCCTGGAAGTGGTCGTCTGGGGACATTGCGTTTTCCTTGCCGAAAAGCTCGTATTTGCAGTTGTAGTTGCCAACGTCAACGATTATGAACAAGTCATCTCCGCGCACGGTGGATTTTATTATTCCTTTTGCGTCGCCGGAAGCAAAGCGGGGACATTGGGCTTCAATTAAGAAGCTTTCTTCTGTTCCTCCGTTTCGCCTTGACCATTCCACAAGGTACTTGTCGATTTTTTCACCAAGCTCCCTTGCGCTTTCCATAGCAATAATTCCAAGAGGAGCTACTCTTGTTTGAGGGTCAAACTGGACTTCGTTATTGATATTCATTTTATTTAATCTTCCCCTTTTATATTTTTATCAGGATTAAAAAGCATCCTGTTTTTTCTTTTTTGCGCGCCGTATGTTGATGTATATCGAAAGCACAACGGCAAGGATTAAAAATATCAGCATCAGAACCCATGAATTTGACGAACTTGCCTTTACTTCGTTCCAAAGCTGCTTTGTGTATTCATTTGTTCCGTCAGATAAATCTTTAAAGGCCTCGGTTTTGTTTTGCAGGTATTCGTCGTCGGGATATTGCAGAGGATTGTTTTTTATTTCATCGTCAAGCAGCTCATAAGCGGCGGTATTTGGAGTGGAGTATCCGATGTATGTGCAGTTTGCGTATGCAATTTCAGGCTCGTTGAGGAAATTTATATACATTTCCGCGGCTTCTTTGTGTTGTGCCGCCGTTGGTATGCAAACTGCATCGACGAATTTGTTTGTTCCTTCTTTCGGTATGCAGTATGAAAGGTCGGGATTTTCCTCCATCATAGTCACGGCATCTCCCGCATAATATGGAGCAATTGCCGCAGAGCCACCTTCCATTTTGTCAAAAATTTCATCCATGACATAGGACTGCACTATTTTTTTCTGTTCCTTTAAATCTTCCGCGGCCTTTTGAAGCTCACTTTTATCCTCGGTATTAAGCGAAAATCCGTTTTTTATAAGCGCAATTCCGAAAGCATCGCGCGGATTGTTGAACATAAGGATGTTTCCTTTGTATTTTTCATCCCAAAGGGCATTCCAGCTGTCAATTTTATCGGCAACCATTTTTGTATTGTAGATAATGCAGACAATTCCCCACATGTAAGGCACCGAATATTCATTAGTCGGGTCATATGAAGGGTTTAAAAACTTTTTGTCTATAAGCGAAAAATTTGGGATATTTTCAAAATCAAGCTTTTGGAGCATATTTTCTTTTATCATGCGCGAAATCATATAGTCGGATGGGATTATCACATCATAATCGGCCCCTCCGCTCATGAGTTTTGCGTAAAGCTCCTCGTTGGTTGAATAGGTTTTGTAGTTTACCTTTATTCCTGTAAGGGTTTCAAATTCGTTGTTTACGTCAAGGCTTTCATCGGAATTTACCGACATGTATTCGCCCCAGTTTGCGACATTAAGCGTAAGTCCTTTTCCGTCAAACCTTTTGTAGTCATAATCTTTTGAAACCTCCACAAAAGCGTTTGCTGTCAAAGCAGGAATCATGCATGCGGCAGCAAGGCAGGCGGCGAAAGCTTTAAACTTCATTATTATAGTTCTCCTTTCGGCAAAAAAGATACGGCGCGGTTGTTTTTTGCCTCCCTTTTTGCGTTTTTGCCGTCTATTATGTTTTTAATTATAAGAATTCCCAGAACGACAACAAAAATTATCGCCGAAAGGGCATTTATTTCCGGGGATACTTTTTTTCTTGTCATTGCGGCAATTGTAATCGGAAGCGTTTCAACGCTTGTTCCTGATGTAAAATAGCTTACCACAAAATCATCAATTGAAAATGTCAGAGCCATTAAGAATCCGGAGATAATTCCGGGAAAGATTTCCGGAACAGCAACTTTTAGAAAAGCCTGACGCTCGTTGCAGCCCAAGTCCCTTGCCGCTTCAAGCAGATAAGGGTTCATTTGCCTTAATTTCGGCATTACGCTGTATATCACATACGGCACGTTAAATGTTATGTGTGCAAGTATTAGCGATACAAAGCCGAATTTAAAACCAAAAGCATCTGAAAAAATTCTGAAAAGCAGCATAAGGGAAACGCCGGTTATGATTTCCGGATTTATTATTGGTATGTAGGTTATGTTCATTGCAATTGCTTTCGGAACTTTTTTCATAAAATGTATCCCTACGGCAGCGGCTGTTCCAAGCAAAGTTGCAAGCACCGAAGAAAATATGGCCACAATTACCGTATTGAAAAGGGCGGACATGATTTGCCTGTTGTGGAAAAGCTTTATGTACCAGTCAAAAGTAAATCCTGTCCAGTTGGCGCGGCTTTTTGAAACATTGAATGAAAAAACTATCAGCACAAATATCGGAATATAAAGAAACATGAGTATGAGTGTGATGTATATCTTTGAAAACGGCTTTTTCATATGGCAATATTCTCCTCGTTTCCAAATTGATTGAATAAGCTCATCACCAAAAGCACTATGACCATAAGCACCAGCGCCAAAGCGGAGCCAAGGTGAGGATTGTAGGAATTTCCAAGGAACTGCTGCTCAATAATGTCGCCAATGAGGTCGTTGCTTCCTCCGCCAAGCATCCTTGAAATGATAAAGGTGGATATTGACGGCACAAAGACCATTGTAACTCCGGTATAAATTCCTTGAATTGAAAGAGGGATTACAACCTTAAAAATGACTTTAATATAGTTTGCTCCAAGGTCTTGCGCGGCCTCAATAATGCTTTCGTCGATTTTTGTCATAACGGAATAAAGCGGGAGTATCATAAAGGGAAGATAATTGTAAACCATCCCCAGCACGATTGCCCCCTGATTGTTGAGCATATTGTCAAAGGGGCCTATGCCGAAGAGTCCCAGAAACTTGTTTATCAGCCCGTTTGATTCAAGCAGCGTCATCCATGCGTATGTCCTTAAAAGGAAATTTATCCACATTGGCAAGAGAAGCAGCGTCAAGAGCATCCCCTGCCTGTTGGGCATAAGCCTTGAAATTATAAATGAAACAGGAAACCCGATTATCAGGCAAATTGCGGTAGAAATTACCGCAAGCCACATTGAGCGCAGCAAAACAGGCACATATTCGGCGGTTATTGCAATGTTTTCTATTGTGAATTTGCCGTCTTTTGTGGTGAAAGCAAAGCCTATCACAAGGCAAAGGGGAACGACTATGAATATTGCCATCCATATTATGTAAGGAGAGGCAATTAATTTTGTTTTGGTGCTTTCCATTATTCCACCTCGCTTTCCCGCATGATATGGATGTCATTTGGAGCGATGTTCATTCCAATCAATGCGCCGACTTCTTGGCTTTGTGTGGAATGTATAGTCCAGTTGAAGCCTGCGCCGTTTACTTTCATTTCATAGTGTACGCCTTTAAATATTACCGATTCCACAATTCCCGTTATTTCGCCGGTTATCTGCGGAACTACCTTTATATCCTCCGGCCTTATGACAACATCGACAATTTCATTTTTCTTAAAGCCCTTGTCGACGCATACGAAATCCCTTCCGGCAAACTCCACAAGGAAATCCCTGTGCATGATTCCCTTGATGATGTTGCTTTCGCCTATAAAATCCGCAACGAAAGCATTTACAGGCTCGTTGTAAATATCCTGCGGAGTGCCTATCTGCTGGATATTTCCGTTGTTCATAACCACAACGGTGTCGGACATGGTAAGGGCTTCCTCTTGGTCGTGCGTAACGTAAACGAAAGTTATTTCCGTATCCTGCTGTATGCGTTTTAGTTCTATCTGCATTTCCTTGCGCAGTTTTAAATCCAAAGCTCCAAGCGGCTCGTCAAGCAGTAGGACTTTTGGTTTGTTTACCAGTGCCCTTGCAATAGCGACTCTTTGCTGCTGGCCTCCCGAAAGGCTGTTTACGGAGCGTTTTTCAAAGCCAAGCAAATTTACAAGTTCAAGCATTTCTTCGCAGCGCATTTTTATTTCTTTTTCGGGGAGCTTTTTAAGTTTCAGCCCGAAAGCTATGTTTTCATACACGTTAAGATGCGGGAACAGGGCATATTTTTGAAAAACCGTATTTACTTCGCGCTTGTGCGGGGGAAGGGAATTGATTTTTTTGCCGTCGAAGAAAATCTCTCCGCCTGCAAGCTTTACAAATCCGCCTATAACTCTGAGCGTTGTGGTTTTTCCACAGCCGGAGGGGCCTAAAAGGGTAACAAACTGCTTGTCTATTATATCAAGATTTATTCCCTTTAAAATTTTTTGCTCATCGTATTCTACAACGGCATTTTTAAGGCTGATAATAGTCTTGTCCATTTTCGTATTGCTCCTCCGAAAAAATTTATTTTATTTTAGAAATTTTAAATTATCTATTAGTAATTAGTTTTTGTGGTTTTACTTTTTCAGCGGGGGCTCGGCCCCCGCTTTGCATTTATAAAAATAATCAGTTTGCTTATTCCCCCGGTGACTTTTTGTCCGGCGACAAAAAGTCACCAAAAAACGCCTAAATTATGAGTCTACATTCGCCTACCCGCCGGCAACGGGCGCTACGTTATCACTTGCGCCCTGCACGGCGGCTGACGGCTTGTTTTTATTGACCTGCTTTTCGCCTTGGTGCTCACCACTCCAATTTTACTACGAAAAGCAGGTCTTTAAATTTACTTGCCTTAATTACTTTATCAGCAGAAAGTTTTTTCTTGTTAAGGTATAGTGCTTTTTATTCTAACTTCTAACATCTAATTTCTAACATCTAAAAAGGACAGGATATACCTGTCCTGTTGTTATTTATTAAAATTTATACTTGTGTTAATAAAACGGCAATCAAAAGAAGGGTAGGGAGAGGCTTTTTCACAAAAAACTGCTATGGAAAAGGATTTTGAAAAAGAATTAAAGCACATGGCAAATTCCCCTTATAAATCATTAATATGCAAGATTCGTAAGAAGCCACTTGTCACCCTGTTTTACCATTTTAAGCTTAATTTGGGCGTCTTCGCCGCTGGTTTTAAGCTTTACTGAAACTGTTATGTCGGCGGATTTTTTCTGCACGTTTGAAAGGCTTATCTTGTAAGTTGACCAGTCCTTGTCGTAATTTGTTTTAGGGTCGACCTTTGCCATGCAGAGTTTTCCATTGTATTCAAAATAGCGTTTTTGCCCGTTTGCCTCGCTGTTCATTAAAATAGCGGCATATGACGGGATATATGTATTTTCTATGAACTTTGAAAGCTCATCATAGCTTGAAAATATATTGGAGGCACATGGAATTGCTCCATCCGGATAATCTTGTGGGTTGTAGCTGCTTTCGGCGGTAAGCGTAGAAATGCCAAAATACGATGCCGCATCAAAATTAGCTTCAACAAGCCTCTGGGCATTTTTTTCAATTTGCTTCATTTCCTCTTTGGAAACCTTGGAGCTTAAATTGTAAACCGCGCTTGAAATGAGTATTATAAGTGAAAATACCATTATTACAAGTGCAAAAAGATTGGTTTTGCCATCTTTCGAGCCCAAACAGACCAACTCCTTTTTAAACGATAATATTATACATCAAAACTGCCAAAAAAGGAAGTATTTTTTAAAAAAACGGCATTATACTTAAAAAACGGCAAGAAAAATGCATCAAATTTGATTTTGCTGGTTTTTTTGAGGATTTTCTGAAACTCCGTGCCGCCTTCTGAAATCGGTTGATGAGCAGCCCTCTATTTTTTTGAATACGGAGCAAAAGTATTCAAGGCTTTTAAATCCGCATAACTGCGCGGTTTGCTTTACGGTAAAATCCGGATTCAAAAGATATGCCTTTGAAATGTTTATCCTGTACTGGTTTACATACTCAAAAGGCGTCATTTTAAGCTCTTTTTTAAATATTCTGCAAAAGTATGACGGCCTTGTGCCCAAAATATCCGCTAAATCTTCAAGCTGAATGTCTTTTTGATAATTTTTTTTGATATAGTCAATAACCGGTTGCAGGCGGCTCGTTTTAAGGCTGTTTTCAAAGACTGAAAATAAAAGCTCCTGCAAAAGGAAAGATGCCTTAAAGTGGTTTTCTTTTTCGGCGTTGTCATAAATAAGCGTTATCAGATTTTGACAGATTGGAATAGGTGCCGTTCCGATTTGAAAATTTCCTATTTCAAAATAATCCAGCATTGAAGCGGCACCATCCCCGTCAAAAGCCACCCAGCAGGTTTTCCATTTCCCGCAGGGGAAGTAATTGTGAGGAAAATCTTTTCTGAAAAAGAAAAAATCCCCGGGATTTATTTCATATACGCTGCCGCCGGCTTCAAAAATCCCCTTGCCGTCAAGGCAAACTGAAATTTGGTGGGCGGGATAACCGTTTTCACGTTCAATCGGCACTTCAAGCCAGTCGTCTGAAACGCTTTCCACAAAAACGGGAAGATGCAGTATTTTTTCCGATTTTATATTAAACAGAACCCTTTTTTCCATGCCGCCTCCGAGAAAGTGCAAAATATCTTAATCATAATAAAAATATTGCTGTTTACAATCCGAATTTTTATTAGTATAATGTAAATATACAACAAGGCTTTTTAATTGTCAACAAGGTTAAAATAACTTAATTCTTGGAGGAAACCGCAAATGAGGAAAATATATTCCATGGATAAGGAATGGAAATTCCATATGGGGGATATCCCTGTATCGTTAAATGTCAGCCATCAGGAGTCCTATCTTGCTTCAAAGGCAGGCGGAGCGCGCGGCGCAGCGTCATACAGTTTTAACGATATGGATTGGGAAGATGTGGATGTTCCGCATGATTGGTCGGTCTATACTGATTTTGACAAGGAAAATATGCTTTCACAAGGCTATAAGAAAAGGGGAATAGGCTGGTACAGAAAGACTTTTTACCTTGACAAGGAGCTTGACGGAAAACAGCTTCTTTTGGTTTTTGAGGGGGTTTCAACGGCCTGCACGGTTTATTTCAACGGCTCGGTTGCAGGCAGGAATTACAGCGGGTACACCGAATTTACTGTGGATATATCCGACAGGGCTTATTTTGGAACAAAGCCAAACGTTCTTTCGGTAAGAGTTGATGCCGATGCTTTTGAAGGCTGGTGGTATGAAGGGGCCGGGATATACCGCCATGTTAATTTGATAGTAAAAGAGCCTTTGCATATAGCTCATAACGGGATTTTTGCAAAGCCATCCCATGAGGGCGGAGGAAGGTGGAAAATATCCGCAGTTGCCGAAGTGGAAAATTCCGCTTATGAAAATTCGGAATTTGAGCTTGTGAACGCTATTGTTTATGATAGAAAGGAAATTTGTTCGCAAAAAAGCTCTGGTTTTATAGCTGGGGATTCAGTTAAGACCTTGGAGCAGGAGTTGTTCTTGCAAGACCCCCTGCTTTGGGATTTGGACAACCCGAACCTTTATACCCTTGAAAGCAGGCTTTATGTGAACGGAAAGCTTGCAGACCTTGTAAAGACGGATTTCGGATGCAGAACGATTAAATTTGACGCCGAAAAAGGATTTTTCCTTAACGGCAAAAATGTAAAAATAAAGGGAACCTGCAACCATCAGGACCATGCGGGAGTCGGCGTGGCGGTGCCGGATTCCATTCAGGAGTATAGAATAAGACGCCTTAAAGAAATGGGCTGCAATGCTTACAGATGTTCTCACGGGAACCCGGCAAAGGAAATCCTTGACGCCTGCGACAGATATGGAATGCTTGTGCTTGATGAAAACAGGAACTTTGAGTCAAGCCCTGAGGTCTTGGAACAGGTTAGGACAATGGTAAAGAGGGACAGAAACCATCCATGCGTGATAATGTATTCGCTTTTCAATGAGGAGCCGCTCCAAAGTTCTCCCGAGGGCAGGAAAATGCTGCTTAAAATGTCAAGCACGCTTAAAAAGCTTGATGATACAAGGCCTATGCTTGGAGCAATGAACGGCGGTGTGCTTGAAGAGGACGGAACGGCAACCGCAATGGATGTTACAGGCATAAACTACAATATTTCCGTATATGATGATTTTCATAAGATGTATCCAAACCAGCCGCTTATAGGTTCCGAAAATAACAGCGCCTTTTCAACGAGGGGATGCTATGAAACCGATTATGAAAAGCATGTTACTGACAACTACGATGAACAAAAAGCCGCTTGGGGACAAGGGATAAGAGAAACTTGGGAGGCTGTTGCCAAGAGGGATTTTGTATCCGGAATTTTTGTCTGGACGGGATTTGATTACAGGGGAGAGCCGACCCCGTTTGAATGGCCGTCAATAAGCACCCAGTTTGGAATAATGGATACATGCGGAATAGCAAAGGATGCTTTTTATTTCCATAAGGCATGCTGGACGGATGAGCCTATGATTCACATTTTGCCGCATTGGAATTGGGAAAAGGGCAAAAAAGTAAGGGTTATGACGGTTACAAACTGCGATGAGGCTGAAATTTTCCTTAATGGCAAATCTCTTGGCCGCAAGCCTTCAAATATTTTCACTCAGTGCGAGTGGCTTGTTGATTACGAGGCGGGAATCCTTTCGGCAAAGGGATATAAAAACGGCGAATGCGTTGCCTTTGCCGAAGTAAAAACATCTAAAAAACCTGTCGCTTTAAAAATAGTTCCCGACAGGAATTATATTCTTGCCGACGGTGTGGATACCATTCCGGTAAATATCTGCGCGGTGGATGAGGATGGAACCATCGTTCCGGATGCTTCTAATTTTATAAAATTCAAGGCGCATGGCGATTGCAGGGTAATTGGTGTCGGAAACGGCGACCCAAACTGTCATGAAGCGGATTATCTCCCTGAAAGGAGCCTTTTTGCAGGCTGGTGCCAATGCCTGTTGCAATCAAATCCCAATGCAAAAACGGTAAAGCTTGAAGTTGATTCCGATGGGCTTTCCGGAGCGTCTTTTGAATTTGAAGTAAGACGTCCTGAAAAGGAAATAGCTTACATATATTCAGTCAAAAAGGTTGAAATTGACGGGTGGAAGATGTCCGTATCTCCGTATGCCGAAAAGCCGGATTATAAATTGAAACTTGCCGACAACGATATGAACAGCTTTGAGCCGGTTAAATTCGGCAATTCGTTCCAAAAGAATTTTACAAGCGGATATATGCTTTATAAAACAGCATTCAACTTCCCTGAAAGCGGGGATTATATCCTTGAATTCCAAAAGCTGAATGCGGATGAAGCTGAGATTTATCTTGATGATGAGTGCATTTATTCGCGCTATTCTTCGTTCAGCGAGAGAGTTGATATTCCCGTAACTGAAAATATGAGGGGCAGGAAAGAAATTACCGTTTTGCTCAAAGCAAACAGGTGGGAGGCTTTTTCCGGCATAAGCGGAGGAGTTTCAATAAGACTGTAAATAAAATCCTGACGCGATTTTATTCGCGTCAGGATTTTTTACATTGACGATGCCTTTGCCGGTTCGCCTTCTTCGAAAAGCTCCCCGTCGATTATTTTTACGATTCTTTTGGCATGGGATGCAACCTGCAAATCATGAGTAATCATAACTATTGTATGGCCTTTTTCATTAAGCTCTTCAAAAAGCTTTAAAACTTCCCTGCCGGTGGCGCTGTCCAAAGCTCCGGTAGGCTCATCGGCAAGCAGCAGTTTTGGATGCCCCACAAGCGCCCTTGCGATAGCAACTCTTTGCTGCTGGCCTCCCGAAAGCTCGTTTGGCTTGTGGGAGAGCCTGTTGCCCATTTCAAGCATTTCAAGCCTTTCGGCGGCTATTTCTGCCGCTTTGCGGTGGGAATAGCCTCTTATAAGCAGCGGCATCATGACATTTTGCAGTACGGTATATTTGCCTATAAGGTGATATTTTTGGAATATAAACCCTATCTGGGCATTGCGCATATAGGTGAGCTGTGCATCATTCATTTCATGCACTGGTTCGCCGGCAAGCCAGTATTGTCCCTCTTGGAAGTCATCCATACAGCCTATAATGTTCATGAGCGTGCTTTTTCCGGAGCCGGAAGGGCCTAAAATGGCAAGGAATTCGCCTTCGTCAACTTGAAGCGAAACTCCTTTTAAAACTTCGAGAGAATTTTCTCCCATCTTATACCATTTGTGTACGTTTTCTATTTTAATAACCTGTTCCATAGCGGTGCCGCCTTTCTTTTTCAAAACAGTCAAACGGATTGGCTTGAAATTTGTTTAATTTTGGAATTATTGTGATAAAACTTCCGCTGAAATGACTTTTGTGCTGTCTGAATTTGTTTCAAGGGTAAGACGGAGAATCATACCTTCGGTTATTGCTGAAAAATCAGTAGTGTTCCCGCTAAGGCCGGAGAGGGAAAGCCCAACTGGGATTATATACGTTCCGGTTTCGCCATTTAAGGTGATTTCAACTTTTCCCCCTGTTCTTCCGGCAAAATTTCCGCCGGATGGCATCTCTCCGCTGGGGGCTTCGCCTGATGGCATACCGGAGGGCATTTCTCCGCTTGGAGCTTCACCGGAAGGCATACCTGACGGTTTTTCGCCACTCGGCATTTCGCCTGACGGCCTTTGCCCGTTTCCTCTGAAAGAATTTTTTGAATCTTGGTTTTCGGAAGAAGATGTGCTTGCGCTTGAATTTTCAGAATTTGAAGCAGATGTTTCATTATTTTCCGCCTGTAGCATAGAAGAAGTTGAAATTTCGCCGAGCGCCAGAACAACTTCGTTCCCGATTATGGATGTAACTTTTCCTGCAACTTGAGTTTGGTTTGAGGAAAGCACGGTTGTTTCTGTTTGTGCCGGACGGCTGGAATTATTGTTGTTTTTGTTTTGTGAATTTGTTCCAGATGAGCATCCGCAAGCAAAGCAAAAAGCAAAAAGCATTAAAAAAAGATAAAATTTTTTCATTGATAAAAATCCTTTCTTATTCTTCTGACAAAGCTTTTATCGGCGTTAAAATGGAAGCTTTGTATGCCGGATAAAATCCGAAAACAGTTCCTGTCAAAACGGCAAATAAAACGGCTAAAATTCCGCCAATCGGCAATGGGGCAAGCGTCATGCCCGTCATTTTTACAAGCGGAACAAGGGCAAAGCCCACTCCCACACCGACCACTCCGCCAAATGTGGCAATAAAATTGGATTCCATAAGAAATTCCAGCAAAATTTCACGCCTTGAACAGCCGAGCGCCTTTAAAATGCCTATTTCCGAGGTACGCTCTTTAACTGAAACGAAAAGTACATTCATAATGCCTATTCCACCAACGATAAAAACAATGCTTGCAACAGCAATTAATAACATTGAAAGAGTGTTTGCCGATTCCGTGGCGGCTTCCATTTTGCTTCCTGCATCGGTAAGCGTAAAGCTTGCATTAGGATAATTTTCTTTCAGAAGCGTTTCTATGTTGTCCATAACTGTTTGAACCTCTTTGACATCTGAGGCAACCGCTGAAATTTGAGTTTGTATGTCATTTCCGAAAATAAATTTTTTTGCGGTGTTATAAGGAACGTATATTGCCTCATCCGGACTTATTCCTGAGGATACCGTTCCCATTGATTTCAAAATCCCTATAATATCATAAGTTTTGCCTTCTATCTGAATGGACTGGTCTTGGGCGTAGTAAGCGCTGCCGAATATTTCTTGCGCTACTGTATAGCCTATAACGGCAACTTTTGATTTGCTTTCCAAATCTTCATCGGTAAAGAATTCCCCATAAAGGAGTTCGAGGTTGCTTATGTTTACATAGTCGCTCATTGTTCCAACCACTGTATAAGTGGTTTCTTCTTCAAGTTCCCCTCCCAGCACCGCGCCGTCCCCGGAGGCAAGAAGTGAAACCGCCGAAACGTTTGGAACGAGGTCCTTTATGTCCTCAATGTCGCTGGCTGTAAATTCAATACGAAGATTGTTTTGCCTTGCCGACCAAGAGCTTCTGCTTGAATTTCCACTGCCGGAAGGCATCCCTCCTCCTGATGGCATTCCGCCGCCGGAGGGCATATTTCCTCCTGACGGCATATTGCCTCCGTTTGGCATGCCTCCGGGAGCCATTCCTCCGTTTTCCATCATTTTGTCTATCATAGTGTCAAGATTTTGACCTATTGAAACTTCAATAGCGCCGACATTGAGGTTCTTGAATTGCTCTTCAACATCGACCTGTCCTCCGTGGCCTATTGCAATGACAAGCACGATGGTTGCCGAGCCGACTACTATTCCAAGCGAGGTAAGCAGCACCTTTGATTTGTTTTCGATTATGTTTACCCAAACAAGCCGGAGTATTTCAAAGAATTTCATTTGGAGGACACCGCGCTTTCCACAAGTACGGTATCTCCTCTGTTAAGCCCGCTTTTGATTTCAACATATTTTCCGTCGGAAAAGCCTGTTTCCACTTCAACCGTGCTCTGTGTTCCGTCATTGTTTTTAACAAGCACGCTGGATTTTCCGCCTGCATAGGTTATTGCCTTGTTGGAAACATAAAGCACATCTTCAACTTGCTTTTTGATTATGGTAACTTCTCCGCTCATGCCCTCGTATACGTTAAGGGTTCCGCTTTCATCGTCAAGTTTGACGGTTACCGTATAAGTTACAGCGGAGCTTGAACGGGCAGGTTCATATGCAATAGAATCCACGGTTGCATCAAAGGTTTGGCCTTCGTATGCGGTAAGGGAAACCTTTGCCTTTTGCCCTACTGAAATTGATGTTACATCTTCTTCCGAAACTGAAAGCGAAAGGGAAATATATCTTTTGTCGGCAATGGAAACAAGGGTTTGCTTTGCCTGATAGCTTGAACCGGCCTCATAATTTACCGCGGCGACTACTCCGTCGCATTTTGCTGAAACCACTCCGTCGGATGATATGTTTGATTTTATTTCTTCGTATTCTTTTACGAGAGTGTCATAGCTTTCCTGCGCTGTTTGAACTGCCGCCGCAAGACTGTTTACGGTATAATCGTATTTTGTCTTTGCGTTGGAAGCTTCCGTGAGATTGCTTGCAAGCTTTTCATCGGCACTTTGCACATCGGAAGAATAGCTTTTTTGCTTTTTTTCAAGATTGTATTGCGCAGTTTGGAGCTGCTGCGTAAGGCTTTTTACCTTTTCGTCAAGCTCATCGCCGCTGACGCTGTATTTTTCCTTAAATGTTTCATTAAAATCATTATATTCTTCAGTGGCTTCTTCAAGCTGTTTTGTGTATGTGTCAATTTTTTCGTTGTATGATTCTATGGTATCGTTGATTTCATCATAATCATCTTCAACATCTTCCCAGTCATCTTTTGCAATCTTATAATTCATTTGCGCCTTGTCAACGGCTTCTTGGGCGGCAGTAGTATCTTTTCCGTTGCTTTGCAGATATTCAAGCTGTTTTTGCGCCGAAGTTAAAGATTTTTTTGCCGAGGTATATGTGTTATAGATGGATTTATATTCCGAAAAGTCTTCCGAAGTTTCTTCAGTATAATCTGATAATTCTTCTTTAAGGCTGTTTACAGTATTTGTAAATTCTTTAACTTTTGCTTTAAGATAATCCAAAGTTGCCTGGTCGGAATCATCTGTCTGCTGCAAGGCGGTATATTTTGCAAGCTGTTCTTTTAAGCTGTCAACTTCTGCTTGTGCCGAAGCTATGTCTTGGTCAAGCTGGGATTTGCTGATTTCATTTTCAACCGTTGCGCTTGAATTAAGCCCAACAGCGGAATCATATTCGTTTTTTGCATTTTTAAGGCCGACCGTCTGTTCATATTTTGCTTTTTCAAGACTTGTCTTTGCCTGGGCGATTTTAGTTTCATAATCTGAGAGTGTTTCTGAAATGCTATCAAGGCTTATTTTTACAAGCGGAGTGCCTGCTGTAACTTCCTGCCCGATTTTAACATAAACTTCTTCAACGGTTGCGTTTATAGGAAAAGTCGCCAGTGAACGCTCAACCGTAACCGTTCCGCTTTCTTCAGTGCCAACGGTTATATCTCCTTCTTGAACTTTGTATTCCCTGTATACGATGCTTGATGAAGCGCTTGCGGATTTTGCCTTATTCCATGCAAAAACTCCTCCTGCCGCTCCGGCGGCAACAAGCAAACAAATAACTGCTATTAAAATCCGCTTTCCGCTTTTTTTAAACGGATTTTTAAAAGGCAATCCTTTTTCCTTTGCCATAATGTCCTGCATAAAAACCTCCCAAAAATCGGATTATTTACTTTATAAATGATAATTAGGACCTGTGGCAAAACTATGGCAAAAAAAGTTCTTTTTAATGGAACGGGAAGCGGTTTTTAACACATTTTTGTCACATATTTAATTTATATTTATATTAAGGATTTTTAAGGCTTGAAGGGGATTTGAATATGGATAAAATACTTATAGTTGATGACAACCGCCAAATTTCCTCAATTCTTGCAGAGTACGCAAAAAGGGAAGGCTTTTCTCCTGTTTTGGCATATGATGGGAAGGAAGCGCTTGAAAGGTTTTTTGCTGACAGCGAAAATTATAAAATAATACTCCTTGATGTAATGATGCCGGAAGTCGATGGTTTTGAAGTTTGCAGAAAAATACGGGCATCTTCGAATGTACCCATAATAATGGTTACGGCAAGGGGAGAGGATTTTGAAAAAATCATGGGTCTTGACATAGGGGCGGATGATTACATAGTAAAGCCTTTTTCTCCAAGCGTGGTTATGGCAAGAATCCGCGCAATACTCAGAAGAGTTTCCCCGCCGGAGGGAAAACCCAATCAGGCAATTGTTTTTGACAATCTTAAAATAAATCTTGATGAGTATAAGGTTACGATAAATAATGTACCGATTTCACTTACCAAAAAAGAAATAGAGCTGCTTTGGCTTTTGGTTTCAAATCCAAATAAGGTTTTTTCGAGAGACAACCTTCTTGACAATGTTTGGGGGTATGATTACTATGGCGACAGCAGGACTGTGGATTCGCACATAAAAAGGTTAAGGGCAAAGCTTGATGCGCAGCACCATGAGGCTTGGGAAATAAAAACCATATGGGGAGTCGGCTATAAATTTGAAGGGAAGTCAAATAAATCATGAGAAAAAATAAAATTGCAGCAGAATTGTCGGGATATTTTGCTGCTGCATTGCTGATTTTTTCTGTTATAATAGGGACGATTTTTATATTTCTTTCTCAAAAACTCAATGTGGAGCGCACGGAAAGAGAACTTGAATATAAAGCATCAAGAATAGCCCGTACGGTGGCAGTATTTCTTGACGGAATTGGAACTCGTTCATTTCCGCCGCCGCGAGGAATGGATTTTAGAAGCTATATAGACAATTTAAATGAGCTTTCCATGTGCGATGTTTGGATTGTGGATAAAAATCTGAATATATTTACTTCAAGGAAGAACATGAATGAGGATTTTCAGTATATGAATCTTCCAAAGGATGCGGAGGATGTAATAAAAACAGCATTTAAAGGGACTACGTCTGCAAATAAAAGCTTTAATTCGGTGCTTTCAGCAAAGGCGCTTACGGTTGGCAGTCCGATAGTAAGCTCCGACGGGGAAACGATAGGGGTGGTGCTGCTTCATTCGCCGGTAAGCGGGACATCCAAATCCATAGAACAGGGTATAACGATACTTGCAGTTAGTATTTTTATTGCGCTTGTGCTTTCGGTGCTTATATCTGTAAAGCTTTCGCTGAATTTTACAAAACCGCTTAATTTGATGAAGCAAAGCGCTTTAAAGCTTGCGGATGGCGATTACAGCGCTAAAACAGGAATAGAGAGAAATGATGAGATAGGAGAACTTGCACAGATACTTGACGAGCTTTCGCTAAGGCTTGACAAAGCAAGCAGGGAAAGTGAGAATCTTGAAAAGCTCAGACGGGAGTATGTGGCGAATATCTCACATGAGCTTAAAACGCCGATTACAGTTATAAGAGGGTCGCTGGAAGCCCTTTGCGACGGCATTATTACTGATGCTGAAATGGTAAATGATTACCATATGCAGATGCTGTCGGAAAGCAAGGGCCTTGAAAGATTGGTTGCCGACCTTTTGGAGCTTTCAAGACTGCAAAATCCCGATTTTGCAATAGAAATGGCTCCGCTTAACCTTTGCGATGTGGTGAAAGATATTCAAAAAAGCTGCATTCACCTTGCAAAAGAAAAAAATGTCCAAATCATATCAAGTGTTCCTGAATATCCATGCGCTGTTTTTGGGGATTATGGGCGTATACGCCAGCTTGTTATGATAATTGCGGACAATGCGATAAAATTTTCACCTGAAAACGGCACGGTGAAGATTGTTCTTGAAGAAAAACCGGACGGATATGAGCTTTCGATTGAAGACAACGGCAAGGGAATATCAGAACAGGATTTGCCTTATGTATTTGAAAGATTTTATAAGACAAAATCCCCCGAAAACAAAAACGGCACCGGACTTGGCCTCGCCATAGCAAAGGAAATAGCTTTAAGACATGGTGCAAGACTTTTTGCCCAAAGCAATGAGGAAAGCAACAGAACCGTTTTTACAGCTATTTTTAAAAAATGCCCGCAGAATCTGCTTGAAGGAAATTAATTTTTGCTATTGAAATGTTCACTATAATGGTGTACAATTATAGAAAATGGAAGGGGGATTTTTATGGCATATACTGCAAATGCAAATCGCTATGAAATAATGAAATACAACCGCTGCGGAAGGAGCGGGCTTAAGCTTCCGGCACTTTCCCTTGGGCTTTGGCATAATTTTGGCGACAGCGCCTGCATGGACACAATGAAGGAAATTATTTACACATCATTTGACAATGGGATTACGCATTTTGACTTGGCAAACAATTACGGGCCTAAACCGGGGGCGGCGGAAGAAAATTTCGGCAGGATACTTAAAGACGGCCTTAGACCATATCGCGATGAGATTGTGATTTCCACAAAGGCTGGATATACAATGTGGGAGGGGCCTTATGGCGATTTTGGCTCAAGAAAGTATCTGCTTTCAAGCCTTGACCAAAGCCTTAAAAGAATGGGCCTTGAATATGTGGATATCTTTTATCATCATAGGGAAGACCCGGAAACTCCGCTTGAAGAAACCATGCTTGCGCTTGACAGCGCGGTAAAGCAGGGTAAGGCGCTTTATGTGGGCGTTTCCAATTACAGCCCGCAAAAAACCGAAGAGGCATATAAGATTTTAAAGGAGCTTAAAACTCCGTTTATAATTCATCAGCCGAAATATTCAATGCTTAACCGCACGATAGAGGATAACGGACTTACGGCCTATGCCAAAAAGGCAGGCATAGGGATAATTGTTTACAGCCCGCTTGCGCAAGGACTTTTGACGGGAAAATATTTAAAAGGGATTCCAGCCGACAGCAGGATTGCTTCAAGCAGCGTGTTTTTAAATGAAAGCGCGCTTACTCCGGAGCTTATGAAAAAGATTTCCGCACTTAATGAAATTGCCGAGCAAAGGGGACAAACCCTTTCCCAAATAGCTATTTCTTGGATTTTAAAAGACGATGCCATAACAAGCGTTTTGATAGGAGCAAGCAAAGCATCGCAAATTCTTGAAAATATAAAAGCTTTGAAGAATACAGATTTTTCAGCAGAAGAAATTGAAAAAATTGACAAGATAACGAGATAAATAAAACCCCGCCGGATTTTTCCGGCGGGGCGAATTTTAAATCCTGTACATTATGGCTTCAAAAGGACGTAAAATTCCGGATTCAGGAGATTCTTTGTAACTTGAAACCAAGATTTCCTTTGATTTTTTTGCTTCGTCGCAGAGAGGGCACCATACCGATTGCCCTGTAAAATTGCAGACAACCCTTATGCTGTCGCCGTTAAAGCTGCGCTCATATGCAAAAACGGAACGGTCCTCAGGCAAAAGCATTTTAAAATCACCATAAACGATGGTTTTGTTTGTCTTGCGGATTTTTATGAGCTTTTTATAGCAGTTGAATATTGAATCAGGATTATGTATCTGGCTTTCCGCATTTATTTCCTTAAAGTTGGGATTTACGCTTATCCACGGAGTTCCTGTTGTAAATCCGGCATTCGGGGAGGAGTTCCATTGCATTGGCGTGCGGGCATTGTCACGGCTCTTGGCGTAGATTGACTCCATTATTTCTTCCTCTTTGTAGCCTTTTTGCAGCCTTTCCTTGTAAATGTTCAAGGTTTCTATATCTTTATATTGATTTATTGAGGGGAAACGGATATTTGTCATTCCAAGCTCTTCACCCTGATATATATATGGAGTGCCTTTCATTCCATGGAGAAGTATGGCAAGCATTTTTGCGCTTTCAACGCGGTATTCTTTGTCATTTCCCCAGCGTGAAACTATCCGCGGAAGGTCGTGGTTGTTCCAGAAAAGACTGTTCCAGCCATCGCCGTTAAAAGCGGTCTGCCACTTGCCGAGAACTCTTTTTAAATCCAAAAGGTCAAGAGGTTTTAAGTCCCATTTTTCTTTTCCGGGGATTTGATCAAGCAGGATGTGTTCAAATTGAAACACCATGCTTATTTCACTTTCATCGGGATTTGAATATATTTTTGCCGATTCCGGAGTGGCGCTCCAGCATTCGCCTACAGTCAGGAGGTCTTTTCCGCCGAAAGTGTTTTTGTTCATTTCGCGTATATATTCATGGAGCTTGGGCCCGTCGGCAGTGATTCCATTGTCCGGCTCCTTGCCCAAAAGGTCGAGCACATCAATTCTGAACCCGCCTATTCCTTTGTCAATCCAGAAGTTCATTAAATCCCAAACTTCTTTTCTTACATTTGGATTTTCCCAGTTGAGGTCGGGCTGTTTTTTGCTGAAAAGATGGAGATAATACTGTCCGGTCTCTTCGCTCCATTCCCATGCGCTTCCGGTAAATGCGGATTTTAAATCATTTGGCTCCTTGCCGTTGACAGGGTCGCGCCATATGTAATAATCACGGTATTTGCTGTCCCTTGATTTTTTTGCTTCAATAAACCAGGGATGCTCGTCGGAAGTATGGTTTACCACAAGGTCCATTAAAATTCTGATATTTCTCTTTTTTGCTTCTTTTAAGAGATTTTCCATGTCCTCCATTGTTCCGAATTCATCCATAATGTCGCAGTAATCACTTATGTCGTATCCGTTGTCGTCATTGGGGGATTTATATACCGGATTCAGCCATATAACGTCTACTCCAAGTTCGGAAAGATAATCCAGCTTGCTGATTATCCCATTTAAATCGCCGATTCCATCGCCGTTGCTGTCCATAAAACTGCGCGGATATACCTGATAAACTACCGCGTTATGCCACCATTTTTCAATCATTTTCAAATCCCTTTCTTTTTATAACTTTTGCGCATAAGTTTTATTTTAATTATAGCAATTTTAAAGAAAAAAACAAGGTGTATTAAAAACAAAAAAATCTTTTATAATTTATGGAGTTTCTATAAGAAAGCTTGCTTGATGTTTTGCGATATGCCTATTGACAAAATGAAGATTGGTTTGATATAATCATATAGTAATTTTATGGGGGTATAGCTCAGCTGGGAGAGCGCTTGAATGGCATTCAAGAGGTCAGCGGTTCGATCCCGCTTATCTCCACCAGAAAATAAGCTGCAAACGCCTGTTTTAAGGCGTTTGCAGCTTTGATGTTTTGTGATGTATAAATATTTAGGGCAGCTGCTGCAATTTGCAAATAAATATATGAAAGGAAAAAAGTTATGGCTCTTAAAATACTTTTTCAAGGCGATTCCATTACCGATGGAGGAAGATGGAAGGATAAAGAACATGAATGGGATTTGAACCACCATATGGGCCAAGGGTACGCTTTTGCCGTAAGCTCCTTGCTTGGCAGCAAATATCCCGAAAAAGAATATGAGTTTGTCAACAGGGGCATCAGCGGAAACAGAATAACCGACCTTTATGCAAGAATGCGTGAAGATATTATAAACATAGCTCCGGATGTGCTCAGCATACTTATAGGTGTAAACGATGTCGGAAGGGAAGTGTTTGAATCCCGCGGAACCGAACCTGAAAAATATGAAAAAATTTACCGCCTTATAATTGATGAAACAAAACAAAAGCTCCCAAACACAAAGCTTGTGCTTATGGAGCCTTTCAGCCTTCCGGTAAAAGACGTCGGCAAGGTTTTTGACAGATGGGAAAATCATCTTGCCCCTTTGCGTGAAATAGTAAAAAAGCTTGCCGAAGAATACGGATTCATATTTGTGCCGCTGCAAGAAAAATTTAATGACCTCTGCAAAGTAAAAGAGGCGTCATATTGGCTTTGGGACGGGGTGCATCCTACGCCAAGCGGACATGGGATAATTGCACAGTCATGGATTAAGGCGACAAAGGATATTCTTTAATTTGCGCTGTATTTTCCGTATTTTTTAGGAGAAATTCCAACCGCCTTGGTAAAAGCTTTTACAAAATTTGTATAATCATTAAAACCGCTTTTTTCACAGGTTTCTGCAACACTGTACCCATCGGCAAGGAGGGCTTTGGCTATGCTTATCCTCCTTGCGGTGAGGTACTTGTTTATTGTTGTGCCGGTTTCAGCTTTAAAGACCCTGCATACATAAGTTTCGCTTAAAAAAAATTCTTTTGCTATGGTTGAAATCTGCAATTTTTCGGTTATATGCAAATTTATATAGTCTATTATTTTGCCTGCAAGCTCGCTGTGGCGGTATTTGCTTGAATCAACATCCTGCCTTGAATCGTTTTGCTTTTTGTAAAGCGCATTAAGCATGACCATCATTTCGCAAAAAGCGCAGTTTTCAATTATATCCGCTCCAAAGCCTTCGGCGCTTGTGATTTTATGCGAAAGGTAAATGAATTTCTTTTGCTGTTCTTTGTCAAGGCTGAGCCTGTGGACAAAATTTTCATCTCTGTGGGTGAAGCAATATGAAATATCGGTTTGAGATGTTGAAAAATTCTTTAAAAAGTCAGGATGTATGGAAATGACAATCCTGTCGTGCGGCTCGCCTTTTTTAGGCGAAAGGTAGTGGCTTTCATAATTGTTGATTGCAAAAACATCCCCCGGCTCTATTTTGTAGCATTTGTCGCCTACAAAAAACTGCGTTCCGCCGGAAATGGAAAAATAAAGCTCAAAACAATTGTGGATATGCATGTCCATAGTTTTTTCTTCGCTGTGCAGATATGCGACGGCAAAACGCCTGCTTGCAAGACAGCTTTCAATTGCTTCCTTGCATTTTGCAAAATCTTTCATTAAAGCCTCCTTTGCTTTATGCCATGTTCAAAAGCATTCCTGTAATTCCAAATCCAGCAAAATAGCCGATGATGCCTAATATCAACGTGCCTGAAACATATGCAAAAGCATTTAGCTTTTCACTGCTTTTAAAAAGGTTAAATCCTTCGTACATAAAGCTTGAAAATGTGGTAAATGCTCCCAAAAATCCGTCGCCGAAAAGAAGATAAACATTTTTATCAGCATCGAAAGCAGACAAAATCCCTAAAAGCAATGCGCCAAGAAGATTTACGCAAAATGTTCCCCAAGGGAAATCGGCGCCGAATTTCTGCGACATTATTTTACCTATCCAAAAGCGTGAAACCGCTCCGAGGGAACCTCCAAGGCCAACAAGCAGCAAATTCAATTTTCGTCATCCCCCTCTGCCTCTTCTTCCTCTTTGCCCAAAACCTTTGAAACCGTTTCACAGGCAAGAACCATGCCGAAATATGCCGCTGCAAATCCAAGCATAACCGACACCGTTACATATGACAGCGCCGAAAAATACTCACCGTTTTTTAAAAGCGCGACTGTTTCTTTGCAAAGGGTTGAAAAAGTAGTAAATGCGCCCAAAAATCCGGTTGCAATTCCAAGCCTTACATCGGCATTCATGTCACGCACTTCATATGCAATCGTTAAAATCAAAGCCAGCAGAAAGCTGCCGACTACATTTATGATTAACGTATTGAGCGGAATATTTTCATTGTATCCGGGTATTTGCCAGCCTTTGACCGCAAACCTTAAAATTGCTCCTAAAAATCCGCCGCAGGCTATAAAAATGTATTTTTTCATTTTTATTGCAGTCCTTTTTTATTTTTTTAATCCGCGTTTTGCATTGACAATCGGTAAGGCCATTTTTCAATTTCAATTCTTGTGCAAAACAGCTTATTAATTTATTATAATCGTTATTGGAAAATTATTTATGAATTTTATGTTAATAAACTAAATAAGAATATAGCGCCATGGTGCGGTGACAACCATTCCGCCAACAGCAAAAAATCTTGTAAAGTATTTTAAAAGATGATATAATCAAATAAATAAATTACGAAAGGGACATTGAGATGGCTTTGATATCAAAAAAATCTTTTGGAAAAACTTCTGACGGAAAAGAGGTTTTTTCGTATACCCTTAAAAATTCTTCCGGTTCGGAAGTGGAAGTCATAAGCTACGGCGGTGCGATACGCTCAATTAAGGTGCCGGACAAAAACGGAAAACTTTGCGATGTGGCGCTTGGATTTGATTCGGTGCAGGATTATGAAAAGCAAACCTTTTTTATGGGCGCGCTTATAGGAAGATGCTCAAATAGAATTGAAAACAGCGAATTTGAGCTTAACGGAAAAATTTACAAATTAAATCCAAACGAGGGGCAAAATCACCTCCATGGAGGAATTAAGGGCTTTGATAAGGTTATATGGGAATGCGCCGAGGAGGATGGCACTCTTGCGCTTTCTTATTTCAGCCAAAACGGCGAAGAAAATTATCCCGGAAATTTAAAGGTAAAAGTTGTTTACAGCCTTTCCGATAAAAACGAGCTGAAAATAGATTATACAGCCGTTTGCGATGAGGATACCGTATGCAATCTTACAAACCATGCTTATTTCAACCTTTCGGGACATGACAGTGGAAGCATTTTGGAGCATAGCTTGAAGCTTCATGCAAAAAGCTATACCCCTGCGGATGAAAAAAGCCTGCCTACGGGAGAAATTGCCGCAGTTGAGGGTACTCCGCTTGATTTTACGGAATTCCATGTTATAGGTGAAAGGATTGATGCTGATTTTGACCAGCTTAAGTATGCAAAAGGCTATGACCATAACTGGATTGTCAATGGTGATGGATTTAGACTTGCGGCGGAACTTTTCAGCGAAAAAACCGGTATAATTATGAACACCTATACTGACCTGCCGGGGATACAATTTTACAGCGGAAACTATATTAATGGAAAACCAACTGGCAAGGACGGCGCCGTTTACGGATTCAGAAGCGGGCTTTGCCTTGAAACCCAGTTTTTCCCCAACTCAATGAAGCATAAAAATTTCCCGTCGCCGGTTTTGAAAAAAGGCGAAACCTATCATAGCGTTACCGTTTATGAATTTAAAACAAAATAATATTGCGGCGGCAAAGTGCTTTATCAAAAGCACTTTGCCGCATTTTGCTCTTATAATGAAATTTTACCTGATTTTTATTTTTGACAGCTTTTAAAATACATTTTAGAAAATATAATAATATACACTGCAAATTTTGCTGCATAAGCCATCAATTTAATTTTTGTAATTTTAAGAGAGCAAAACTTTTGGCATTATAGAAACGGAGCAGTGTATGGGAGAAATTATAAAATTAAACGAATCAGATGAAAATGATTTATGCCGCGGGATAAGCTTTTATTCGTTTACAGAGGATTTTTCCGAAATAAGGTTTCAAAAGAAAAGCAGACTTTCGGGCAAAGAAATAAAAATCATCGTGCAGGCGCTTGCCGCAGGAAAAGACTTTGCACAGAAAAAAATAATCAACGCGGTTTTGATTAAAAAAGTTTTGGAGGAAAATCCGGATGTAAAAATGGCGGTCGATGAGATTAAAAATTATGATGAATATACTTACAAACATTCGTTAAATACGGCGTTTTATGCTATGCTTATTGCAAAATGGCTTAAATTTTCAGAAAAACAGGTAAAAGAAATAATTTGCGCAGGACTTTTGCATGATATAGGAAAGCTTAAAATTCCGCTGGATGTGCTGAATAAAAAAGAAAAAATCACTGATTATGAGTATGGATTGATAAAAAACCATACCATATACGGTTTTAATTTAATAAGGAATATGAAGGGGATTAACAATTCAATAAGACAAGCGGTTCTGCTTCATCACGAAAGGATGGACAAATCAGGATATCCTTTTAAATCCGGTCTGTCGGATATTAATGCTTATGCAAAAATAATTGCCGTTGCGGATGTTTATGACGCAATGTGCTCCGACAGGGTTTATAAAAAGCGAAAAAGCCATTTTGAGGCATTCAGGATGTTTAAAAATGAAGGTCATGAGATTTTTGACGCCAAGATTTTAAAAGTGTTTTTAAGCAGAATGCCCAAATTTTTAATAGGCATGGATGTGCTGCTCTCCGATGGCGAAATCGGGACAATATGTGAAATTTCGCCTGATTCTCCGGAATACCCGCTCATTAAAACTTCACATGGGCTTATTGCTGCCGGTGTGGATGCAGCCGTTTTAAAGATAATATAAAAGGCCGCCGCATTTTTACGGTAGCCTTTTATTATAACAGCTTTATTTTTCTGAAACAATTTCTTTAAGCGATGAAGCAAGGCCTGCAATGCCTTGGATTTCCGACGGGATGATGATTTTTGTAGCCTTTCCGTCGGCAGCTTTTGCAAAGGCTTCAAGGCTTTTAAGCGCAATAACCTGCGAATTTGGGTTTGCGTTGTTGAGCTTTACAATGCTGTCTGCAAGAGCTTGCTGTACAAGGGCAATAGCTTCTGCTTCACCTTTGGCTTCAAGGATTTTTTGCTGCCTTATGCCGTCTGCACGCAAAATCATTGCCTGCTGTTCTGCTTCGGCCTTTAAGATTTCAGCTTGCTTTTCAGCTTCGGCGCGCAGGATTTTTGATTCCTTTTCACCTTCCGCAACAAGGATTTGCGATTTCTTGTCGCCTTCCGCTTGAAGGATTTTTTCACGTCTTTCACGTTCCGCCTTCATTTGTTTTTCCATGGCATCCTGTATTTCTCTCGGCGGGAGGATGTTTTTAAGCTCAACGCGGTTTACCTTGATTCCCCAGCGGTCGGTTGCCATGTCAAGGATTGAGGTTATTTTTGTATTTATAACATCCCTTGAAGTAAGGGTGGTGTCAAGCTCCATTTCGCCTATGATATTTCTGAGCGTTGTTGCCGAAAGGTTTTCAATTGCCGAAAGAGGCCTTTCAACTCCATAAGTATATTGCTTTGCGTCTGTTACCTGATAAAACACAACTGTGTCGATTTGCATGGTTACGTTATCCTTGGTGATAACCGGCTGGGGCTTGAAATCAACGACCTGTTCCTTTATGGAAACTTTTTTTGCAATCTTGTCTATAAAGGGAACGAGGAAATGCGGTCCGGTGCCCCAGGACTGATAATAGGTGCCAAGCCTTTCAACAACGTAAACTTGAGCCTGCGGCACAATTTTAATGCAGGAAACAAGAATTAACAGCAAGACAATTATTATACCTAATACAACATATTCCATATAAAAAACTCCTTATTTTAATTTATTCTTCTTTTTGGGTTGAAACATAAAGCTTTGCGCCTTCAATTTTGTCCACCACAACGGTTTCTCCGGCAGGAATCGGCTGGCCTTCGCTTGAAACCGCCATCCAATCAACCTCATTAAGTCTGACTCTTCCGGTCATTTTAAGATTGTCTATGCTTTCGATAACCAGAGCTTTTTTGCCTACATCCATTTCAGCGTTTGTCGGAACGGGCGGCTTGGAAAAAAGCTTTTTCAGTATAGGACGGGTAAATATCAGCAGCAAAGCTGAAACTCCCGCAAAAACCGCTATTTGGATATAAAGCGGCATTGGAACAGCGGCAATCAAAGCCGCAACGAGAGCGCCTGCTGCAAACCATATTGAAACAAGCTGCATTGTGGCAAGTTCGGCTATTATCAAAACGATAAAAGCTGCCAGCCAGAAAATAGTTTCATTTGAAAAGCCTGACATAAAATTTCTCCTTTCCGCTTCATTTGGCGCCAAAATCAGCAAATGCTTTTTTAAAAAAGCTTTGGGGTTTTCCCTTGTTATTATATTATCACAGTTTGGATATATATACAAGTTTGTTTTTGACATAAAAGCAATTAAAAAGCTTATTTTTTTAAAATGTAAAATATTTTTTTAAAAAGCTGCGCAAAGCGATTTTAAGGCATGGGGAGGATTTGCAACGCATATATTTTGATTTTAATAAAATCCTATGTTTTCTTACGTTTTCTTTGTTTTTCTCGCTAAGTCTCGCGTTTTCGTGTTTTTATGAGGGGGAAATAAAAAATCCGCATTTCAAAACTGAAATGCGGATTTTCATGAAGCGTTTTGACCTGGTGAGACATCGGGGGCTCGAACCCCGGACCCTTTGATTAAAAGCCAAATGCTCTGCCAGCTGAGCTAATGTCTCATTTACAGAACGCTTAATTATTATAGCAAAAAGGCACTGTGCTGTCAATATGTTTTTTTACTTTTTATTTTTATTACAATATTTTTGCCGATAAAATCTTATTTTTATACAATAACAACAATTTAGAAGAAAAAACATATAGTTACAGCGCTGATAATAAAGCCGGTAAGGTCCGCCATAAGGGCGCAAAACAGGGTATGCCTTATTTTTTTTATTTTTGTCGAGCCAAAATAAACGGCAATGGTATAAAATGTCGTTTCTGTTGAGCCGAGCATAACGCTTGCAACCCTTCCGGCAAAGCTGTCAGGATGAGTGGAATTTAAAATACTTTCGTATACCGCAAGCGCACCGCTGCCGGATATGGGTCTGACCAATGCAAGGGGTATGCATTCGGCGGGGAAGTGGAAAAATGATGCCAATGGTGAAACGGCATATGAAAGTATGTCAAAAGCGCCGGATGCCTTAAACATTCCTACTGCAGTCATAAGCGCTATAATTGCCGGAAGTATGCTGATTCCGGTTTTGAGGTTTTCTTTGGCGCCTTCAATGAATTCGTTAAAGACATCAACATCTTTTATAAGGCCGAATATAAGTACTGCGCCGATTATGCAAGGTATTATAAAATCGGAAAATCTCATTTTTTCCTCCTTATTTTGTTGAGCACAAGCGCTAAAATAAGTCCTATGCCAACGCTTAAAAGCGAGGTTATCCATACGCAGGGAAGTATGTCAAACGGCTGCAATGAGCCGTGTTTGAGCCTTAAAGACGCAACTGTTGTCGGGATGAGGGTTATGGAGGCGGTATTGAGCACCGTAAATACTATCATGTTGTCGCTTGCGCTGTCTTTTGTCCTGTCCTCTTTTTCAAGTTCGTGCATTGCCTCTATTCCAAGCGGAGTTGCGGCATTTCCAAGTCCTAAAAGATTTGCGGCCACGTTCATGGAAATTGCCTTAAAAGCTTTTCCGTTGAAGTCGAGGTTTTTAAAAATCAATTTTGCAATGGGCTTAAAAAGAGAGCTTAATTTGCCGGTAAGTCCGGATTTGTCCGCAATTCTCATAATTCCGCCCCAAACGCACATTCCGCCAAGCAGGTAAAGGAAAAGCTCTATTGCCTTTGCCCCTTCTTCAAGCGCGGCATTTGAAACTTTATCCATTCTGCCCGTACTTATTCCAAATATAACCGAAAGGATTATCATTATCCCAAAAACCCACTTCATCATGGATATTACTCCCTTTTATGGCAATTATATAAATTTTATTTTGACATTCATGATATTTTAATGCGAAAAATGGATTATTTTTTGGTGTTCACAACTTTCCCATAGTATTTCCATACAAAATAAATTGACAATTTTATACAAGATAGTTATAATATAGTTGTAAAGCAGAAAATGCAACTGCTTTTTACCGTAAGAATTTAATTTTTACACAAAGATTTTACAGGAGGAATTCTAAAATGAAAGCGACCGGAATGGTTAGAAAAATTGACGAACTTGGAAGGATAGTGCTCCCCATTGAACTCAGAAGAACTTTGGATATTGCCGAGAGGGACCCTGTTGAAATTTATGTTGACCAGGACACTATTATTCTCAAAAAATACAAGACAAGCTGCGTTTTTTGCGGAAATCAGGAAAATCTTATAGATTTCAAAGGCAAAAACATTTGCACAGACTGCCTCACTCAGCTTAAAAAGTAAGATTTAAAATCAGTTTTAGCTTAATACATACTAAAAAATTCCTTTCTCACGCCAAATGTTGAAAGGAATTTTTTTGTTTTTTTGTTGTATTTTTGTACCAAATATATTATAATAGTAATGACAAAATTTATTGCTGAAAGGTCGATGAAGAATTGCTTTTTCTGGACGTAAAAAATCTCTTTCCCGGCATGAGGCTGGCAAGGGATATACACTACTATGACACTTCTAAAAGAAAAATGATTGAGCTTAAAAAAGGAACCGATCTTACAAGCGAAAACATACGCAGCTTTAGGGCTTCAAACATAAACGGTGTGTATGTGGATTATGTGCCCGATGATTTGGAGCCGGTTTCAAACATTGACGACGGACTAAAAAACGATGCAGTGGCTGCCCTTAAAATTCTTGCAGATAATTTCTTAAATACTCCCGAAAGCATTCAGGCGCTGCATATACAATCACTCTCAAAAATTTCCTCAATGCTTGTGGAAAGCCTTTTGCAGGACAGAAATGCGCTGATTAATATTTTTAACTTAAAAAAACACGATGAATACACATATCACCATTCGGTAAGTGTCGCGGTTATTGCTGTGGCAATCGGCATGGAGCTTGGTTTTGATGAAAGAACTCTGCATGACCTTGCTTTGAGCGGAATGCTTCACGACATAGGAAAGGTTACTATTCCGGTAGAAATAATAAATAAGCCTGCAAGGCTTACAAACCGCGAATTTGACGTAATAAAGACGCATCCGATAAATGCGGGAGTCCACCTCGTAAAAAGAAATTTGGTTAATGAAAATACTTTTAAAGGAATTGTTTTCCATCATGAGAGATGGGATGGAACAGGATATCCGAATGGGCTTGACGGGGATAAAATCCCGCTTTTTGCAAGGATTATAACTGTTGCGGATGTTTATGACGCTCTTACTTCAAACAGGCCTTACAGAGCGCCTATGCAGCCATCGGAAGCAATAGAGTACATAATGGGCGGCTGCGGCTCTATTTTTGATGTGGATATAGTAAAGGTTTTCCTTAAAAAAATAGCGCCCTATCCTGCCGGCAAGAAAGTAAAGCTCAGCGACGGCAGGATAGCGACGGTTGTAAGAAATCATCCGGAACATCCGCTTCGTCCCGTTGTAAAAGTAAACGGCACGTCGGAAGTCATCGACCTTTTAAAGGATACTAACTCAATGAATATTACTATTAAAGAAGTTATATAATTAAAGGCTTTTTATAAACCTTATAGCTTTGGCGAACCATTCGGCACAAACTTCATTGTACTGGCATTCGGCGCCTGAGGTTGTATCGTCGCAGAGCGATATGCCATGCCCTCCTTGGGGATAAATATGGCTTTCGAACGGGATTTTATTTTTGCTGAGTGCTGTTGTAAAGAAAAGCGTGTTTTCAACGGGCACACATCCGTCGTCTGCGGCATGCCAAATAAATACCGGAGGAGTTTTTGGGCTTACCTGTTTTTCAAGCGAAACAAGCTCAAGCTTTTCTTTGCTTGGATTTTCGCCTATAATGTTGCGGATTGAACCTTCGTGGGCGTATTCGCCGCTGACAATAACCGGATAGGCAAGAATTGCGCCGTTAGGCTTATGTTCATCAGCAAAGCCAAGAGGATTTTTTACAAAATCCCTGTCCCAAAGTGTGGCAAGGCTTGCCGCAAGATGTCCTCCTGCCGAAAAACCGCAAATGAAGATTTTATTTGGATTTATATCCCATTGCTCTGCGTTTTTGCGTACAAAAGCAAGGGCTGATGCCGCTTCAAGCAGGGCAGTGGGAAACGGCTTGTTTACCACGCTGTATCTTAAAACAAAAGCATGGATTCCAAAAGCGGCAAATCTTAAAGCTATCGGGTCTGCTTCGCGGTCTGATACAAATTCATATCCGCCTCCCGGGCAAACGATTACAGCCGGGCGGCTTTTTTTGCCTATTTCCGGCGAAACATCTATCGTATAAGCCGTAAGCGTCGGATTTAAGCCATCTGATGGAAGTCCAGCCTTTTCATAGGGAACTTTAATGTCGAAAATTTCTTTTTTCATCAAAAGATGCCTCCTTGATTTTTTTATAAAACAAGTATAATATTTTATTCGGCAATTATCAAGACTTAAATTTAAAAAAGTGGGGTGTGTTTATGAAAGCGCTTATAACCGGTGCAAGCTCCGGCATAGGAAAGGATATGGCTGTTGTTTTAAATAAAATGGGGTATGATTTGATACTTGTTTCAAGAAGCAGGGACAAATTAGAGCAGTTGAGCAAAAGCTTGAACGGGAATATTAAAATTGTCCCTTTGGATTTATCCGAGCCGAAGGCTTGCTTTGAGCTTTATGAAATGACAAAGGATGAGGGGATAGATGTACTTATAAACAATGCGGGATATGCCGCATTTGGCGAGTTTTGCAAGACGCCGCTTGAAACTGAGCTTAATTTGATAGACCTTAACATAAAGGCCGTGCATATACTTTCAAAGCTGTTTTTAAAGGATTTTATAGAGAAAGATAAGGGATACATTTTAAACGTTGCCTCCGTTGCTGGAGTGCTTGGCGGAGGGCCGCTGCTCTCTTCGTATTATGCTTCAAAGGCGTATGTCGTAAGGCTTTCGCAGGCAATTTACGAGGAATTGAGAAGACGCGGCAGTCATGTTTCGGTAAGCGTTTTGTGCCCGGGACCGGTTGATACAAACTTCAACGAAAGGGCAGGGGTAAGGTTTGCCGTAAAAGGCATGAACAGCCTTGATGTTGCAAAGTATGCAATAGATTCAATGCTTAAAGGAAAACTTATGATTTTTCCGGGGGCAAAGACAAAGGCAGGAGCTTTTTTAAGGAGATTTGCTCCGGAGAAGCTGCTGCTTCGGCTTACATATGATTTTCAAAAAGCGAAAGAATAATTTGACGGCAAGGGTATGGCGTGATATAATTTTAAAGTATGGATTTTATTTTCGGAGGTAAATTTTAAATGAATATTGAAACAAAATGCCTGCATGAGGGCTATACTCCTAAGAATGGGGAACCTAGGGTTGTGCCCATAGTGCAAAGCACGACTTATGTTTTTGATTCAACAGAGCACATAGGACAGCTTTTTGATATGCTCACAGAGCATATGTATTCAAGGATTTCAAATCCCACGGTGGAAGCGGTTGAGAAGAAAATTGCCGCGCTTGAAGGCGGGGTGGGTGCAATGTGCACATCAAGCGGACAAGCGGCATTGCTTTTGTCGATACTTAATATTTGTTCTGCGGGGGACAGCTTTATTTCAACATCCACCATTTACGGGGGAACAGTAAACCTTTTTGCGGTAACTCTTAAAAAGTTTGGCATAGAGTGCATTTTTGTGGATGCCGACGCTCCGGAAGAGGAAATCCAAAAGGCGTTCAAACCAAACACAAAGGCTGTTTTTGGGGAAACTCTTGCAAATCCTGCGCTTTCGGTGCTTGATATAGAAAAATTTGCAAGGATAGCTCATAAAAATGGAGTTCCGCTTATAATTGACAACACTTTTGCAACACCTATACTTTGCCGGCCGATAGAATATGGCGCGGATATAGTGGTGCACTCCACAACAAAGTATATGGACGGACATGCTGTTCAGGTGGGCGGAGTAATTGTTGACAGCGGGAATTTCAACTGGGCAAACGGCAAGTTCCCGGAATTCACCGAACCGGATGAAAGCTATCACGGCGTTGTTTATACAAAGGATTTTGGAAAGCTTGCATATATAATCAAGGCAAGGATGCAGCTTATGAGGGATTTGGGCTGCTCGCCGTCGCCGAATTCGGCATTTCTTTTAAATCTTGGGCTTGAAACTCTCCATATTAGAATGGAAAGGTATTGCGCCAATGCAAAGACTGTGGCGGAATATTTAAATAAATCTGATAAAATTGAAATTGTAAATTATCCCGGACTTGAAGGGGATAAGTATCATGATTTGGCAAAGAAGTATCTTCCTTTGGGATGCAGCGGAGTTATTTCCTTTTCAATTAAAGGAGGCAGGGCAAATGCCGTTAAGTTTATGGACAGCTTAAAACTTGCCTCAAACGTTGTCCATGTTGCAGATATACGCACCTGCGTGCTGCATCCGGCATCAGCAACCCATCGTCAGCTTACCGATGAGCAGCTTGTAGCCGCCGGCATAAATCCGGGAATGATAAGGCTTTCAGTCGGCCTTGAAAGCGTTGATGACATAATTGCCGACATTGAACAGGCGCTTGAAAAGATAAAATAAATTTTACTGCCCCCAAACATGAAAATGTTTGGGGGGCAATTTTAGTATTTATAATTTTTGCTGTTAAATGCATTTACACAGTTTTATTGTTAGAATCGAACACATCCGTAAAACATTTTGTTTTACGGATGTGTTTTTTTAAGATAATGTAAGTAAATGTTTTCATGTATTTTGTTCTGTCATAAGTCCCCAACGGAATCCGAATTTATCTATTAAAGAACCCATGCAGGAGCTGTAAGTTGTTTTGCGCAAAGGATAAATGACAATTCCGCCATCTTTTAATACATTAAAAGCCTGTTCTACTTCGCGTGCGGTATCAAATGTAACTGTAAGAAACAATGATGTGCAAGCTTTGTTTTCCACAGTAAATTCATCGGCCATCATTATGCGCTGTTCGCCAATATGGATTTCCGAATGATACACATAATTTTTTTGTTCTTCCGACAATTCCATGTTCCAATCTTGGCTATTTGCATCTGAATAATGCAAAATAAAATCAACCTTGCAATTAAAAGCTTTTTGATATAAAGCAATGGCTTCTTCACATTTTCCGCAAAAATGCAGTGTAGGCGTAATAATCATTTTATTCTCCTTTTATGTAACATTTATCTTTTTGATAAATGTTACCATAAAAATTAAAAGAAGTCAATTCTAAAATTGACTTCTTTTAATAAAATTTCTGGCGGAGAAGGGGGGACTTGAACCCCCGCGCCGGTTTCCCGACCTACGCCCTTAGCAGGGGCGCCTCTTCACCACTTGAGTACTTCTCCATAGGTGAATTTTTTAAATTATAAAATGGCGGAGAGGGTGGGATTCGAACCCACGGTTCCTTTCGGAATCACTGGTTTTCAAGACCAGCTCCTTAAACCGCTCGGACACCTCTCCATAACAAGTCGCCCGCAAGCGACTTATTTATATTATCACAATTCGACTTTTTTGTCAAGACTTTTAATTATGATTTTTTAAAGCTTAAAATACTTTTACATAAAAGTGCCTGTTGCGCGGGCCGTCAAATTCGCAGAAATATATACCCTGCCATGTGCCAAGCAAAAGCTGGCCGTTTTGGATTATTATCGTTTGGCTTGAGCCTACACAGCTTGCTTTTAAGTGCGCATGGGAATTTCCCTCCGCATGAAGGAATTCCGGCCTGTCGGGAAAGGCTTTTGAAAGTCCTGAAAGCATATCACGCACCACATCCGGGTCGGCATTTTCGTTTATGGTTATTCCTGCGGTTGTGTGAGGGCAATAAACCACGCATACGCCTTCATTTATTCCGCTTTTTGAAACTGCTTCGCACACTTTGGAAGTTATATTGTAAAAATTTTCACGTTCTGTTTTCAGGGAGTACTCATATACCATGATTTTTATCCTTGCATTAAAATTTTATTTCGCCAAGCCTTTCATCATCGCAAGCATCTTCGTCAACAAAATCCGGCGCATCCTTTATGGAAATCGTTTGATATTCGGGGAGCTTTGTTCCGCAGTGCCCGCAGAATTTGTAGCCTTCGTCAAGCTCCGCTCCGCAGTTTTCGCAAATTTTAACGCCTTTAAGGGTATAAAGCTTTTGCCTTAATTTTTCAATTTCGCGTGTAGATTCGGAAATTTCATTGCAAATGAAAAGATACTTGTCCGGAATGTTTGAGGAATTGTCATTAAAAAAATCTTTTCCAAGCTGCGCAAAAAATTTTTCTCTTTTTTCTTCTTCGGCAGTAATTTGATACTTTAATTTTGCGATATCTGCAACCGCCTTTGCCTTTTGTGTCATATCTTTGCTTGTGTCGGTGATTTTTTGACTTACCTTTTCAAAAATTTTCATAGTCATGCACCGCCTTTACATAAATTTTAAAAAATTTCAATAAAACAAATCCGCTTGGCATTAAAGCATTTTTGGGCAAATTATTGTATAGTTACACCGGGATAATAATGTTGAAGTATTTGCAGATAATTATATCCGCCTTTTTGAGCATAAAGATTTGCGCCAAGCTGGGACATTCCCACGCCATGCCCGCATCCGTATGTAGTGAAAACAAACTGCCCGTCGCGGTATGAAACATCAAATTTAGCCGAATTCAATCGGAATGCAAATATGTTTTCCCTTAAAACGCGCCCTGTTATGGCAACTTTATTTCCGTTTTTTATATAATATGAATTCCCGTCTATAAGCATTTTTCCTACGTATCCGCTGTCAAGAACTCCGCCTTGCTCCGGAGGAAGTATGGTGAACCAGTTTTCAGGATTTGATGAAAGTTCAAGGCCGGTTGTTGATTCTATAATCGAGCGGACTTCGTCTTGTGAGAAAACTTTTTGCACCCCATAATATCTGTCGTACATATCATATTCCGACGGTACGCTTTGAAGATAAGGAATATCTCTGCCCCAAACGTTTTTTGCCGAATTTGTAGAGCCTCCTGTCGAGGAGCAATAAACCGTCTGGGCATAATCCCCGTTGTAATATGCTGCAAGCCCATAAACTGAGCTTACGGCATTTTTTATTTTTGATGGAACACTGCTTTTCATTGAAACGGAAGGACAGCTCCCATTTTCATTGCTGTATTTTAAATATGAATAAACCGCAACCGCTTGCGCTTTTAAGGCTTCAATTTCAAAGTTTTCGTTCATTTCCGCCGCAACGATTTTGCATACAGCGTCAAATGAATTTTCCTCATATCTTGAACCGTTGTATGTATACATTACCGTATCGCCGTCAAGATTTTTGGGCACTGGCTCCGATTGCGCCTGTGTTTGCAGAGGGGAGGTTTCCGTTGTTGTCTGCGGAGTTGTTGTGGTTGCCGGTGTTGTCGTTGTTGTGGCCAAAGTTGTCGTTTGCGATGCTGTTGTGGCAGTGGTTTGCGATGCCGTTTCGGTTTCCTCTTTTTCTTCTTGATTATTTGCGGCAAAGCTTGATTTTAAAAGATTTGTTTGCAAAAGATTATCGCTGCTGACTGGGCTTGTCCACAAAGAAGAATTTTCTTTAGAGGTTTCATAAAGAGAGGCTTTTGAAGTGATTTTTGTGGAAGAAGCCTTTGTTTCCTGCTGCTTAGTAATGGTATAGTTGTATGCCTGCTTCGGGTCTGCGGCATTGCCTATCCCGCTAAGGGCAAAAGCATAGACTGCCGCCGCGGAAATCACCGCATAAAAGGACGGTAAAAATCTTATTTTCATAATAAACCTCTCCTTTCGTCAAAACAGGCATACAAAAGACAAATCAATGAGAAAAGGCCGCCGGATACTTATAATTTGTGTTGACCGAACATTGTGAGAAATCTATATCAGCACTTTCGCCGTCGCGCACTTGCCTTGCCACCACAACGAGCCTTGCTTCATCAAAATCTGTGTCGCAGGTGGAAAGAGTCAAAAATTTGTCCCCGTATTTTACGTCAATTCCGGTTTTAATATATGAACGTTCTGTAACTTTTGTTATAAAATCATTATACCTCTCTTCGGTGTCAAATTCAAGATAATTTTGATAATCAAAAACATTTCCGTTATCATGTTTTGGGAGAGTGTTTGTAGTAAAGATTGCAAAAATTTTATACTGCTTCTTTTCATAATTGGTGCTGAAATTTATAATCGCATGCTTTTTGTAATAAGAAATGCTTGCATTAGGGCCTCTGAGGCTCCATTTGTAGGAATCAAGCCCGCCAAGCCTTGTGTTGTCTTTTTGGTTGTGTCCGTAAAGTATTATGTTGTCAGAAGCCTTGCTGCCGGCCAAAACATTTCTGTAATCTGCAAAAATCACTCCGGCATCAGATTTTTTTCCGTCTATGCCATGGTCTATGTAAAATGAATTGCCTTGTTCGGCATCGCCGAATTTTTGGACAACTTCTTCGTCAACCACTCCGTCAATGGTAATCCAGCCGGCAGAATCCGGATGCTTTGCAAGCCTTTCCTGTGCTTCCGGCAGCAGCACAAGCGGAGCTTCCGTTGTGGTTGTAACTGCGGGGGTGGTATCTACTTTTGTAGAATATGTTGCTTCTGTTTCGGAAACAGAGGAGCTTTCTGCTCCTTTTGAGCAGCTTGAAACTATAAGCATTGCCGAAATAAGCAGTGATGCCGCAGAAACAGCGGCGCTTGTTCTTCTGAAAGTTATAGAACTTTTGCGTATATTTTTCTTTTTTGCTGCCATTTTAGAACCTCTCTTTTGCTTTATTTTTTCTTGTAAATATAATCATAATCAGGCTGCAGAGCGTTTTTGTTGTAAGTTACGTTGGTTGTGTCCACTTCTGCTGATTCGCCGTCGCGGACCTTTCTGCCTATTACGACAAACCTTGACGGGTCAAATTCGTCGCTGCAAGTTGAAAGGGTCACGAATTTGTCTCCAAATTTGCAGTCTATATCCGTTATAATCATGTTGCGCTTTTGAATATTTTCCATGAAGTCATTGTAGCGTGCTTCGTCAAAGTCAATATAATTGTTGTAGTCAAAAATTTTATTTTCCGGGTCCTGGTCTTGGTTTACAGGGGTGACGAAATAAGCAAAAATTTTATAAATTCCCTTTTCGTAATTTGTGTCAAATTCAAAAGTGGGATTTTGCTTGTAGAATTCAAGGGCTTCCTTTGACCATCTTTTCCCGTTTTGCTGCTTATACTTGTCAAGGTCGCCGAACATTTCATTGCTTTGTTCGTTGTGCCCGTAAAGGACAATGTTGTCGGATTGCTTATCCGGCTCGATTGTTGTGCGGTAGTCGACAAAAATCGTACCTGCTTGAGATTTTTCACCGAGAAAATTGTGCGTGAGATAAAACTGATTTTTTTCACCCTCCGGCTCATCCTTTTTAAGGACGACAGGAAGGTCTATTTTTGTGTTGTTTATTTTTATCCAGCCTATTGTATCCGGATTTTGTTCAAGGAGCTTTTTTGCAAGGGGCAAAAGCTCCTTTTCGCCGCTTGAAGAAGAACTTGTTTCTTCGCTTTGCGACTCGCTTATTTCGTTTGAAAGGCTTGCAAGCTGCCTGTTCAATTTTTGCGTATCATAAATTTGTTTTACATAATCAAAAATAATTAAAAGCGAACCGATAAGTGTAACTACCGCCGCAAGGAAAACCAGCTTGCTCATAACCTGTCCAAAGCTGTCGCCTTTTTTAGGGAGCACGGCTTTTTTTTGTTTAATAGGCTTGCCGAAGTCATTTTTTAAAACAGGCTTCGGTTGAGTCTTTTTATATTCATCTTTAATTGCCAATACCGAAACCTCGCAATCTTCTATTTGTATATTACATCCCAGTCAGGCTCTTTTGCGTTTTTGTTTATTGACGCAAGGGAGGTGTCGACATTTGGGTCTTCTCCCTTCCTGACTTTGCGTGCGACGACTACAAATCTTGACGGTTCAAATTCCGAACTGCAGGTTGAAAGGGTAATGAATTTGTCGCCGTATTTGCAATCAACACCGGTATTTATTTGTGTCCTCAGCATTACGTTTGAAATAAAATCGTTGTATCTGTCCTCATCCATGTCTATGTAGTTGTGGTAATCAAAAACCACTCCATCCCTTGCTTGGCTTGGGAGGACATTCGTCACAAAGTATCCGATTATTTTATATTGTCCGGCCTCATAGTTGGTGTTGAACTGTATTATCGGATGCTCCTTGTAAAACTCAAGATTTTTCTTGTATCTGTCAAGGTCGCCGAACATGGAGTTGTCAGCTTCATTGTGCCCGTAAAGGACAATGTTGTCGGATTGCCTGTTTGCTTCTATTGTAGTGCGGTAATCTGCAAAAATTGTTCCTGCCTTTGCTTCCTCGCCATAAAAATTATGGGTGAGGTAATATGTGTTCCCGTCTTCGGCATTTTTCCTTAAAACTACGGGGAGGTCCACATTTGTTCCTTCAATTTTTATCCATCCCGCGGTTTCGGGATTTATTTTAAGCAAGGCCTCCGCATTCGGCAAAAGCTTTCCGGAATTAAAAATTCCGCTTACGTTTCCGTAAAGTCCTTGCAAGGCGCTGTTCACTCTTGCGTTTACAAAAATTGCCTTAAAGTAATCAAAAAGTATTAAAATGCAGGCAATTAAGACAACGGCCATAAGCTGGGTAAAAAGCTTGCTTATTATTTCTTTTTTGCTGTCGCCCTTGCGCAAAAAGAACCAATGCTTGTTTCTATGACGCTTTTTTTTGACTTTTTGCGCCTTTTTGTAAGCCTTTAAGGCTTCGTTTGACAATGCCACCTGATTTAATCAACCTCTAATCCGAAAAATTTCCGTTTGCAATATTTTTAATTTTTTCAAGCACCGCCAAAGCGGTGTTCATTCTTATGCTCGTGCGGCTTTTATCTTCAAGTTCCCACAGGTGCAAAAGTTTGCTTTCGCACCTATCCCCAAAACAATATCCCATGTATACTGTGCCGACCGGTTTTTCTTTTGTTCCTCCCGACGGGCCGGCAATTCCGGTAACCGAAACTGCTATATCAGCTTCCGAAAGCTTTTTAAGCCCTTTTGCCATTGAAATGGCGACCTCTGAGCTGACTGCCCCGTATTTGTCGAGTTCTTCATTCGGCACGTCCAAAAGCTCATGCTTAAAGCGGTTGGAATAAGTGCAAAGCCCCAATTCAAAAATTTCCGACGCTCCGCCGACAGATGTTATGAGCTGAGAAACAAGTCCCCCTGTGCAGCTTTCCGCCGTTGCTAATTTCAAGCCTTTGGATATCAATAATTTTACAACATTTAGTGCCTCTTTGTCAAGGCGGGAGCTCAGGCTTTCATCCTTGCAAAAGCCCATATTTTCGGCATTTGAGGGATAAGTTTCATTTTTTTCCATAAAATAAGCACCTCTTTTTTATCGGTTTGGACTAAATGTTGTTACGGCAGTGTTTTCAACCGCTGCTTCTATAAGTTCTGAAAAGTCGAATGCGGCTTCGGCGGCCTCAACTTCGGCAAGCTGCGGCTTTGTTTTCGGATGCCTTGGGGTGAATACAGTGCAGCAGTCCTCATAAGGCTCAATGGAAATATCATAGGTATCTATTTTCCTTGCAATTTCTATTATTTCAGTTTTATCCATTCCTATAAGCGGGCGGAAAACCGGAATTTTGCAAACCGCATCGGTGCAGTTTATTGCCATCAGGGTTTGGCTTGCGACTTGCCCGACGCTTTCTCCTGTGATAAGCGCAAGGAGGTTGTTTTTTGCGGCAATCATTTGGGCTATTTCCATCATAAGCCTGCGCATGATTACCGTAAACAGCTCTTCCGGACAGTGCTGTTTTATTTTTTCCTGTATTTCGGTGAAAGGAACGCAATAAAATCGTATATTGCCGCAATAATCCGCCATTTTTTCGCAGAGCCTTTCAACTTTTATCCTTGCCCTTTCGGAGGTATACGGCGGACTTACATAGTGTATTGCCGATATATGAATGCCTCTTTTTGCCATCATGTATCCGGCAACCGGACTGTCAATTCCGCCGGAAAGGAGCAGCAAAGCCTCTCCGGACGAACCGACAGGCATCCCGCCGGCGCCTTCAAGCTTTGAGGAATGGATATAGGCGTGCTTTTCCCTGATTTCAACCATTATATTTACATCCGGATTGTTTACATCGACCTTTAAATGCGGAAATTTTTGCAGTATATATCCTCCAAGTTCTGCGCATATTTCCGGCGAGTTCATATGAAAACTTTTGTCGGCGCGCTTTGCCAAAACTTTAAACGTCCTTGCGAAATCAAGCTCATCCTTTAAATACTGCGCTGCTTTTGAGGCAATGTCATTAAAATTCTTTTCCACTTCAAGCGCAAGAGAAAGTGAGGCGATTCCAAAAATTTTTTGCATTCTGTTCAGCGCCTCGCCGACATCGCAAGAATCCTCAAGCGGTTCTACATATATTGTCGACTGCGCGCGTGTATAAGAAAATTTTCCAAGGCTTTTAATTCTTCTTTTTATATTTGAAACAAGCATTTGCTCAAAAACATGTTTGTTTTGGCCTTTAAGCGCTATTTCGCCAAGCTTTGCAAGAATTATTTCTTTTCTTTCCATTTAAATCTTCCTCAAATCATTTTAAAAGTTTTTCCTGTCCGTCACGGATTCCGGAGATGAGGGCATCTATATCGCCCCATGTGGTTTCCCTTGAAATGCTTATTCTTATTGCCGAATCGATAAGCCTGTCCGAAAGCCCGAATTCTTTCAGCACGGAGCTTTTTGCCCCTTTTGAGCATGCCGAACCGCTTGAAACGAAAATCCCCTTGCTTTCAAGGTGATGCAGCATTATTTCCGAACGGATTCTTTCAACGGATATGTTCATTATGAACGGAGAGCATGAATCCTGTTTGGAATTTATTGAAATTCCTTCAATGTCAGAAAGCCTTGACCTTAAATATTCATTTATTTCCTCGGCATTTTTTATTGCCTGCTGCAATGTGGGGGAGAGCGCCGAAACCGCGGCTCCGAAACCCGCAATAAGCGGCACGCTTTCAGTGCCGGAACGAACGCCTTTTTCCTGTCCTCCGCCCCTTAATATAGGAGCAATCCGTATGCCTTTTTTCATTATCAGCGCTCCCACGCCTTTTATTCCGTGGATTTTATGTGCGCTTATTGAAATAAGGTCCGCATAAATCTCATTTGCCCTTATTGGAATTTTTAAAAATCCCTGTACGGCATCGCAATGTGTTATGCATTCAGGAAAATTTCTTTTTATTGCCATAAATGCGCGCTTTATCGGCAGGATATATCCGTTTTCGTTGTTTACAAGCATGCAGCTTACAAGGCAGGTATTGTCGTCTACGGCGGAGATTATATCCTCATATTCAATTTCTCCGCTGCGGTTGGGGGAGATTCTCACCACTTCGTATCCAAGCTCTTCAAGACGTTTTATCGGCTCCGCAACGGATGGATGCTCAATGGAAGTGGTAACTATTTTTCTTTTTCTTCTGCCGTAAATTTCGGCCGCGCCAAGTATGGCGGCATTGTTGCTTTCGGTTGCGCCGGAGGTAAAATATACGCTTTCCGGAGCGCACGCAATTGCCGAGGCAATTGCGCGTCTTGTATCGTTTAAAACCTTTTCCGCTTCAATTCCCATTTTGTGCAGGGAGGACGGATTGCCGTAATTCTCCACCATGCAGTAAAATGCCGCGGAAACCGCAGGCTCGCAAGGTTTTGTTGTTGATGCGTTGTCGAGGTAAATATTCATATCTTCAAAACTCCATAAGTTAAATTATTGTATCGTATTTTGATATTATACTATATTTTGATTAGTTTTGCCATACCCTTAATGTTTTAAAACCATATATCGGCAGATTTTTTAAGGAAAATAAAAAACGCGCAAAAATGCGCGTTTTTTATAAAATGCAGTAATTGCTGCGGCCTGCTTTTTTGGCCATTTTTTTAACGATGGCAAGTTTTTCGGAGAAGCTGTAAATATCGGGGAAATGCTCGGTGCGGTTGTTTATTACTGCTATGGAAAGCGATACGAGAGGAAATTTTTCAGTTTCTCCGCGGCGGTTTTTGGTTTCTATATAGCCTCTGTCCACATCTTCGGCGGAGTAATATTTTTTTATTTCGCGGTCAAAGTCCGATATTATGTTTTCACATATCTTTTCGCAGCTATAATCATAGATTATTATGATGAAATCATCTCCGCCTATGTGGCCTTTGAAGCCGTCGGGAGGAGTATGCTTTTCAATAAGCCCTGCCAGCAGCTTTATCACCAAATCACCATTTTCAAAGCCGTAAACATCATTGTAGGCCTTGAAATTATCCAAATCAAGGTACATTGCGCAAAAAGGGGAACCCGATTTAAGGCATTGCAGTATGTTCTGCTCGATTATTGCGTTTCCGGGAAGCCCCGAAAGCGGGTTTTGATGCTTGGCGTTTATAACTTCAATTTCCGTTGTTTTTTCAAGCAGATCCTTGATGGTCACTATTCCAAGATATTTTCCTTCTTTTGATACGATTATAGGGTCATAAAGTTTTTCGGAATTTCGTGACATTGCAAGCCTTGCGGCGCTGCTTATCGGCATTTGAAAATCCACTTCAAGGAAATCATCGTCCATGACCCTTGTCACGGGCTTTTTCTGGTAAAGGCTGTATCCGTACTGTCCGCAGACAAGCTGGCTGAGTTTTGCTCTTGTTATAACTCCGATAGCGGTTTCGTTTTCGATTACGCTTATGCAGAGCAGGTCTTTGCTTTTGAAAAACATATTGTAGACTTCTTCAACCAGTACGCTGCTTTTGATGGTTGCGCTGTTTCGGCAAAGATTCCCTATGTAGATGTTTGAAAGCAGATTCCCGAATTTATGGTTCTTTTTTTGATTGGCATCCCTTATAAAATCAATCACTTCTTGGCTTGGCGGAAGTATTTTTTCATTTGGAACTCCTATGAAATAGCCTTGTCCGTACTGCACCCCAAGGTCTATAAGGGCGAGCATTTCGTCTTCGGTTTCAATTCCCAAGGCTATTGTGCGCTTGTTTATGAGGCGGGAAAGCTCAACAAGATTTTTTGCAAGGGTGTATTTTATTTTGTCGGAGCCGATGTTCCTTATTAAGTTCATGTCAAGCTTTATGTAATCGGGGCCTATGTCGCATATCAGATTAAGTCCGGCATAGCCTGAACCTGCGCAGTCTATTGAAATCCTATACCCTTGCTCCTTGTAATGGCAAAGCAGCGCCTTGAAATCTTCAATGCCGTTCAAGGCAGCTTTTTCGGATGTTTCCGCAACAATATTTTCCGGTTTCAAACTGAAATTGTCAAGATATTTTTTAGTAAAGCCTTCTTTGAATTTCAAATCCTGCATTAAATCCGGATGCACGTTTATAAAAAGCTTTTTGTTTTGCGGAAATGACTGCATGTTTGCCGATTCAAGAGCTTTGGTTCTGCAAAGTATTTCCAAATCCCACAGCCTGCCGTATCGGCATGCGGCGTCAAAAAGGTCTGTTATGCTTTTAAAAGCCGATTCTCCTTTTCCGGCAATTCTTGCAAAACATTCATAGCCGAGCAAAATTCCGTCCCTGAGCGATATTATAGGCTGAAAAACCGTTTTTATCCTGTCGTACTCTATAATGTCATTCAGTTGGGATAGCGTGCTGGAATCCATTCTGTTTCCTCCGCATAATAGCTGGCATTTTTTATAAAATTCAAACAATCAAAAATAAAATAACTTTCCCTTATAAATTTTAAAAGAAAATCAGGTAAAAATGAGGAAAAATAAGCAATGAACCGGATTTGCTTTTAAACTTATTTTCTTGGAAAAATTTATTGACATTGAATTTGAAATATGTTATCCTGTAAAAAAACAGTTGCGCCTGCAACTAATATTTTGTTTCAGAGGGATGGCCATGGATTCGCTTACCAAATTTATAAACAGGACTTCAAGGTGCGGAATACTTTATCGCGAAAAAAGATTGTCAAAATACGGGCTTAACGGCGTGCAGCATGCATATCTGCTTAATATATGCAGAAATCCGGGAATTTCACAGGAAAACCTTGCAAAGCTGATTTTTGTAAATAAAAGCAATGTAGCGCGTCAATTGGCGCTTCTTGAAGAAAACGGCTTTATAACAAGGGAGCCTTGCGAGAACGATAAAAGACAGATGAGCGTTTTCCCGACGCAAAAGGCAATTGATACTCTGCCCAAAGTCATTGAGGTTCTGGATGAGCTTAACGGAAAGCTTTTGGAAGATTTTTCGGATGAAGAGCGCAGATTGCTGATTTCCATGATGGAACGCGTTACGGATAAGGCAATAAAGCTGATTGATGAAAGTTTTGGTGACAGGGAAGAATGAAAAAGATAGCATCATATTTAAAGCCTTATGTCCCGCGCATGCTTTTAGGGTTTGGGATTAAATTTACAGGAACAATTATAGACCTCTTTATACCATGGATTCTTGCGTATATGATTGACAATATAGTGCCGCAAAAAAACGTCCCGCTTGTACTTGCATGGGGAGCGGCAATGCTTGCCTGCGCTTTTGGGGCAATGATTACAAACATTATTGCAAACAGGATGGCTTCAAAGGTTGCGCGCGATTCGACAGAGAGGATAAGGCATGATTTGTTTGAAAAGGTCTTATCGCTTTCGGAAGGGCAAACGGATGAATTTACAATACCATCCCTTGTTTCAAGGCTCACTTCGGATACTTACAATCTTCATAACGCAATAGGCATGATGCAAAGGCTTGGAGTGCGCGCGCCGATACTTATTTTAGGCGGGATAATCGTTACGCTTATCCTTGAGCCGGTGCTTGCCATGGTGCTGATTTTGCTGATGCCTTTAATGGCTTTTGTGGTTTATTTTTTCTCAAAAAAAGGGATTCCGCTTTATTCAAAATTGCAGCAAAACGTAGATAAACTTGTAAGGGTTATCAGGGAAAACATTACAGGTATAAGGGTAATCAAGGCTTTATCTAAGACCGAATATGAAAAAGAACGGTTCGGCGGAGTAAATTCGGAGGTTTCCGCCAGCGAAAAAAAGGCATCTCTGACAATGGCAAAAACAGACCCTTTAATGAATTTTCTGCTTGATATGGGACTTGTGCTTGTGGTTCTCATAGGAGCTTTCCGCGTGAATGCGGGACTTACTAAAACAGGAGAAATAATTGCCTTTCTTACTTATTTTACAATAATACTTACCGCGATAATGACCGTCACAAGGCTTTTTGTAATGTACACGAAAGCAGTAGCATCCGCAAAAAGGATTAGCGCAGTGCTTGAAGCGCCGGATGATTTAACTGTTGAGGAGATTTTGTCAAATCCTGCTTTTAATGAGGATGAAAAAGAGCATATTTCGTTTGAAAACGTATCGTTTTCCTATCTCAAAAGCAAAAATAATCTTGAAAATATCAGCTTTGGGCTTAAAAAGGGCGAAACGCTTGGCATTATAGGCGCTACTGGAGCAGGAAAATCCACAATATTAAAACTGCTTATGAGATTTTATGACCCGGATGAGGGCAGCATAAAAATTGACGGCAGGGATTTAAGAAGCATTCCGGAGGCGGAACTGCGCTCAAAATTTGGGGTGGTTTTTCAAAACGATACTGTTTTTGCGGATACGGTTTACGAAAATATTGATTTTGGCAGGGGGCTTCCAAAAGAAAATATAATTTCGGCGGCAAGTTTTGCACAGGCAGAGGAATTTATAAATTCACTTGAAGATGGTTATGACGCTCAAATTTCTGCAAAAGGCTCAAATTTAAGCGGAGGGCAAAAGCAAAGGCTCCTTATTGCAAGGGCCTTGGCGGGAAAACCGGAAATACTTTTGCTTGACGATTCTTCAAGCGCGCTGGATTATGCTACCGATGCAAGGCTTAGAAGGAGCCTGAATGAAAATTTCAAAGACAGCACAAAAATTATTGTGGCGCAAAGAATAAGCTCAATCATGCACGCCGAAAAGATAATCATGCTTGATGACGGCGCAATTGCCGGAATGGGAACGCATGAAGAGCTTTTGGAAAATTGTGAAATTTATCGTGAAATATATGCTTCGCAGATGGGAGGGGGAATTGCCGATGCAATACGGAATGAATATGCGGGAAATAAAAGGTTCGGATGAGGCAAAGTTTAAAAGCGGCGTGCTTATCCGTCTTTGGAAGTACCTTTATGAGCATAAATGGCTTGTTTTTTTGGCGATTTTCCTTTCAGTTGCGTCAAATGTGCTTTCACTTTTGGGACCGGTGCTTTCCGGCCGCGCCATTGATGCCATAGAGCCGGGCAAAGGCAATGTGGATTTTAAGAAAGTATTTTTTTATTGTGCTTTGATGGTCGTTTTCTATGCCATTTCCTCGGCAATGATGTATCTTTTGTCGGCGACTATGGTTGCATTAAGCCAAAAAGTCATTGTTAAGATGAGGAAGGATGTTTTTGAAAAGCTTGTGGATTTGCCGGTCGGATATTTTGACAAAAACAAGACCGGCGATTTGATAAGCAGGATAACTTATGATATAGATACTGTAAATACATCGCTTTCCAATGACCTTGTTCAAATTTGCGCCAGCGTGATAACGGTATTTGGTTCATTTTTTATGATGGTAGCCATTTCTCCGGTCATGGTGCTTGTTTTTGCGGTTACGATTCCTGCATCGGTTGCCTTTACAAAATTCATGACAAATAAGGTAAGGCCGCTTTTCAGAAAGCGTTCCGCAAAGCTTGGCGAGCTTAACGGCTTTGTTGAAGAAATGGTTTCCGGACACAAAACCATAAAGGCGTACGGCAGGGAAAAAGTGATGCTTGAACGCTTTGACGAAAGGAATTTGCAGGCCGTTGACGCCTATTACAATGCCGAATATTACGGCAGCATGGTAGGGCCTTCGATAAACTTTATAAATAATCTTTCGCTTTCGCTTGTAAGCGTTTTTGGAGCGCTTATGTACCTTTTTTCAATGCTTTCCCTTGGGGACATTGCATCGTTTTTGCTTTATTCACGCAAATTTTCAGGCCCGATAAACGAATTTGCAAACATAATAAGCGAATTGCAATCCGCCCTCGCCGCCGCCGAAAGAGTGTTTAAACTTATTGATGAAGAGCCTGAAAAGGATGATATTGAGGGTGCACATGTTTTTGAGAACGTGGAGGGCAATGTTGAAATAAAAGGTGTAAGCTTTGGCTATACCCCTGAAAAGACAATAATAAAGGATTTGAATTTAAAAGCCGAAAAAGGCAGGCTCATAGCCATTGCTGGGCCTACGGGCGCCGGCAAGACTACGATAATAAATCTGCTTATGCGTTTTTATGACCCGGATAAGGGGATTATTTCGCTTGACGGAGTGGATATAAAAAAAGGCACAAGAAAGAGCCTCAGGCTTTCTTATGCCATGGTTTTGCAGGATACTTGGCTTTTTGGGGGGACAATTGCTGAAAATATAGCTTATGGAAAGCCTGATGCCACGATGGATGAAATAATTTCGGCGGCAAAAGCGGCAAAGATACACGGCTATATTTCGCGGCTACCGGATGGATACAGCACTGTTCTTGATGAGGATGGAATAAACATTTCACAGGGTCAAAAACAGCTTTTGACGATTGCAAGGGCAATGCTCCTGCCGTCAAAAATGCTCATCCTTGACGAGGCGACTTCAAATGTTGACACAAGGACGGAAATGAAAATCCAGCAGGCCATGAGAAAGCTTATGGAGGGCAAAACCTGTTTTGTAATTGCCCACCGTCTTTCAACAATCCAAAATGCCGATATTATTTTGGTTGTAAAGGATGGCAATATAATAGAGCAGGGGAACCATGAGGAGCTTATGGAAATGAACGGATTTTATTCTCAGCTTTATTATTCGCAGTTTGAGAATTGTTAAGCGGAAAAAAATTCCGAATATTCTATTGCCGCTTTTTCCTGAGCTTTTATTCGGCATGAGTTTATGTATTCAAAGTTGTCCTTTAAAAGCTTTACAATCAATGGGTCGAGAGCTTTTGGCGCCATATTTTCAATTATGGAAAAAGCCTGCTCCTTTGTCATTCCTTTTCGGTAAGGCCGGTCTTCAAAAAGCGCAACGAAAATATCCGCAACAGCCATTATCCTTGAGCCTATCGGAAGATTTTTGCTTTCAAGATGAAAAGGGTAGCCGCTTCCGTCCATTTTTTCGTGATGGTACGCTGCCCATTGCCTTATTGTGTCAAAATTTTTTATTCTTGAAAGAATCATGTCGGTATAATATGTGTGCGTCAAAATAATATTCCTCTCGTCATGTGTGAGCGGGCCTGTTTTTTCAAGAATTTCTGTTGGGACAGCAAGCTTTCCTATATCGTGGACAAATCCGGCAAGTTCCATTTTTTCGGCTTCATCTTCAGAAAAACCTGCCATTTGGCACAGAGCTTTTGCCGAAGCGGCAACTCCGCTTGAATGGGCTGCGGTGAAGTGGCTGCGGAAGTCTATTATCCTGCTGAAAATTTTAATGAGTTCATAATTGTCTATACGGTCAAAATCACTCTCTGCAATTCCGTTATGCAAAAATATTTCAGGCAGGCTTTTTGTAATTATGTTAAGCCAAAAAGCCTCTACTTTTGAAAGCTTTAAAAAGGCATCCAAAAGCTGCGGCGCAAAGGTGTTTTGCGGCATCTTTAAAATGCGGTCCGCAATTTGCGGAGCCTGCTCCAAAATATTTTTATTAAGATTTATGAGAACGGCAATCCGGTCGGCAAGAAGAATTATATTTGCGCCGATTCGGATTTCATTTTTCTGCAAATCAAATTTGCTTTCGCCCCATTTTGAATGGTGGTATCTTATAAATTGCGCTACTTTTTCAAAAGGTTTGTATTCTTTTACAAGAAGGTACCCGCGTTTTGCGTGGCCGCCGTCCTCTTCTTCATAATTGAAATTTGCAAGCCTGAGTTTTTCAGATTCGGAAAGCGAACCTATATCATGCAGGGCGCTTGCATAAATTATTTCTTTTTTCATTGGCAAGGGGATTCCGGCGGCTTCGCAAATCTGGCACGCGGCGCATGCCACAAACCTGTGGTGATAGGACACCGACGGGGCTATGAGGTCAATTGCTTCGGAAAGCGACAGCACAAGATTTTGAGTTGAAATATGCAGTTTCATTTCATACCTCTTTATTTCTTTTTTTTAATTATAGCATATTGGTATGAAATCACAAGCTTTTTCCATGTTTAAAAGCAATTTTTACAGGATTTTAGCACAATTACAATTCATCCCTCATAATATCGACAAACATGAGGACATCAGGTTTTACCTGCCTTGCGTAGGTATAGATTTTTTCTTTTGTTGTTGCGTCGCGGTAGGATTTTGTAAGATAGCTTTTTTGACCGAAGGATATTGCCGTCAGGGCGCTTTGGAAATATCCTCTCCATGCCCAGTTGCGGTTTTTGTAATCACAAAGCTCTATCGTGTCGGTGCCTTTTTCCATGTTGGAGGAAATCTGATAGCCGAATTTGTTGCAAAGATAAATCCTTTTTACACAGCTTGGCATTTGCAGGCAAAGTTCTGAAAAATATTCGTCTATTTCATGCAATTTTTCATCATAAGGCTTTTCTTCAAAATACTGGTCTATTATGTAATCAAGCGAATTTTTAAGAGCTATGCTTTTGGTTATGGATTTTTGACATTCGGCAACGGATTTGAACATGGAGTGTTTGAAAACCTGTTCGTTGAAAAGAGCATTTTTCATTGACGGCAAAGGTTCGGACAGGAGAAATCCCTGATAAAACCGTCCCTTTGCGGAGATACAGTTGTCGAGTTGTTTTTGCGTTTCAATTCCCTCATAAACCACTTCTATGCCGAGCTTTTGAGCAAAATCGGAAAGGGTTCTTAAATATTCCCTGAATTGATAAAGATTTTCACTTTTTTGTACATATTCCATGTTGATTTTAATTATATCAGGGCATAAATCGGCAAGGCGATTTATGTTGCTGCAGCAGCTTCCGTAGTCGTCCACGGCAATTTTGCATCCCACGCTTTTATAATAAGAAAGCGCGGTTATAAAAGCGGCATTGCTTTCGTTGAATTCTTCTTCCGTAATTTCAATAATAATGCGGCTCAAATCAATCCCATACTGCTCTGCCCATTTTATTGTAGGCATTTCGGATGGGTTTGCGGCAAATTTTGAAAGCCATGCAAGCCTCATGTTTATAAAAAGGCGTTTGCCTGCGCCGTCTTCGGAAAATTTTTTGAGAGCTTCTTCCCTTATTCTTCTGTCAACTTCAAGCATTTCTTCGTTTGAAACATTTTTATTAGAGAAAAATCCGCCGAGGGATTTTATTTTTCCGTCGTCATCGGCATATCTGCCGAGTACTTCATATCCATAGATGCTTCCTGTGTCAATTGATACGATTGGCTGAAAATAGGGCATGATTTTCTTTGAAAGGATTTCCATTAAACTCTCTCCTTTAAAACAATATATAAAATAATTATAATCCATTAAAAAAATCACTTCAATTGAATTGTCAACTTTAATAAGAAAATAAAGGAAATCCATAAAAAACTTTAAAAAACAAAGCCAAAGCCGAATTTTTATAATCTGACTTTGGCTTTTTGGTTTTATAATGGTTTAAGTTCATCCAAATTAAAGGGTGTCGGCTGATAAACGCAATAGTTTAGCCAATTTGAAAACATGAGATTTGCGTGGCACCGCCATGTGTAAAGCGGCATTTTATCGGGATTGTTTTCAGGGAAATAATTTACCGGCAAATCAATATCAAGGCCCTTGTCTTTGTCGCGGAAATATTCGTTTGCTATTGTGTCGCGGTCGTATTCGGAATGTCCGGTTATAAAGAACTGCCTGCCTGTTTTGTCGGCGACAATGTGTATTCCGGCCTGTTCCGAGCTTGTGAGTATTTCCAGCGACGGATTTTTTTCAATATCTTCACGACGTATTTCCGTATGCCTTGAATGGGGCACCATAAATACTTCATCAAAGCCTTTGAGGAGAGGATGGTTTGGCTTTTCAATTTTATGCGGGAAAATTCCGAACATTTTTTTATCAAGCGGATATTTGGGAATCCCGTAATGGTAATAAAGCCCGGCTTGCGCTCCCCAGCAAATGTGAAGGGTGGAATATACATGCGACTTTGTCCATTCAAATATGGAGCAGATTTCTTCCCAATAATCAACATCCGCAAATTCCATTTGCTCAACAGGCGCGCCGGTTATTATAAATCCGTCATAACGCTTGTTTTTTATTTCGTCAAAGTTATTGTAGAATTTAAGCATGTGTTCAAGGGATGTATTTTTTGAAACGTGCGAGGCTACCTGCACCAAATCTATATTGACTTGAAGTGGGGTGTTGCTGAGCAGTCTTAAAAGCTGAGTTTCAGTTTCAATTTTTTTTGGCATGAGGTTGAGAATTGCTATTTCAAGAGGACGTATATCCTGGTGTATTGCAACTTCATCAGTCATAACAAAAATATTTTCATTTATTAAAGTTGTATATGCTGGAAGGTTGTTTGATATATTTATTGGCATAGAAACCTCCATAAAAATTTTTATTAATAAAAATAAGTATAGCAGATAGCTTTCAATTTTACAATAGTATGATTTATTAAAGTGTGTAAATTCACTTCTTTTTGTGCCAAAACATAAAAATAAATTAAGTAAAATGACTAAAAAACAAGATTTTTATATTTTTTTGAGCAAAACGCTTGACACATTTCCGAAACTATGCTAATATAATCAAGTCGCTTTCGTGGGGCCGTGAGATAACGGCTGGGAGGGTGAGAGGTCGAGAGGTTGAAGAGGGAGAAAAAACCTCGAAAAAAGCACTTGACAAACTCAAAAGAAAGTGATAGAATATAAAAGTTGCGTCTGAGAAGCCTAATGGAAAGCACGAAAGAGTTTGGAAGAAAAAAACTTTAAAAAAGTGCTTGACAAAAGCGAAAAGATGTGATAAAATAGCAAAGCGCTCTTGAGGAGAGAGA
>JAIHAL010000013.1 GCA_020054675.1 Oscillospiraceae bacterium
AAGTAGGCAAAAGACGCCGCCCTGCGGGGCTTTCATGCGTCTTCATCCGCCTACCCGCCGGCAACGGACGCCACGCATTCGCTTGCGTCCTGCTCGGCGAATTACGGCTACAAAATATTGACCTGCTTTTCGCCTTGGTGCTCACTACTCCAATTTTACGACGAAAAGCAGGTCTTTTAATTTGCTTGCCTTAACAACTTTGTTTAGCGGAAAATCTTTTCTTGTTAAGCAAAATAAGCTGCTTCCTTGGGTTCGTAAGTACTATTATTTTTTGTCTTTAACTTGGTAAGACGTGGCATCTTCAAGAAAGGCAGCCGAGCTTGGCCATTTAGATGTTAGACGTTAGACGTTAGAAGTTAGATGTTAGATAATGGCAAATTAAAATAAGACCTTTAATGTAAAAATATCCAACTCTAATTTCTAATCTCTAATTTCTAACTTCTAAAAAACTAACGACTAACAACTATCTTACTAACAACTAAAAGGAATATTATAGGACATTCCCTCATACTCTTAAAGAGAAGGAGTTGAGAATATGGCCGGAAAAGTTCAAAATGAAATCCAGAAACCCCATAATATCATCCTTGAAAACAGGAAAAGCCTTACGATTTCGGGAGTCACCGATGTTGACAATTTTGATGAAAAAACAATAGTCCTTTATACCCAAATGGGCGAGCTTACAATCCATGGCAAAAACCTGCATGTGAATTCCATGAGCGTTGAAACCGGAGATATGACCGTCGACGGCGATATATGGGCACTTACTTACGGGGATAAGGACAGGCGCGGGACTTTATCCATGCTTGGAAAGCTTTTCAGATAAAAGAGGGAGCTTATGGGGCTTGAAACTTTTTTTTCGCCGTCCGAACAGGCGGCATTCTTTTTGTACAGCGTTTTGATTGGAGCCTGCCTCGGAGTGGTTTTTGATGTTTTCCGCGCGCTTAGGGCAATAATCCCGCATACGCCTTTTTTTGTCGGCGTGGAGGATATCCTTTTTGCGGCTGTATGGGGACTTTCGCTCATCGTTTTTTCAATGGAGCTTTGCCGCGGGGAAATAAGAATTTATTATTTTATCGGAAACGTCCTTGGATTTACGCTTTATTTTTTTACCGTAGGAAAAATAGTTGTCGGCGCAATAAGGAAAATAGCGGGATTTTTGTCAAAAGCGCTCAAATTCCTGTTTGAGCTCTTGGCAAGACCCGTCAGGCTTTTGGGAGGATGGATTTTTAAAATCATAAAAAAGTTAGCGTTAATAGTTAGCTTTAATTTAAAAAAATTTTCAAATAATGCGAAAAGCCACTTGAAAGATGAACGCAAAATGATGTATAATAAAGCTGTGCATAAGAAAAGAGAGAAAAAGGTTAGTATGCCGAAAGGAGCGAATGCGCTTGGAAGCAAAAACATCAAAAAAGGCAAAAAGACATTCTCCGGGTAAACTGCTTTGCAGGCTTGCGTTTGTCCTTTTTGTCGGATATTGCTTGGTTTCAATAATTTCAGTGCAGATTTCAACGGCGGAAAAAAAGCAGCAGCTTGCAGCTCTCCAAAAAAAGGCGGAAGAGCTTAAAGAAAAAAATGCCGAGTACGAAAGGCTTTTAAATGCTTCCGACGAAAAAAAATATATGGAACAGCTTGCAATAGGCCAGCTTGGATATGCATATCCTAACGAGATAAGATTTTACGACATTTCAAGGAATTGAAAAGGGGCAAAAGCGCCTTTGGCGTGTAATATAAAAAAGAGAGGGAATTTATTTCTTTATGCAGTTGGAAGTCGGAAAAATTTACGAAGGAAAAGTGACGGGAATTACAAAATTCGGCGCGTTTGTGGAGCTTGAGGCAGGAACGACGGGAATGGTCCATATTTCTGAGGTGGCAAATACATTTGTCAATGAAATCAAGGACCATCTTACTGAGGGACAGGCGGTAAAGGTTAAAGTCCTCAACATAAACGAGGACGGGAAAATAAGCCTTTCAATTAAAAAAGCCGTTGAGCAGGCGCCTAAAAAGGATGCAAGGCGTTCCGGGGATTACAGAAACGACGTGTGGGAACCCAAAAAGGCTCAGCAATCGGAGCTTTCTTTCGAGGATATGCTTTCTAAATTCAAGCAGAGCAGCGAAGAAAAACAATGCGACCTTAAAAGGATTATGGATAATAAAAGAAGGAACGGCTCGCGCCGCTCCTTTGGAAAATAAATGGGGGCGATTTATCGCCCTTTTATATTGACTTTTTAAATTTTTGGGAGATTTTGATTTTATGTACTTATATAATGCAAAAATTTACACAATGACGGGAGAGCCTATACAAAAAGGCTTTGTCAGGGTTGAAAACAGCAAGATTGCCGAGGTTTCCCCTCAGCCGGAGGGAATGGAATTTTCAAGGGAGGATTTTAACTGCCGCGGGAAACTGCTTTTCCCCGGACTTATCGATGCGCATACGCATCTTGGAATAATCGAGGACGGGATGGGCTTTGAGGGCGATGACTGCAACGAGCAGACTGACCCGGTTACGCCGCATTTAAGGGCGGTTGATGCTGTAAATCCAATGGATGACTGCTTTTTTGAGGCGCTTTCTGCCGGAATAACATCCGTTGTTACAGGCCCCGGAAGCGCAAATCCCGTCAGCGGAGAGCTTATTGCAGTAAAAACCGCAGGCAAGCGGATTGACGATATGCTCATCAGACGCGTGGGAATGAAATTTGCCCTTGGGGAAAATCCCAAAACGGTTTATAACGAAAAGGAAACAACGCCTGTTACAAGAATGGCAACCGCGGCGCTTATCAGAGAAGCGCTTTTTAAGGCAAAAAAGTATGAAAAGGATTTAAAGGCTTCCAAAGAGGACAGCGAAATCGACCCGCCGGAATTCGATATGAAGTGCGAGGCGCTCCTTCCGCTTTTGCGCGGCGAGGTAAGGGCGCACTTCCATTGCCACAGGGCGGATGATATTTTTACCGCAATAAGGATTTCAAAGGAATTCGGGCTTGATTATGTGCTTGTCCACGCGACGGAGGGGCATCTTGCCGCAGAAATCCTTGGGGACGAAAAGGCAAGGGCAATTGTCGGGCCGATTATATGCGACCGCTCAAAGCCGGAAATGAAAAGGCTTTCCACTGCAAACGCAATGCAGCTTAGTAAAAACGGCGTGAAGATTGCAATTTGCACTGACCATCCCGTAATACCGGTGCAGTATCTTCCGATGTCGGCGGCAGTTGCCGTAAAAGCGGGACTTCCCGAGGATGAAGCATTCAAGGCAATGACGATTTATGCTGCTGAAATTGCCGGAATTTCCGACAGGGTGGGAAGCATTGAAAAGGGCAAGGATGCCGATATGGTGCTTTTTGATAAAAATCCGCTTGAAATAATGTCAAGGGCAAAAATGGTCATGGTGGACGGAAAAATCTGCTTTTTGGATAAATAGGGGGATTTTTTATGCGTGAGATAGATGTTGAGCTTGTGGAAGAAGCGGTAAGGGAAATGTGCATATCTGCAAACATAAACTTGCCGAAAAGCCTTGAAGAACGCATAAATGCCGCCGCCAATGAGGAAGTTTCTCCGGTCGGGAAACAGGTGCTTTCCGATATTTGCGAAAATATCAAGGCGGCAAGGGAAGAAGGCCTTGCCATTTGCCAAGATACCGGAATGGCGGTAATTTTCATTGAAATAGGACAGGATGTGCATTTTGTCGGCGGAGAGCTTTGCGAAAGCATAAACCGCGGTGTCGCAAGGGGCTATGCGGATGGATTTTTAAGATGCTCAATAGTTTCCGACCCGCTGGACAGGAAAAATACGGGCGACAACACTCCCGCAATTATACATACGAAAATAGTTCCCGGCGAAAAGGTTAAAATTGACGTCTGCCCAAAAGGCTTTGGCAGCGAAAATATGTCGGCGGTAAGGATGTTTAATCCGTCGGCGGGAGAAAAGGAAATTTCCGATTTTGTGTGCGATGTCGTTGCAAAGGCGGGAAGCAATCCATGCCCGCCGGTCGTTGTCGGAGTCGGAATAGGCGGGAATTTTGAATACTGCGCATATCTTGCAAAAAAAGCGCTTTGCAGGGATGTTGCAATAAGGCATGAAAAGGAATTTTACGGGGATATGGAAAAATCCATCCTTGAAAAGATAAACCGTCTGGGGATTGGCCCGCAGGGATTCGGCGGAAGCGTTACCGCTCTTGCGGTGAACATAGAAACCGCTCCTACCCATATTGCCGGATTGCCGGTGGCGGTAAACATGGGGTGCCATGTGACAAGGCATGCTTCAAGGACTTTATAATTCGGAGATGAAATGTGGAGTGAAAACTTTATTTTTTGTCGTTCCCTGCTACAACGAGCAGGAGGTTTTGAACGAAACCGCAAAAAGGCTTTTAGAAAAGTTTGAGGCTTTAAAATCTGCCGGAAAAATATCGGACGAAAGCAGGATTTGCTTTGTGGACGATGGTTCAAAGGACAGGACATGGGAAATCATAGAAAGACTTCATGCTGAAAATCCGGTGTTCAGGGGGATAAAGCTTTCGCGCAACAGAGGACACCAAAATGCCTTGCTTGCCGGGCTTATGACTGTAAAAGGCGAGTGCGATGCAGTGGTTTCGCTTGATGCCGATTTGCAGGATGACATAAATGCCGTGGATGAGATGCTCCAAAAGCACGAAGAGGGCGCCGAGATAGTTTATGGCGTAAGGAGCGCAAGAAAGACTGATACTTTCTTCAAAAAGGCGACTGCGCAGGGATATTATAAGATTTTAAGGCTTATGGGCGCGGAAATAGTTTATAACCATGCGGATTACCGTCTTATGGGCAGGAGGGCGCTGGACGCGCTTGAAAGCTTTAAAGAGGTAAATCTCTTTTTGCGCGGGATAGTTCCGTTAATCGGATTTAAAACGGATACCGTTTTCTATGAAAGGCATGAGCGTTTTGCCGGAGAATCGAAATATCCCTTGAAAAAAATGATTTCCTTTGCTGCCGAGGGGATTACATCACTTTCGGTAAAGCCGATAAGGCTGATTTCATCGTTGGGATTTATAATTTTTATGATAAGCATAGCAATGCTTGTTTATTTTTTGATAAGGCATTTTTCCGGAGCTACCGTTGCCGGATGGACTTCCATAGTTGTTTCTGTTTGGGCGATAGGAGGGCTTCAGCTTTTGGCAATAGGGGTAATCGGGGAATATATAGGGAAAATTTACCTTGAAACCAAATCAAGGCCGAAGTTTATTGTTGATGAATATTTAAAGTGAGGATTTTATTTTCAATTTGTTGGTTAGTTGTTAGTCCATAGTCGTTAGTTTTTGTTTTTTTACTCTTTAAGAGGGGGGACGCTGTCCCCTTTTAGTAGTTAGTTATTAGAAGTTAGACATTAGTTTTTGTAATTTTACTTTTTAAGTGGGGTGGACTCCGTCCCCCCCTTCTTATCTTTTTAAATATATTTATGTTTTTGAATCCCCCCCTGCCTACTTTTCTTCACCAGCGAAGAAAAGTAGGCAAAAGACGCCGCCCTGCGGGGCTTCCATGCGTCTTAATTCGCCTACCCGCCGGCAACGGGCATTGCGCATTCGCTTATGCCCTGCTCGGCGGCTAACGGCTGCAAAAATATGACCTGCTTTTCGTCTTGGTGCTCACTACTCCAATCTTACTACGAAAAGCAGGTCTTTTTATTTTGCTTGTCTTAATGACTTCATCAGCTGAAAGTCTTTCCTTATTAAGGTGGGGTACTTTTTCTAACGTCTAATTTCTAACATCTAACTTCTAAACAGCAGGTCTTTTCCTAAATTTGTCTTAATGACTTTATTTAGCGGAAAGTCTTTCTTATTAGGGTAGGGTACTTTTTCTAACGTCTAACTTCTAACAACTAACTACTAAAAGGATAGCATCCTATAATTGGATTTTTGGATGACGATGAGTATTCTTTGACCCATTCATCCTGCTCTTTGCCGCTTTTTTGAGTTATATCAACAAATGGCGACGAGGACCACAGGGCATATTCAATGTCATCTCCGGCATTGTCGGTCGTGAAAGAAAAATATCCCGAAAAATCCTCTCCAAGATATTCTTTCAGGTTAAGCGTAACGGAATTTCCAAGATGTACGTTTTCGGATTCACTTCCACGGCAAATCAAAGTTGAAATGTTTTTTGTGTTGTATGTTCCGTTTTGCTTTACATATTGTTCAAGAGCAAACTGCGCCGCCGAATATACCAGCTTTGCATTTTGATTGGCCCTTGAAAGCTTTAAATCCCTGTCAAAGCCTTTTATAAGAAAATAAAAAACAAAAACAAATGCGGCGGCAATTAAAAATGCCGCAATTTTGTCAAGTCGGGAATTGGTTTCCATAAAGCATCTTTCCGTTTTTTTATTTTATTATAGCAGAAAAATAGGGGAAATTAAAGATTAAAAATAAAAAAAGGCATCCAAACTGCATTTGTTTCTGTATTCTCCGGGGGTCATTCCTACGGCTTTTTTAAAGAGGCTGATGTAATGGTTCGGATTTTCTATGCCTACCATGGAGGAAATTTGATAAACTGAGCTGGTGCTGTTTTTTAAAAGCTCTTTTGAAAGCTCTATGCGAAGCTTTATCAAATAATTTATAGGCGAGCAGCCAAGATATTTCTTGAAATCATATATGAGCTTGTACTTGCTTATGCCGTACATCTGCGCAAGTTCATCAAGACTGTAATGCCTGCATATGTTTTCCGAGAACATATTTTTGATTTCGGCAATATACTGTGGGATTTTTTTGGCTGCGCCAAGATTAAACCCGCGTGTCATTATAATGTGCGTCAGCAAATCTGTAATGAGTTTTGAAATTATTATTTCAGAATTTTCGCTGATTTTGTCTGAAAGGGTTTTATGGATGCTGTCAATAATTTCAGAGGCTTTCGGGAATTGCTCAATTTCACATACAGCAAAATTCTCCTCGGAATAAAGCCGGAAATATGCAGGCGCTGAAAATCCGTTGAACAGCAGATATTTAAATTCCCATAGCCGGGACTGGCATACATCAAGCTTAAAGCCGCCTGAACAATCCACAAAGGCAACCGAGCCTGCTTTAAGGCGGTGGGATTGCTTTTTGAAGCTTAATATCCCTTCGCCGCTTTGGGAAAATAAAATTAAAAAGGAATTAAAAGGCCCGCATTCCATGTGAAAAGGAAAGCCGGCCTTTATTTTGTTTGCCAAGTGGGCATAAAAAAGGTTTTGCTTTGCAAATTCAGAGGGAAGCGCATGAATAGAAGCCTGCTCAAAAGAACTGGATTTTTGCAAAAGTATATTTTCTGAAAACGGGTGCAAATCAATAAAATCCCGGTTCTGCATATTGCGCCTCCTTTTTTTGTTTTATTATATTTGATTTTTTAAGCAGTTTCAAGAGCGTTAAGTAAAAAATATAAAAATAAAATAAACGATAAAGTTTAAATACTAAAAATATACTTTTAAAAAGGTAAAATTGTGCTTGAATAATTATGTATAAAAAGTTAAATATAATAAAATTCAATAAACAAGAGGCTTTTGTGGGTTAAAATAAGTAAAAATATATAAAAATTGCAATATAGTTATATAATTTAAAATATACTTTAATGACTTTTTCGGTTTAAGGGTGTATACTTTATTTAGCTTATTGATTAGCTAAAATTTCGGTTAATTTAATTTTAACTTAGGAGGAATATTATGAAAGCTAAAAAAGTACTCAGCGCGGTTTTGGCGCTTGCAACGTTGGTTTCAATGTCTGCATGCGGCACTTCAAAGTCTTCCGGAACGTCGGGCGCGGATAGCGGCAGTTCGGCAGTTCCGAACATTTACGACATCAAGCTTGGAGAGGATTATAAAGACATTAAAGCAGACCTTACTTTCCTTACCCACAGAACGGATATAGCAGACACCGTTTTTGCCGATTACATCAAGAAATTCAACGAGCTCTATCCGAATATCAAAATTACATATGATGCGCTTACCGATTATGCGGAAGAAGCTACCGTAAGGCTTACAACCGACGACTGGGGCGACATAATGATGATTCCCACAACGGTGCAGAAAAATGAGCTTCCTAATTTGTTTGTAAGCTTTGGAAAGCTGGATGACCTTAACAAGGTTTACAATTTCAACAATAACTTTGCATATAAGGGAAACGTCTATGGAATAGCTTCGGTTGGAAACGCACAGGGAATTGTTTACAACAAGAAAGTGTTTGAAGCGGCAGGAGTGACATCGCTTCCGAAAACTCCGGATGAGTTCCTTGACGCATTGCAGAAAATCAAGGACAAAACTGATGCAATCCCAATGTATTCAAACTATGCGGCAGGCTGGACAATGGGCGCATGGGATGCTTATATCGGCGGAAGCGCAACAGGCGATGCCGATTTTATGAACGTGAAGCTCCCGCATATGAAAAATCCTTTCTCAAAGAAAGACGATATGACAGGCCCCTATGCCGTTTATTATGTGCTTTATGAAGCTACAAAGAGGGGACTTATTGAGGACGACCCGACGACTACCGACTGGGAAGGCTCAAAGGGTATGATAAACAGGGGCGAAATAGGCTGCATGGTTCTTGGCTCATGGGCAATAGTTCAAATGCAGCAAGCCGGTGACAACGCCGCCGATATTGCTTACATGCCGTTCCCGATTAGCGTTGGCGGCAAGCAGTATGCAAGCGCCGGCCCTGACTACTGCTACGGCATAAACAAAAAGGTTTCTACCGACGAGCAGATTGCCGCAATGCTTTACATCAAGTGGCTGACTGAAAAATCCAATTTTGCTTATGACCAGGGCGGAATCCCAATTGATAAAACTCAAAAATATCCTGATACCCTTAAAGCTTTTGACGGAATTGAACTTGTAGTTGATACCCCGGCTCCGGAAGGAGAAGAAACTCTCTTTAATGACCTCAATACCGCATCCGAGCTTGGAATAAATTCCTCAAACGACAAGAAGTCTGAAATACTTGAAGCGGCTATGAATGGCACAAAAACACTTGACCAGATTATGGACGAATGGAACCAGAAATGGACTGCCGCACAGGAAAAATACAAGGTTGAAATCAAGTACTGATACGCACCGCACTATGAGCCGGAGTAAAACTCTGGCTCATAGTAAATTAAGGAGGATTTTATGATGGAAGACAGCATGGGCAAAGCGTCAAGCCTTAAAAAGATTTTCGGCATGGGCAAGGGACAAAGGATTTTGGTAATAGTCACATTCATGTTTTTGCCCTTGCTTTTGCTGTTTGTGTTTACGTATTTGCCTTTTCTCAAAATGTTCCAGTTCAGTTTTTACGATATGAAATATATAGGCAAACGCGAATGGGTAGGGCTGCAAAATTACATTGACGTCTTTACGCGCGACGATTGCTTTAAGGCATTAAAGCTTTGCTTTTACTACATGGCCGGCGCGATTGTGCAGCTTGTAATAGCGCTTTATTTTGCAACCGTGCTCAGCTTTAAAGTAAAGGGCGGGGCTTTTTTCAAAGGGGCAATGTTTTTCCCATCGCTTATCTGCGGAATTGCGGTTGGGTTTATATTTAAATTTTTCTACACAAGGGGATTTGTGCTTGACACAGTGCTTTCATGGCTTGGCTTTGCAAAAGAGAGCCTGCCGTATTGGCTTAAAGATACAAGCATAAACAACTTTTCGCTTGCGGCGACATCCGTATGGAAGTACATGGGACAAAACATGGTGCTTTTCATTGGCGCCATAATGTCGGTTGACAAGGAGCTTTACGAGGCCGCAATGATTGACGGGGCAAATGCTTGGAATAAATTCAGGTACATAATTCTGCCGAGCATAAAATCAATTGTAGTATTGAATCTGATTCTTTCGATTACCGGTTCGATAAGCGCGTTTGAGCCGCCGTATGTAATTACAAACGGGACAAACGGCACGGGGACGTATTTTGTAATCATGGACAGGATAGCGCATCAGAATCAGAAGGTTGGGCTTGCTTCCGCAATGGCGATAGTGCTTCTGGGGATACTTATACTTTGCACGATAGCGCAAAAGGTTATTTTGAATGTTATGTTCAATGACAAGACGGAAAGCTATTCCCGAAAAGCCTTGAAGAAAATGAGAAAGGAAGAAAGGCTTAAAAGAAAAGAAGCAAGGGAGGCTGCAAGGGCATGACAGGCATGAGCATGGCTGAAAAGATAAAAAGAGCCGTAATAACGGTTTTGAAATATTTTACCCTGCTCCTGGGAGCTTTTATTGCTGTTTTGCCGGTTGCGGTATGCTTGTTTTCCGCCTTTAAAAGCAAAAATGAATATGAAACCACAAACGTTATGACATTGCCGCAAAATTGGCTTTACTTTGACAATTTTATAACTGCTTGGAAAAAGGCCGATATGCTTACGGCGTTTAAAAATACTTTTATAGTAATGGTTTTGGTTTTGTTTGGCTCTGTTATGATAGGCTCAATGCTTGCCTATGTTTTAAGCCGTTTTGCTTTCAAGGGGAACAGCCTCATAAGGAATCTGTTCCTGTTTGCAACAATGATTCCCGGCGTTGCGACACAGGTTACGGTATATCAGATAATGCATGCCCTTGGCCTGATAAACAAGCTTGGCGGGTACATCATCCTGATGATGGGAACGGATGTAATTGCAATTTATATTTTCCTGCAATTTTTTGAAAGCCTTCCGGTTTCGCTTGACGAATCCGCAATCATTGACGGATGCACTTATTTTGGAGTATTCTTTAAGATACTTTTTCCTCTTTTAAAGCCCGCTATTATTACGGTTATGATTTTAAAGGGCGTCGGGGTTTACAATGAATACTACATGGCGAACCTTTATCTGCAATCCAAAAATCTTGTGGTGGTTTCGACCTCGCTTTATATTTTTACCGGGCCTTATGGGAACCAGTACAATTACATTTGCGCCGGAGTCATAATAACCTTGCTCCCCGCGCTGATTATATTCATAGCATGCCAGAAACAAATTTACAGCGGCCTTACAATGGGTGCGGTAAAAGGATAACAAAAACAAAACTCCCGCCGGATTTTTTGTCCGGCGGGAGTTTTGTGAAAGGTAGGTAATGTAAAAAATGGATGCGAGTAAAAAATAGATGTTATCAATAAATTCCCTGTGCCATCATTGCATTGGCAACTTTTTCAAATCCCGCAATGTTTGCGCCGACAACATAATTGCCGGCTGCATTGTATCTCTTTGCGGCATCGTCAAGGTTGTGGAATATGTTAATCATAATCTGCTTTAATTTAGCGTCAACTTCTTCAAAAGTCCAGCTCAAGCGTTCGCTGTTCTGTGTCATTTCAAGTGCGGATGTTGCAACGCCGCCTGCATTTGCGGCCTTTCCGGGAGCAAACAATACACCGTTTGCCTGCAAGTATTGTGTTGCTTCAAGGGTTGTAGGCATATTTGCGCCTTCCGCAACGGCAAAGCATCCGTTTTTAACCAGAGTCTTTGCATCTTCAAGGTCCAATTCGTTTTGTGTTGCGCAAGGAAGGGCAATATCGCATTTTACAGTCCAAACGCCCCTGCCTTCGTGATATTCGGAATTAGGCCTGTACTTTTTGTATTCGGTAAGTCTTGCGCGGTTTACTTCTTTGATTTCCTTTAAAGCGGCCAAATCAATGCCCTCGGCATCATAAACCCAGCCGTTGGAATCACTGCACGCAACAACCTTTGCGCCAAGCTGATGAGCTTTTTGGATAGCGTAAATAGCCACGTTTCCGGAGCCTGATACAACAACGGTTTTTCCGCTGATGTCCTTGCCGTTGCATTTAAGCATTTCTTCAACAAAATACAGCAAGCCGTATCCTGTTGCTTCGGTGCGGACAAGCGAGCCGCCGTAGGTGAGGCCTTTTCCGGTCAAAACGCCCTCGTAATTTCCGGTGATTTTCTTGTACTGGCCGAACATATAGCCGATTTCCCTTGCGCCTGTTCCGATGTCGCCTGCGGGAACGTCCATATCTTTGCCTATGTATTTATATAATTCAGTGATAAAGCTTGTGCAGAAAGCAAGAATTTCCCTGTCGGATTTGCCCTTGGGGTCGAAATCGGAGCCGCCCTTGCCTCCGCCTATTGGAAGACCGGTCAAAGAATTTTTGAAAATCTGCTCAAAGCCTAAAAACTTGATTATGCCCAAATTTACGGAAGGATGCAAACGCAACCCACCCTTGTAAGGCCCGATGGCATTGTTAAACTGTACGCGGTAGCCGGTATTTACATGTACTTGGCCCTTGTCGTCAACCCACGGCACTTTAAACTTAATCTGCCTGTCAGGTTCTACGATTCTTTCGAGGAGGGCTTCTTTTCTGTATTTTTCTTCATTTGCGTCAACAACTGCCCTTAAAGATTCCAGAACTTCCTTTACAGCCTGATGAAATTCTGGTTCGGCAGGATTTTTTTTGACCACTAATTCAATGACTTCATCAACGTATCCCATTATTTAATCCCCTTTGATTAAAAATATTTGCAGCCACAAAAGCAATTTTAAAGCAAACACCCCTTTGTACTTGCCGAAATTAATTATATCATTTATTTTTTTAAGTGAAAAGCCGTTTTTATTTAAATATTTTAAGTTTGGAGAGTGGCATAATTTTATTATTTAAGAATTATTTATATTTACCAAAATTTATTTTAAATTTGCATAAAAAGAAAAATCCACTTGCAAACCTTCTTTGCAAGTGGATTTAAAATCTGGTGCGGTAGATGGGACTTGAACCCATACGCACGAAGCACACGCCCCTCAAACGTGCCTGTCTGCCAATTCCAGCACTACCGCGACAACAATGATATTATATCACATTATTTTGAGCTTGTCAACACTTTTTTTCACTTTTTTTATTTTTCTTTTTTACAGCCGAAAGCGCTCTTTTATGTACTTGCGTGCCTCGTCTTTTTTCTCCAAAAGCCTGCCGCATCTTTCTCTTGTTTTTAAAACCTTTGATGAAATCGGCATGCCTATTGTTTCAGAACTTATCCTTAATGTCTTTGAAATCTCGTCCATTTCTTTTCTTTTAAAATCAAGGTCTATTGTGGTGCAGAGCGAAACTGCCAAATCAAATGCAATATACGCAAAAGAAAATACTATAAACGCAGTTCCGGCAGGCCTTGGAATCAAATCCACAAGCCTTTCAAGCAGGGGATGAAATCCCCTGACCACAATTACGCAGCCAACTCCCCAAAGCATTGAAACTTTAAGGCAGATAAGCCCGCGGTAATTGAATTTTTCATGAGAATAATCCCACCAAGCATTATTAAACAGCTTTTCAAGCAGAATTCCCACAAAAAGCTCAAATGAAGTGCAAACAACCATGGAAGCTGCAAAAAGCAAAATAATATTGTCTTTAAACGGCGAAAGCAAAGCCATCACTATCAATGTGCCGAAACCGTAAATAGGGCACAAGGGGCCGTTCAAAAAACCTCTGTGCGGATATTTTCCAAGCTCCAGCGTCATATAGCAGACTTCAATCATCCAGCCTATGACCGAGTAAAAAATAAAAAAGAGTGAAACTTCGTAAAAATTCCACGGCATGCCTATAATTCCTATTTTGTCCATAAAATCTCCTTTTTCCCGAAAGAAAAAATTCTCATGCAAAAAGACATTGAGGAACACAACATAACCTTTGTAATTATACAGATTTTTTTAAGGGGTGTCAAGAGGCTTATGCTCACAACTTGATACAAAAAATATTTAGAATTCAGCAAATATTTTTTAATTTCTATTGTTGACTTTTGAAGATTTACCGAGTATAATAAAAATGCGAAAGATGGTTTTATAACCTGCCTTTCGATAGATAGTAAGCAAGGGAGTTGCATTTTATGCAGCTCCTTTAGATTTTTTTGGAGGAATTTTTATGCTTAGAGGCATGGTATTTGTTGACCATATGAATTTCGACATAGCTTTGCAAAATTATTATAAGTCTTTTGGAAAACCGACTCCAAAGCTGGATTATAATTTGCTTTTCAAGAAAATTGTCAAAGAAATTCCGGATACGGATTTTTTAAAAACTTTTATTTTTGCGCCTGAACCGGATAGTTTTTTAATGCAGGACCAAAATCTTTCAAGCTACTATAAATGGATTCAAGGTTTGAAAAATGCAAAATATATTGACGTAATTGAAGGAAGATACATAGCAAGGCCGGTTTCTCTTGAAAAGGAAATGGATATAAATGACCATAAGACATATTACAAAGTTGAAAAAGGAACCGATATAAATTTGGCGGTGCATGCAATAAGCAAAGCGTATTTTAATTCATACGACGTGGCTTTCATAGTGAGCGCCGATACCGATTATATAACGGTTTACAGACAGCTTAAAACCATAGGCAAAATAACGGTTGCTGTTGCGGTTAAGGGGCAGGAGCTTGGCAAAATAAAGTGTGAGGTTGATAATTATATTATACTTGATGAAAAAATTTTCGATGCTTGCATAAGAACAGGAATAAAATAAATTTAAAGGAGCATTATTCATTTTATGAGAATAAGACGAAAACCATGGGTCAGGCCGGAGCTTGAAGCCTGTCCTTTTTGCATAAAAAAACCATTTGAAAACAAAAACAAGTGGAACGGGATGTTCGGGAATTCAAATCCCCTGCACATTGAGCTTGGATGCGGCAAGGGGGGATTTATTTCAAAGCTTGCGCCGCTGCATCCGGAAATAAATTATATTGCCGTTGACATAAAAAGCGAAATGCTGGGGCTTGCAAAGCGCAAGATAGAAAAAGAATACGCCGATGCAGGGCTTGAGATAAAAAACGTGCTTATTTTTGCCCAAAACATAGAAATGATTGATGAGGTTTTTGGGGAAAACGATGTTATAGACAGGATTTATATAAATTTCTGCAATCCGTGGCCGCGCAAGAAGCATAAAAAGCACAGGCTTACGCATCCGAGGCAGCTGCAGAAATACCGCACATTCTTGAAAGACGGCGGGGAAATACGTTTCAAGACCGATGACGACGGGCTTTTTGAGGATTCCATAGCCTATTTTGAGGAATGTGGATTTGAAATAAAATACCTTACCAAAGACCTTCATTCAAGCGGCTTTGAGGAAAATATCCCTACCGAGCATGAAAATATGTTTTCTGAAATGGGGATACCTATAAAATTTTTGATTGCGGTTAAAAAATGAATATTTATAGCTTGCTGAAATTTAAAATCAACAGCCGTTCTATTTTAAAAATAATAGAGCGGCTGTTTTTTTAAAAAATCCCTCTTGACAAATTTGAAATAATAGTTATAATAATAGTAACGATTACTATTATTGAAAGGAAATAAAATTTGAAACGTACAAGCGCACAAAAACAAATGATTAAAAACACTCTTAAAGAACTTGACCATCCTACCGCTGCGGAACTTTATGAAGAAATAAGGAAAGCTTATCCTCAAATAAGCCTTGGCACGGTTTACAGGAATTTGAATTCAATGGCTGATGCAGGAGAAATTTTAAGAATTTCTTTTCCTGACATCCCTGACAGGTATGACCCGAATATCCATGAACACTGCCATGTCGCATGTGTGAAATGCGGGAAAGTTTTCGATACAAATCCGCTTCCTCAGGATTTGATAAATCAAATAGCTGAGAAGACCCAAGAGATTACAGGCGTGAAGATAATTGACCAGATTCTCTTTCTTCGCGGCGTATGCAAAGAATGCAGGGGTTTTGGAAATGACGAAGATTAACGCATGAAACGGCTTTAAACCGTTTAAAATAAAAAAATAAAAGGAGGAACCGATATGTCACTCATCGGAAAAGAAGTAAATGATTTTAACGCAATGGCTTTTGCAAATGGAGAATTCAAAAGCATAACCAAGGCCGACCTTTTGGGCAAATGGTCCGTTTTCGTATTCTATCCTGCCGATTTTACATTTGTTTGCCCGACAGAACTTGGAGATTTGGCAGATAATTACGAGGAATTTAAGAAAATAGGATGCGAGGTTTATTCGGTTTCAACCGATACCCACTTCGTTCATAAGGCATGGCATGATGCATCTGAAACAATAAAGAAAATAAAATTTCCTATGATTGCAGACCCGACGGGAAAAATTTCAAGGGACTTTGATGTATATATTGAAGACAGTGGGCTTGCACTCCGCGGAAGCTTTGTAATCAATCCGGAAGGCAAAATAATCGCTTATGAGGTGAATGATACAAGCATAGGAAGAGAAGCGGCAGAACTTCTCAGAAAGGTGCAGGCTGCACAATTTGTAGCCGAACATGGCGACCAGGTTTGTCCTGCAAAGTGGAGGCCAGGAGAAAAAACTTTAAAACCCAGTCTTGATTTGGTGGGAAAAATTTAAAAAGCTATGAAAGAACTTTACGATTTAATTATAATCGGCTCCGGAAGTGCCGGCATGACAGCCGGCATTTATGCCGGGCGCTCAAAGCTAAACACGCTTATAATTGAGCGCGACCTGCCCGGAGGACAAATTAAAATAACATCCGAAGTGGAGAATTATCCCGGAATTCTTCATACATCGGGTGCTGAACTAAGCTTGACTATGAAGAGGCAGGCTGAAAATTTCGGTGTAAAATTTCATAATGCCGTCGTTGAAAGCGTTGATTTTTCGGGCGAAATAAAAAAAGTAAAAACGGTTGACGGCGAATATGAAGCTCTTGCAGTTATAATTGCAACCGGAGCTGTTCCAAGAAAAATAGGGTTCCCCGGAGAGGAGGAATTCAGGGGCCGCGGAATCGGGTATTGCGCGACCTGCGACGGAGAATTTTTTTCGGGCATGGATGTCTTTGTTATCGGTGCCGGATTTGCCGCGGCAGAAGAATCTGTTTTCCTTACGCGCTATGCCAGAAAAGTAACCGTAATAGCCCGCGAAACGGAATTTACATGCTCAAAAAGCATAGCTGACAGGGCACTTGCACATCCGAAGATTGAAGTTAAATTCAATACTGAAATAATCGAAGCCGGCGGGGATAAGGTTTTGAGATATGCCAAATTCGTAAACAACAAAACAGGCCAATCTTGGCGGTATGATGCCCCGGACGGCGGAACCTTCGGGATATTCGTTTTTGCGGGATATGTTCCGCAAAGTGCGGAATATTCAGGCCAAGTGCGAATAGATGAGCAGGGCTATATCCCGACGGATGAAAATATGCGCACAAATGTTGACGGGGTATATGCTGCCGGTGATATACGCCCCAAATTGCTGCGCCAGCTTGTTACAGCAGTTTCAGACGGCGCAATTGCGGCAACAAGCGCCGAAAAGTATATTGTCAAGGTTAAAGAAAAGCTTGGAATCAAAAATGAGGAAACAGAAAAATCTCCTCCATATATTGAAAGCTTTTTTGATGATGAAATGCGCAGACAACTTTCCGCTGTTTTGGAAAAGCTCGAAACAAAAATTGAAATTGTTGCCGTTCTTGACAAAGATAATCCATTAAGCGCTGAAATAAAAGGATTTTTAAGCGAATTTTCATCGCTTTCCGATAAAATAACTGCAAGCTTTTTGCAAAAAGGTGAAAATCCTGAAAAAGAAGCGAAAATGAACGTATCCATTTTCCCGACAATAGGGATTTTTACGGAAAACGGCGATTATACAGGCGTTCAATTCCATGGGGTGCCAGGCGGGCATGAAATAAATTCGTTTGTTCTTGCAGTTTACAATGCCGCAGGACCAGGCCAAAAAATTACTGCGGAAACGCTTGAAAAAATTCTTTCAGTAAAGCAGAAAGTCAATTTTAAAATCGGCGTTTCACTTTCATGCACACTGTGTCCAGATGTGGTTTCGGCTTTGCAGCTTGCCGCAATAAAAAATCCACTGATAGAGGCGGAAATGATAGATGTTACAAAATTTCCGGATTTTAAAAATAAATACTCGATTTTAAGCGTTCCGGCAGTTGTTGTAAATGATGAAAAAATTTATTTTGGCAAAAAAAGCCTCGAAGAGCTTTTGACTCTTGCGGGGAAATAATTGACTAAAAAACCGCATCCGTTTTTACGGATGCGGCTGTTTTTTATTGCTGTTTTTCTGCCGGAGGAGGCGCCGGTTTTTTCTTTGACTTGCGGGATTTTAATAATTTTGCCACTGCAAACCATATCACTGCACCGATTGCAATTACCGGGGATGCGCTGGCAATGATTATAACCGCCCATTGTATGAACGAAACTATTCCGTTTACAACGGCAAAAAAGCCGTTCCTTATCAGTTTGCCCATTGTGCTGAAGCTTATGGAATTCCATTCTATATCCTCAGGAATTTTGTTTGGGTCGCTTGCCTCTTTGATAAGGATTGTGATGGTAGACTCGTCAATCTGGGAATTCCACATTTTCAAAAGTCCCTCATAGCTCTCTATATCAGCGGTAAGCTGGTCTATTTGCGCCTGTATTGCAACAAGCTCATCCATCGTGGTAGCCTTTGCATAAAAATCATAATATTTCTGCAAAGCCTTACGTTTGTTTTCAAGCCTTAATTCGGTATCAGTATATTCGGATGTAATATCATTGGTATAAGTGTTTACGTTTATGACTTTTCCGCATTCTTCCGCGTATTTAAGCGCCCCGTCAAGCTTATCCGCCGGAATTTTCACAACTGCGTTTATTGTGGCGTAATCAGAATTATTGGAAAGGTTTTGCGAAAATTCATATCCGCCCTGCGCGGTTATGTATTCAAGCAGTTTTTGATATGCCTCGGTTACGTTTTTAGCCTCAATATCAAGGCTTGCATTTTTGATTATCTTTTTGTTTGGGTTTTGTTTTGCATTTAAATCAGAAGAGGACATGGGCGAGGCCATATCTGCCGCGGTTGTGGTAATTCCCTCCCCCGCCGCAAAATCATTCAATCTTCTTGTGGTTTCAATAAGTATTGTTTCATTATCTCCCGCTTTAAGCTGTTCGGATTTGCTGCTCCTTGTCGAACTGCTGCTGCATGATGTTATAAAAAGGAGGACTGCCAAGAATATTCCTGCAAATAAAAAACCGAGTGCCGTTTTTTTCATTTTGCCTCACTTCCTTAATAAAAAATATCAAATTTTCAATTGCTATCTTTAATTTGTTTGTCTGTTTTTAATATAACATTTTTGGAAACAAAAAGCAATTAAGATTTGATTACAAATAAGGATCCCAAAATTTGCGCAAAATGCCCGCTTTAATATACAAAGCCCGAATTTCAGGCATTTTTTTAAAAAATGGAAGGTTACAATTTTATTACACACATTTTTTGTCTTACAGCAAATGAAATGAAAATTTTAAAATAATAAGGAAAACATCCCGTTTTTGCGGGATGTTTTCCTCTTTATGAAAATAAATGCTGTCAAAACACAAAAAAACTTCATAATATATTATGCAAGTATTATGCAAGGTTTTTGGAAAGGAGCGGAATTTATGGCTGAAAATTCATCGGGCCAAAGCACAAAGAGAAAAAGATATGCCTCAAAATCCGCCCAAGCGATTCCTGTTGTTTCGGCGGCGGTTGCGGCAATCCTTACCGAAGGCAAATGCGTTGAGGATATGGAAATCCTCGCCCTGTTCTTTGACTCCCTTGCAAACAATATATTTCTTATAGCGTCAATGAGCGAAAAAGGTAACAATGGCATAATAATTGAAAATTTAACGCCTTTTCCTTAAACTTATTTATTTAAAATCCAAACCATGAAGTTAAGGTATCCCGCAAATGAAACCCATAAAAGATACGGGATTTGAAGATATGCCGCAGTTTTATTTATGCGGTAAAAGCTTATTATCATAAGCAAAATCAGCATCCAGAGAATTGCAAGCCAAATAAAGGCAAAAAGATACATTTGCAGGTTGAAGAAGAGTATCGTCCAAAAGAAATTAAAGAAAAGCTGTACGGCAAAAACGGCAAGGGCCGATTTCCTTTTTTCTGAGCCGGAAGTGAAAATAATGTATGCCGAAATTGCCATGAGAATATACAGCACCGTCCATACTATCGGAAACAAAAATCCCGGGGGCGAAAGGCGCGGTTTTGCGAAGATTTGATAAATCTTCATGCTTGGCCCTGAAATAAATCCGGCCAGCATGCCCCCGCCCAAAGTAAGCGTAAAAAACCCCAATAACGGCTTTGCCCTTAAAGTCATTTGAACCTCTCCTTTTTGCCATATTTTTCTAAAATAAATTTACCATACTTTTATTATTTTGTCAACACAAAAAAGCAAAAGCGGCTCGCCTTTGAGCCGCTTTTGCTTTTTACATCATTGAGGAAATGGCGTTAAACACATTTCCAAACGACTGCAACGCTTTTCCTGCATTCTTTTTCAGCTTTCTCATAGTACGGGGCGAAGTGTTGCTGAGCATGTACGCAACTGCTCCAGCTGTGGCGATTGCGGCGGCGCTTCTTATAATGGTTGCAGCTTTCATTTTCATCATCCTTTCTCTTTCTTACAGAAATATTATTGACGGACATTTTTGAAAAATACCTGCGGATTTTTGTTTTTTGAGTAAATATATGGATGAAAATTTAAATTTTCCTTATTGTTTATTTCTGGTCTTCAAGGTATAATAAAAATATATATGCTTTAAAGGGGAAATTTTTCTTGAAAAATGTTTTAAATAAAGTTGCCGCAATACATGACCTTTCCGGGATAGGCAGGTGCTCTCTGACGGTTATAATCCCCATCCTTTCGGCAATGGGAATTCAGGTCTGTCCGGTGCCGACCGCCGTGCTTTCAGCGCATACAGGCTTTGCGGATTCCGAAATAAAAGACCTTACCGATTACATACCGCGCGCGCTCGGGCACTACAAAAGGCTTGGCGAGGATTTTGACTGCGTTTACAGCGGCTTTTTGGCGTCAAATGAACAAATCGACCACTGCCTTGATTTTTTCGCAAGTTTTCCGCATGCCCTTAAAGTGGTTGACCCGGTAATGGGCGACAACGGAAAGCCTTACAGGACTTACACAAAGGAGCTTTGTTCAAGAATGGGCGAGCTTGTTGCCATCGCCGATATAATCACTCCGAACACGACCGAAGCGGCAATGCTCCTTGGGGAAAATCCCCTGCAAACGGTATTTACCGCACAGCAGGCCAAAAGCTTCCTTGCCCGTCTTGCCGAAAAGGGCCCCAAAACCGTGGTGATAACCAGCGTGGAGCTTGCCGACGGGACAAGATGCAACGTGGGCTTTGACAAGGAGCGCTCATCATTCTGGAAAGTCCCGTATCAGTATGTTCCCGCAAGCTATAACGGTACGGGCGATGCCTTTGCAAGCGTGCTCATCGGGGCAATCTTAAAGGGCGACAGCCTGCCGATAGCAATGAACAGGGCAACGGGATTCCTTGAACTTGCGGTAAAAACAACTTACAGCTATTCCTCCGACCCGCGATGCGGGGTAATGCTTGAAACCTGCCTTAGCTGGCTGATACAAAATCCCACGCTTTGCGCTTATCAGCCTCTTTAAATTTTATATCAAAGGTGTTAAAATGAATCTGAACATAGTGCTTGTGGAACCGCAAATCCCTCAAAACACGGGGAATATTTCAAGAACCTGCGCGGTTACCGGAGCAAGGCTCCATATGATAAAGCCTTTTGGCTTTGAAATAACCGACAGGAATTTAAAGCGCGCCGGCCTTGATTATTGGGACAGGCTTGATGTGACTTATTACGAAAATCTCTCCGATTTCTTTTCAAAAAACAATGGCGAATATTTTTATTTTACGACAAAAGGGAAAAATGTGCACAGCGAAGCAAAATATCCCGACAACTGCTATCTTTTTTTCGGCAGGGAGGACAAAGGCCTACCGGAAGAACTGCTCTATCAAAACAAGGAGCGCTGCGTGAGGATTCCCATGCGTCCGGAACTGCGCTCGCTTAACCTTTCAAATTCCGTTGCCATAGCGCTTTATGAGGTTTTAAGGCAGTGGGATTACCCCGACCTTTCAAGGGAGGGAAAGCTTACCCGATTTGTATGGGAATAAATTTACAAGGGAGGAAAAAGCCTTGCAAAAGATAAAAATACTTACCGATTCCGCCAGCGATATCACAAAGGAACAGGAAAACGAACTTGACATTAAAGTAATGTGCTTTCCGGTTACGGTTGACGGTGTGGGATACCGTGAAAGAGTGGATTTTACCAACGAGGAATTTTATGAAATGCTTGACAGGAGCGCAAGTATCCCCACCACGGCGCAAATCACTACCTTTGAATTCGTTGAGGCGTACAGGGAATTTTATGAGGCTGGCTATACGGACGTAATCCATGTGACGATTTCCTCAACCGGCTCAAACACCTATAACTCCGCGCTTATGGCAAAGGAAAGCTTTTTTGAGGAAAATCCCGACGCAAAGGAAAAATTTAGGATAACCGTTATCGACGGATTGAATTATACCGGAGTTTACGGATATCCCGTGGTTCAGGCGGCAATAAAGGCGCAGAAGGGCACTCCCGCGGATGAAATAATTGCTTATTTGAACGATTGGGTTGCAAGCGCAGAGGTTTTCTTTGCCCCGTATACGCTTGAATATGTTAAAAAATCCGGCAGGGTAAGCTGTGCCGCCGCTTTTGTGGGAGAGGTTCTGGGCCTCAGGCCTATCATTAAAATCGTTGATGGGATTGCCTCAACCGTCGAAAAAGTCAGGGGCGAGAAAAATATTCCCGCAAAGCTTATTGAGTGCGCAGTTTCCGAAATGGTGCCACAGACTCCTTATATAATAATAAAGGGCAGCATGGAGGAGCAGTCGGCGGAGCTTGCCGCAATGATGACCAAAAAGCTTGGTTACCCTCCGGAGGCTTTTTGGCAAATAGGCGCGGCAATTGCCTGCAATGCCGGCCACAAGCTTACAGGCATAATAATCAAAGGCAAAAACAGAAGATGATTGCAATTTGGAAATTAAAAATGGTTATTTTGCATTAAATGCCTCTTGATTTGACATCCAATTGAAAAAATAAGCTTTTTAAAATTCTAAATTTTACGCATAGATACTTGATAAAAAGCCCAAAATGTTATAAAATAGTGACAGAGGTTGTTTAGGATTTAACAACTGCAATTTGTCAACTTAAAAGTATGGAAAGGATGTCTGCAAATGGCTGGACTTAACAAGGTAACCGTTGACGATATTAACGTCAAGGGAAAAAGAGTGCTCGTTAGATGCGATTTCAACGTTCCGCTCAAAGACGGAAAAATCACAAACGACAACAGAATAGTTGCCGCACTTCCTACAATTAAAAAGCTTATAAATGACGGAGGAAAAGTAATACTTTGCTCGCACCTCGGCAAACCAAAGAATGGGCCGGAAGAAAAGTTCTCGCTTGCTCCCGTTGCCGAAAGGCTTTCCGAACTCCTCGGAAAGAAAGTCGTTTTTGCAAATGACGACAATGTTGTCGGCGAAAACGCAAAGGCTGCTGTTGCCGCAATGAAGGAAGGCGATGTTGTCCTCCTCCAAAATACACGTTTCAGAAAAGAAGAAACCAAGAATCTTGAAGAATTCAGCAAGGACCTTGCTTCAATTGCCGATGTTTTCGTAATGGATGCTTTCGGCTCCGCGCACAGGGCACACTGCTCCACAGCCGGAATTACCGATTATGTAAAGGAAACCGCTGTCGGATACCTTATGCAAAAGGAAATTGAATACCTCGGCAATGCGGTTGAAAATCCCGTGCGCCCGTTTGTTGCAATTCTCGGCGGCGCAAAGGTTGCCGACAAGCTCAACGTTATTTCAAACCTTATTGATAAGTGCGATACCCTTATAATCGGCGGCGGAATGGCTTATACTTTCCTTGCCGCAAAGGGCTATGAAGTTGGACAGTCCCTTGTTGACCTTGAAAAAATCGACTACTGCAAGGATATGCTCAAAAAGGCTGAGGAAAAGGGCGTAAAGCTTGTGCTCCCCGTTGATACGGTTATTGCAGCAGCTTTCCCGGAACCTATTGACGCTGAAATCGCAGTTGAATGCGTTGATGCAGACAAAATCCCCTCAGACAAGATGGGACTTGACATCGGTCCTAAAACTCAGGCACTTTTTGCTGAAACAGTAAAGAGCGCAAAGACCGTTGTTTGGAACGGACCTATGGGCGTATTTGAAAACCCCATCCTTGCAAAGGGAACCATGGCAGTTGCAAAGGCCCTTGCCGAAACTGATGCTACAACGATTATCGGCGGAGGAGATTCCGCGGCCGCTGTAGTTCAGCTTGGCTTTGCCGACAAGATGAGCCACATCTCCACCGGAGGCGGCGCTTCGCTCGAATACCTCGAAGGCAAGGTTCTTCCCGGCATTGCCGTTATTGCCGACAAGAAGTAATTTTAAAAGGGCGGGCATTTTGCTTGCCCTTTTGCAATATAAAAACGAAAGGCAGGTATACCTATGCTTAGATTCCCAAACGAGAAAGCCAAAGCCTGTGCCCGTTTCTTTTTTGCAAAGAAAATCACCGAAAAGAAGAGCCTTTGCCATCTCTACGGAATAGCATTTATACCTCCGGACATAAAATTTTTAAAATAACAAGGAGAATGTAAAAATGAACAAAGCTCTGCGTCAAGTAATTATTGCCGGAAACTGGAAGATGAATAAAACCCGCCCAGAGGCAAAAGCCCTCATTGAACAGTTGAAGCCTGTTGCCGCAAAAGCAAGCTGCGGCGTTGTGATATGCGTGCCGTTTACAAATCTTGAAACTGCTGTTGAACTTACAAAAGGCACAAACATCAAGGTGGGTGCGCAAAATTGCCACTTTGAAAAGAGCGGCGCATTTACAGGCGAGGTTTCTGCCGATATGCTCAAGGAAATCGGCGCCGAATATGTTATAATCGGACACTCCGAAAGAAGACAGTATTTCGGCGAAACCGATGTTACCGTAAACAAAAGGACAAAGGCCGCTCTTGAAGCGGGACTTAAAGTAATCCTTTGCGTCGGCGAGCTCCTTACCGAAAGGGAACAGGGCGTAACCGAAGAAATCGTGGGACTTCAAACCAAAATAGCCCTCCTTGGAGTAACAAAGGAACAGCTTAAAAATGTTGTGATTGCATACGAACCCGTATGGGCAATCGGCACGGGGAAAACCGCTACCGCTGAACAAGCAAACGAAGTTTGCTCCTACATCAGGGGAATCATTGCAAAGCTTTATGACAAGGCTGCCGCTGATGGAATTACCATTCAGTACGGCGGGTCAATGAATCCCAAGAATGCCGAAGAGCTTCTTGCACAGCCCGATGTCGACGGCGGACTTATAGGCGGAGCATCCCTTAAAGCCGAAGATTTCGGTGTACTTTTGGATGCAGCATCCAAGTAACATAAAGGAGATTTAACATGAGCAAAAAGCCTGTTGCACTTATAATAATGGACGGATTTGGCATAAACAATTCCGACTATGGAAATGCCATTTCCGCAGCAAAGACGCCAAACCTTGACAAAATTTTCAAAACCTGCCCCATGACTCAAATCGGGGCAAGCGGAATGGATGTGGGGCTTCCGGACGGGCAGATGGGCAATTCCGAGGTCGGCCACACAAACATAGGCGCCGGAAGAATCGTATACCAGGAGCTTACAAGAATTACAAAATCCATAAGAGACGGGGATTTTTTCTCTAAGGATGCCTTTAAAAATGCCGTTGCAAACTGCAAGAAGAATGGCTCCGCACTCCACTTTATGGGACTTCTTTCCGACGGCGGGGTTCACAGCCACAATGAGCACCTTTACGGCCTGTTGGAGCTTGCCAAAAGAGAGGGACTTTCAAAGGTTTATGTTCATTGCTTTATGGACGGCAGGGATGTTCCTCCAACATCCGGAAAGGATTTCATAATCCAGCTTCAAAATAAAATTGCCGAGATTGGCGTTGGAAAGATTGCTTCCGTAATGGGAAGATATTACGCAATGGACAGGGACAACCGCTGGGACAGGGTTGAAAAGGCATATTCTGCAATGGTTTACGGCGAGGGAGTTTACAACGAAAATCCCGTTGACATGATGGAAAAATCCTACGCAGAAAATGTAACCGATGAATTTATCGTTCCCGGAGTTTGCTGCAAGGACGGCAGGATTTCCGCAAACGACAGCGTGATTTTCTTCAACTTCCGTCCGGACCGCGCAAGGGAAATAACCCGCACCTTCGTTGATGATTCGTTTAGCGGATTTGAGCGCAAAAACGGAAGATTCCCGCTTTATTTTGTCTGCATGACGCAATATGATGTGACAATGCCAAACGTTGAGGTTGCGTTTAAGCCGGAAGGACTTACAAATACCTTTGGCGAATACATCAGCAAAAACGGACTCACCCAGCTTAGAATTGCCGAAACTGAAAAATACGCGCACGTTACGTTTTTCTTCAACGGAGGCGTGGAGGCTCCCTTTGAAAACGAGGACAGGGCGCTTATAAATTCCCCGAAAGTTCCGACATATGACCTCCAGCCCGAAATGAGCGCATACCTTGTTACGGATGAAGTCGTTAAAAGAATTGAATCCGGAAAATACGATGTGATTATCCTTAACTATGCAAACTGCGACATGGTTGGACATACAGGTGTGTTTGACGCCGCCGTAAAGGCCGTTGAAGCTGTTGACGCTTGCATTGGCAGAACGGTTGACGCGGTGCTTTCAAAAGGCGGCGCGGCAATAATCACCGCCGACCATGGAAATGCCGATAAAATGTATGAGGACGACGGTTCGCCGTTTACCGCACATACTACAAATCCCGTTCCGTTTGTTGTTGTAGGGCTTGATTGCGAATTAAGGCAGGGCGGAGTGCTTGCCGACATAGCTCCGACAATGCTGAAAATGCTTGGACTTCCCCAGCCGCCTGAAATGACTGGAACTTCAATAATCACTTCAATAAAATAATTTCATTAAAGCAAAAAAAAATCCCGGTCTGGCCTTATGCCGCCGGGATTTTTCCGTTTAATTTGATTTAATTCATGCAAATTTTTCTGTATTGACGTGGGGAAATTCCATAAGTCTTTTTAAAAGTTCTTGAAAAATGGTCAGGGCTTTCATAGCCGTTGCATTCGGCTATCTGAAAAATGCTCATGTTTGTGCTTGATAAAAGCTTTTTTGAGTTTTCCATCTTAAGGCTTGTCAGAATTTCGGTAAGGTTCATGCCTGTATTGTTTTTTATAAGCTTGCTCATATACGCCTCACTGTAATGAAAAAACTTTGCAAGCGAACTTAAAGTAAGCGTTTGGTAATTATATTGTATATACTGCAAAACCAAAACGAAATCAATCTTTTCTTCGCCGGTGCTGTTGAAGCTGTAAAAATAAACTGTATCACTGTAACGGCGCAAAATAAGCGCAAAAAGTATGTTTATATAGCTTGCACAACAAGTGTTTGCATATTCGTCCGAGGAATAGCTTTCCATGCAGATGTTTTTTATATTTTTTTTAATTTCTGTTTGATTGTCTGTATGGAAAAGCAGATAATTCCCTTTTCCTGTTTTTGAATATAAAATATTTCTGAAAAACGTAGAGAGGAGATTTTTTTGCGTCAAAACAGCAAAAAAGGTATGTTCAAAAGTGCTCTGCCTTATCATAATGCTTACAACAAGGCTTTCCTCTTCGGCTATTATGTCATGGGGCGAATTTGGGGCAATAATGCAAAATTCACCTTCTTTAAGAATCCTGTCTTCTTTTTCAAACTTTTGGATGCATTCTCCGCTGAAAACATAATTTACTTCAAAAAAATCATGTGAATGCAAATTGTTGTTTATATGGCTCAAATGTTTAATGCAAAACACATCCCTGTTTTCGGGAATAATCATGTTTTCCTCAACACGTGCTTTGTCCGGATTAAGGGTATGATCCGTTATTTCAACCGGTTGTTCAAGAAGAGCCTTGCAAAAATCCTCATCCGAAAGGCTGTCCCATGAGCAGTTAAACGCAAGTTTGGGTTTTTTTAGAGCATGTGCATTTATTAAATATAAATGCCTCATTGCCTCTATAAAAGAAGTACTTTTTTGGAATTTTTCAAACCTGTTGTTTAAAACATCCTGAACCTGCTTGGTTGTGACATAGCCGTATATTTTTACAGGCATTACGGATTCATCCTTTCTTGGATGGCGGTATTTTGCCGATAAAATACCGATTAATTATTTTTTCCCTTTCCCGGAATTTGAGCCCGAATTTCCTGAATTATTTTTGTTTGCGGAAGAATTTTCGTTTGAATTGTTGTTGCTGTTGCTTTGCTGATTGCCGTTGCCGTTGTTTTGCTTTTCGGTTTCGGTTTCAACTTCTTTTTCAGTTTGTTTTTGAGCGTTTGAATTTGCAGGAACTTCTTTTTTGGTTGTTTCTGATACCGGCGCTGAAGTTGTTTCGGAGGTTTCTGTCAGAGTTGTTTGTGCGGTAGTTTCTTCGGATTTTTTATTTCTGTTGGTATTTGAATTTGCATTCATTTCCTTTTCTTCATTTCTTTTAGTTTCTTTGTTCCTTTGAGTTTCCTGAATTGTGGCGGATGTTTCGGCAGTACTTTCAGTTGTTGTGCCGTCTGCTGCGATTGCTGTTTCATCTGTTGCAGCGGCTGTTGTTTCTGCGGCAGGTTCAGCGGTGTTTTCAGGATTTTTGCGGTTTTCCTTAATTGCTTTCATAATGTTTTTCACAGGTTGTTTGAGCCATTCTTCGGTCGAAATTTCCGCATTGGGATTGCTTGCCTGCAATTTTTGCACGAGGTTAAGTTTTCCCGGTGTAACTCCCAAAGCCCTTGCTTCAGCAACACGCTGTGCGCCTATGCCTATGGCTTCAATTTCCGCCTGCACTCCGGCCTCCTCAACTGCTGATTTAGCTTCTTCACCAAGGCTGTCGGCAATTTCCTGAGAATTTTCTTCGTTGTCGCCATCTGCTACGGCAATTACTATTCCTCCGGGTTCCGAATCGGTAAGATAGCCTTGTGAGGCGATTTCTTGAATTGTCTGGTCTATGGCGTCGTTTATGTCCATGTTGTTGAGGTCAAGATTTTCAAGTATTGCCTCCCCGTCGTCATTTACAGCGGTATAGTCTATCACGCGGTCAAACACGTTAAGTTCATACTCAATGGATGGGTTCACATCAAGGCTGACATAAGTATGCGGGGTATTGTATGCCCATATGCCCGTACAACCGAAAGCAAGAACGGCCGCAATGCCTGCTGCGGCAAAGATTGTTTTTTTGCTGAAACTGATTTTTTTCATTTCAATCACTTCCCCAATCGCATAATTTTTGTTTTTAAGTCGTATTATGCGGCCGTCTTCGGTCATTGCGGCGGCAAAGGGATTTTTAATTTCAACTATAACAGCTTTCATTTGCCATTCTCCTTTCCTACAAACCGCAAATATTCCGACATGCCGGGATAATCCCCTGAAAGTATCTCGACTGCCGCTATTATATATTTTCGATGGCGCTCTAAAATTTTTTGGGGTATATTTGCGATTTCTGTGATTTTTTTTATGGGAAGATTTTTATTCTTTTTCATTTGCATTAAAAGTTCGGGAGTTCCCAAAACCGTCCGGATTGCCCTTGCACAGGCAAGCCGAGTTTTTTCAGCCTTTGGCGAGCAGCGGGTCAAATCGTAAAAAGAAAAGCCATAGCCTGAAAGCGCTTCTGAAATTGCCAGAATTTCATCTCTTAAAGCCGGGTCTGGGAAAGTTATTATTTTTTTGACAACTTCCGTTTCAACCGGATTTATTTCATCTTCTTCCGTTTCTCCTGAAAAGACTTCCGGATTCACCGGAATTTCCGCATTTTTATGCGGATTTGCCCTTAAAAAATCAATCAGGCGTCTTTTTATTACAATTTCGGCAAACGGCAGAAATTTTCCTTTTGATGGCGAATAATTCTTTACCGCTTCGGAAAAAGCATGAATCCCAACCGACCATTCATCATCATTTTTGGATATGTATTTGCTGCAAAATTTTGAAGTGCATTTTTGTATAAAAGGCTCGTTCTCTTTTATAAAATCTTCAAACAAGGCCGGGTTTTGAGAGGCAAGCAAGGCTTTTTCATCAACTGTCCGCAAAACAAGTCACCCTCCAAAACAAAAATAAAACAGCTTTCCATAATAATATTTTATCATGGAAAGCTGCTTTTTTACAAGTTTTTTTAAAACTTTAAAATGTAAATATCTATGATTAAGATAATTTTTGCCATAAAAAATCCCGGCGGCACAAGGCCATACCGGGATTTTTAATATCTAATGATTTTATGTATCAATCTTATAATAATAAATAATATTATTTTGCTCATCAAATATGCAAAGTGAAAAATTATAGGAAGATGAACTGCTGAAAGTTGTATTTCCTCTGTCAACAAATTTCCATTTCCCAGAAGCTATATCAGGCAGACCTATTTTGTCGGCTTTTGAACCTTCACCTATGGAATTATCATAAAGAAATAATTTAAGCTCATCAGACAACGGCAAATCATTCCAATCACTCGGCATAAAGGAAATATTTGGGGTTGAAGTTATGGTATACAGCGCTTCACCTTCATACGGAATGCCCTTATAGCTGTTGTAAACCTCTGTAATGTTTAAATCTTCAGCATCGGCATCAAGCGAAAATGTTTTTAAAAAAGTTGAAGTTTCTGACGAAGCACCACATGCGCTTAAAAACAAAATGCAAAGCAAAATGACAAATGGTTTAATTTTATTCAGTAAAGTAAACATTTATATCCACCGCATTAAGTACACTAGGGATCCTCTGAATAAATCACCTTATTCCAGCCTTTGAATGAAATAAAATGGGTTTTTATGGAGTTTAAGAGATAAAAACGGTCTTTTAGGCTATTTTA
>JAIHAL010000014.1 GCA_020054675.1 Oscillospiraceae bacterium
TCCGGCAACAAAAAGGAAGCAAAAAATGCCTATTTTATATGTCTTATTCCGCCGGCTTTTCGGCAACGGGCGCCACGCTATCGCTTGCGCCCTGCACGAAAAAGCTCGGCTGCTTTTCTTGAAGATACCACGTCTTACCAAGTTAAAGGTAAAAAAGAATAGCACTTACGAACCTCGGAAAGCACCTTATTTCGCTTGATAAGAAAAGATTTTCCGCTAATAAGGTTGCTAAGGCAAATTTAGAAAAAGACCTGCTTTTCGTAGTAAAATTGGAGTAGTGAGCACCGAGGCGAAAAGCAGGTCAACAATAACAAGCCGTTATTCGCCGAGCAGGCAATTTGCGATTTCAGTTTTTACGTAAGCAAATTGCCGTTGCCGGCGAATAGGCGAATGTAGACGCATGAAAGCCCCGCAGGGCGGCGTCTTTTGCCTACTTTTCTTCGCTGGTGAAGAAAAGTAGGCAGGGGGGACAGCGTCCCACCTCTTAAAAAGTAAAATTACAAAAACTAACGTCTAACCTCTAATTTTTAACTTCTAATTTGTTTCGAAAACAAGGACTTGCCTTGAAAAGGACAGGGGTTTCTGTTAATATATAAACAGTTGCGAAACTTTAATAAAAATGTTCGAAACAAAATTAAACTTCAAGTAAAATAATGTAAAACGGAGGATTTTAAAATGGCGGGCAAAAAAGATTTTTTTGAGAAAATCCAAAAGAATCTCCAAACCGGAGCAAGGATTGATTTCAAAAACGCTGGAACAAGAGAACTCCACAAAGCTCTTGCCGGGGCATGCATGGAGGAAATTATGCCGCTTTGGAACGAAACTTCAAAGCGCCGCGAAGAGGGCAGAAGGGCATTTTATCTTTCAGCCGAATTTTTAATGGGCAGGGCGGTCTACAACAACCTCTACTGCCTTGGCATGCTTGAAGAGGCAAGGGAAATGTTTGCCGAAAACGGAGCTGACTTTAACGCTTTTGAGGACATTGAGGATGCGGCTCTTGGCAACGGCGGCCTTGGCAGGCTTGCAGCGTGCTTCCTTGATTCGGCGGCGGCGCATGATATCCCACTTGACGGATACGGCATACGCTACCGATACGGGCTTTTCAAGCAAAGCATAAGGGATGGCTTCCAGCGCGAAGAAGCGGACAAATGGCTTGACGGGGACAATGACCCGTGGGGAGTCCGCTGCGAAAGGGATGCAGTTAAGATTGAATTTGCCGACCAGACTGTTATGGCAGTACCTTACGATACCCCAATAATCGGCTATGGGAAAAAGGCGGTAAATACTTTAAGGCTTTGGCAGGCGGAACCGATAAGCGAATTCAGCTTTGAAGACTTCGACAGGCAGGATTATATGAAAGCGTCCGAAGAAGCTGTTAAGGCAAGGGCAATTTCAGATGTGCTCTACCCGAATGACAACTACGAGGAGGGCAGGAGGCTAAGGCTCAAACAGCAGTACTTCTTCTCCGCCGCGGCGCTTAAAGATATTATAAGAAAGCACAAGGCAAAATACGGAAACGATTTTTCAAATTTCTCAAAGCTCTATACCATTCAGCTCAACGACACGCATCCGACGGTGGCAATTCCGGAACTTATAAGAATATTTATGTTCGAGGAGGGAATGCACTTCGAGGACGCATTTAAAATCGCCTGCGAAACATTCAACTACACAAACCATACCGTTATGGGCGAGGCGCTTGAAAAATGGGATATAAGGCTCTTTAAAAGCGTTCTGCCGACAATTTATGAAATAATCGGCCTTATAGACAGGCATTTGAGGGATTTTATCAAGGCAAAAGGAAAAGAAGAATTGCTCCCTAAAATAGAAATAATTGACGGGGCAAGGATTCACATGGCAAGGATGGCGGTTTACTGCACTTCCTTTACAAACGGCGTTGCGGCTCTGCATACGGAAATACTCAAAAATGATGTATTTAAAGAATGGTACTCCATTTTTCCGGAAAGGTTCCAAAACAAGACCAACGGAATCACGCAAAGGCGCTGGCTGGGGCTTTGCAATCCGGAGCTTTCCTCTATTATCACTGAAAAGCTTGGTTCGGATGCATGGGCCCTTGAGCTTGGCGAGCTTAAAAGGCTTGAATGGTTCGCAGACGAGGAGGCAACCCTTAATGCTTTCAATGCTGTAAAATACGAAAAGAAAAAACAGCTTTGCGATTACATTGAAAAACATGAGGGGATTAAATTAAATCCGGACTTTATTTTTGATGTTCAGGTAAAGAGGCTTCACGAATACAAAAGGCAGCTCCTCAACGCATTTTCAATAGTGGACATTTATTTTGCGCTCAAAGAGGGAAGGCTTAACGATTTTACTCCGACGGCGTTTATCTTCGGGGCAAAGGCGGCTCCGGCTTATCGCAGGGCAAAGGGAATTATAAAGTACATTAACGAAATAGCAAAGCTTGTAAACAACGACCCGGATACCAAGGACAAGCTTGCGGTTGTTTTCGTGCAGAACTACAATGTTTCATATGCGGAAAAAATTATTCCCGCAGCTGACATTTCAGAGCAGATTTCAACGGCAGGCCTTGAAGCATCCGGAACGGGCAACATGAAGTTTATGCTCAACGGTGCGGTTACCCTTGGAACCCTTGACGGGGCAAACATTGAAATCGCTGAGGAAGCTGGGGCGGCAAACGAATACATCTTCGGTGCAACAGTTGAGGAAATAAATGCAATAAAAGCCTCCTACAACCCAAAGAAAATCTTTATGGAAAACAAGAGGATAAACAGAGTCGTAAGCACGCTTGTTGACGGAACTTTTAACGACGGCGACACAGGAATGTTCTATGACCTCTTTAAATCGCTTATCGATGGTTTCAGCTGGCACAGGCCCGACAATTACTTCATACTTAAAGATTTTGAAAGCTACATGGACGCAAAGCTGCGCGCAAACAGGGAATACCGCGACAGGAAGGCTTTTGCAAAAAAATGCTGGATGAACATTGCAAATGCAGGAAAATTCTCAAGCGACAGAACAGTTAAAGAATATGCCAAGGAGCTTTGGAAGGTTTAGAAGTTAGAAGTTTTGTTGTCTTACTTTATTTTGAAGGGGGTTTCACCCCCTTTACTTACTATTAAAGTAAACAAAGTTATAATGAAACCCCCAGTGACTTTTTGCCCTTTTAGTGGTTAGTTTATAGTTGTTAGCAGTTAGTTTTTGTGATTTTAAATTTCAAGTTTTGACTTAATTTACCGGCAACTAACGGCTAACAACTAACGACTAACATCTAAAAGGGCCAAGCTCGGCTGCATTCCTTGAAGATGCCACGTCTTACTCAGTTAAAGGTAAAAAAGAATAGCACTTAAGAACCTCGGAAAGCACCTTATTTCGCTTAATAAGAAAAGACTTTTGGTGAGCACCGAGGCGAAAAGCAGGTCATATTTTTGTAGCCGTTAGCCGCCGAGCAGGGCATAAGCGAATGCGCAATGCCCGTTGCCGGCGGGTAGGCGGATGAAGACGCATGAAAGCCCCGCAGGGCGGCGTCTTTTGCCTACTTTTCTTCGCTGATGAAGAAAAGTAGGCAGGGGGATATAAAAAATTAATTATTTTTTAAAATTTAGAGGGGGACGGAGTCCCACCTCTTAAAAAGTAAAAAAACAAAAACTAACATCTAACTTCTAACAACAACTATATGCTTGATAAAAGGAACATTTTAATGTATAATGATTTTAACATTATAAAAGGAAGTGTTCTTATGGATTATGAAAAGGAAAGAAAGAAGCTCCTTAAATCAGCCCTGCCTGTTATGGGCGCCATTTTCCTTGTAATGGCCTCCGCCGCATACATCCTCTTCCGGGCTATGTCCGACAGGGCTTATTACGAAAAGTGGAAAGATTATGACGAATGCGGGCTTTCATAATAAAAATGCCGGGTGAAATGCCCGGTCTTTTTTTGCACTGAATAACTCTCCCAAAAAAGGGAAAAATAAATTCCAAAAGAGCCTTTCTTTGCTCAAAAAGCCTTAAAACTTAATTTTCGTGGCAATAAACATATTTTATTATTAATTTAAGAAAAGTTTTGTTGGATACGCTTAATGTTTTGCCTGCAACTTTGAACGCGCGTTTTCAAAAATTGAAATTTTTCTTGCAAATCGAAATGGAAAATTCATTTTTAAAGTTTTAAGCCGTCTTCCTCAATCGATTTTTAGCTATTTGCATAAAGTTTGGGATTTTTTAAGGAGTCGAAATTTCCATTATATAGGAGCATAGAGCCGCTTTCAAAAGGCTTTATGAATTATTTGAAAATTAGTTTTGTTTACTTTGAACAAAAATATTTTTATAATGTGGATTGACAAACACATTTTGGGGATTTATAATAGCTTACAAATCGGTAACAAGAGTAAAAACGCTTTTGAGGGGGCCTTGCAAAGCTTTTGCAGGGCGCTTTCCCTTGAAATAAAACGGGCACTCTGCCCGTCAAAAAGGAGAGAAGATATGGATACCAGAAACGCATTGTCTGTGCTGAAAAATTCAGTGAAAAAGCAATGGCTTTTCGGAATGGTGCTTGCTGTTCTTGCCGCACTTTCGCTGATTTTTATGACCGGCTTTGCTATGTTCACAAACCGCGTTTATGTGACGGACGGTTCAGACGTAAAGTGTATCCTTACAACCGAAAGCGACATTTCAAAGATTCTTGAAGATAATGGATATGCAATAGGAAAAGACGATATAGTTAAATTCGACGGATTTAAAGACCACGAGGGAGAGGCAACCATTTTAAGGGCATTCGGTGTGGATGTGACCTGCGACGGCTCTACAAAAGAAATAATGATTGCAGAGGGTACCGTTGCGGATGTGCTTGCCAAAGCAGGCATTTCTGTCGGCGACGACGACCTTGTCAACATCGGGTTTTCTGAAAAGGTTGATGATGACACGAAAATAGTAATCCAAAGGGTGACTTATGAGGAGACTACCTCTGAAACCGAAATCCCCTTTGAAACAAAGCAGATTTTTTCGGCAAACCTTGCAAGGGGAACACAGGTTGTAAACTGCGAGGGTGAAGTCGGAACGCTCCAAACCGTTTCGAGGAATACCTATATTGATGGAGTGCTCACAAAAACCGAAATTCTTTCACAGGTTGTAACTAAAACGCCGGTGGACAGAGTTGTGACGGTTGGTTCATCTCTTCGCGCGCCGGTTTCGACAAATGCTCCCGAGTGGCTGCAGCTTGATGCTAACGGAGCGCCTACAAGCTATAAAAAGGTGCTTACAGGAAAATCCGCTGCTTACAGCGCTCCCGCCGGAGCAAGAACTTCCACAGGCAAAGTGGCAAAGATTGGCTATGTTGCGGTTAATCCGAATATCATTCCCTATGGCTCAAAGCTTTATATAGTTTCCACCGACGGAAAGTATGTTTACGGCTACGCGGTTGCCGCAGACACCGGAACTGCCCTTATGGACGGCAGGATTTTGGTGGACCTTTTCTTTGACAGCTACTCTGCAAGCTGCAAATGGGGAATAAAACAGGTAAACATTTATATTCTTGAATAAAGTTTTTGTTTTATTAAGGGGGACGCTGTCCCCCTATTTACTTTTAAAGACAATCAAATTATTTTTCACCCCCTGCCTACTTTTCTTCACCAGCGAAGAAAAGTATGCAAAAGACGCCGCCCTGCGGGGCTTTCATACGTCTTAATCCGCCTACCCATTTAGAAGTTAGAGATTAGAGGTTAGAAATTAGATTTAGTTATTTTTGGCATTAAAGGTCTTATTTTAATTTGCTATTATCTAACTTCTAACTTCTAACGGCTAACATCTAAATGGCAAAGCTCGGCTGCTTTTCTTGAAGATTCTACGTCTTACCAAGTTAAAGACAAAAAAGAATAGCACTTACGAACCTCGGGAAGAACCTTATTTCGCTTAATAAGAAAAGACTTTCCGCTAAATAAAGTCATTAAGGCAAACAAAATAAAAAGACCTGCTTTTCGTAGTAAAATTGGATTGGTGAGCACCAAGGCGAAAAGCAGGTCATATTTTGTAGCCGTCAGCCGCCGAGCAGGCAATTTGCGATTTCAGTTTTTGCGTAAGCAAATTGCCGTTGCCGGCGGGTAGGCGGACGAGGGCGCAAAATTAGGCATTTTTTGCTTCCTTTTTGTTGCCGGACAAAAAGGAAGCAGGGGGGGATTCAAAAACATAAGTACATTTAAAATTAACAATGGGGGGGACAGCGTCCCCCCACTAAAAAATTAAAAGAACAAAAACTAACGTCTAACTTCTAACAACTAACCACTAAAAGGGGACAGGGTCCCCCCATAATTATTGTTGGAAAATAGTTATCAAGTAGTTGGCAGACCGTAAAAAAATTGCAAAAACAAAAAACAGACGGTTTTTCCGTCTGTTTTTTGTTGCAAAATTAAGCCTTTGCGGCGTTGAGCTTGAGTGTCAACTGAGATTTCTTCCTTGCGGCGTTGTTCTTATGCAAAATTCCTTTTGCAACAGCCTTGTCAATAGTCTTTATAGCAAGGGCAACATCAGCACTTGCGTTTGCTGCATTTGCCTGCAAAGATGTTTCAGCTTTCTTTAAAATGGTTCTGAGGTTTGACTTTGCAGCCTTGTTGATGGCAGTCTTAACCTTTATAACCTTAACTCTCTTCTTGGCGGATTTAATGTTAGGCACTTTTAAACACCTCCCTTGGATATGTTCCTTATAAAAACCAGAATTTCCGCATAAAATATTTGGGCAAGACAAAACAGCCCATAATTACAGAAGTCTAATAAACATTTTAACATTATGAGGCGCAAATATCAAGATTTTCGATTGTAAATTTTATGTGAACGAAAGGAAGAACAGAATGTCAGTACGCACAGACTTGGCGCTTGAAACAGTTGCTGCGGCAAAAACCGAAATTCCCGGCATAATTCAGGAAAAAAGGGAAGGGGCAGGATGTACAGTTACCGAAATAACCGTTGAAAGCGATATGGCGGGAATGAGAATAGGAAAATCAAAGGGAATTTATGTTACCGTTGAAACCGACAGGGCAAATGCCGATTCGGACGAATTTAATGAAGCTGTTGATGCCATGGCGGAGGAAATAGGAAGGCTTTTGCCAAAAGAAGGCGAAATACTCGTATTGGGCCTTGGAAACAACGACATCACACCCGATGCGCTTGGACCTCAGGCAATTGCGCGCATTTTGGCGACAAGGCATCTTTCGGCGGAGCTTGGGCCGGAACATCCCTTTTCCGCTTTAAGGCCGGTTTGCGCACTCGCTCCGGGAGTGCTCGGCCAAACGGGAATAGAAGTCGCCGAAATAGCAAGGTCGCTTTGCGACCGCATTAAGCCCGCAGGAGTGATTGCCGTTGATGCGCTTGCTTGTGCAGATATAAAAAGGCTCGGCAGGACGATACAAATTACCGATACCGGAATCTCGCCCGGTTCGGGAGTCCAAAACAAAAGAAAAGAAATCTCAAAGGCAACGCTTGGAGTTCCCGTTGTCGCGCTTGGAGTTCCCACCGTCGTCGACATGCACACGATAGCCGAAAACATCTCCGGAAAGGCTCCCGAACCCGATATGCCCAATATGATAGTCACTCCGCGCGACATAGACAAGCTCATCGAAAGAATGGCAAAGTTTGTGGGATTTGCAATAAACAAGGCGCTTTTCCCGGAAATGACCGTCGAGGACTTTATCGTTCTTGCATAATGAATAAAAATCCCGCCTTCGGCATAAATTGTAAAAACGGAGGCGATTTTTTATGAGGCGTCACAAGGGCGGGGCAGGAAAGCTTGCCGTTTGCTTTGCTTTGATTTTCGGCTCTCCGTTGATTGCGTTTGCGGCGGTTAAGGTTATGCCCATGCTTGGCGCCGCCGCCGCAAAGGCGGCTACTTTTTCCGCGGGGATAACCCTTGGGGGAAATTTGCCCTCAAAAGCTTTGGAGAGCGGCGAATCGGTTGTCCCGGAAAGCTTTGACTTGCCGGCTTCAAAACCGGATGAATTGGAAAAAATCGAGGATTCCGCAGTGCTTTCGGGAGGATATGTAGGCGAATTTATGCCGTCCGCAGAAAATGAGGAGGCGCAGGTGGATGATTCCCAAACAGGGCCGAAGCCTTATCCCGCATCGCTTGAAACGCACAGCGGAACAATTGTGGCAATGCAGTACGGGGTTGCCGAGGGCACGCAATTTTTCAGCCTTGACGGAGGAGCGCAGGTCAGAAACACGACTTCCGTTCCGACAGAACAGCTTATTGCAGAAAGCAAGCTGCTCCCCGAATTTAAAATAAAGTTCAATTCCGAGCCGCAGGTGCTTATAATGCACACGCATACAACGGAAAGCTATGAGCCTTACGAAAGGGATTTTTACGACGCAAGCTTTAATTCCCGCACAACGGACGAGAGCAAAAATGTGGTTTCGGTAGGAAACAAGATACAAGAACAGCTCTCCGCCGCAGGGATAGGAGTCATACATGACAAGACAATCCATGATTACCCATCCTACAACGGTTCCTATGACAGGAGCGCGGTTACGGTGAAAAAAATCCTTGCGCAATATCCCTCAATTAAAATAGTATTGGATATACACCGCGACGCAATAGAAAAGGAGGACGGGACAAGGGTTGCCCCTGTCGTGAACATTGACGGGAAAAATGCGGCGCAGGTTATGATTATTTCCGGCGCGGACAACGGAAAATTAAACATGCCGAACTACATGAAAAATTTCCGGTTTGCCTGTCTTTTGCAAAGGCAGATGGAAAGTGATTACAAGGGGCTTACAAGGCCGATACTCTTTGCATACAGGAAATACAATCAGGACCTTACCACCGGTTCAATTCTCATTGAAGTCGGCGGGCATGCAAACAGCTATGAGCAGGCTCAATATAGCGGAGAGCTTATAGGAAAATCCCTTGTAAATGCGCTTGAAAAAATAAAGGAAGATTGATTTATGATAAAAAGGAATGCAAAAAGAAAAAGGCGGGCATTTTGCCTTGCCTTTTCATCAGTTTTTTTAATTTTTACTTTGTTTTACGGGATGGGAACGGTTTATGTCAATTCCCGCAACATCCTTTATAAGGAAAAAATAGAGATTTTGAGAATTGAAAAAACCGGGGATTACAAGGCTTGCCTTAATATTGCCGGCCAAAAATATGAATTTTCCCTGCCCAAAGAAACAGGTGTAAATCCATATCTATACGGACTTATGCCGGCGCTGCCAAGTTTGATTATTTATGCTATGGAAAAATGTGCGGATTTGATTTTTTAGCGCAGGCCCTTTGCTATTGCAAGCATTTCCTCGCGGTATTTTTTCCGCTCCGCCTCTATGCGGCGCGTTTTTCCGGAAACGTGCTCGATTGTCTTTGCTATGCGGTAGGGGTTTGCAAACATATCCGGAATCTCCACTCCGCCGGTAAATTTTCCTCCGCAGTTGTCGTACCACCAGTTTTCAAAGAGCACCCCGTTCCTTGTCCTTGAATACGAAAGCCATTCGGCAGGGGCTTCAATAAGTCTTGCCGGCGAAACCACAATCACGGTGTTTTTATACTGGTAAACTTCCTTTATTTCTGAAAGCTTTATTATCCAAAGCTTTTTATACGTCTTTTTGCTGTGTGTTTGGAGGTATTTGCTGACTATCAGGACTTTTCCCGTAATTTCAACGTATGTATGCGCGCGGTTGCACGAAAGCCTTCGGGTTATTTCAAGGGAACCGATTAAAACCATAAAAAAGGCTCCGCCTGTCAATGCGCAGAGAAAAAGCGAAACTATATAATAGTATGAAACCGGCTGGAAAGACTCGCGGTTAAAGAAAATTATCGCAAAAAGAGTAAGCCCTGCCGCAATGGTTGGCAAGGTTGCCGCTAAAAGCCTTGAATTGTAGCGTTTCAAAAGTTTTTTCTCGCTTGCATGAAAGTAACGGGTCATAAAAAACCTCTTAGTTGTTAGTGATATAGTTTTTAGCCGTTAGTATCGGCGATTTAGATACTCAATTTTATTTTACCACATTGTCTTAAAAAGAAAAGACTTTCTCCTAATAAAATTATTAAGGCAAACAAGGTTTCAAGACCTGCTTTTCGTAGTAAAATTGGAGTAGTGAGCACCAAGGCGAAAAGCAGGTCAACAGTAACAAGCCGTTAGCCGCCGAGCAGGGCATAAGCGAATGCGCAATGCCCGTTGCCGGCGGGTAGGCGGATTAAGACGCATGAAATCAGGCGCTTTTTGCATACTTTTTGTCGCCGGACAAAAAGTATGCAGGGGGTTCATATAAACTTTATTGTTTTTTAAAATCAAGTAGGGGGACGGAGGCCCCCTGCTATAAATGTTAAAACAGAACTCCTTATAAAATATTATACGTTTTATTCAATAAAATGACAAGAAGAAATAAAAATGAAAAAAACTTTTCGTAAACGATAAATTCCCTTGAAATAGGGCACGGAATAAGATATAATTATATTATCTGAACATATAAAAAGACAAATTGTATATTTTGTGTAAAATTTATAAACGTTTTGAAAAATCATATGAGAAAGGAGGCCCGTAGACTTGCTTAACAAAGATAAAATAATCAAGGCAGAGGTTTACAACAAGGCGGGAAAGCTTATAGTTTCAACCGCATCTCCGGAATTTCCAAAAGATTTCTTTTCAATCAGGGGAACTGATTTTGTGGTGCTTAAAGACAAAAAGGTCGCTCCGGCTCAAATCGGCGAGCCTGTGGACGCAATCTTTTACTACATAAACGGAACAAGAATAAAGTACGAAACTGTTATAGACCTTGCAACAGATATGCAGGTTAACATACATGTGGGACCCGATTATACCGTAATGGAGGAAAGACGCAGGTTTTTCAAGGTGGAGGTCGATGCCGCAGGGCTGATAAAATCCTTCGTCAGGAGCGGAAAGGAAACTCTATTTGAAGAACCGCTTACCGTGCGAATTAAAAATATAAACCTCGGCGGAGTATTCATGATTTCAAATTTTGAATTTCTGCCCGGGGATACCATTGAGCTTTTGCTGCCGGACTGCGGCGTGGAGGCTTCAACAGAAGTGCTTAGGGTCCAAAAGGACGAAGAGGGAATAGTTGCCGGATACGGATGCAAATTCTTGGACCTCTCTCCTGCGGGAGAAGAGAAAATTTCGCGGTTTGTGTTTGAATGCCAGAAAAAAGACAGGGAAAAGCTTAAATCAAAATCAACAAAGAATTTTTAAACAGGTGGGGGAAATGGCAAAAATTATAGCGGTCACAAATCAAAAGGGCGGCGTTGGCAAAACGACTACGTCATGCTCCCTTTGCGGAGTGTTTCTTGCCAAAGGGAAAAAAGTGCTTGCAATCGACCTTGACCCGCAGGGAAACCTTACATTCAGCCTTGGGGCCTCCGATGAGGGCTATACCATACATGATGTGATTACAGGAAAAATCTCTGCAAAAGAAGCCGTGCAAAGCACCCCCAACGGAGATGTTATAGCATCCAACATACTGCTCAGCGGAACGGAGCTTGAACTCGTCGGAAGACGCAGGGAATTCGTGCTTAAAGAAAAGCTTGATGCATTAAATGACATGTATGATTACATCATAATCGATACTCCGCCCGCGCTGAGCATACTGACAATAAACGCTTATACCGCGGCGGATGATTTGATTATACCCATGACGGCGGAAATTCTCAGCCTGCAAGGAATAACCCAGCTTAAAGATACTATTTTTGCGGTTAAAAAATATTACAACAAAAACCTTGATGTAAGAGGGATACTTCTTACCAGATACAACCAGAAATTCCTTCTTTCGCAAGAGGTGGAGGAGCTTGCGGGAATCGTTGCATCCCAGCTTGGGACAAGGGTTCTGAATACAAAAATTTCTCCGAGCGTTTCGGTGGCGGAAGCTCCCGCGCATCAGAAAACTCTTAACAGGTATGCTCCGAAATGCAGGGCGGCAAAGGATTATTTTTCGCTTGCAAAAGAATTATACGAGGTGTAAAGATTTTGAGCGGCAAAAAGACAAACAAAACTTCAAGCGTGATGAAGCTTATAAGCAAAGGCAAAGGGATTGCAAACCCCATAATAGACGAAAAGTTTAAAGAAGAAGTTATTTTGACAAAGGACAAGCCCGATGCGGTCAAAAATGAAACGGGCATAAATATAATAGAAGAACTTGTGCAGGAATGGCTTCCGCAAACAATGAAGCGCTTCAACTGCCCGGACAGCGATATCTGGAAAGCGGAGTTTACCGTCAAAGCGCTTAATATTCTGCCGCCTAAATATGTCCCGGTAAATGGTGCAAAAGATTATGCAAATATACAAAATATGAAAGAAAAATACAAGAAGCAGGTTATAGACACACTCGTGAGCATGGTAATTGATTTCAAAAAAGGAAAAAATCAGGGTGATTTTTCAAATAATTAAAATGATTTGTTAAAATATAAGAAATAAATCAAGTGGCGGTTTATAAGTCTTTATAGGTTTTAACCACAAAATTTATAAAAGATGTACAAATTTGGATGGATTTTTTTGCAACAAAAAATGTCGAAAAATTTAAAAAATGCTTGAAAACTATTTTTGAATAATGTATAATTATAAAGCGGGTATTGCAGGACATGGTGCAGTACGCTTGAATTGCAATTATATGTAAGATGAATTAAGATTTTCTTTCACGATTATTATATTATAAGAGAAATGTTTTAATAAATTTAAAATAATTGACTTTAAAAGGATGGTGTGGGCAAAATGGCTTTGTTTGAAAACACAAGCTTCAAGCTGCTCCAAAAAGGGCTTGATGCGGCATGGTACAAGCAGCAGGTTACCCTGCAAAACATAGCAAATGACAGCACGCCCTATTACAAAGCAAAGAGCGTGGAATTCAGCGCGGTTTTAAAAGAAAAATTCAAAGGGAAAAAAGTGTCCCTCTCAAATGCAAGCTACAGCGACGACATCGAAAACCCTATTGATTTGAAAGTAACTACGACCGTTGAAAGGGGCACAAACCAGACCCTCGACGAAAACAACGTGGACATGGAAAAGGAACAGGTTGAACTTGCGGACACGCAGTATCTTTACAGCACGCTTATCGACAAGATAAACGGCGAATTTTCCATGATAAAGTCGGCAATTCAAAGATAGGAGGCTTTTGAATGTCTTTTTTGTCATCTCTTGATATATCTGCATCGGCACTTTCAGCGCAAAGAACCAGAATGGATATAATCGCACAAAACATAGCCAATGCCGATACGATAAAAACCGAGGACGGAACTCCTTACCGCAGGCAGCTTGTGGTTTTTGAGGAAAAAAACAGCTTCAAATCCTATCTTGGCGAAAGCAGAAAGAAAGCAAGGCCGGCGGGAGTAAAAATTGCGGCGGTAATTAAGGACGAAAGCCCGCTGACTCCGGTTTACGACCCTACAAACCCGGAGGCGGACAAAAACGGCTACATTTATATGCCCAACGTGGACAAAACCAAGGAAACTATTGACGCTATGGCGGCGTCAAATTCATACAACGCAAATATAACCGCGCTTAACGCCATTAAGGCTATGGCTTCAAAGGCGCTTGAAATAGGAAAGTAATTCAATTTTAACATAAGAGGAGAATCATTATGTACATAATTCCTATGGGCGGCATAACACCACTTGACACCATGTCGCAGGTTGAGGGAAAAACAACCGGACAGTCCGGTGCCGAAGCGTCCTTTCTTGATGTTTTCAAGCAGGCTTTGCAAAATGTTGAGGATACCCAAAAGGTCAGCGAAGAGGACAGCATAAAGGTTGCGCTTGGCGAAGTGGATGACCTTCATACCGTAAAAGTAAACCTTGCAAAAGCGCAAATGGCGCTTGATGTTTTAGTATCTATGAGGAATACCGCGCTTGATGCTTACAAAGAAATAATGTCAATGACAATTTAAGGAAGCCATTCATTAACGCAGAGGGGAAAATCATAGATGAAGGAAAAGCTTAATAAGGTTTTAAGCACTTTCACTGAATTTTGGAAGGCTCAGGACAAAAAAAGAAAAATCATATACATATCCGCCCTCGCTGGAGTTTTTGTAGTCGCTGTAATAATTACAATTATTTTAAACACGAAGCATTATGTCGTTCTTTATGAGGGCCTTGACGCAAAGGAAGCGTCTGAAATTGTAACCGAAATACAAAACCTTGGCGTCGATGCAACACTTTCTTCCGACGGTAAGATTTCTGTGCCTAAGGAGCAGGAAAATAATCTCAGAATGCAGCTCGCAACCAAGGGATATCCAAAAAGCTCGCTCAGCTATGATGTTTGGAACAACAACGTGGATATGTTTACCACGGATTACGAAAAGCGCGAGCAGGCAAGAATGCAGCTCCAGGAAAGGCTGCAGGCTACCATTGAAACGCTTGAGGGTATTGACAAGGCAATAGTCACGCTTAACATCCCGGAGCAAAAGGATACGGTTATTACCGTTAACGCTCAGCCGTCAACCGCATCGGTGGTGCTGCATTTAAAAGACGGCGTGGAGCTTAAAGACAAGCAAATTAAGGGAATAAGATATCTTGTTATGAAGGCTGTACCGAACTTGACGGAAGAAAACATTACCATCACGGACGGTTCGGGCAACCTTCTTGTTGAAAAAGGCGACGACAGCCAGAGCGGCACGGAAATGGTCGCTCTTGAACGCAACAAGCTGCTCTTTAAGCAGCAGTTCCAGGAAACCATTAAAAATGCGGTGCTTGAACAGCTTGTTCCAGCATTCGGGCAGGACGGGGTTACCGTAGCGGTAAACGCAAATCTTGACTATGACAAAAAGGTTTCCGAAAATACAACCTACACTCCATCCCACGAGGACGGAAGCGGAATGATTCAGAATCAGGAAAAATCCAATGCTTCCGGCACAAACGGCACAAACGGGGGAGTTGTCGGCACCGAAACCAATGCGGATGACACCTATCCGACACAGTCTGACAATACTACCGGGGCTTGGAGCGAAACCAAAGAAAGCACAAACTATCTTGTCAACACATTAAAGCAGCAAATCGAAAGCCAGGGCTTTGACATAGCAAAAATTTCCGTATCGGTGATGGTTTATACGGATACACTTTCAGAAGACAACAAGACAATGATTGCACAAAATGTGGCTAATGCCGCAGGGACAGATGTGGAGTTCGTTTCTATCGGAAATCTGCCCAAGTTTGGAACTCAGCCGGGACAGACACAGGCAAGCGCGCTTTATCCGTTCGGATGGTCAAGGCAGCAGTATATTATCTTCCTTATGGGACTTGTAATTCTTATACTCATGTTTACGGCAATGTATATATTTGTTTCCATGAAGGCAAAGCACAAGAGGCGTGAAATTGACAGGCTCATTGCCGAAGCGGCTCAAAGGGCCGGTGAAAATGGACAGGTTGACGGATTCTTCCACGGCGGCGCTGAGGATGTCGCAAGCCTTACGGAAGCAGCTCAGGTCGAAACCAAGGAGGCCGCAGTACGGCGCGAAATCGGGGAATTTGCACAAAACAGCCCTGAAATCGTGGCGCAGCTCCTTAAAAGCTGGATAAGAGAGGAGGCGGACAATAATGGCGGAAACAGCAGCAGCGGTTCAGGCAAAAGAGGCGCAAGAAGATAAGGATGTCGAAGTTACCCCTCTTCAAATGGCGGCAACAGTTATAACCGCCATAGGAGCGGAAAATGCCGCCCTTGTCTACAAGCACCTCTCAGAAGAGGACGTCGAGAAGCTTACTTACGAGGTTTCAAGGCTCCAATACATGGACATAAACACTGTAAATAGAATTTTAAGCGATTTTTATGACCTTTGCCTTACTCAAAAGGTTATTACCGAGGGCGGAGTTACTTACGCCAGAAGCGTCCTTGAAAAGGCTTACGGCCCGGAAATGGCAAAGGCACTTATGGATAAGGTCGCAAAATCGCTTAAAGTCAAGGCGTTTGACTTTGTCAGAAAATCGGACGCAAAAAATATTCTGGCAATCGTGCAGAACGAGTACCCGCAGACAATTGCTCTTATACTTTCATACGTAAATCCGGACCAGGCGGCTATGGTGCTTTCGGAGCTTCCAAAGGAAAAGCGGGTGGATGTTGTTGAAAGAATAGCAAAAATGGACAGCGCAAACCCGGATGTCGTAAAGGCTATTGAGGAAACGCTGGCAAAGAAATTTTCCTCGCTTGTTTCCATGGAGCTTACCGAGGTCGGCGGCGTAAACTACATCGCCGATGTGCTCAACCATGTGGACAGGGGAACGGAAAAATTCATTTTCGACGAGCTTTCCGTCAGGGACCCGGCTCTTGTTACCGAAATACGCCAGAAAATGTTCGTGTTCGAGGACATTATCGGGCTGGATTCCATGGCTATACAGAGATTTATCAGAGAGGTCGAGTCCAAGGACCTTGCTATTGCAATCAAGGGCTCAAGCGCGGAGGTTACCGCGGTGCTTTATGCAAATATGCCTCAGAGAATGCAGGAGTCAATCCAGCAGGATATCGAATACCTGCATAACATAAGAATGAGGGACGTAGAGGAGGCTCAACAGCGCATCGTCGCAATTATCCGCCGTCTTGAAGACGAAGGAGAGCTGGTAATCTCAAAGGGCGGAAAGGAAGATGAGATTATTGCTTAAGGTGGTAAAATCATCTCAGGTGACTCCTTTGGGCGAGGGCGTCAGCATCGACAACACCGTACGCATAAAACCTCCTCCGCCAAGAGAGCTTACTCCCGAAGAAAGGGAGACCGCTCAAAGGGAGGAAAACATAAGGCTTAGAATTGAAACGGAAGTGCAAAACATCCGCAGAACCTTGGAGGCTGATTTTGAAAAAAGGCTTATTGAAGAAAGGACTTCTGTTGAGGCACAAAGGGCTGAAATAATCAAAAAGGCCGAGCAAGAAAGGCTTTTTGCATTGGGCGAGGCTCAAAAAAAAGCGGATGAAATCCTTGAAGACGCCCGCATCCAAGCCGAAGAAATAAAGCGCAAGGCTTATGAAGAAGGCCGTGCGGACGGCTTTAACGATGGCAGGGAAGAAGCCAAAAACACATGCCAGAAGTATCTGGAAGCCGCCGCGCAGTTCCTTTCCGGAGTAAACGCAAAAAAAGATGCGTACTTTGTTTCGGTTGAAAATGAGCTTTTGGACACTTGCATTGAAATTGCCAAAAAAATTACCCTTGCGGAGCTTAAAACCGACAAGGATGCGATTTTCAGGATTTTAAAGCAGGCGGCAAGGAATTTCAGAAACAGCGATTACATAAAAATCTCGCTTTCACAGCTTGATGTGAGCGAGGAAGTCGTTTCAGACATGGACTTTATAAAATCCGTGGTGGGACATTCCAAGGACATTGAAATTGAGTTGCTCAAAGATGCCGAGGAGGGAACGGTGATTCTTGACAACGGCAGCGAGATAATAGACGCCTCCGTTCCGACTCAGCTTGAGCTGCTCAAAGAAATACTTGAAAACGGCAAAAAATAGTGCAAAGGAGGGGCAAAAATGGATTTTTCGGCGGTTAAATCCGCAGTAAGGGATGCGGAGCTTTACAGGTTCATGGGTAAAATAGAAAAAATCGTCGGAATGACCATTGAGGCCTCCGGCCCCGTATGCAATGTCGGGGACGTTTGCAGAATTTTTAAAAAAAGTGAAAAAGGGCATATTTACGCTGAAGTCGTGGGATTCAACCACGGAAAGGTACTGCTTATGCCTTATTCCGATATAGAGGGCATAGGGCCCGGAAGCATTGTTGATACCACAGGCGAAAAGCTTTCCGTAAACTGTTCGGATGAGCTTGTGGGAAGAATTATAGACGCAATAGGCAGGCCCCTTGACGGCAGAAAGCCGATTCCGCCGGGGGTTAAGTATTCCATTGCCGGACAGCCGGTAAATCCCCTTAACAGGCCGCCAATTAAAGAAATCATACCTATGGGGGTAAAGGCAATAGACGGGCTGCTCACCATAGGCAGGGGGCAGAGAATGGGCATTTTTGCAGGCTCCGGCGTTGGAAAATCAACCCTGCTTGGAATGATTGCAAAGGAAGTTAAGGCTGACGTAAACGTGATTGCCCTTGTGGGCGAGCGTGGGCGTGAAGTCAGGGAATTCATTGACAGGGATTTGGGCCCCAAGGGCATGGAACGCTCTGTTATCGTTGCGGCAACATCCGACCAGCCGGCAATGATGAGGAACAAATGCCCGCTTACCGCAACGGCAATCGCCGAGTATTTTAAAGACCAAGGGAAAAATGTGCTTCTCATGATGGACAGCCTCACAAGATTTGCCATGGCGCAAAGGGAAATAGGGCTGAGCATCGGGGAGGCTCCCATAGCAAGGGGATATACCCCATCAATTTACAATATAATGCCAAAACTGCTTGAAAGGGCGGGGAATTTTGAGACGGGTTCCATTACCGGAATCTACACGGTGCTTGTGGAGGGCGACGATACAAACGAGCCTATTTCGGACACCGTGCGCGGAATTATTGACGGACATATCATACTTTCAAGAAAAATTGCCGCAAAGAATCATTTCCCCGCCATAGATATATTGGGAAGCATTTCAAGGCTTATGAACGAAATCGCATCCGATGAGCAAAAAGAGCTTGCTTCAAAGCTCAGAAACATCCTATCGGTTTATGAGGCAAATCAGGACCTTATAGCCATAGGAGCTTATAAAAAAGGCAGCAGCAGGGCCATTGACGAAGCAATAGAAAAAATAGACAGGATAAATGAGTTCTTAAAGCAAAAAACCGACGAGGCTTTTGAGTATGAGGAAACTTTGGAGCTTATGGCTAAAGCCATAGAATAGGGGTGGGCTGCTTGAAGAAATTTGAATTTACCCTTGGAAAATTGCTTGGTTACAAAGAACAGGTTCTTAAAAAGGAAAAAAACGACCTTGCCGCCCTCCGTAAACAGCAGCAGCAGGCTATGGAGGAAAGGCAGAGGCTTATTGAAAAGCTGGAGCACTCAAACAGGGAGTTTGCGGAAAAATGCAAAAAAGGCATGAGCCCGCAGCATATAGTGCTTGAAAAAAGCTACATAAATTCAGTTTGCGAGCAAATCAGGGCGCTGGAAAGAAGCATAGAGCTTTTCGGCGTTAAAATAGAAAAACAGCTTGTGGTTGTCGTGGAGGCTTCAAAAGAGGTTTCAACGCTTGAAAAGCTGAGGGACAAGCAATTCGAGGACTACCAAAAGGCTGTGCAAAAATCAGAGGAGCTTTTTATAAGCGAATTTGTTGCAAACAAGGCTTTTCACAAGGTTTAAGCGGATTTTCCGTTTAAATAATATTTTAAAGCAAAGGAGATGAAAAGGATATGAATTTGGATGCGGCGGTGTCCATGCTTGGAACGGCACTCACGCGTACGGATGCGCCAAAGGCATCAAAAAGCACGGGCGGCGGGGATTTTTTAAGCCTTGTGCTTGGGGTTTCATCAGTTAAGGGCGCAAATCCTGCGGCGGCTTCCGTTTCGACAAACGCCGGATTATCCGAAGCCGAAACGAGTCAGGTCTTGCAGGCCACGGCACAGATTGCCGGGGAAATTTTAAGCGGAAAAAGCACTGATATTGCCGGAGCTCTTGACGGATTTTCAGACGGGCAGAAGCAGGCGGTTTTAATGCTTCTGGAAGGACTTTTATCGCAAATTGTTTCCGGCGGAGAAAATGCTGACACAGGGAGTTCTTCACAAGCCGCGGGGCAGGGAGTTTTTAATTCCGTATTTTCTCAAATTTTTGCGGATGATGAAAACTTATCGTCTGAAAAATCGGCGGATGTGCTTGCCGTAAACTTGACAAGTGAAGATGACAGCAAAACATCGAAAGACATTTTAGAAGCACTTGCTCTTATGCTGGCGCAAATTTTTGCAGGCACAAGCGAAACCTCAACAGCTTCTGCAAATGAAAATCCGCAAAGCGGCACTGAAAATGCGGTCTTGAAAATCGGAGAAGTCGAAATTCCGCTTGCGCTCCCCCAAAGCCAGTGCAAAGAGCTTTTGCAGGGGGCGATAGAGGAAATCAAGGCCGAAATTTATCCGCAAATTGACGCAAAAGGGCAAGCTGCAAATGTTCAAAATGCATCGGAAACGGCTTTGTCAGGAGATGCAAAAGTTTCCTCAGGAGCGCAGGCAGTTTTTTCAACAGGAGCGCAGGGGGATGTGATTAAAAGCGACTCGAAAGTTGCCTTTTATACCCAAAATGTGCTTTATTCCGAAAAGAGCGAAAATCAACCGGTAAGTGCGGGCGAGGACAGCTCATCATTAAAGCTTATTTCCGAGGGGAACACTGCAAAGACGGTTGCGGCGCAAAAAATCACCGACAAAAAAGACGAGCTTGAGGAAATCGGAATAAAATCCGAGGCGGCAAAGTTTGCAGTGCCTTTGGAAAAGTCCGATATCCAGACAGAAGAAGCCATAAAGCCGGAGGACATTAAAAATTTTGACGCAAATCAGATTGTCGAAAAGGCAAAGGCTCAAATCACGACATTAAAGAGCGGCGAAAAAGCTGAAATGACAATGACGCTAAATCCCGAAAGCCTTGGCGAAATAACCTTAAAGCTGCAAAATGACGGCGGAAAGGTAAGCGTGCTTATAGCGGCGCACAGCGAGGCTACCCAAAAACTCTTGCAGGAAAGGCTCCCTGACCTTGTTTCAAGCTTAAAGGCTGTAAATTCCGGTGTTGAGGACGTAAAAGTGGTAAACACGCAAGAAGCTCAATATGCAGGGCTTGGATTTGGAAATTCCGGATTTGGCGGGACATTTGGCGAGAACAGGCCTCAAAGAAATGAGCAAGCATATTACGGTTCGGTGACGGCGGCGGATACTTCTTTGGAAGAAAAAGATGAAACTGAATTCAGAGGGGGGAGCAGGCTATGGCAGACAGCGTAACAAATATTCAAAGCACTTATGAAAAATACAAATCTTATTTTGCAACCAAAGCCTCTGAATCGCTTGACCAGAAAGATTTTCTCAAGCTTATGGTTGAGCAGCTTAAAAATCAGGATTTCAGCAATCCTACCGACAGCACGCAGTTCATAGCCCAGATGGCGCAGTTCAGCGCGCTTAATTCCCAGATGGAGGCAACTTATTATACCCAGGCTGCTTATGCGGCAACTCTTGTCGGAAAAACCGTGGCGGTGGGATATACAAACTCATCCGGGCAGTATGCAACCGATACGGGAGTGGTTTCCTCGCTTAAATTCAACGGCAACAGCTTTGAATTTGTGGTTAACGGCAAGACTTATGAGCCTAAAAACATTATGCAGGTTCTTGCGGCTTCAAGTTCTGACAATTCCTCGTCAAGCAGCGGAAAGGTTTCGGCAACAAAGCAGATAAATCTTTCAACGGTTGATGGGATTGCATCATTTACCAAAACGCCAAGCGTGACTATAGGATTCCTTGATGGACAGCAGAATACTCCGGTAACCCTTGCAATCGAAAGCGGCGACAAGGATGCGGTAAAAAGCTATACCGTCGGCGAAAATGCAACTTTGCTTGCAATCCAGCTTAAAGATTTGGATTCCATCACATCCACAAGCGAGCTTGCAAGCAGGATAAATGCGGCAATATCAAATGAAATCGCAAGCCCGTCCAATCCCGACAGCCCGATTATGACAAGCAAGAACTTTACAGCCGGAAAAATCAGCATTAAGGTTGACATGACGGATGTTGAAAGAAGCGACGGATTCAATCTTACCGAGGACGACCTTGCTGACATAAATGAAGCGGCAGTAAGAACACTTCTTTCGTATTCATCAATAAAGCTTTCTTAAAACTTAATAAAAAAGCGGTGAACAGGGATGTTAATCAGCGAATATCTTCAGCTAAGAAACCTTTCGGTGCAAATGCCGAGAGGAAACTCATCCGACAGCACGGACAGACAGAGCACAAATGCCGCACAAAACAGCCCTTTTGCCAAAACCTTAAAAGAACAGCTTGAAAAGCAGACAGTTTTAAACTCAAAGGTTGAATTTTCAAAGCACGCCCTTGACAGGGTTGCAGAGAGAAACATTGATTTGACCGAAAACAACACCTTGGAAAGGCTTGACAAGGCTGTGGAGGCGGCACAGCAAAAAGGGGCAAATGATGCCTTGGTGCTTATTGATTCAACGGCATTTCTTGTATCTGTAAAAAACAACAAGGTGATAACTACGGTCTCTGCGGATGATTTGCAGGGAAATGTATTCACAAATATTGATTCGGCCGTCATAGGTTAAAGTCGGACCCATGCAGGAGACTTTGTTCCGCCCCGACCGACTGACGGGCGGAAATGACGGTATAAAATTAGAAGGAGTGCAGAAAATATGCTTAGGTCTCTTTATTCGGGAGTTTCAGGTCTTACTTCGCACCAGACAAAAATGGACGTAATAGGCAACAACATAGCAAACGTAAACACTTACGGCTTTAAAGGCAGCACGGTTGCTTTTTCGGATATTTACTATCAAACAACAAAGGCGGCAACAGCTGGTAGTGATACTCAGGGTGGTGTTAACCCATCCCAGATAGGTTACGGAACACAGGTTGCGGCGATAAGCAAAAACATGTCGCGTTCATCCTTCCAGTCAACATCAAGCGCGCTTGATGTTGCTATTGCCGGAGACGGATTTTTGCAGGTTCAGGACAAGGCAGGAAACATCTATTACACAAGAGCGGGAAAGCTTACCGTTGACAGCGAGGGAAATCTTGTTGACTCAAACGGAAAGTTTATTTTGGGTACGCTTAATGCAAATCCCAAAAATGCATCGGGATTGTCTACGGAGGCAGGTTCTAACAAAATTGCAATAAATGTACCCGCTATTCATACGGCGTCTTTTAATGCGGCAGTTACAAGCACAACGGTTAATTCTCAAGCAATAGATAATGTAAAATATAAAGTTGAGTTTAAAAACGGCGACGTTCTTAGCGATTTTAATTTAGACATTAATTCAGGCACGGCAGACGGCATTGCCATCACTGCAGGACCGCCGGCAACATATACGGTAACTATTTCATCTGCAAATATGGCAAATATTAAAACGGTTGAGGATTTGCAGACAAAAATAAACACTTTGCTTGATGCTGCCATAAAAGCAGATTCGCCGGCCGGTATGAAAGATTTTTCCAATGGAAAGATAACTATTTCACTTGATACTTCAGCAGCGACAATTGCCGGAAATCCGGGAACATTAAATGAAGCCCAGCTTGCAGCAGTTCAGGCTCAAGCAGTAACTGACATCCTTGGTGCAACAATAAACTATACGGCTGCTACAAATATTACAACTGTTCCCCAATCATTCTCCAATCTCACCAGCTTTACCATAAGCGAAAACGGAACGCTTATAGGCATACATCCGGTGCATGGAACGCTTACGTTCGGAAGAATCGACCTTGCAACCTTTGACAACACAAACGGTCTTGAAGAAGTGGGAAATACATACTTTGCGGCAACGGCAAACTCCGGCAAGGCAAAGGTGGCCGTTCCGGGATTTTCAGGCTCCGGTTCGCTTGTAGGCTCCGCGCTTGAAATGTCAAACGTGAACCTTGCACAAGAATTTACCGACATGATTACCGCACAAAGAGGATTCCAGGCAAACGCAAGAATTATTACCACATCCGACTCAATGCTTGAAGAACTTGTAAACCTTAAGAGATAATGATTTTTCGCCGCGGGGCGGGATTGCCCGCCCCATCACAGCGGCGCGCCGAAAGGGAAAAGTTATGATAAAGCTTACGCGATTTGACGGCAGCGAAATAATCGTAAACGAGGATTTTATTGAAATGGTTGAACAGGCCCCGGATACGGTTGTAAGTTTCCAAAACGGGCACAGAATTATGGTCAAAGAAAACGTAAACGAAATTTTAGACAAATGCAGGGAATATCAAAGAATTAAATTTAATGGCAGAAAATAATTTCATTTTAACATATATTTTTTGACAAAAGCAAAGAAAAAAAGACAAAAACCTTCCGGGGGTAGAACATTATGAAATCAAAACTTAATATTTCGGGGATTATAGGACTTTTGCTGGCACTTCTTCTTGTAATTTTTGTAGGCATAGCTCTTGACAAAAACAACAATATTAATTTGAGCCAGCTTATTTCTTTCTGGAACCTGCCCAGTGTTGCCATTACGGTGGGAGGTACGATAGGCGGGCTTATCTTCATGTTTCCGGTAAGCGTGCTTAAAAATGTGCCGAAAATGCTGGGAATGGTTTTTAAGCCAAAACAGTACGACCCTAAAAAATACATAGAAGACATGGTTGAATATTGCAAAATAGCAAGAATGAAAGGCATACTTCAGCTTGAAGAAAGCGCAAACCAGTGCGAGGACCCTTTTATGAAGTCCGCGCTGATGCTTATAGTTGACGCGAACGACAGCGAAAAAGTAAAATCCATGCTTGACGATGCAATAGACTTTATGTGCGAAAGGCATGAATCCAACATGCTTATATGGCTTAAAGGTTCCGCATCGGCTCCGGCTTTCGGTATGATAGGTACGCTGGTAGGACTTATAAACATGCTTGCCGCACTTAATCCGAATGACCCTGACAGTGCTTCAAATCTTGGCTCGGGAATGTCCGTTGCTCTTGTCACAACCTTTTACGGATGCATAATGACAAACATATTCTTTAACCCGATTGCAAACCAGCTTAAATATCTGCACAACAGGGAAGTACTTTGCATGCAGATTGTAGAGGAAGGCGCGCTTGCTATAATTGCAGGGGCTAATCCGAGATATGTCCAGGAAAGGCTTGAAATGATGCTCGCAAGAAGCGAAGTTCAGGGAAAAGGCAAAGGCAAGAAAAATGAGAGCAAATAAGGAAATAAAAGGCGGACATATTTTTCAATTTATAGTAGCGCAAATGATAAAAATATGATAAAATATAAGAAAATAGACAGCTTTTTTGCGGAGGTGGCGGACATATGGCAAGACGGAAATCCAATGATTCTTCCGAAGAAGGCGGAAGCTGGCTTGATACTTACGGGGACATGATTACTCTTGTGCTTACGTTCTTTGTGCTTTTGTATTCAATGTCTTCAATCAGCCAGGAAAAATATCAATACATAGCTCAGGCTTTTTCCTCTATGGGGAATGTGATAAATGCGGTCGTTGCAGGCGAAGTAAAGGTTGACGAGCCTCTCGGGAACCTTGTTGAGGAGGCTCAGCTTAATGCGGGTGAAACTCCGGAAACATTTGACCAGCTTTACCAATATTTAAAGCAGTATGTGGAGGAAAACAATCTCTCACAAAGCGTTGAAGTGACAAAAGGCACCGCAAATGTGTTCCTTAAATTCAGGGACAACGTGTTCTTTAATCCCGACAGCGATGTGCTCAGGCAGGAGGGCAAGGACATACTCAACGGCATAAGCGGGGGAATCAAGGCGGTTGACAAGTACATACTTGGAATAAGAGTCAACGGATATACCGCGGAGGCGGAAAATTCAACGGTAAATGACCGCGACCTCTCAACAGGAAGAGCTAATGCGGTGCTTAAATACTTGGAAGCACTCAACATAGTTGAAAATGCAAAATATTCGGCGTCAGGATACGGCAAGTACCGTCCGGTAGCGCCAAACGACACAGAAGAAAACAGGCGCCTTAACCGCAGAGTTGAAATTATAATAGCAAGAAACGACGTGGATTACTCTAATCCCGATGTTATAAAGGAATTTTTTGAGGTTGAATATGGCACAAATTTTGTGGTGCCATCCGGTGATGAAAAGCTTGGACCTGAAAGCAGCGGAACTTCCACAGATGCTTCCAATGCATCGTCCGGAACGGACAGCGGAGATTCCCAAAATTCATCCTCAAACGAAAGCACAGGCAATGAAAGCTCATCAAATGGCTGAAAGAACTGACAGCAGGTCTTAAAACAAAATTTTTTATAATAAAGGGGGCGGGGCGGATTTATGGCAGACGTTCTTACTCAAAGCCAGATAGACGAGCTGTTGAACAGTTTCAGCGCGGTCGGTTCGAAGGCGTTTGAAGAAATAGAGGAAACGCAGCCGGACAAAAAGGCAAAGGTGTACGACTTCAGAACGCCCAAAAAGTTTACAAAGGAAAAATTAAAGGTAATTGATGGAATTTTTGAAAATTATTCAAGGCTTTTGTCCTCTTACCTTACGGGACTTATGCGGCTTTACTGCAAAGTTGAGGTGCTGCAGATAGAAGAGCAAAAGTATTTTGACTACAACAACGCTCTTCCGGATTATGTGCTCATGTCAATCGTAAACCTTGGCATAGAGGATAAGGATATTTTGGATACTTCAATAATTTATCAGCTTTCAAATCCGATAGCCTATACCATGATGGACAGACTTATGGGCGGGCATGGAAACTTTTTCGACCAGAACAGGGATTTTACCGAAATAGAAGTAAATCTCATGCGGGATATCCTTACAAAAATGATAGCCCTTTTGCAGGAATCATGGTCCGGATATTTTGAGATAAAGCCGGTTATGACTTCGCTTGAAACAAATTCAAGGGTGATACAGACAATAGCACCGGATGACATTATTATCCTTGTAATGCTTGAAGTGGAAATAAGAAACATTAAAAATACCATTTCCATATGCATACCCGCAATAAATCTTGAAAGCATGATGGCAAAATTCTCCGACAAGTACAGCAACAGGATAAACAAAAGGTTCGATCCGGAAAAGGAAACAGAAAGACGCGAGGAAATTTTGCAGGGCATAAAAAATACGCCTATAAAAATCGATGCGGTGCTTGCTGAAACTCAGGTGGACCTTTATGATATACTCACGCTTCAGGTAAATGACGTAATTCCGCTTAATGTTCCCATAGATAAAAATGTAATGGTGAAAATAGGAAACAATCTTTGGTTTGACGGCAAGCTGGGAATTAAAAACAACAGGAAAGCAATTAAGATAGACAACATTTATAAGAATTGAGGTTGATGGTTGAATGAATAGCGAAGCAGAAATGAACGCCGCGGCGGCTGGCGAAACCCTTGAAATCGAAGGCTTCGGCGCTGCGGAAAAGGACGCTATCGGTGAAATACAAAACATCACCATGGGTTCCGCGGCCACTGCTGTTTCAAATCTTCTTAACGCAAAGGTTTGGATTACAACCCCAAGGGTGTCGGTGGTTAAGGCAAAAGACCTTACTTATACCAATTTGGAGCCTTCCGTTCAGGTCAGGATTGAATACATAAAGGGAATTAAAGGTTCTTCAATCCTTGTTTTAAAACAAAGCGACGTCCAGCTGATATTAAATCAGCTTATGGGACAGCCGCTGGTCGTATCGGATGATTTTGAATTCGATGAAATGAACATAAGCGCCGTGTGCGAAGTCATGAACCAAATGATGGGCGCTTCGGCAACGGCTCTCTCAGAACTTATAGACACCCAGATAGACATTTCCACCCCAGAGGCTACCGTAAACAAGGAGGAGGAGAAAAAACAATTCCCTCTTTCAACCCCGGAAGATTATGTGGTTCAAATTGCTTTTCATCTCACCATAGACGGAATAATAAACAGCGAATTTATTTCAATACTTTCTATTGACCTTGCCAAAAGCATGGCGGAAAAAATGCTTGCGGGATACGGAAAAGACCTTGACAATGCTCTTAATGCGCCAAAAGAAGAGGCTCCGGCGCAAAGCCAGCCGGCTTCCTCAGGCGGAGGAGGAAATCTTTCAGACGAGGAGATTGCAAAGCTTCTTGGCAGCGTAAACACAAATCCGCAGGGGGGAGCACCTCAACAATCGCCGCAGGCTCCGCCGCAAGGGGGAGGAGGGGCTTATCCTCCGCCGAATTATTCCCAGCCCGCGGCAGATGCGACATTGGGAGGTTATCCTCCGCCGGGATATCCGCCGCAGTATGGATATCCGCCTCAGGGGGCACCTTATGCCGCGCCGGCGGCAGGAGCTTATCCTCCGCCATATCCGCCGCAGTATGGATATCCTCCGCAAGGATATCCGCAGCAGGTGCAAAAGGCTGGTGTCGGAATTCAGCCGGCTCAGTTTCAGAATTTTGAAAATTACGAAGTTCCTTATCTTTCACAGGAACAAAATGACAACCTTAAACTATTGATGGGCGTTCCGCTTAACATTTCGGTTGAAATAGGCTCTACAAAAAGAAAAGTAAAAGAAATACTTGAATTTACGCAGGGCACAATTATTGAACTTGAAAGGCAGGCGGGAGCTCCGGTTGACGTTATCGTCAACGGCCATCTTATAGCAAGGGGAGATGTGGTTGTCATTGAGGACAACTTTGCGGTAAGAATAACTGAAATTGTAAAATCAAGATTTCTGGATACTTTAGGAAATAAGGAGTAAGAACATGGATAAGAAAATACTTTTAGTTGACGATGCAGCTTTTATGAGAATGATGATTAAAGATGCTCTTACCAAAAACGGCTACACCAACATTATTGAAGCGGCTGACGGAGAACAGGCATGCTTGCAGTATACCGCCGAAAAACCAGACCTTGTGATTATGGACATAACTATGCCCAACAAGACCGGTATTGAGGCTCTCCGCGACATAAAGGCCGCAGACCCCAAGGCAAAAATCGTTATGTGCTCCGCTATGGGCCAGGAATCAATGGTTGTAGAAGCTATAAAGCTCGGCGCGCTGGACTTCATTGTAAAGCCTTTTAAGCCGGACAGGATACTTCAAACCGTTTCAAAAATTTTGGGCTGATGATTTAAAATGCCGTTTGAAATTGGGTTGCTCATCGTGTCGCTGCTTGGTGTGGTGGGGCTTATATTCCTCACCTACTACGGCGTCAGGTGGCTTAATAAAAAAGTTCCCGCATCCGGCGGGCGTTCCATAAAGGTGCTTGAACGAGCGCCGATTGCGCAGGACAAATCCCTTGTCATAGTTAAAGTGGGCGAAAAGCATATGCTGCTTGGGGTTTCGCCGCAGCATATAGAAAAAATCGCCGACCTTGACGCGGGGGATATCGTTACCGTTCAGGAAAGCGAATTTGTGCCGGGAAACTTTAGGGAGATTTTAAAGAAAAATTTCCTTGAACACCAGTTTGTAAAACCGTTATTATCTAAAAAAGGGCAGGGAGAACAAAAAGATGAAGACGAAAAAGGAAATCCTTAAAGGCCTTAGACAACTGTCACTACCACCGCTCCCGCGCAGACTACTGAACCTGCACAAACAACAACTGCCGGAACAACATCCCAAAACGGAAACGGGGACAATAAGGATTCCATTTTAAGCTTGCTTGACCCGAACGATACCAACGGCACGCTTGACCTTGTGCTGCTGATTACCGTGCTTTCGCTGGCGCCTTCAATACTTATTATGATGACAAGCTTTACAAGAATTATAATAGTATTTTCGCTTTTGCGGAACGCAATGGGAATCCAGCAGACTCCGCCTAACCAAGTCATGATAGGACTTGCGCTTTTCCTCAGTCTTTTCATTATGTCGCCTACTCTCGCAAAGGTGAACGATGTCGCATACAAGCCTTACAAAAACGGCGAAATCTCAACCGTTGAGGCGGCTAAAAGAGCGGTTGTGCCAATGAAGGAATTCATGCTCAAGCAGACTTCAAACGAAAGCATGCAATTCTTCCTTGACCTTGCCGGCGAGGAAATGCCTAAGGAAAATCCTGCGGAAAACTTAAAGCTTGAGGTCGTGGCTCCGGCATACATAATCAGCGAAATCAAAACCGCCTTTACAATAGGCTTTCTGCTCTACATACCTTTCCTTATAATAGACATAGTGGTTTCAAGCACGCTTATGTCAATGGGTATAATCATGCTTTCGCCGGCTATGATTTCTTTGCCGTTTAAGATTTTGCTGTTCATACTTGTGGACGGCTGGCAGCTCCTTTGCGGGGCGCTTGTAAAAGGTTTCAACTTGTAGCGGGGGTGCTTTCCAATGAGTCAGGACCAGGTTTTGTCCATATTTAAAGAAGCATTTTGGGTTACGCTGCAAGTGGCGGGGCCGGTGCTTATCATAAGCATAATAGTGGGGCTTGTAATTTCGGTCATCCAAGCGGCAACCCAAATACATGAGCAGACGCTTACATTTGTGCCTAAGCTTATTGCAATAGCTCTTGTGCTGCTGCTTACAGGCACTTGGGTGATGAATGTGATGAACGATTTTACAAAGCACATTTTTGAAGTCATAGCAAATATAGTCTGAAAAAAGGTAGGGCTATGGAAGATAACAGCCTGTTTTGGGATATACTTTTAAACAATTATCAGACCAACTTGCTTATTTTTGCAAGGGTAATAGGGATTTTTGCCTTCAATCCGATTTTTGCAAGGCGGAATACTCCAACGCAAATAAAGGTGGGAGCATCCCTTGCGCTGACAATCTTTATCGCCGCTTCGGTGGCAAAGGGACAATCGGTGCCGGAATACACCTCCCTCGGAGCGTTTGCCGTGGCGGTGCTCTTTGAGGCGTTTATCGGCTTTGCGCTTGGATTTTTAACGCAGCTTTTTCTAACAACCCTTTTGGTTGCGGGGGATATAATGGATACGCAATCGGGCCTTGGAATGGCAAAGATTTATGACCCTGCAAGCGGCCTGCAAATGCCGCTCTTTGGTTCGATAACCACGTATATGTTCATACTGTACTTTTTTGTCACAAACGCGCATTTATCATACATAAAAATATTTGCGCTTTCGTTTAAGGCAATTCCCGTGGGAACGCAAAGCATTGACCCGAATGCGGGAATGACCATTGTCAATTACTTCGGCACAGTTTTGACTCTTGCAATGAAAATTGCAATCCCAATGATTGCCGCACAGCTTATCCTTGAATTCTGTCTTGGAATTTTAATGAAGACTGTTCCGCAGATTCAGGTTATGGTGGTAAACATACAGGTAAAATTGCTTTTTGCATTGCTTTTGCTCTTTTTGCTTGCGCACCCGATGTCGGATGCAATAGAAAGATATATGGATACAATGCTGCAAAGCTTGGAAGGAGTTATTGGACTTATTTCAAAGTCGGGTTAGTTTTAGGGGGGATTATTAAATATGCCGGGCTCCGGAGCAGGAGAAAAAACCGAACGAGCGACCCCCAAAAAGCGGCGCGACGAGCGCAAAAAAGGAAACGTCTTTTCCAGCAAGGACCTTGTTGCGGCGCTGTTCCTCCTCATCGTCTTTCTTGTGCTCAAAGCGCTTGCGCCTTTGATGTACGTTACATTTTCAAATTCAATGAAAACATGGCTCTCTCTTTGCGACGGGAGCTTTAAGCTCACCGATTCCGGAATGAAGAGCATTTTTATAGACATAGTTAAAACTACTTTAATTATTGCCGGACCGGTTATGGCTGTCGCGGTGCTTTCAAATGTTATCTTTACCGGCGCACAGACAAGATTTATTTTTTCCGGAGAGGCATTAAAACCTAAATTCAGCAGAATCAACCCCATTGAGGGGATAAAAAGGCTTTTTTCGCTGCACTCCCTTGTGGAAGTGGCAAAATCACTTATAAAAATTGCAGTTATCTCCGCAATCATATATGACCACATAAAAAACAGCATCAGGACTATCGCAAAGCTTTTTGATGTGGACCTTTTAAGCTCGGTTGCTTATATTGCCTCGGAAATTTTTTCAACCGTAATGATTATTGCAATATTTTTCGTAGGGCTTGGAGTTTTCGATTTCCTTTATCAATGGTGGGAATATGAAAAAAATCTCCGCATGACAAAGCAGGAAGTCAAGGAAGAATTCAAGCAGACCGAGGGCGACCCTCAAATAAAAGGCAAAATCCGTCAAAAGCAGCAGGAAATGTCCCGCCGCAGAATGATGCAGCAGGTTCCCAATGCGGACGTTGTCATCAGGAACCCTACCCACTATGCGGTGGCAATACTTTATGACCCGGACAAAAACAACGCCCCCGTAGTAATTGCCAAAGGCATGGACTATGTGGCGCTTAAAATAATAGATATAGCAAAGGAACACGGCGTGACCCTTACCGAAAACAAGCCCCTTGCAAGGGCGCTGTATGAGGAGGTTGACCTTGGAAGGGAAATTCCGCCGACGTTTTATCAGGAAGTCGCCGAAATCCTTGCGTGGGTATATGACCTTAAAAACAAAAAACTTCCTGTTTGATGACATAACATAAAACGAAAGGAAAGCGCAGAGCAAATGTACATGAAGAATATATTCAATAATGCCGTGACGGTGTTTATACTTCTTGCAATACTGCTTATTCTCTTTCCGCTGCCGACTTGGCTGCTGGACATGATGCTCATTGTGAACATATCGCTTTCCCTTATTGTTTTGCTTACCACAATGTACATAAAAGAATCCCTTGAATTTTCTATTTTCCCTTCAATGCTCCTTATAACAACTTTGTTCAGGCTTTCGCTCAACATTTCATCCACAAGGCTTATCCTTGGCAACGGCGGAAATGCAGGGCATGTCATAAAAAGCTTCGGAGAGTTCGTAATCGGGGGAAATGCAATCGTTGGATTTATCATATTCATACTTATTGTAATAGTTCAGTTTATAGTAATCACAAAGGGCGCCGAAAGAGTAGCCGAGGTTTCAGCGCGTTTTACCCTTGACGCAATGCCCGGAAAGCAAATGGCCATAGATGCCGACCTCAACTCCGGACTTATCGACGAGGCGACCGCAAAGCTCAGGCGCAAAAAGATTGAGCAGGAAGCCGACTTTTTCGGGGCAATGGACGGTGCCTCCAAATTCGTAAAAGGGGACGCCATTTTTTCAATTATTGCCGCTTTTGTAAACCTTATAGGCGGGGCAATCATCGGGATGATGAACGGCGGGAACTTTATGGATGTTATGTCCACGTATTCCATTGCAACGGTGGGAGATGGACTTGTTTCTCAGATTCCCGCACTCCTTATCTCAACCGCAATGGGCATGATAGTTACACGTTCCGCTTCCGAGGGAAGCCTTAACAGCGACATCAAAAACCAGTTCGCATCACAGCCGATGGTGCTTATCATAACCGGAGCGGTCATATCCCTTATGTTTCTGGTGCCGGGATTCCATATGCCGCAAATGCTGGTCATCGGTGCGCTTTTAATCGGGCTTGGAATCATGCTTATGCGCTCCCAGAAAGTCGCGCTTGCACAGGCGGGGGCAAAGGAGCTTTCGGATGCCCAAGCCGAGCTTTCCGAAATGGAATATTACAAGGACATAGACAATGTGTACAAGCTGCTTGCCGTAGAGCCTATCGAAATGGAATTCGGATACAGCCTTATCCCGCTTGTTGACGAGGCAAGCGGAGGAAAATTCATTGAAAGGGTTGTTATTTTCCGAAAGCAGTTTGCTCTTGAAATGGGAATGGTTTTCCCATCGGTAAGAATGAGGGACAACCAGCATATAAATCCCAACCAGTATGTTATAAAAATCAAGGGGGAAACCGTCGCCGAGGGTGAAATACTTGCAGACCACTATCTTGCGCTTGACAGCGGCGGGGTTACCCAGGAAATAGAAGGCATTGATACCATTGAGCCGGCGTTCCACATTCCGGCAAAGTGGATTTCAGAGGACAAAAAGGTTATGGCGGATATTGCCGGATACACGCTTATCGACCCGACCTCCGTAATGATAACGCATTTGTCCGAGGTTATAAAGGCGCATGCGCATGAGCTGCTTACAAGGCAGGATATAAAGACCATGCTGGACAAGCTCAAGCAGTCAAATCCTTCGCTTGTGGAGGATATCGTTCCGAATGTGGTTTCTGTGGCTTATCTGCAAAAGATTCTTGGCAACCTGCTTAAAGAGGGCGTGCCCATAAGGGACCTTGAAACCATCCTTGAAACTCTCAGCGATTATGCTTCTACCTTGAAGGATACGGATGTCACCACAGAATACGTCCGTCAGGCCCTTAAAAGGACTATAACAAGGAAATTTTCCGATGCGGGCCAGATAAGGGTGTTCACTCTTGACACAGACTTGGAAAACAAAATTGTATCCTCAATGAAAAAAAGCGACCAGGGCTCTTATCTTGCAATGGACCCTGAAACCATACACAAGATAGTTACGGCGTTCCAGTCGCAGTACGAAAAGGTGAAGGAAGTAATCCCGTCGCCGATAGTGCTTTCATCTCCGATAGTGAGGATTTATTTCAAAAGGCTTATAGACCAGTTTATACCGAATGTAATCGTACTTTCGTTTAATGAAATAGACAATACCGTGCAGATACAATCTTTGGGAAACATTTCGCTTGAGTAGCCCTTTGGGGTAAAATCCGCGCAAAGGGGGTATGAGGAATGCCGGTAAAAGCTGCCGAAGACCAAATTATAAGCGGCGAAGAAATGCTCCGCAAATACCGGAGCACAAAGGACAAGGCTCTTAGGAACGAAATTGTCCTTTTTTACCAGAACCTGATAAAATACGCGGTTTTTTCGACAAGGAACATGTACCAAAAGTATGCCGACGCCGAGGACATAACCAACGAGGCTTATCTTGCGCTTATTTCGGCGGTGGAAACCTTTGACCCTGACAAAAATGTAAAGTTTGAAAGTTATGCCTCAATGAAAATGAGGGGAGCCATCATAGATTACATAAGGCGGCAGGACATAATCCCGCGCAGCGTGAGGGCTTTTGCAAAAGAACTTGAAAATGTTTATTCAAGGCTTTATGCCGAGCTTTCAAGGGAACCTTCCACCGACGAGCTTGCCGAGGCAATGGGAATCCCAAAAGAAAAGCTGCTTAAAAATATGGCAGATGCCGCGGCGGCCTCATCACTTTCCTTTGAGGAGCTTTTATATGAGGGCGGCGAGGTCTTTATTTCCGATGAGGGCGACGGGGTATGGAACATTGAAAGGGAACTGTACCTTAAAGAACGCACCAAAATGCTTGCAAGGGCAATAGAGGAACTTAAAGAACAGCAGAGGCTTGTGGTTACCCTTTATTACTATGAAAGGCTGAAATTTTCGGATATTGCAAAGGTTTTGGATGTGAGCGAATCAAGAGTCTGCCAGATACATTCAAAGGCAATGCTGAAACTTAAATACAACATGGAACAGTACATCAAGGGCTGAAACGGAGGAAAAAAGGATGCTGAGAGGATTTTATATTTCTGCAAACGGAATTTTAAACCAGCAAAGAATTATCGAAACCATAAGCAACAATATCTCAAATTCCCAGACGGCGGGATACAAGGCGGACACGGTGATTCCCACCACTTTTGACGAAAGGCTTCTACTCATCAAGGGGCAAAAAAACAAAACCGGAACAATAGAGTACCGCACTATTGATTATTTGAGCACGTCGCTTGAACAGGGCTCCTTCAGCCAGACAGGCAGAAGGCTTGACATGGCACTCAAAGGCAATGTGTTCTTCAACATCCAGCCGACGAACAATCTTTACGCTGACGAGGGCGAAACGCTCCTTACAAGAAACGGACAGTTTTCAATAGACGACGAGGGATATCTTGTCCTTGAAGGCGCGGGGCGGGTTATGGGCAAAGACGGGCCCATACAAATAGGAACGGCGGATTTCACCGTTGATGAAACAGGACTCATTGTGACCGACGACGGGCAGGCATATCAGCTTGCGCTGACTTATGTTCCGGCGGGGACGGATGTTGTCAAAAAGGGCGACAATCTTTTTGCGCTTTCAGAAAATGCCGAGGGCGCAGGGGAAATTCCCGAAGGAACTGACTATGCGGTTCTGCAAGGGGCTTACGAGCGCTCCAATGTGGACGTTACGCATGAAACCACAGCGGCAATAGCCGCACAAAGCAATTTTACCGCTTGCAGCCAAATGCTTAAAATATTTGACGCAATAAACCAGAAAACAGCAATGGAAATAGGCAGAGTATAAGGGGGACAAAATAAATGTCAGTATCGTTTTACACAGCTGAAATGGGGCTGATTGCCTCGCAAAAGGGCATGGATGTCGTTGCAAACAACATGTCCAACGTTTCAACTTACGGATACAAGGCGCAGAGGGCTTCTTTTTCTGACCTGCTATATACGGTCAGAAATGAAAAAAATAAGGATGCCGAAACCGGACATGGCTCCAAGCTGAACAAGACAGACCTTATGTTTGACGCAAACGGAGTCGTGCAGACCGGCGGGGAACTTGATTTTGCAATACTCGGAGAGGGACTCTTTGCCGTACAAACCGCGGATGGGAAGACATATTACACCAAAAACGGACAATTTTCTTTGAGCGAGGAAAACGGCCAGTGGCATCTTGTTGATGCAAAGGGCGCAAATGTGCTCGGCGCGGACGGGAATCCAATTATACTTGCAGCAAAAGAAGATGGGACTCTTGACAAAGACGGGCTTGTTGACAAAATAGGTGTCTTTACATTTGAAAATCCGTACGGTCTTTCAAACGAAGGGGATAATTATTTTTCCGCAACGGCAAGCTCGGGAGAGGCTGCGGCAGATGCAAATGCCGTAAAAATGAAGGGTTATCTTGAACCTTCATCCGCAAACATATCGGAGCAGATGGTAAACGTTATACAGCTGCAAAGGGCGTTTTCCTTCAACGCAAAAATGGTTCAGACCTCCGATGACCTTGAAAATATTATCAATAATCTCAGATAGGCGGTAGATGTATGAGCGTTAAAAACCTTGAAGAGCTTAACCCTATACAAATAGATGTTTTGCGCGAAATAGGAAACATAGGCTCGGGAAATGCAGCAACATCGCTTTCCGGAATGCTGAGCAATACTATTGACATCGGGGTGCCGGTGGTTAAGACTCTTGAATATGAGGAGGTCGTGGATTTCCTCGGGGGGCCGGAAAATGTTGTTATAGGGCTTTTGATAAGGCTTTCCGGCGATATAAAGGGCATGATGATGTACATTCTGCAAAGTTCATTTGCAAACGTAGTGCTGAACACTTTTTACGGCAAACAGCTTGACGACATTCTGAATGTTGACGAAATGGACAAATCGGCAATAAGCGAGATAGGGAATATTATGGCAGGCTCTTATGTAAACGCGATTGCAGGGCTTACCGGACTTACAATCGATATTTCCCCTCCGTCGTTTTGCGTGGACATGGTAGGGGCAATCCTTTCTGTTCCGGCAATTGAATTTGCACAGGTTGGCGACAGGGTTATTTTTATAGATGACAATTTTAAGATATCCAATGATGAAATAAAGAGCAACATGATTTTAATTCCGGAGATGGAATCTTTATCCTTATTGTTTAATAAATTGGGAGTAGAAATATGAGCAAAGTTATCAACGTGGGAATAGCTGACTTGAATGTTGCTTTGGCTCCCGATATACTTGCCACTTACGCGCTTGGTTCTTGCGTTGGAATATGCCTTTTTGACAAAACAAAAAGCATAGGCGGCCTTGCGCATATAATGCTTCCGCTTAGCACGGAAGCGGCAAATCCAAGCGAAAACAAAAGGAGATATGCCGATACCGGAATAGCCGAGCTTTTGGCGCTTATGAAATCAAAAGGGGCAAATATACAGGCTGTCGTTGCAAAAATTGCAGGCGGGGCGCAAATGTTTGCAACAAATTCAAGCGTGTTTAATATAGGGGAAAGAAATGTAAACGCGGTAAAAAAGGTTCTTGAAAGCTATAAAATACCTATTATTGCAGAACAGACAGGGGAAAATTACGGACGCACCGTTTTCTTTGATTCATCCACAGGACTTATGCAGGTAAAATCAGCATCAAAAAATATAATAGTCGTTTAAATTTAAAATTTCACCATGAGCTATGCAAAGGGGGAGTATTAATGGAGAATGAACTTGACGTTGACGTTGGACAAGAAAATAAGGATTTGGAGCATGACCCCATAGACGGAAAATTTGAACTCAACGTAAACGCAAGTTTTTCGGAGGCAACCTTGATTGTCCATCCGCCTTATTTTGGCGGGAAACCGGTAACCGAGGAACAGATTTTGACAGCCCTTGCCGAAAAAGGCGTGGTTTATGGAATTGACACCGATGAAATTAAAACTATTCTTTCCGAGGAAAGATACGGAAGCCCTTTTAGAATCGCAAAATGGCTTCCTCCGAAAGACGGAATTGACGGAACTATAACATATCACTTTGAACATCAGGTTGAACACAAACCCAAAGAAGATGCAAGAGGGTTTGTAGATTACAGGGATTTAGGCTACATACGCAATATAAAGGTCGGAACTGTTATTGCAACCATTACCCCTCCTACTGACGGAGAGCCGGGGATTGATTTAAAGGGGCATACCGTAAACCAGCGCAAGGGGAAACCTGCCAACGCTGCGCACGGCGAAAATATCGGGCTTTCCGGCGACGGTTCACAGCTTATCGCTCTTGCCGACGGCAACTTGAAATCCGTTGGAGGCAAATTTGCAATAGAAACCGTATTCAACCTCCGCGGAAATGTGGATGCTTCAATCGGGAACCTTGATTTTATAGGGGATATAATAATCAGGGGAGAAGTGCTTGAAGGATTTAAAATCACATCCCAAAAAAGCATTACTGTTTACGAAAACGTTATGGGGGCAACTATTGAAGCAGGCGGAAATGTTGTCATCAAAAAGGGCTGCATAAACAGCACGGTTATTTCCCATGGAAACGTAACAGTTGACTTTGTTGAAAACTCAAGCATAACCTGTGACGGCGATTTAAAAGCGGATGCTTTTGTGACATCCACGGTTTACTGCGGAGGAGAGCTTACAGCTCAGGGCAGGATGGGAACTCTTATGGGAGGCAAATATACCTGTCTTAAAAACCTTACCGCAAATACCATAGGAACAAAATCCTATCTTCCGACCAATATAATAGTCGGCGACAACGCAATAATGCTTGAAGAAAAGGCAGATGCCTTAAAGCGGCTCTCTGAGCTTGAAAACCAGATTTTAAGGTGCACTCAGGTTGTGGATTTTCTTACCCAAAAGAAAAAAGAGCTTGGCAAAATCCCCCCTGAAAGGGAAGATATGCTTAATGCCGCAATAAAGCAAAAGCTTATAAATCAGGCGGAAAAGGCTAAATTGCAGGCAAGAATAAAAGAAATAGAAAAATATCTTGAAAACAAGCAGAACCTTTCTGTTACCTGCAAGAAAGAACTTTATCCCGGTACAAAAATTATAATAAACGACCTTGTTTTTCAGGCAAATGCAACCTACCAATACTGCAAGATTTATCTTGGCGAGGAAGGAATTCAGGTTGAAACATTATAGCCGGCACGGATGATTTTCCGTGTCGGCTGTTTTCATTTTTCTTTAGTGCTTTCGGCAACCTTTATCATTTCCTCTTTGCTTATATCCCCTGAAAGCGAGAAAAGGCAGATTCCATCAGACCAGTAGAGGGTTGATAAATTGTCGGATGAGTAAAAAAACGCTTCGCAATCTCCTATTTTTAGTTTTTCAACTTTCTTTGAACCGTTTTCCGTGTCAAACATGATGCTTCCCGTAGCAAGAGTCTGCTTAAAAACAAATTTTTTTCCGTTGGGATTTTTATAAGCCAGTCGGAAAAAGTCATTAGTTTTTTCGCTTGATTCAAGCCTATAACCATCCGGCAGCCATGTGGGAGAAAATTCTTTGATGTCTTGCGGCGAAAAAGTTTTTTTCGCATCAAAATCAGCAGAAGAAAATTTTTCAAAAAACTGGACCACAAAATCTTTTACCGGATTGTGGAAAGCCTCGGTGACCATTGCTCCCGCCGCAAGGGCAAGAAGGGCGGCGGCAATGCAGATTATCCGTCGGGCAGCTCCCTTATCCCTTTTTTTAGGAGAGGCAAAGGAAAGGATTTTTTCTTTAAAATCCGGCGAAACCTCGTAGGGATAACCATTAAAATGAGGCAAATCAAGCGCGTCAAGTCTTTCGGCCTCGGCGGCGGCTTTTGAAAAAAGCTTTTTATTCATTTAAAATTCCTCCCCTTTCCATTTTCAAATTTTTTGAGCATTTCGCGAACACGTTGGAGCCTTTTCCGCACCAGATCCGGAGAAATTCCAAGAAGCTTTGCCGCCTGTACGTTTGAGCATCCGTAGTTATACTTTAAATAAACAACATCCTTGTAAATATCCGGAAGATTTCTTATGAATTCAGTTAAAAACTGTTCGGCGTTTTCAAAGCCTTTATCGGGCGGGGCGGCAATTTCCGCATCCTCCGGAAAGAATGTTTCCATGCTCCTTTTGCGCATGATATCAATTGCAGCGTTCTTTAATATAATAACGAGAAAACTGCGCGTTTCGTGACAAGCGGGATCGTTAATTTTATGTAAATTTTTCACAACACGGAGATAACATTCCTGTACGGCATCCTCCGAAAGCTGTTTATCCCCTAAAATTGAAAATGCGTAACTATGCAGGTAAGAATCATGATTTTCATAAATGAGCATGAACTTATCCCTGTCGTCCATGCAGTCTATCATTGAAAGATACAGTGCAAGCATTTTTTTGAAAGCTCCCCCAAAGGTTTGTATAATTCTATTTTATCACATAAAAGGAGATTTTGGAACAAAAAGGTCAAAAAATCTTTCTTGACAAGTTTATAAAGCAGGAATAAAATAAATAAAAAACTTAAAGGAGAGCAAAAATGAACTGGTTCAGGAATTTTATGTACGGAAGATACGGAATGGACGGATTGGGGATTTTTCTTATTGCGGTTGCCTTTTTGCTTTCACTTCCGCTTAGGTTTGCATGGCCGCGTTTTTTGCTTTTGATTGCTTATATTCCGCTTGCTCTTGAATTTGCAAGGTTTGTTTCAAGGAATATCCCGCAACGGGCAAGGGAAAACGAAATTTTTATGAGGTACTGGCGGCCTGTTTGGGAAAGGCTTAAAAAAATGTATTTTTATTTCAAGGGAATGCAGACACATAAGTATTACAAATGCCCGTCCTGCCGGCAAAAGCTTAGAGTGCCCAGAGGCAGGGGCAAAATCGAAATCACCTGCCCCAAATGCCAAACAAAGTTTATTAAAAAAACGTGATTTTTAAAAGTTAATTTTCACAACTTCACTTTTTCTGTAGGGGGACTCTGTCCCCCTACCTGATTTTAAAGATAATAAATTTTTATAGCCCCCTGCCTACTTTTCTTCGCTGGTGAAGAAAAGTAGGCAGGGGGATAAACAACAGGCTTAATTGGTTTTACATGGAGTACGGGGGACGGCGTCCCCCGCTAAAAAAGCAAAACTACAAAAACTAATTACTAACAACTATCCCACTAACAACTAATTGACATCTTTTTGTTTTCATGCTACTATTTTGTTAAAAGAATAAACGCAAAGGTGAAAAAATTGATAACAATAAAGGAAATGGCCGACATTGTCGGAGTAAGCCCGACAACGGTTTCAAACGTAATCCACGGCAAGACAAAAGAGGTTTCCAAAGAAACCATAGAAAAAATAAAAAGGGTTATTGAGGAATACAACTATGTCCCAAATATGAGCGCAAGGGCACTGGCACAGAATTCTTCAAAAATTATAGGGGTAATTATAAAATATCCGAGCCTTGAAAACCGTCACGCCGTACAGGAACCGTTTTTTGGCGAAATTTCCGGCGAACTTGAAATGGATATACGAAAAGCCGGATACTTTATGATGCTTTATTGTCCGGAAGATGTTGAGGGAATTTTAAACTTTGCTACCAAATGGAACGTTGACGGCCTCATCATGCTGGGAATCCATCCTAACGACGGGGAGAGAATACTTAAACTCGTAAGAAAACCTGTCGTGTTCATTGACGCATACCTTAAAGAAGCAGGGGAGGATTTTGTCAATGTGGGCCTTGAAGATGAAGAGGGGGCATATCAGGTTACAAAATATCTGATAGAGCAGGGGCATCGCCGAATAGGCTTTGTCGGCAACGACGGCATTGGCGTTGACAGAAAAAGGTTTGAGGGGTATTCAAGGGCACTTGCCGAACATGGGATTCATTGCTCCGAAAATGACCTTTTCTTGGTGGGACTGCCGGAAGAAAGGCTTGATGATTATATTAAAAAAATCGTTTTGCGCGAATACGATTATACCGCTCTCTTTTTGACGTCGGATTATTATGCCGCCACTGCGGTTAATTTTTTGAACGCTTACGGCATGAGGGTGCCGGAAGATATTTCCGTTGCAGGATTTGATGACAATCTGCTTGCTGTAAACATGCGGCCAAAGCTTACAACCGTTGCTCAAAATCCAAGCTTGAAAGGACGCATTGCCGTTGAACAGCTTATAAGGCTTATAAACGGCGAAAGGCCGAAACAAAAAAACATCCGGCTGCCGATAAGACTTGTAATAAGGGATTCGGTAAAGAAAATATAATAAAAAATCCTCCAAAGCATAAGCTTCGGAGGATTTTTTTACTGCTCCTTTATCGGCGCTTTTCTTATTAAAAGGAATGCTAAAACCATAAAAATTGCCACTGACGAAAGAGCTAAAAGTATGGCACCGTATGGATTAGCCACAGTCTTGATTAAGAAGTCCATGCAGGCTACGATGGCTTTTACAAAAATGCTGTCCGGGCCGAAAAATCCAATCGCAATCGGCATGCCTATCAAAAGGATTGTGGGAACTCCGGCCGAAACCGCTATTTTAAGCCCTTTGTTCATTCTGTAATAAAGAGCGCCTATAAAATATCCCAACGCAAATGAAGAAAAGAGCGACAAAAATTCATACAAAAACCAAGTCAAAAACTTTATAAATCCGTTTGCAAAGGCATAATCCGAATACATTTGGTTAAAGGCAAATTCGGAATTCGATGTCATGGAAAAAAGAAGAACCATTCCGGCGTTTAAAAACACCATTATAAAGGAATATGTCGCCGCTGAAAGCATTGTTGAAATAAATTCGGTCCTTCTTGAAACGCAGTTGGCAAATGCCATTTTTAAATTCGGCTTAAAGCAGGATATCCCAAAAACAAGAAAAAATATGGACGCTATCATTTCTATGCCGGAAAATTCGCTGTTATTGTTGCCCACAAAGATGATGTTTAGAATAAGGTCAATCACAAACAAGGCAAGCATTACTATATAAAAAACAATCACACTTTTTGCAGTGCCTTTAAAATGTACTTTAAAAGATGGCGTTAATCTCGTTGACATAAATCTTTCTCCTTAATCTCAATTTGTCAGCTGTATGAAAAGCTTTTGCAGGTCGGGCTTTGAAAGCTCAAGATTTTCGGGAATTTCATCGCGGCGAACCTGTCCCTTTATATAGGCGGTTTTAAGTCCGCCGAGAACATCCTGCCCCAAAATCTGTTTGCCCTTGCAGAATTCATCAACAGCACCGGCCGAACCTGAAACCGCATATCCTCCGGCAAGAACCGTTTCGGTATCTTCATCAAGAATAAGTTTGCCTTCTTTTAAAATTACAACGCGCTCAATTATATCGGAGGCTTCCTCAATCAAATGCGTTGAAATGACGTAGGTCGCCGGTCTTTCGCTGTATTTGTCTATCAATGCCTTATAAAAAAGCTCTCTATGGTTTGCATCAAGCCCTAAAACCGGTTCGTCAAAAAACACTATCGGGGCATTGCTGGAAAGCGCCAAAATGATTTTATAGATTGAGTTATAACCTGTTGAAAGACCTTTTATCTTTTTGTTTATGTTAAGTCCGAAATCATGTGAAAGCTTTTGAGCGTAATTCATATCAAATTCCGGATAGTAGGTTTTTGTCATTTCAAAAATTTCTTTTACCTTCATCGTATCCGGATAAAGATTTTTATCGCTCATGCAAAAAACTTTTGAAAGGGCATGGTCGTTTTCAGATGCCCTTTCCCCATCTATTGTAACTTCTCCCACTGTGGGGAACAATCTGTTTGAAATTACATTTAGCAGGGTAGATTTTCCTGCTCCGTTGCGCCCAAGCAAGCCGTAAATCTTGTTTTCCTCAAACACGACGCTGACTCCGTCAAGCGCCTTTGTCTGGCCAAAGCATTTTGTCACGTTGTCAAGTCTTATTGTACTCATCTTAAAAACCCCTTTTCAATCATGCCTATCACATCTTCTTTTGTAATTTTCAGCTTTTGCGCTTCCTGCACAAGAGCTTTTACATAAGCGTCAAAAAACGCCTGCTTTCTTTTTTCGCGGATTTTTTCGGCGGCTCCGGATGCCACAAACATCCCCACGCCTCTTTTTTTATAAAGGATTCCGGTTTCAACCAAGAGATTTACCCCCTTTAATGCAGTTGCAGGATTTATTTTATAGCCGACTGATATTTCCGTGGTTGACGGGATTTGCGTTTCCTCCGGAAACGCCCCGGACAAAACCGCGTCCTCAATACCCTCGGCAAGCTGGATATATATGGGCTTTTCATCGTCAAAATTAAAGGTCATCATTTTTTCACCGCCTTTGGTATGTGGGTTAATTACTTGTGTAATTAACTATACAACATATTTTTTTATTTGTCAAGGGTTTTTTAAACTTTATTGTTTTTTGAGTTGCTGGGTAGTTTTTGTTCTTTTACCTTTTAAGTGGGGTGGACTCCGTCCCCCCTCCTTATTTTTTAAATATATTTATGTTTTAAATCCCCCCCTGCCTACTTTTCTTCACCAGCGAAGAAAAGTAGGCAAAAGACGCCGCCCTGCGGGGCTTTCATGCGTCTTCATCCGCCTACCCGCCGGCAACGGCTCCAATTTTACTACGAAAAGCAGGTCTTGGAACTCTAATTGCCTTAATAACTTTATTTAGCGGAAAGCCTTTTCTTATTAAGTGAAATAAGGTGCTTTCCGAGGTTCTTAAGTACTATTCTTTTTTGCCTTTAACTTGGTAAGACGTGGCATCTTCAAGTAAAGCAGCCGAGCTTTGTCGTGCAGGGCGCAAGCGATAGCGTGGCGC
>JAIHAL010000015.1 GCA_020054675.1 Oscillospiraceae bacterium
TCTCTCTCCTCAAGAGCGCTTTGCTATTTTATCACATCTTTTCGCTTTTGTCAAGCACTTTTTTAAAGTTTTTTTCTTCCAAACTCTTTCGTGCTTTCCGTTAGCTTCTTAGACGCAACTTTTATATTTTATCACTTTCTTTCGGATTTGTCAAGTACTTTTTTCGAGGTTTTTTCTCCCTCTCCCCAACTACTCAACACCCACTCGAAGCCAGCCTCTATCATCCAGCCCCGAAAGCGACTTGATTATATTAGCATAGTTTTTGAAATGTGTCAAGCGTAAAATCAAACTTTTTATTGCTTTCGGCATTTTTTATATCTAATCACTAAATATAAAATGCTATGTGCACTATTTTCGACAAAAATCGTCATTTTGCTTTTAATATTAGGTATAACCATATTTTTTTAATTGACATTAATTTTTTGTAATGCTATAATTTAGCTGTAATTTTGCGTAAAATTGTATCAAAAAAATATTAATCTTTATATTTTGTGCCATCGGGAGGAAACATCAATGAAAATTAAAAAAATCAGTACAAAAATGTCCCTTATTCTTGTGGCAAGCATAGTTGTTGTCACGGTAGTTTCACTTGTGGGCAGCTTTATCGGATTTATAAAAATATCCGACACCATTATTCACGAAATTTCAGAAAGCTCTATAAACGGAATTTTCAACGAACTTGAAGAGTTTAAAAGCGACTCCCAGCAGTTTGCAAAAATGTATGCTGAAAAGGCGGACATAATTTCCGGTGTTGTAGGCGGAGGAAAAACCGGCCTTAACGCTGCTCTTGACGCAATAGGCAATGTTGCCGGCGCAGATACCGACTTTATTTTCATAACAGATAAGACCGGGAAAATCGTGGCAAATTTCGGGATTCTCAATAAATCCGGCGATAACGATAAGCCTGAATTTTTAAAAGATTATGCGGGAACTTCAATTGCTTCAACAAAAGTGATCTCCGCGGCGATAAAGGGCGAATACACCACGGAAATGGAGCCTATTCTCGATATAAAGCTTGCAATATGCTCCGCCGCACCTATAAATAATTCTTCCGGAACGCTTATGGGATTTCTTTGCACAGGCTATAACCTTGCAAAATATACATTTGTAGATGACCTTAAATCATCCACTGGAAACGAGTATACCGTTTTCTCCGGCGATGAAAGAATAAATACAACTCTCAGCGAAAACGGGCAGCGTCTTGTCGGCACAAAACTTGACTCAAAGATAGCCAAAACAGTCTTGACCGAACAAAAAATCTTTACTAATGAAATTGTTTTCCGCGGAAGAAGATTTTATGCCATTTACAGACCTATAATAAATGATAAGACCGGAGAAACCATAGGTGCAATTTTTACAGGCCGTCCTGTTGAAGAAATATATGGCCTTATGCTTATAATATACGCTTTTGTTTTTGGCGCAATTGTAATTGCGGGAATAGTGGTAATCTTCCTTAACAGAATCTTCACTAAAAGGACTATTGTCCGCCCGCTTGAAAAGATGTCAAGGCTTGCAACGGAGCTTTCAAGCGGAAACCTGCATGCTGAACCTGTTGAGCATAAATCAAGCGATGAACTTGGCGCCCTCTCCGATGCACTTTCATTTACTGTAACAACGCTCAGAAAATATGTTGACGATATTTCAACGAATCTGGGTCTTATGGCAAGCGGAGATTTTTCAAATGAGATAACAGAAAATTACATAGGCGATTTCAGTCCCATAAAGGATTCACTTATAAAAATCTCAAAGGATTTGAGCACTACGCTCTCCTCAATTAAAACCTCAGCCGAACAGGTTAAAGCCGGAGCGGAACAGGTTTCAAACGGAGCCCAGCTCCTCTCGCAGGGCGCAACCGAACAGGCAAGCACAATGGAGGAACTTTCGGCAACCATTAATAACATTTCCGATGATGTCCAAAGGAATGCTAAAAATGTCAACACAGCCACCAACTATGTTGAACAGACTGTCCGCGATGTAGAAAAGAGCAACGAAGAAATGAAGCGCATGCTTGAAGCTATGAATGACATCAGCTCATCTTCCGAAGAAATAAGCAAAATCAATAAGGTCATTGAAGACATTGCCTTCCAGACCAATATCCTTGCCCTTAACGCGGCAGTTGAGGCCGCACGCGCAGGAGCCGCAGGCAAAGGCTTTGCCGTTGTTGCCGATGAAGTAAGGAACCTTGCCTCCAAATCCGCCGAGGCGGCAAAGCAGACCACCCAGCTTATCGAGGGTTCAAAATCCGTTGTTGCCGAAGGCGCAAAAATTGCCGAAGAAACAGCTAAATCTCTTGAAGGCGTTTCAAAGAATTCGCTTCTTGTAAAGGATATTATAGAAAAAATTGACGAGGCCTCCGAACAGCAGGCGGCGGCAATCAAGCAGATTACGCAGGGAATCGACCAGATTTCAACGGTTATCCAAACCAACTCCGCAACAGCGGAAGAAAGCGCCGCCGCAAGCGAGCAGCTTTCCGGACAGGCATCCATGCTTGAAAGCGAGGTTTCAAAATTCAAGCTTGCTTCCGATGTTTCAGCCTTTGCCGGCAGCTTGCAAAATGACGACCCGTTTGCGCCAAAGGATATTTTTCTTGACGAGCCGCAGGAAGTTTCATTCCCGTCATTGTCGCCTTCCCCAAGCGACTTCCCGAGCCTTGACAATTTTGACAGCAAATATTGATGAAAAAATGCCGCACCAAAAAGGTGCGGCATTTTTTATTTGTCAAAGATTTTTGAAGCCCTTTGCAGAACATCGATTATTTCTATGTGCTGAGGGCATACTGTTTCGCATTGTCCGCAGGCAAGGCATGAGTTTGCGGTATGCCCGCCTTTTGTAATTCCGCCGTAGAAGAAATGCGGCCTGTCATGGTCGCCATAAGTGAGAACGGTGTTGTATGCGCTTATAATATCCGGGATTTTTATTCCTGCGGGGCATCCGTCAACGCAATAAGCGCATCCTGTGCAAGGAATTGTGGGAGCGCTTAAAAGGTCATTCACCACATCTTCAAGGCAAAGTTTTTCCTTTTGGCTGAAAGGTTCAAGCGTTTTAAATGTCTTTATGTTGTCATCAAGCTGTTCCATGTCGGACATTCCGCTGAGCACGACCGCAACCCCGTCAAGCAGTCCGCAGAATCTCATTGCCCAAGACGCAATGGACCTTTCTGGAGAAACTGCCTTCATTTTTTCTTCAAGGTCAGGGCGAAGCCTTGCAAGATTTCCGCCCTTTACCGGTTCCATTATCATTATGGGAACGCCATGCCTTCTTGCGACCTCATAGCATCCGCCGGAGCATACGATTTCATTGTCCCAGTCTATATAATTTATCTGCAGCTGCACAAAATCCACTTCCGGATGGTCTGTAAGGATTTTATCAAGCAAATCCGGCTTGTCGTGGAAAGAAAATCCGAAGTTTTTTATAAGGCCTTTTTTCTTCATTTCCTGTCCCCAAGCCCAGCAATCGTACTTGTCGTAAATTGCAAGGTGTCCGGTTTCGATGCTGTGGAGCAGATAAAAGTCAAAATATCCTGCTCCGGTGCGTTCAAGCTCTTCATTGAAGATTTTATCCACATCCTCCTTGCATTTAAGCTCCCATGCGGGAAGCTTGTCGGCAATAGTAAAACTTTCGCGCGGATGGCGCATAACAAGTGCTTCCTTTAATGCCACCTCAGATTTCCCGCCATGATAAACGTAAGCGGTATCGAAGTAAGTAAACCCGTTTTCCATGAATTTATCGACCATTTTGCAGGTCATTTCCATGTCTATCTGCCCATTTTTCATGGGAAGCCTCATAAAGCCGAATCCCAGCTTTGGAATTTTCAATAAATCTTCTCTCTTCATAATTGCACCCCTTTTAGTTGTTAGATGTTAGACGTTAGATGTTAGAAAAAGCGCCCCACCTCAATAAGAAAAACTTTCCGCTGATAAAGTAGTTAAGGCAAGCGAAGTTCCAAGACCTGCTTTTTAGTTGTTAGTTGTTAGCCGTTAGGCGTTAGAAATAAAAGCGCCCATCCTTAACAAGAAAAATTTTCTGCTGATAAAGTAGTTAAGGCTAACGGAGTTAAAGACCTGATTTTCGTAGTAAAATTGGAGTAGTGCGCACCGAGGCGAAAAGCAGGTCATATTTTTGTAGCCGTAATTCGCCGAGCAGGGCGCAAGCGATAGCGTGGCGCCCGTTGCCGGCGAATAGGCGGACGAGGACGCATAAAATCAGGCGCTTTTTGGTTACTTTTTGCCGCCGGGCAAAAAGTAACCGGGGGGCTTAAATAAATTCAACTTGTTTTTATTGTAATTCGGGGGGCGGAGCCACCCGCTGAAAAAGCAAATAAATTTCAATCAGTATTAAAAGAAAACTTGCATTTTTCCTCAATATTAAAAGCCTTAAAGTATTCATTTTCAAGAGGAATCCATACATTCATGAATTTTTCATGCATTTCCATGCCGTTTCTTTTGAGGATTCTTCTGCTTTGCTCCTCCGGCGAAATTTTCAAAAACACCTTTATATCAAAAACATCCCCAAAAAACGGATGAAGGCTGTAAACTCCCTCAATTATATTAAGCTTTTTAGGCTCAAAAAAGATTTCTCCGCCCATTTTTCCGGTTGAGCAATCATAAGGCTGATAAGAAAATGGCCCTTTCCCAAGCAGCTTGTCAAGCGCCTGCTCCTTAAAGCGTTCGTAATCAATATTCCCGCCCGGCTCTGAAAGCCGCTCCTTTGTCCTTTGTTCCGGCCTTAAAAAGAAGTGGTCCATATGCAGTACATTGCAGTCGTATTTTTCTTTGATGATGCCGGCAAGCGTAGTTTTGCCGGAAGCGCAGCTGCCGTCAATTGCCGCGATAATAAAATCCCTTGACGCAAGCAGTTCTTCAAGCCTGTCAAAAAAAGGCTTAAACAGCTCTTGGCGGTTCTCTGTCATACATCACACCTGTTTTTTCAAGCAAAATCACAACCGCCGGCACAAGCAAGAGCTGCAAAATTATTCCCGGAACCGCATTTAAAACCGCTCCCGCCAAAAATGCGGAAACAGTGAATGTTTTTCCGCCGACTCCAAGCAGCACAGCCTGAACAATTCCCCAAACAATCCTGCCCGAAACCATAGCCGTCAAAAGCGAAAGATAAATCCCCGCGGTGCCTTTAAAGAATCTTCTATAAAGAAAACCTATAACCGCGCCATAAGCCGCAAGCTCAAATGTCATGGCAAGAGCTGTCGGATAAATCGGCGGCATACCGAAAATCACAGACCTGAGCAGCGGAAGTATTGCTCCCACGGCAAGTCCATACTCCCACCCGCAGATTATTCCGCAAAGCAGCACAGGAATGTGCATGGGCAGCAGCATGCTCCCCACCTGCGGAACTTGTCCCGTCAAAAACGGCAAAACAAGCCCCAGTCCCAAGAACACCGCGGAAAGCGTAAGTTTTTTCGTTGAAAATTTCATCCTTGTTCCCCCTTTTCAATTTGATTTTATTATAAACCTTAGAGCAAGCTCGAAGTCAAGAGTTTTTTTGCTGTTGATTTTAAACAAAAATAATGATATAATATTTTACGTTGCTAATATGTGCCCGTAGCTCAGTTGGATAGAGCGTCAGACTCCGACTCTGAAGGCCGCTGGTTCGAATCCAGTCGGGCATACCAGCAGGCGGAGCCTGCACCAATGCCGTTTCGGTACATCTGAAAATAAACTTCCACCCGCAGGGGCGGTTTACAAGAACCTTTCCTCCCACCCGCAGGGGCAGTTTACATAGTATCTTGCTTTTTTATCAGGCTGAACCTGCACGCATTGCCGGCTCGGTACATCCGAAAATAAACTTCCACCCGCAGGGGCGGTTTACAAGAACCTCTACTCCCACCCGCAGCAGGCAGTCATATAAAAAATTTGCCACCCGAATGGGTGGTTTTTTATTTTTACTCAATATCCACTTTGGATGAAACATTTTCTTTAAGTTTTTCATACTGCTGCTGATTGATTATTATTTTATTTCCCTTTCGCGAAATAAGCCCTTGGCTTTCAAATTTTTTAAGTCCTCTGGTAATGCTTTTTATACATAGACCAGTGGCGTCCGCCAAGGTTTGCCTTTCGTTTTTCATGTACAGGCATCCGTTCTCGCTCGATTGCTCATACCGCTTGACAAAAAGCCATGCCAGCCTGTCGTTTCCCTGCATAAGCAAAAAGACTCTTTCTTTTCTTGCCTGCCTTAGCAGATATTCTGCGACCAATTTTGCTTCCAATTTCAAAGCCCTCATGAAGGCAGAGCCTCATACAGATATTTGTTTTTCATTGTCTTTTCTCCAACTTCAATGTGCGGAGCTGTGATAGGTCAAACCAATTCTTTCAGAATAGATTCGCCTATTGTATTCTCCGGCATTTTTACGCCGAAATTATCAGCTATGGAGGCGCCTGTCACGGCGAAAGTATCCTCATCTTTTAATTTTCCGCCCTCACGCATCTTTTTTGAATATGCTATAAACGGCACATATTCCCTTGTGTGGTCGGTTCCGGTATAAGTCGGGTCATTGCCATGGTCGGCGGTTAAAATCAAAAGGTCGTCCTCCTTTAATTTTTCAAGAAGAGCTCCCAATTTCTCGTCGAATTTTTCTATTTCGCGGGCATAGCCCTCCACGTTTCTCCTATGTCCCCAAAGCGCGTCAAAATCAACCAGATTTACAAAGCAAAGGCCATGGAAATCTTTTTGGCTTATCTCAATCGTTTGCTCCATGCCATGCACCGAACTGTCTGAGTGATATGTTTCCGTAAGGCCCTCTCCGCAGAAAATGTCGTTGATTTTCCCTACTCCAATTACATCCAATCCGGCGTTTTTCAGAGCATTCAATACCGTTTCGCCTGTTGGTTCAAGAGCATAATCCCGCCTGTTGCTTGTGCGTTTAAATTCGCCTTTTTTCTTTCCGATATACGGTCTTGCAATAACCCGTCCTACTCTCCATTCGTCTTTTAGGGTAATTTTTCTTGCTATTTCGCAGCATCGGTAAAGGTTTTCCAAGTCAAAGGTTTCTTCGTTTCCGCATATTTGGAGCACCGAATCGGCGGAGGTATATACTATCATTGCTCCGGTATTGATTTCTTCTTCGCCAAGCTCGTCTATGATTTCCGTGCCGCTTGCGCTTTTGTTGCCGATGACCCGTTTTCCGCATTGCCTTTCCAATTCTTTAATCAGTTCTTCAGGAAATCCGGTTTCCGTAAATGTTTTAAACGGCTTTTCTGTCTTTATGCCCATCATTTCCCAGTGCCCGGTCATTGTATCCTTGCCGTTGCTGGCTTCGCTCAAACGCATATAGCGTCCCATGGGATTTGGAACGCCCTTCATGTTTCCGGCAGGATGAAGATTAAGCATCCCAAGTTTTTGCAGGTTTGGGATGTTCAATGTTTTTGTCTTTTCAAGGATATGACCGAAAGTATCCACGCCAATGTCGCCGAACTTTTCGGAATCCGGCATGGCGCCGATTCCGAGCGAATCAAGAACAATTACGAAAATTCTTTTATAATCATGCATCTTAATTTCTCCTTCAAGTCATCATCGGCATCAGATTTTCAAACGCCTGAAATTCATGCCCTTTATTTTGGCATTTTAAGATTTCCCGGCCCAAATCCCAACGGCAGCAGTTCTTTTAAAGTAAATATATCATATTTTTCCTTGCTGACGGCAAGAATAATCAGAAATTTTTCAGGGTCGCAGAATTCCATCATAACCTGCCTGCACACGCCGCATGGCGGAGCATATTCGGTTAAAACCCCATCCTTGCCCCCGACTATGCATATGGCTTTGAAATCATGCTCGCCTTCGCTGACCGCCTTGAAAAAGGCGGTCCTTTCAGCGCAGTTTGTGGGAGTATATGCCGCATTTTCGATGTTGCAGCCGGTATAGATTTTTCCGTTTTCGGCAAGCAAAGCCGCCCCTACCTTAAATCCGGAATACGGGGAATAGGAGAATCTCAGCATTTCAATTGCGGCATCAATCATTTTTTCGGCTAAATCTTTTTGCATTACGCCACCTTCTTTTAATATCCGCTTGCGTGTTCGTTTTTGATTATTTTTATAATTCGACTTGTTCCAAGCCTTTCGGCGCCAAGCTCAAGGAATTTTTCAGCATCTCCCAGCGTTGAAATTCCTCCTGCCGCCTTAATTTTAACATTGGGGGCAATGTTTTCCTTGAAGAGTTTAATATCTTCAAACGTTGCTCCTGCACTTGAAAACCCTGTCGATGTTTTTATATAGTCGGCTCCGGCATTGCTTACGATTTCGCACATTTTAATTTTTTCTTCATTTGTTAAAAGACAGGTTTCAATTATAACCTTTAATATTTTATCGGGACAGGCCTTTTCTTTTAGCATGCGGATTTCATTTTCAAGCAAATCGTATTTTTTGTCTTTCAGCCAGCCGATATTGATGACCATGTCAATTTCCGCCGCGCCGTTTTTGATTGCATCCAAAGCCTCATACAGCTTGGTTTCGGTTGTCATGTATCCGTTTGGGAATCCTATGACCGTACATACCGGAACTTCCCCTTTTAAATATTCGCAAGCCTTCTTCACATAACTTGGCGGAATGCAAACCGAAGCGGTATGATACTGAGCGGCATCATCGCATATTTGTTTAATTTCATCCCATGTTGCTGACGGAGCCAGCAGCGTATGGTCCACATGCCTTAATATTTCGTTTGGAGTCATTATTTGTTCCCTCTTTCCATATCTTCGCGTATCAGCTTCCTAATTGCTTCAACAGCAACCTGAACCGCCATATCCGTATCATGCACAACCGGATTTTCAAGCCCAAGCTTTTCTCTTTCCTGATTTGCCATAACAAGGAAGCATGAGCCGGCTCTCACGTTCAAGTGACTTGCCACAATAAACAGCGCCGCCGACTCCATTTCGGACGCCAAACATCCGAGCCTTTTCCATGCCTCCCATTTGTTCATCAATTCATATCCCACAGGTTTGGTTTCAGGCTCATGCTGGCCGTAAAACGAATCCTTGCACTGCACGACTCCAACATGATAGCTGAATTTCTTTGCCTTTGCCGCTTCAATCAGCGCATTTGTCACATCTATGTTTGAAACCGCCGGAAATTCAATCGGAGCATACTCACGGCTTGTCCCTTCCATGCGGACAGCACCGGTTGCTATGACGATATCTCCGCTCTTTACATCCCTCTGCATGCCGCCGCAAGTTCCGATTCTGACAAACGTGTCCGCGCCGCATTTGTATAGCTCTTCCATTGCAATTGCAGCGGACGGCCCTCCGATTCCCGTGGATGTAACACTGACCTTGACGCCGTCCAATGTGCCTGTATAAGTCACATACTCCCTGTTGTCGGCAATCATAACCGGGTCATCAAAATATTTTGCAATTTTTGCGCAGCGTTTAGGGTCTCCGGGCAGAATCACATACCTTCCAACCTGGTTTTTGCCTACTTGGATATGATACTGCAAGCTTTCGTTTTCAGAATAATTTTTCATTTGCCATCACCGTCTTTTAAATTTTTTATCTTTGTCCCTTGTCATAAGGAATTCCTTCCGCTTTCGGAGCCCTTGATTTTTTAGATACGAACACCAGAACTATCAATGAGATGATATATGGGAGCATATTGTAAATCACACTGGGAAGTTTGAGCGAAAGCAGAAAATCAAATCCCGTATACACATTTGACAACGCCCTGAAAAATCCAAACAAAAGCGCTGCAAGCCCAATGTTGAGCGGTTTCCATTGCCCGAAAATCATAACCGCCAAAGCAAGGAACCCAAATCCGGCAACTCCGTTTTCAAATTTCCATTCGCTCACCCCTGCGGTTATATACACAAGCCCGCCGAGGCCGCCCAGAGCGCCGGAAATCATAACGCCTGCGTATCTCATTTTGTAGACATTGATGCCGACAGAATCCGCCGCCTGCGGATGTTCCCCGCACGCATAAAGCCTCATGCCGAATTTGGTTTTGTAAAGCACGATATAGGACAAAATCAAAACAACAAATGCTATCAGCATGAACCAGTTGAACTCAAAATCGCCAATTCGTATAATAAATGCACTTTTTGCCTCTCCGTATTTGATTGTGGATGAAACATTGTCAATATCTTCGGAAAGATTGATTGCCCTAACCAAAACAACAGCAACCGCCGCGCCCAATAAATTCAAAGCTGTTCCCAAAAGCGTCTGGTCGGCCTTGAAATGTATCGCCGCCACGCCCAAAAGCAAAGAGCAAAGGATTCCGGACAATACGCTGGACAGCACCACCAGTAAGATAACCACTGCCGCCGGAGCTCCTCCTCCCAAAAATTTCATCATCAAAGCTCCGCCCAAAGCGCCTATTACCATAATTCCTTCCAAACCGATGTTGATAACTCCGCTGTGTTCCGAAAAACAGCCTCCCAAAGCCACCAATACCAATACGGAAGCAAATATCAACGTGTACTGAATCAACAGCAGCATTATGCCTCGCCTCCTTCCCTTGCTTTTGCAGCCATTTTTTCATCTCTTTTGTCAAGATACTTGTTAAGGAACAATTTAAAGAAAAAGACGAATCCGCACAAATAAATTATAAAAGCAATCATCAAATCGGAAATTTGCGTGCAATACATGGTTTTGTCCACATATGTGCCTCCGCTTGTGATATGCTGGATAAAGTATGAGGCAAATATTGCCCCAATCGGATTCAGCCCGCCTAAAAACGCGGCGGCAATCCCGTTAAATCCCATTGCAGGTATGCTTGTCTGCCCAATCATCCATTGTTCGATGCCGCTTAAATAAAATATGCCTGCCCCCATTCCTGCAAGTGCGCCGGAAATCATCATGGTTATGATTATGTTTCTTTTTTCCTTCATGCCGCAGTATTTTGCCGCATGCTTGTTCATGCCGGTTGCTTTAAGCTCATAGCCGAATTTTGTTTTGTCAAGGAGAATTGAAACAAAAATTGCCGCAATTACCGATAAAACCACTCCGATTGTGACAAATTTATTGTTTGAAAAGATTTTGTCCAGCCCCAAGTTAGGAAGCAGCCCGTCCTTGTTTGCGCTTGACAAAGGCTTTGTATATGGGGTTGAGGATTCCTTTACCGTAGACAGGAGCATATTTACGCAATAAAGTGAAATCCAGTTAAGCATAATGCAGGAAATTACTTCATTTACGTTGAAATATGATTTTAAAAATCCCGAAATTCCGCCCAAAGCCGCCGCAAATACAATTGCCGCCAAAAGGCTGACATACCAAGGCATTCCCAAACCGACAGCAAAATATAAACTTGCGCCGGCGCCGACCACATATTGTCCTGCAACACCGATATTAAAAAGTCCCACTTTGTTTGCAAAAAGCACTGACAATGCGCACATCAATAATGCCGATGCCTTTACCAATGTCGTGCCTAAATATTTCTTAGCTGAAACTGCGCTTGAATAGTACAAAAAGTTCTTCATGATTGCAAGTATCGCATCGCCTGCTCCTTTTGGATTTATTATCAGCAATACGATATACCCTATTAAGAACCCGATTAAAATGCATAAAATGGATGAGATTGTTGTCTGGAACCCGTCATTTCTCAAAATGCTTGCTTTTTTGGTTCTTTCTTTATTCATGCGCCCCTACCTCCATCCTCTTGGAGCCTGCCATGTAAAGTCCAAGTTCTTCAACGGAAACTTGTCCGGGAGAAAATTCGCCTACAATTTCGCCCTCATACATCACCAGAATCCGGTCTGCAAGATTCATGACTTCGTCAAGTTCAAAGCTTACCAAAAGCACGCCTTTTCCGGCATCCCTTTGCGCCACCAATTGTTTGTGTATATATTCAACCGCGCCCACATCCAATCCTCTTGTCGGCTGAACGGCAATAAGAAGCTCCGGATTTTTATCTATTTCTCTTGCAATGATTGCCTTCTGCTGGTTTCCGCCGGACATATCGCGGGCTTTTGTTATGGGGCCTTGTCCGGAACGCACGTCATATTGCTTTATAAGCCTGTTTGCGTATTCCCGTATGGAATTTCTTTTTAAAAAGCCGAATTTGTTGGTAAATTGAGGTTCAAAGTATCTTTGGAGCACTATATTGTCTTCCAGTGAAAAATCAAGCACCAAACCATGCTTGTGCCTGTCCTCCGGGATATGGCTCATGCCGGAAGTCAGCCTTTTGCGGATAGGCATGCGGGTTATGTCTTTTCCGTTCATCATAATCATTCCACTTTTTACAGGCTCCAGTCCGGATAAACCATAGATGAATTCCGTCTGCCCGTTTCCGTCAATTCCAGCAATGCATACTATTTCGCCTCTGCGCACCTGAAGCGAAACATTTTTTACGGCATCTTTTTTGCCTCTTTGCGATGCCACCGACATATTTTTAACATCAAGCACCACATCTCCAGGTTCGGACGGTTTTTTCTCAACCACAAGACTTACGTTGCGTCCGACCATCATTGCCGACAATTCTTCGGGAGTGGTATCCTTAACATCAACCGTACCGATATATTTTCCTTTTCTAAGCACACTGCACCTGTCCGCAACTTCCATAATTTCCGCAAGTTTATGTGTTATAAATAAAATGCTTTTACCTTCGGCGGCAAGATTTTTCATAACAGCCATCAGTTCCTTGATTTCCTGCGGCGTTAAAACTGCGGTAGGCTCGTCAAAGATAAGGACTTCATTGTCCCTGTACAGCATCTTTAAAATTTCCGTCCGCTGCTGCATTCCAACCGTAATATTTTCTATTACGGCATCGGGGTCTACGTACAAACCATATTTTTCAGAAAGTTCGAGGACTTTTTTCTTTGCCTCTTTTTTTTGCAAAAAGCCGCCTTTGGTTGTTTCGGCTCCCAAAATAATATTATCAAGGACAGTAAAGCATTCAACCAGCTTAAAGTGCTGGTGCACCATCCCAATTCCCAATGCGTTGGCTTCGTTTGGATTGTTTATTTTGATTTTCCTGCCGTCTTTTCTTATTTCCCCGCCGTCCGGCTGGTAAAAACCGAAGAGAATGCTCATAAGGGTCGATTTCCCTGCGCCGTTTTCCCCCAAAAGAGCATGGATTTCACCTTTTTTAACCTGCAATGTTACGTTGTCGTTAGCAATTATTCCCGGGAATTTTTTTGTAATGCCAAGCATTTCTATTGCATAATTATCCATAATCTGGTTCCTCTTCCCGCAAATTTTCAAATTAAGGAAGCGAAGATTCTCCGCTTCCTTAATCATTAAAATTATTTACTTAATGCTGCCGTATTCATTAACTTTAATTGCTGTTTTAGGCATTGCGCTGATGTCGTCTGAAATTGTAATTTCCTTGTTGTAGATTTTTTTCACAAGATTGTTGTAATCATCTTTTGTAAAGCCATCGCCCCACTGTGTGCCGTCAATCGGAAGTCCCACAAAGTTTTCCTCAGGTTTTTCCGATACAACGCCGAGCTTGTCGATTTTTCCTGCATAATCGCTCCACTTGCCGTCCTTGATGCCTGTAAGGACATCCTCAACGGTAACCTTAAGCCCTTTCATTGCGGAGGTAATAGTCATATCCTTGCCGATAACCGGCGCTTGGTCTGTATCCGTACCTATTACCTTTCCGCCTGTCTTTTTAGCAGCTTCCACAGCGGATGTATAAATTCCTCCGCCGCAGGCAAAAACAGCTTCCACGCCTTTTGTGCCGTACCATGTATCCATGTATGCGGTAATATCAGCATCTCCGTAGAACTGTCCGCCATAGACATATTCCAATTGCACGTCGTTTGCTATGCCAAGCTCATTTGCCGCAGCATCAGCTCCCTGAACATATCCGTATCCGAAACGGACTACCGCCGGCACCGACATTCCGCCAAGGAATCCCAAGTGCTTGTATCCCAGCTTGACAGCGGCATATCCTGCCATATAGCCTGAAATTTCTTCTTTGTAAGTGCAGCAGTAAACATTATCCTTATTGTAATAATCGGCAACATTGTAGTGTGTCGGGTCGCCGTCATAGCCTTCGCCGACGCCTTTTTCGCAGATATCTCCTGCGCCGACGTCAAGTGCGATAAACTTTACATCAGGATATGTTTTGGACTGCTCAACAATCGTTGCCGCAAACATATAGCCGGGCAAAACGACTACCGTCGCGCCATCGGCAACCGCCTGGTCGACGCTGGCATTTCTCGCCTCGTCGGAATCTCTTTCCGGTTTGTAGTAATTAAATCCGGCCCCGTTTTGTTCTGCCCACTTTTTGCAGGTTTCATAAGTCGTCTGATTGAAGCTTTGGTCGGTTATATCTCCGGAATCGGTAACCATTGCCACTTTCATGTTTTTTGCCGAATTTGCGTCACCCTGTGATTTGCTGCTTCCGCATGCTGTCATTGATAGTGCCATTGCTCCTGCCAATAAACCTGCTGCCAATCTTTTCTTCATAAATTTTCATCCTTTCTTTGATTGCAATGCTGCAATCATATTAAATTGAATTAAAACGAAGCTCCCGAACCTTAATTTTTTGTTTAATGAGATTATACCACTTGCATTTCTTTTTAAAAAGGACTCTTGTCCTTTTTATCAGTTTAATTCAATGTTTTTATTAATTTACAACATTTTATATCAACATTTTTGTGTATTTTGTATAATAAATGCTTGCTATTTTAATTTTCCCTTTATAAATGAAAAAATCCCGCCGCAAATATGCGGCGGGAGGTTTTTATTTTTTAGAATCAAACTTTTCCCCTTTTAAAAAATCCGAATTTGAGGCGGACTCCATAAAGCTTGCCACCTTTTGGCCCTGGCTTAGCTTTGCAATGCTTTCAAGCAGACCATTCCGATAGTTTTCAAGCCTTTGGTTTATCTTTTCCGTCTTTTCGTTTATTGAAGCAATAAGCGACCTTGTTTTAATCAGAATTTCCCTCACTTTTGAAAATCCGTCATCCTTTAAAGCTTCCAGACCCTCGTACTTTAAAAGCCTTTGTAAAATCTTCTGCTCTTCTTTTGGAAAATCAAGCAAAAGCTTGTCAAGTTCAGGTTTTAGCCTGTTAAATTCAAGCAAAAACCCCTGCCTTACATCTAAAAGTTTATCGAACTTTTCAATTTCGTCTATATCGTCCACAAGCAGTCTTTGGGAAATATCATCATACTGTTCCAAAAAGGAAGCCCTTTTCTCCAAAACCGCACAAATTGCTTCAATGTCGCCCTTTTGCATTTTTAAAGTCCTTTCCTGCTTATTTCCTCAAATGATTCTTTAAGCTCCTTAAAAAACGGCATAAGCTCCTTTAAAATTTCGGTATCTTTTTTTATGTTCGCCTGTATAAGCCTTTCCTTAAAATAAGCATAAAGGCTTGCCAGATTTTCCGAAATCTCGTACTTCATTTTTAAAGAAGCATCCAGAGTGGAAACAATATTCTGAACCTTTATTATAGAATTGTTGGCGTTTGCATAGTCCTTGTTTTCTATGTAATATATTGCCTTTTGAAGCTCCTGCTCCGCTTTGTCGTAAAGAGCAATCACAAGCTGCAGGGGCGTCATCGTTGAAACACTTTGCTGCATGTACTTTTGATAAGGATTGTTAAGCATATTATCTCCTCCGCTCTATAAAGATGCATTTGCCGTCAAGATGTCGAAGAAGTAAACATTGAGCTATAGCTTGAATATTTAGCCATCATGGTTTCAAGCTGCGTAAACTTGTTCCAATACCTTTCAAGCTCATCGGAATATCTTTCTTTAAGGGTTGAAATTGTTTTTGAATACTGTGAAATTTGAGTTGTAATCTGGTTGTCGCTGGCAGACCTTGTGTTTGCCACACCGGCGATTCTGACAAGAGAACCATACCCCTTTACAGAGCTTGTGGAAACCGCTCCGTCTATAACGTCTGAAACTTTTTTTGCAAGGCCCTTGTCGGTATTCGTAAAGAGTTCCTGTATTTTGTCGCCGTATTGTTCAAAAGCCGCATTGAATTTTGTTTCATCGCTTATGATGAGCTTTCCGTTGTCGGAGAGTGTGGTTGAAACCGTTATGCCCATGTCGGCAAGCGAGAAGTTGTCGCTTGTCCTTGTGCTCATGGCGGTTCTTAATTTAGAGAGGAAATTTGAAATTGTGCTGTCGTTGTAAAGAAGACCTGTCTTGCCCTTTTCTTCCCAAGCTTTAATCTGGTCTTCCGTCATTTGTTCTTTTTGCTCTTCGGTAAGGGGCTCATACTTGCTGCCGCTCAAAGTTCCGTCATCGGTTGGACGCTTTGTGTTTATTTCCTTGTAAAGGTCGCCGATAAGGGTATTGTATGCATCAATAAACTTGATTACGGTATCTTTTGCAGCAGAAGTATCCCTTGAAGTTGTAACGGTTATTGGTCCGGATGAGAGGTCAACCGAACCGTCAGCTTTTGTTGCAAGCCCGCCTATGTTTATTGTTGTGCCGTTTATGGTTATGGTGTTGGTTGCATTTGTGACTGTCGTGCCGTTTATTGTAAGCACTGCATTTTCGCCTGTATCCGTCACAGTGTTTGCCGACGGCGCTCCGGAAAGCGTACCGGCATAACTGTTTACGGAGCTGTAATCATTGCTTCCGCCGAAAAGCGCGGCAACAAGGGATTGTGAATCCGCATCAGAAGCCGTAATCTGGGCATTTGCAGTAATAATTCCCCTTGTGTAGTCAACTGTTCCCTCCGAGCCAAGAGCCGCAGCAATGTCCCCAAGTGTTGTGGAAGAATCCACTGTAACGGTTGAGCTTCCGACAGTAAATGTTCCGGCTTTGAAATTGCTTCCCATCAAATCTGAAAGCTTTGAGGAAGAATTAAGCTGGTTGGTTGCGCCGGAATCAAATCCAAGCCTTGAAACAAGAGCCGTGCTTGAAGAATCTCCCGAAATTGCGGATATGGAGATTATATCGGAACTGCCGCTTGCTTTGAGTGTTATTTTGCCTGTTGCAGAATCATATGAAAACGTCGGCGCGCTTGAGCCAAAAGCTTTTGCAAGCTCGGTATTAAGAGATGCCGCAGCCTTTGCCGCACCGGTTGTAGTAACTCCGTTGCTTGTTGTATCGGTATAGTCATACTTTTCTCCGCTGCTGTCATAAGCCCAAAGCCCTATTTTTTTTGTTACGCCGTTTACTGTTATTTCAATTTGGCTGTTCTTTAATGCGGTGAAATCTGTATTTGTCACAGCTGTTCCCGTAATGCTTTTTGACATAAGAGCAGCCGAGCCAAGAGAATTGCCTTCAACAAACTGCGAGCCGAACAAAGCGGTAAGCAGATTTCCGCTTGTCTGCTTCATTGAGATTGAAGAGGAAGCCCCGTCATCGTTTGATTTTATTGAAAACTTTTGCGAAAGCGTGTCAAACGACATTGTAACATTTGCCGACGTATTTGAATTTACAGTGTTTATAATTTCACTAATTGTAGCCGAGCTGTCAAAAGTAAAGCTTTGCCCGTTTATTTCAAAGGAATAGCTTCCTCCCACAAGCGGAGTTGAAAAGTTGATTTCACTGAGCTTGGCTCCTGTTGAAACATTGCTTGACGCTCCGTTGGGAAGTCCCACAGCCGCAAGTCCCGCTGTTTTTTGCGCCGAAGAAAGCGACGAAAGGGTTGATGCGGCTATCTGGAAAGAATGCGTAATGCTGTCGCCGGCGGTATAAATAAGACTGTCCCCGCTCATTGAAAAATTGGTTCCAAAGGCGCTCTGCACAGCAGCCTCAAAGTTTGCCGCAGTGGCGGCTTTATCCGCTCCGGCGGTAAAGGAAATATTTTTGGCCGCCCCGTCAAGGGTAAGCTTTATATTGTAGGTTGTTCCCGAAACCGCGCTTGAAAAATCAAGCCTTACTCCGTTTGAAAGCGAGCCGGTTCCAAAATTAGAATCAACCTTTGCACTGCTTGCAAGGGATTGTATTGAGCTTATGGTATATGTTGTTTCCGTTGCATTTGCCGCAGCAGAAACGGTAACGGCGCTGTTTGAAGAAACCGCCTTGCTTTTCCCCATAAGCGTATTGGAGCCTATGTTTGAGGACGGGGTCAGCGAATTGAAATAAGTATTCTTAAACGTAGTTATCTTAGAAATAACCGAGCGGTAGCTTTCCTGCTTCCAGCTAAGCAAATCAAGCTTTTGCTGCTGTGAATTTATTCTTGATTTTGTGCCGGAGGCCATCTGCTTTACTATATTTTCCGTATCAAGACCTGATAAAAGGCTGGAACCCGACAATCTAATTCCTGAAAGATACGAATTTGACGATGATGAACTTGACGAAGTTGATGATGCCATATCTTTTCACTCCTTTTCTTTTAAAAGGCGCTCCATAATATCCGGCGAAAGAGTGCGGGAAGCCTGCATGTTTTGCTTTTCGGTTGCAAAAATTTCCTCGCGGACAATCCTCACGTTTTTAGGGGCGTCTATTCCTATTTTGACCTTGTCTTTTCCGGCTTCAATTACAGTAATGCGTATTTCCTCGGAAATCACGATACCCTCTCCGGTTTTCCTTGAAACCACAAGCATTTTACCCATCCCCCTTTTCAAAAACGGGGAATCTTATCGGATAATCTTGTTCAAGAATTACCTGAACGGCCCTTAATTTGGTTTTGTTCACCACAATCGGACTTTTGAGATTTATTGTAGTTTTTTTATAATCCTGCGGGATTACAGCTATTGCAAGATAAACCAGCTCATCGCCGTCCTCAAAGCCTATTTCCGATTTTGCCTCATTGTCTGCAAGCGGGCTGTATCCGCCAAACACCTCAAAAGGATTATAGACTATGAAACAAGGCTCAACGCTCTGTGCCGATTGCAGCCACATAGGGAATTTGTTTTCACCGAGAGGGCTTATAAGCACGAAGCTTTTTATATCCTCAAACGCATAAATTCCCTTTGGAAAATGAATTATATTTTCCTTTGAAACCGGAATTTCCCCGAAATCCCTTGTTTTTATTAAAAATTCGCCGTTTTCCATTTTAAAATCCTTTACGCTTTTGCTTCAAATTCCGGCTCGTAATCCGGGTCCGCGGAAGGCGGGCAATAAATTGGCTTGCCCACATATTCAATTTCAACTTTCGGGTATGATTTTACTTTAAATTCAATTCTTGGCGGAACAAATTCAAAGCTTGGGTTTCCAACAGGGCTTGCATCCCAATTAAAATTCAATTCATCCGCCTGATAGTTTATGCTGAGCGTTCCGCCCGACCAAGAAATATCCGGCCCGTGTTCCGGAAGAAAGGACAGCACTGTTTCTATGTTGCGCTGTATCCTTTGTGCGGCTATGTCTGCGGGGCTGTAATGCTTGAAGTCCAAAAGCTGGTTGCCTTCCTGAACAAATCTTGCCGTTGCCTGATAGCATATCCTTATTCCGTCGTCGGCATAATCCCTTGTAAGGCGGTCAATGCCTTTCATTCCTATGCTTTCGCGCATTCTTGTGTTGTCAAGCTGTATTTGTATAGGTTCAGCCTGCATTTTAAGCCCGCCTCGGTCCCTTGTGACTTCCACCTTGGGAAGCTCGGCATCATACCTAAGCTCAGCCTTATGCACAATAATTTCAATGGAAATTGGTACGGTTTTAATATTCAAGAGCTGTTCCATAAGCTTTATTCCCCCCTTTTGGAATCAAACCTAAAATTTATTTTATAAAATTGAAAAGGCTTGTCGGAACAACGCTTGCCCCCATTTGCAATGTTGCGTTGTAAGCCGATTCAACAAGCTTGTAGTAGGTTATTGTTTCAGCAAGGTCTTCGGTTGTCATTCCCTCTAATTCCGTTTGTGACGATTTAAGATTAAGCTCATCCGTTTCAAGCCTGCTTTGGTTGTATTCTATTGCCTTTTCCTTTACGCCGAGCTTTGTAACCCCCACAAGCAGCGTGGTTTTTGCATCATTCACCTTATCAAGCAGCCTTGCAGCTTTATTAGTATCGCCATCTCTCAAAGCTTTTGCGGCATCAAAGGCAAGCTGTATGACATTAAGCGAATCTCCGTCTGAATCAACCCCGCAGCCGGTGTATTCCGCACCATTGAAGGAAATGTCAAATGCCGTAGATTCTTTTGGATTCCCGCTGGCGTCATATTCAATCCCAAGTCCCACATCAATGAGTATTGAACTGCTTCCGGGGAAATCCTTAGGACTGCTCAATGTGTTTACATCCACCCCGTTGTAAGTCACCTTGCCTGTTGAGGAGTTGTATTCAAACGCCGCAGAGCTGTTGTTTGTGCCCCCAAAAATCCTTCTGTCGGCATATTGTGAATTCATTTGCGTCACCATATCCTTTGCGACATTTTCTATTTCGGAAGCGATTATGTTTCTTTCGGTCTGGCTTTTGTCGCCGTTTACGCCCTCAACGATTTTTGTGCTGACGGTAGTTATTTCTGAGGAAACCGTGAGCAGCGCAGCCTCGGCATTGCTGAAAATGTTTGCCGCCGTTTTAAGACTGCTCTGATGGTCCGAAACATTTGCAAGAGAACGCCTTACCACATAAGCCCTTGCGGCGCTTATTGAATCTTCGGAGGCTCTAAAAAGCTTTCTTTGGGCGGTAATTTTTGTATGGTAATCATTCATCTGCCCAAGATTTTTGTTCATGCTTGAAATATATTTTCTTGTGGTTGCGTTTTGCGTAACCCTTATGTTCATAAATTCATCCTCCCGCCGATTTCATCAAGCTCTGCCGACAAGGCCCATGCCGTTTATTATTGTATTAAGAGCCTCGTCAAGCGTTGTAATCATCCTTGCGGAGGCATTGTACCACTTTTGGAAATTAAGCATATTGACTCCCTCTTCGTCTATGGAAACCGACATAGTTGCATCTCTTGAATCCGCAACGTTGCTTGCCATTATATCTGCGGAATCATAAGCGCTCTGCTGATACTCCAAGTCCTGCCCAAGCCTGCTTACCGCCACAAACGAATAGTAGCTGTCTATTGTGCATTCCTTGTCAACCACTGTATCTGTTGAATTCACATTAGACCCGTCTATTGTAAATTTAAGCGATTTTTTTGATACTGCCTGCAATTTGTTTATGTATCCGGTCCAAAGTTCTTCGCCAGTAACTTCAACGTCCTTTGTACCCTTTGAATGGTCTGAGGCATCAGCCCATTCTATCTTTTGAGTAATCATTGAAGGATTTGCCTTCCACCTGTCGGAAATTTTTATATTTCCGGCATTTATCGGACCGCCGTCCTCCGATGAGAACATTTCCCTAAGCATAGGCTCACTTGTTGTCTGGTCGACACTGCTGGTCGCGCTATTGTAAGCTTGCGCGATTGTGTTTGCAAGTGCATCCACCGTCTTTTGATAGTAAACAATTCCTCTTTCAGATGAAAAAGTTGAAATTGCAGTTTCATCAAGAGTTGTTTTCATTGTTCCGTTGCCGGTATCGACATCAGTAAAATGTACTACATCATTATTATCGCCGGAAAAGGTCACTACCGAATACTTGAGCGATGTGTTGTCAGCGCTTGCCATGGCAACCAATTTGTTCACGCTTGAAGCCGTTCCGGCAGTATATGCCGAAAGAATGGTATTTCCGTCCACTTTAACCGAACCATTGGGATTTAATACAAACTTATCTCCCAATGCCGCAATGTTGTCATTAAAATATGTCGTCCTGTCTGCAACGTTCATTGTTGCCATTTTTGCAAGCGCATCATTGAGATTTGATGCAAGTTCTTTCATTCCCGCTGCACGGGTATAGATATCGTTATAATAAGTCCCCGCCCCGTTGTACATGTCAAGATAGCCTTTAAGGGCGCCGGATTCAAGGGAGCCTGTTCCGGAGGAAACAGGCGTCACATTGCCCGAAAGAGTTTTAAATTGAAGCGAAACAGTTCCCTGGCTGTGTTTAACCATTTCAAGAGTCTGATATTTTTCGTCTTCTACGACGCTGACTCCTGCAAACTTTACGTTTATTGAACCGTTGCTGTTGTTTTTGACTTCAATATTCCCGTAATTTGAAAGCTCGTCAAGCAAAGCGTTCCTCTTGTCTTTAAGCTCATTTGGACCGTATACCGCATTTACTTTGTAATTGTTGCCCTCTATGAATATATCGCCTGATGCGACATATTCGTTTTTGATTTGCTTGTTCAAATCCCCAATCTGGCGGAGTATTTCGCTTACCCTGTTTACGCCGGTCTGCATTTCAAATTCGGTCTGGTCCTTTATTTGATTAAGCTTTGTATTATAGCTTCTTATAACCTGCACCATCTGTTCCGCGGATGTTATGGTTACGCTTGCAAGCTCCTTTCGTGCAGGCGAATCCGCCGAAAAAGCTGAAAGCGAGCTTAAAAAATCCGTATAAGCGCCCACAAACCCGTCATTTTCAAGGAAATCAAGCACATTTTCCATATCGCCGAGGATTTTTTGCTTTGTTCCGGCGTCTGCTGAAACGGCATTAAGCTCACGGAATCTTTTGTCAAGGAATTCATCGCGTATCTGGGTAACTCCAACAGCATTAACGCCCTGCCCTGCAAGAGCCACGCTGGTTTTGTATCCAAGTCCTCCCGCCTGATTTGCTATGGAAACAAGGTCAAGCCTTTGCCTTGAATATCCCACCGTATTAACGTTTGCGATGTTGTGTCCGGTAATATCGAGTGCCTTTTGAGAGGCCATAAGAGATTTCCTCATTGTTTCAAAGCCTAAAAACGTCGGTCTTAAAGACATTTCTTTTTCCTCCTTTAAACGTCCTTGTCAAGTGAAGCAAATACGCCTTTTGATGCGCTTTTTGCTCCGCTTTTGTCATAAGTCTGTGAAGATGTGCCGTTCATTGCCCTTTCAATAAAAGCAAGCTTTTTGGTTATAACATCTTTTGCACTGTCATTTATTTCTTTCACCTTTAAAACAGCCCTTGACAAATCCAAATATCTTGCCTCAAGCTGTGCTTTAAATTCGATAGGAGCCTCGTCTATAATTGCCTTAAAAGTTTTCTCTTTTGGCATAAGCTCAAGCCTTTTCTTTTCAAAGGCATTTGTTTTCATAACAAGTGCCTGTTCCCGGCCTATGCAATTTTCAAGTCCTTTCAAGTCATCCTCGGCGATAAGCCTAAGCTTTTCGGTTTCAAACCTTAAAAGCTCTCTGTAATGTGAAATGTATTCATCAAAAAAATTAAGAAGTTTTTGGTAATCGAGCATTTAAATTCTCCTTAAAGTAAACGTTTGATGCTTTGACTATGCTTCAAATATTGCCCGTGCGACCGATTCTGCGGGAACATTGTATTTCCCTTCGGCAATCATGCTTTTAAGTGCGGCAATTCTTTCAGGCGAAGCGGAGCTTTGAGCCCCTTTTGCCGCTCCGGATTTTACTCCTTGAATTCCGAGGGCATTTGAAGAAAACTCTGCCCTGTCCATATTTTTAGTTTTTGTTTCGCAAACTGATTTTGTTTTTACGTCTTTTTCGTAGGAATTTGCCATATATGCGCCGATAGCGCTGCTGCATTTATTTACATTCATAACCAACCCTCCTTTATGCGAACACATTTCACTTCTTATTTAATATATCGTCACTTCTCCGGAAAACTTAACACCTTTTTTATATTTTTTTATTGTTAATTTTCGCATTTTTATTTTTCAGGTCTTTTCTTGATTTAAGCTTTTAGTAGTTAGTTTATAGTTGTTAGTAGTTAGATTTTGTTGTCTTGCTTTATTTTGAAGGGGGCTTTGCCCTTTTAGTAGTTAGTTGTTAGAAGTTAGACGTTAGAAAAAGTACCCCACCTTAATAAGAAAAGATTTTCCGCCGATAAAGTCATTAAGGCAAGCAATAAAAAAAGACCTGCTTTTCGTAGTAAAATTGGAGTAGTGAGCACCAAGGCGAAAAGCAGGTCAATATTTTGTAGCCGTAATTCGCCGAGCAGGGCACAAACGAAAGTAGGCAGGGGGGATTCAAAAACATAAATATATTTAAAAAGATAAGAAAGGGGGGGACGGAGTCCACCCCACTTAAAAAGTAAAAGAACAAAAACTAACTACTAACAACTATCTTGCTAACTACTATTAAACTCCCTCCGTCTTTTCGGGAGTAAGACATGTAACAATAGTCTGGAACATTATTTTAAGGTCAAGCTTTATAGAATACTTTTCGATGTACATTAAATCAAGCACCAGCTTGTCCTTTGGAGTAGTGTTGTATTTGCCCATTATCTGCGCAAGACCGGTAAGTCCAGCCTTTACCCTTAAACGATATCCAAATTCGGGCAAATCCTTTTCGTATTCTTCTGCAAGCGCCTTTCTTTCAGGACGCGGACCCACAATGCTCATATCGCCCTTTATGATGTTTAAAAGCTGCGGCAATTCGTCAAGGCGGGTTTTTCTCAAAAAAGCGCCGACTTTGGTTATGCGTGAATCATTTTTTGCGGCAAGCACAGCGCCCTCATGCTTTTCGGCATCAACAACCATTGTGCGGAATTTAAGCACTTCAAAAAGCTTTCCGCCGATAGTTGCCCTTTCCTGCCTGTAAAAAACGGGGCCTCCGTCCTCAAGCTTTATGGCGACAGCCTCCGCAAGCATAATCGGCAAAGCAATTATCACTGCGGGAATCGCGAGCGCCAAATCAAACGCACGCTTTATAATCCTTTGTTCAAGCGTAAGCCCCTTGCTTTCAAAGCAAAACAACGAGATGTCGTCCACAAGGTCGTGTTCGGAGTTGTTGACCACAATATCGGCCATTGACGGGGTGAAGAAAATTTCCTTGTTCCTTTTGTAGCAGTATTCGCAGATATACTCCTTTGCCTCAACGGGAAGCTCTATAAGCATAACGCTGTTTGCCGCCCTGATGGAGCGGTGCAGCTCCGGTTCTCCCCACTGCATGACTTTTTCAACTTTAAAACGGTTCTGGTAATATTTCAGCTTTGAGAGCACCGTAAAAAGCCTTTCTTCGTTGTCATGTATTATAAGGAGCTTTTTGGGAGGATTTATCTTGTAAAAAATATCATTTGCCAGCTTTGTGAGAACAAGTATCACAACGACATGCACAAGATAAACCGCGACAAGGATTTCAGGCTTCATAACCCTTTTTTCCATTATGCAGAGCTGAATGTATGTGAACACATCCGTCATCAGCACCGCAAGCGACATGGAAAGCGCTATTTCCTTTGAGCGTTTTTTGCCTATGCAAAAGCCGCCGTAAATCCTCATCATAGCATAGCATACCACAAGGAAAGTTGAGGAGGTAATTGCGCTTACGCGGTTTATGCTCCTCCTCATTTCATCGCTCTCGCCCATAAAAAATAGATAGAACACTGCAAAAAGTATAATTATGAGCGTAAATTTTATAAACATGAGCGTTGATTTTTCAAAAGCCTTCAAAAGCTTTAACAAAAATTATTCACCACCGTAAAAATGCGCGGCTAATCGTTTTTTATGGCAAGTTTGGCTTTGCTTACAATATTTTTGTCGTTTTCATAAGTGAGCACCGAAGCCGCATGACCGATGTCCACCCATTTTATTTGAGCTATTTCCTCTTTTTGGGGGATAAACTCAAAATTTTTAGCTTTGCCTATAAAATAGACAACTTCCTTTTGCGTATCTTTTTTAGGGAAATATGAAACTGTTTCGCGGAAGGATGGGTCAATTATAACATCTATTCCCGTTTCCTCCTTGATTTCCCTTAAAGCGGTTTCGATTTCCGTTTCGCCGCTTTCGACATGCCCTTTTGGGAAAGACCAGTGCCCGCTGTTTACATGCTTTATCAGCAGGATTTCGGTATTCCCGTGGGACTTTCTGTAAACAATTGCTCCACAGGATTTTTCAAAAACCATTGTGTAAAATGTCCTTTCCTGCACTCCGAATTTAGTGCATAATAAATATACTTCAATTTCATTATACCACAATAGTTTTATTTTGTCTTTACTTTTTTAAAAAATAATAGCTTTAATGCCCTATTTTAAAAAGCTCAAAATCATTCCTGCGAAAAGTATAAGCAAGGCTGTCGCCAAAACCATAATGCCATAAATGCAGGTAAAAGCTATAATAGTGCCGGATGAAAAATAAATTCCCCAGCCGCGTCTTTTTTCAAACTCCCCTGCTTTGGGAAGCGAAACTTTAAAAATTGCCTTTGCGGCTATTAAAACCGCGGCTCCGGCGGCGATGGCAAAAGCAATCCATAAAAGCCATACTGTTTGGCTCCATGCAAACCCCGATGTGCTAAGCTTGCTTAAAATCGTAGCGCAGGTATTTACGACCATATGTACTCCTATTGCCGGAATTATTGAATTTGTCCTCACCGTCAAAAAAGCGAGAATGATTCCCAGCGGAAATGCAAAGACAAATTGTATTATGTTCCCGTGTACAAGTCCAAAAAGCAGTGATGAAGCGATTATTCCGAATCTAAGGTTCACCCTTGAAAGGTTTTTAAGGCAAAACACCCTGAATACGAGCTCTTCCGTTATGGGAGCAATGATACAGGTGTAAATCGCCATAATTCCCCATGCAATTCCGGAATCCCCCCTGTTTTGACCAACAATATTTTTAATCATCTCTATTGTTTCTTTTGGGAAAATTTCCAAGAAGAGATTCCCAAAAAGCAAGCAAACCGCTTGCAGTCCAAGTGCGACAGCAACAGCGGCAAAAAACGCCTTTGCGGAAAAATTAAAATTAAACAACTGCGCCGGCTTTATTTTTGTGGATTTGCAGCCCCAAAAGAAAACCACCAGATTAGCAACAAGATATGACAAAAGAGTTGCAACAACCGTTAAAATCTGAAAATCCGAACCTTTCAACATATTTTCAAAGATAAAATAAAGATTGAACCCATGCTTTGCAGCAAAAATTAAAAAGCCAACCACCCCTGCAACAATTTCCACTCCAAGTGCTATTCCAAGATGAATCAATAAAAAAAGTCCAGTTTTGTCGTAAAATCCTTTTATCCATTTCCTCTCTTCGAAAGTCGGCTCCAACGGAGGACAAAATCCTCTTTCTTCCATAAAACGCACCTCCATTTTTTATGCCTTATTATTATATAGCAAAAAAAAGGAAAAATCAATCAAATTTAGTTTTTGTTGTCTTGCTTTATTTCACAGGTTGCGTTGCCCTTTTAGTCGTTAGTTGTTAGAAGTTAGATGTTAGTTTTTGTTCTTTTACTTTTTTATAGGGGGGATTCCATCCCCCCCTCTTGCTTTTTAAAGATAATAAATTTTTATAACCCCCTGCCTACTTTTCTTCACCAGCGAAGAAAAGTAGGCAAAAGACGCCGCCCTGCGGGGTGACGGCTACAAAATATTGACCTGCTTTTCGCCTTGGTGCTCACCAATCCAATTTTACTACGAAAAGCAGGTCTTGGAACTTTAATTGCCTTAATAACTTTATTTAGCGGAAACCCTTTTCATATTAAGCAAAATAAGGTGCTTTCCGAGGTTCGTAAATGCTATTCTTTTTGCCTTTAACTTAGTAAGACGTGGAATCTTCAAGAAAAGCAGCCGAGCTTTGTCGTGCAGGGCGCAAGCGATAGCGTGGCGCCCGTTGCCGAAAAGCCGGCGGATTAAGACATATAAATTAGGCGCTTTTTGGTGACTTTTTGTCGCCGGACAAAAAGTCACTGGGGGTTGCTTTATAATTTTATTTGCTTTTAAATTAAGTGGAGGGGGTGAAACCCCCTCCAAAATAAAGTAAAATTATAAAAACTAATTACTTAGTTTAATAAACAAAATTTATCTAGTTTTTCACTTTAAAACCCTAATCATTCCAAACACGCTTCCGACCATGCTGTTGTTTCTGGAAACAAATTTTATTTCGGCGCGGTTTGAGGATATGAATTCTTTTGGTATGGGGTAAACGACATCATAAAACGCCTGCGACGGATGGCGCTCAAGAGTGACCTCACAAAGCAGATTCCCGTTTACAAGTATGTCAAACGTCCTGCCTGCATCATTCGAGTAATACTTTACCATAAGACTGTTTTGAACGTCAGGCTCCACCTTTGCCATATAGGAAAACCAGCCTCCGCCCTCTGCATCCCTGAACGCATACCCGTCCCAAGTCCCCGTCCTTGTTTTAAAGCCTTTGACCTCGTGTTCAAGCTCATACTGGTCGTTTGCGATAAGGATTTTGTCAATTGTTTTTGCTTCAAGCTCTTCCGCTTCCCTCTTGCGTTTGAGATATGCCTGTATTTCGGGGGAATTCGGCTCCGCGATATACCAGTATATCCCATATCTTTCGCCATGCCTTTTAAAGTGCGGGGAGAATTCCAGCTCATCCTCGGCATTTTTAAGCACAAAGACAAGCTCTCCCGGCTTTTTTTGAAGGTTCTCGCCGATTTTTGAGAGCCACTCTTCCCTGTCCATGCCTTTTACGGTAATAATGTCCTTTACTTCGATGCTTCGCGTGGCGATTGCGACATTTACCCCTGTGCAGGAAGGCTCCATGTCTTCCCTGCCAAGACCTGCGCTGAGCACATACGGTCCGTACTTGAACGCTACCGCTGACGGATTGTCCGGAAGCCTTGACACATCCACCTTTGCTGGGAAGAATATTTCTATTTTTTCACCGTCGCGCCAAATTTTTCTTATTTCAAGAATCCTGTCTGAAACTTTTCCTGCAATATGCGGAACGATTTCAAACTCCCCACTTGCCCAATCGGGAATTCTAAACAGCATCCCAAATTCAGCATCTTCCCTTGCCCTGATGGAAAACTCTGCTTTAAATCCTCCCTCGCAGTGATAAAATTCCTGTTCAATCCTTATTCCCCTTTCGGCAAGGGAAAGCACGCTTGAAATATACTTTGCGACAAGGATGTCCCCACCGTCCTTGAAGTAAATTCCCTCGCCAAGCTTTGTAAAGTTTTCCATCCCCGTTCCCGTGCAGCACCAAAAGCTGTTGAAAGGCGTGCCGTAAACTTTAAAGTATCCCGTCGCCATAGGCTGGAAGTACATTGTCATCCCCGTTTCGGGATTTTGCGATGAAAGGATTGCATTTATAAAAGTATTTTCATAAAAGTCCGCAAATTTTACATCTCCGGTAAGCTTGAACAGTTCTTTTGAAAGCTTTGACATATTGTAGGAATTGCAGGTTTCGCAGTTGCAGTTTGTCCTTTCGGCGTCAAGTATCCCCGGCTCGCCGAAGTGTTCCCACTCGCTGTTTCCGCCTGTTATGTAGGAATGATTTTGAACCACTCTTTCCCAAAAAGACAAGGCCGCATCGAAAAAGAACTTTTCGCCCTCGCCAAGAACCTTGTACCTGTTCAGCGCGCCTATGAATTTTGGGATTGTAGTATTCGCGTGCTTCCCGTTTAGGATGTCCTCCTTTTGGATTTCCTCAAAAAGCGGCATTTCGTCAAAGCAATGCGCCGAAAAGAGCGCTCTTTCATCGCCAGTAAGGGAGTAAAGCTCGTAAAGGCAGTCATTCATCCCGCCGTATTCAACCGAAAGCACGATTTTATTGGTTTCTTCGCTCCATGACGAGCAGCGGTTGTAAATCCACCCGCAAAGTCCGGAAAGGATTGAGAGGATTTTTTCATATCCCGTTGCGCGGTATGCGGATATAAGCCCCGCAATGATTTTGTGCATGGTGTACCACGGCACCCATGCGGGCTTTTTGTTTTCAACCCTGTCAAAAATCTCTTCGTCGGAGGCAAAAAGGAATCCGTCCTCCCTCTGGCAAAGCGAAAGTTCGTCGGCAATGTACTTTATACGGTTTTCAAATTCGGCATCGCCCGAATATGAATATGCCTGAGCTATTGCCGAAAGATAATGCCCCAGCGTGTGCCCTTTTATTTCCGTGTCCTCCCATCCGCCGTATTTTTGGGCTTTGGGAGCAAGCCCTGCGGTTTCAAAAAATCCCGCAAGCAGCCTGTCTGCTTCAAGGGATTTTAAGTATTCGGTTTCCTTTTTAAAAGCATTTTGCAGATATGGGTCTTTTACCTCCACCGACTCCGGCGGAAATTCTTCAAGAGGTTTTTTGTTCAGCATAATATTAACTCCTTTTAGTAATTAGTTTGTAGTTGTTAGTCGTTAGTTTTTGTAATTTTACTTTATTTTTAAGGGGGTTTCACCCCCTTTACTTACTATTAAAGCAAACAAAGTTATAATGAAACCCCCAGTGACTTTTTGTCCGGCGACAAAAAGTCACCAAAAAACGCCTGATTCATGCGTCTTAATCCGCCTACCCGCCGGCAACGGACGCCACGCATTCGCTCGCGTCCTGCTCGGCGGCTAACGGTTTGTTCTTGTTGACCTGCTTTTCGCCTTGGTGCTCACTACTCCAATTTTACGACGAAAAGCAGGTCTTTTAATTTGCTTGCCTTAATGACTTTATCAGCGGAAAGTCTTTTCTTATTAAGGTGGAGTACTTTTTATTCTAACTTCTAACCTCTAACAACTAACGACTAAAAGGGCCGGAGTCACCCTTATAGTTATTAGAAAATAGTTGTTAGTCGTTAGCAGATAGAAAATTAAAATAAGACCTCTAGCTTCTAACCTCTATTTTATCAATCCCCAAAGTGCGTGTAAATGGCATAAAGAGCGAATTGGTGTAAAAAAGTAATTTTATCTTAATAAATTTTTTTATCCTCTTGAAAATGAAAGGCAATTTAGATATGATAGATTAAAGAATTCATTTTTTGGGGGTGTAAAAATGAAAGAAACCGCTCTTGAATTTGACTTGTCGGAGCCTCTTTCATATGTTTTTACGGGAAAGTTCAAAGCTCCCGACCCGTCATGGATACATCTAAGCAGAATTCTCCTTGATTATGAGCTTGTTGCGATAACCGACGGCATCCTTTACATAAACAATAACGGGATAAATTATACCGTTCAAAAAGGCGAATACCTCATAATGCCGCCGAATACCCCGCAAAGCGGATGGAAAAATTCCGACTGCTCCTTTTACTGGCTGCATTTTAAGGAGAGCACAAACAGCAGAAAGAGAAAAATCTCCGTTCCGCAAAAGGGAACGATAAACAATTTTGAGAAAATAATCGTGATGATGAAACAGCTCCAAGACTGCGTAAGGAGCTATAACGACCAAACCGAAAACGACTATATAACAACATCCATCATTTGCGAGCTTTCAAACCAGTCCCGCGAAAAGACAAAGGCCACCGGCGAAGAGGTTCAAAAGCAGATTTACAATGACATCCTTGATTATGTAAAGAGATTTATCCACCAGAATATAAAAGTATCCGAAATAGCAGAGCATTTCGGATACAATGAAAAATATGTTTCTTTTCTTTTTAAAAAGCACTCCGGCCAGCCCTTAAAGCAGTACATTCTTTTTGCCAAAATGGAAACTGCAAAGTTTATCCTTTCGGATACAAACAAGAGCATCGGAGAGATTTCTGCTCAGCTTGGCTTTTCGGACAGCCATAACTTTATGAAAGCATTTAAAAAGGTTACCGGACTTACCCCATCCGAATATCGCAATGCCTATGCCAAAAGAATGCTTTTTTATGAATAATTACGCATCAAGGGCATTTCTCAGACTTTTCACAAATTCTCCCACAGCCTTGGGGGAATTTTCTTTTTGCTCGCCGACTGTTTTCACAATGGCGCTGCCCACAATCACCCCGTCGCAGTATTTTGACATTTCCCTTGCCTGCTCCGGATTTGAAATGCCAAACCCGACCGCGCAGGGGATTTTTGCATATTCTTTTATGGCGCTGAAAAAGCTTTCAAAATCGGTTGAAAAACTGCTCCTCATGCCTGTAACTCCGGTTGAGGAAACGCAGTAAAGAAAGCCCTCCGCCTCTTTGGCAATCATCTTTATGCGCTCTCTTGATGTAGGCGCCACAAGACTTATTGATATTATCCCATGCTTTTTGGCAAACGGGAGGATTTCTTCACGTTCCTCAAAGGGCAAATCCGGCACAATCACCCCGTCTATTCCGCTTTCATGGCAAAGCGAAAAGAATTTTTCCGTTCCAAAACCGTATATTGAATTTGCGTAAAGCATAAGCAGCAGCGGAGCCTCGGTTTGTTTGCGGATTTCTTTTACGGTTTCAAAAATCCCCGCAAGAGTAACTCCGCCATCAAGGGCTCTCTTGCTTGCATCCTGTATCACAGGCCCTTCCGCAACCGGGTCGGAGAACGGAACTCCTATTTCAACGATGTCCGCCCCGTTTGAAAGCATTGAAAGCACAAGCTCGCCGGTCACTTCAAGACTTGGGTCGCCCGCGGTAACAAAAGTTATAAGCGCCTTTTTCCCGCCAAGGGAGGAAAGCGTCCTTTCTATCCTATTCATTTATGTTTACCCCCCTGTATCTTGCAATCTGATATACGTCCTTGTCGCCCCTGCCGGAAAGATTTATTATTATGCTTTGATTTTTCTCCATTTTGGGAGCAATCTTCATTGCCGCGGCAACGGCATGAGCCGATTCTATTGCGGGAATAATCCCCTCCGTTTTGGAAAGGTATTCAAAGGCGCATACTGCTTCCTCGTCGGTTATGCTTGCATATTCCGCCCTTTTGGTTTCGTTCAGCCAAGCGTGTTCGGGGCCTATGCCGGGATAATCAAGCCCTGCGGAAATGGAATACACCTCGTCTATCTGCCCCTCTTCGTTTTGCAGGAAAAGCGATTTCATGCCGTGAAAAATCCCCTTCCTGCCGCCTGCAATAGTTGCTGCGTGCAGCTTTGTGTCAATTCCCTTTCCGGCGGCCTCAGCGCCTATCAGGCGCACCGATTTGTCCGGAATGAAATCATAAAACATCCCCATGGCATTGGAGCCTCCTCCGACACAAGCAATAACACAGTCCGGAAGCTTTCCCTCCATTTCCATGTGCTGCCTTTTTGCCTCCTCGCCTATGATTTTTTGAAAATCCCTTACTATCATAGGATAAGGATGCGGTCCCATTACGGAGCCTATCAGATAATAGGTATTTTCGACATTTGACGCCCAGTCGCGGAATGCCTCGTTTATTGCGTCTTTAAGGGTTGCCGTTCCGCTTGAAACGCCCGTCACCTTTGCTCCAAGCAGCTCCATGCGGTAAACATTGAGCGCCTGCCTTTCCATGTCGGTTCTGCCCATAAAAATTTCGCATTCAAGCCCGAACAGCGCACAGGCGGTAGCGGTGGCAACTCCGTGCTGGCCTGCTCCCGTTTCGGCGATAATCCTTTTTTTGCCCATTTTTTTTGCAAGCAGAATCTGCCCCAAAACGTTGTTTATTTTGTGAGAACCGGTATGGTTGAGGTCCTCTCTTTTAATGTAAATCTTTGCCCCGCCGAGGTCGTCAGTCATTTTTTTTGCAAAATAAAGCATAGACGGCCTGCCGGCATAATTTTTGTAAAGCTCATCAAGCTCCGCCTTAAAATCCTTGTCGTCCTTGTATTTTTCATAAGCCGCTTCAAGTTCCAGAACGGCATTCATCACGGTTTCGGGAACATACTGTCCTCCAAAATCCCCGTATCTTCCTTTTGACAATTAAAACACCCCATTATACTCATTATTTGGATTATTTTGTCCCTGCTCTTAAATCCGTTTTCCTCTATTCCGCTGGAAATATCCACTCCAAACGGCTTTATTTCACGCACGATTCCTTCAAGGTTTCCGGCGCAAAGCCCTCCCGCAAGGAAGAATTTTTCCCTGCCGGTTATGCCGGACTCCTTTATTGCGTCAAGATTTGCAACTTTTCCGGTTCCGCCGTAAGCCTCCTTGGAAAAGCTGTCAAGCAAAAGCATATCCGCGCCAAGCCCCTCGGCGATACGGATATCTTCGGCTCTTAAAACCCTCACAGCTTTCCATATCTCCACTTCCGGCAATAGGGTTTTTAAAGCGGAAATGCAGTCCCTGTCCTCATCCCCATGCAGCTGCACGGCAAAAAGCCCTGCTTCCCTCGCAATTTTTGCAACCACGCCGATTTCCTCGTTTACAAAGACCCCAACGGTTTTTATCCTGCGGTCAAGGATTTCCGAAAGCCTTTTTGCCGCATCCAAATCAACCTGCCTTTTGCTTTTTGCAAAGACAAGTCCCACATAGTCCGGCAGGAATTCGTTCATGAGATACGCGTCCTCATCCCGCCTTATGCCGCAAAATTTTATTTTCATAATCCACCTTTAAGCTCCATAAGGGATTTTTTTATATCCCCGCTCCTCATAAGCGTTTCTCCGACAAGAACGGCATCCGCGCCGCACTCTTTTAAGAATTCCATGTGTTCCCTTGTTGAAATCCCGCTTTCGGAAACAAGCACATATTCGTCCGGCACAAGCCTTGAAAGCTCCCTTGTCGTGTCAAGCGAAACCTCAAAAGTTTTAAGGTTGCGGTTGTTTATGCCGACTATTTCGCATCCGGCTTCAAGGACGGAATAAAGCTCCCTTTCGTTGTGGGCCTCGGCAAGAACGGAAAGCGACAAATCCTCGGCAATCTTTTTAAACTCGCGCATGGTTTTGCTGTCCAAAACAGCCGCAATAAGGAGCACCGCATCCGCCCCGATTGCCCTTGCCTCATAAATCTGATAAGGCTCAAAAATAAAATCCTTTCTTAAAATAGGCAAGGAAATCCTTTCCCTTACTTCTTTAAGGTATCTGCTCCCGCCCATGAAATAATGCTCTTCGGTCAGCACCGAAACGGCGCTTGCCCCTGCCTCCTCATATTCGCCGGCAATTTTTGCGGGATTAAAATCAGCGCATATAAGCCCCTTTGACGGGGATGCCTTTTTTACTTCGGCAATAACTGAAATTCCATCCCCGCAAAGCGCGCCCTTAAAGTCTTTTGCCGGCTGGGAAAGTTTTTCGCAAGCCCTTTTGACAGCCTCTTCCGGGAACTCTTCCTTTTCCCTTTCAAGCTGCACTGCACGCATCTTTAAAATATCGTCCAAAATCATAAAAATCCCCTACCTGACGGAATTTGTAAAGTTTTTAAGCTTTTCAAGCGCCTTTAAAGCCGCTCCGCTCTCTATTGATTCCCTTGCCATTTTTATTCCCTCGGAAATGCTTTCCGCCTTTTTGGCAATGTATAAAGCGCATCCCGCATTGAGAAGCACTATGTCCCTTTGAGCCCTCTGCGCCTTTCCGCTGAGCACCCCAAGGGTTATCTTTGCATTGTCAAGAGCGCTTCCGCCTACAATTTCGGATTTTTTTGCAAGCGGCATTCCGAAGTCCTCCGGATTTATCTTGTATTTTATTATTTTCCCGTCCCTTATTTCGCAAACGGATGTGGATGAGGAAACAGAAATTTCATCAAGCCCGTCATCCCCATGCACAAGCATTGCTCCCTTTATGCCGAGGTTTATCAGCACCTGCGCCATCGGTTCCATAAGCTTTTCGTCATAGACGCCAAGCAGAATGTACTGCGCCGAGGCGGGATTTGCCAAAGGCCCGAGGATGTTGAACACGCTTCTTACTCCTATTTCGCGTCTGGGAGCGGCGGCATACTTCATTGAGCCGTGGAACGCCTGCGCAAACAAAAAGCACACCCCGCAATTTTCAAGACACTGCTCCGCCTGTGCCGGAGAAAGGGCAATCCTCACCCCAAGCGCTTCAAGGACATCCGCTGCGCCGCTCCTGCTGGAAACGCTTCTGTTGCCGTGCTTTGCCACATTAAGGCCCGCTCCGGCAATTACAAAAGCGGATGTGGTTGAAATGTTGAACGAATTTGCAAGGTCCCCTCCCGTTCCGACAATGTCTATTGCGTCGGAACTTAAAGCCACGCTTTTTGCCTTTTGGCGCATAAGCTTTGCAAAGCCGGTTATTTCGTCAACCGTTTCGCCCTTCATCCTCAAAGCGGTGATAAATGAGGCAATTTGAGCATTTGTCGCCCTGTCGCTCATTATGCAGTCCATTGCCGCATAAGCTTCGCTTTCGGTAAGATTGATTCCGTCAATAACTTTTGAGATATATTTTTTAAGGTCCACCCTTTTTTCCTGAGGAACAGCGGGAGCTGAAACTGAAGCCGCCTTTATCCCCGCAATTTCCGAAAGGAAGTTTGAAAGCATCTTGCTCCCCGTTTCGGTAAGGATTGATTCGGGATGGAACTGCAAGCCATAAGTCGGATGGGTTTTGTGTTTAAGAGCCATTATCTGGCCAAGCTCATCAGTGCCTATCGCTGAAAGGCAGGACGGAAGCGTCACGCTGTCCGCAACAAGCGAATGGTATCTGGCAACGGTTATTTCTGAGGCCAAATCGTAAAACAGCGGGCAGGATGTGTTTATCTTAACTTCGCTTGCCTTTCCGTGCACGGGAGCTTTTGCATGGATTATCTTTCCGCCGAAAGCCTCCGCAATCGCCTGATGCCCAAGACAAATTCCAAGTATAGGGACTATCCCGCTGAACTCCCTTACCGCCTCGACGGAAATGCCCGCATCCGCCGGAAAGCCCGGCCCCGGGGAAATAATTATTGCCTTCGGGGAAAGCTTTTTTATTTCCTCAATGGTAATCTCATCGTTTCTTTTCACTAAAATATCCCCGTAAAGCTCGCCAATCATCTGATAAAGGTTGTATGTGAAGCTGTCGTAATTATCTATCAAAAGTATCATTCAAACCGCCTCCTTTAAAGCTTTGCCGCATCGTAAACGGCATTTATCATTGCCTGGGCCTTGTTTTTGCTTTCCATATACTCGTTCTCGGGAACGGAATCCGCAACAACTCCTCCGCCCGCCTGAACATAAGCCTTTCCGTTTTTAAACAGCACCGTCCTTATTGCTATGCAGGTGTCTATGTTCCCGTCAAAGCCAAGGTATCCGACTGTTCCGCCATAAAGGCCGCGCTTGTTTGGTTCAAGCTCGTCTATGATTTCCATTGCCCTTACTTTCGGCGCGCCGGAAAGCGTTCCTGCGGGAAGCACCGACATAAGAGCGTCCAAAGCAGTCTTGTCGTCCCTTAAAACTCCCTTTACTCCGCTGACGATGTGCATTACTTTTGAGTACCTTTCAACGTGCATAAAGTCCTCAACTTTTACGCTGCCGAATTTTGAAACCTTTCCAACATCATTTCTTCCAAGGTCCACAAGCATAACGTGCTCGGCGCGCTCTTTCGGGTCGGCAAGAAGTTTCTTTTCAAGCTCCAAATCCTCAGCCTCGGTTTCGCCCCTGCGGATTGTTCCGGCTATCGGCTTTGTGGTAACCACTCCGTCGGTTACATTGACAAGCATTTCGGGGGATGCTCCGGAAATCTGATAATCCCTGTGCCTGAAATAATAAAGATACGGCGACGGATTTGAGGTTCTGAGCATCCTGTAAACGTCAAAGGCCTCCGGCGGATTGTCAATCTCAAACCTTTGTGATGGGACTATTTGGAAGATATCCCCGTTTCTTATATATTCCTTTGCCTTTTCAACATTTTCAAGGTATTTTTCCTTTGACATGTTGGATTTCACCACAATCTCGCCATGGAATTTTTTCTCCTCCGGCGCAGGAACGTAATTTTTGATTCTTTTGCAAAGCTCCTCCGCCCTTTCGCGGCATTTTTGGTATTGCTCCTCAACATTTCCGTTTCTTATGTTTTGGATTATCATAACCTTGTTTGCAAGATGGTCAAAGGCTATCACCTCGTCGTAAAGGAAGAGGTTCATGTCCGGCATTTCAAGGTCGTCGTGCGGAATGTTTACAAGCTTTTTTTCAACATAGCGTATCATGTCGTAAGCGAAGTATCCCACAAGTCCTCCGGTAAGCCTTGGCAGGTTTGGAAATCTCGGCGCACGGTTTTCTTCAAGGATTTTTTTAAGAAAATCAATGGGATTCCCATGCGCGGCACTTGTTTTGCCGTCCTTTGAAAGTGAAATTTCGCCGTTTTTAAGGATTATCTCCGCCTTTGGATTTATTCCTATAAAGGAATATCTTCCCCATTGCGTGCCGTTGTCAACGCTTTCAAGCATGAAGCAGTTTTCCGCCTCTCCGCCCAGCGCTTTGAATATGTGTATGGGAGTTGAGCTGTCTGTCATCATCTCATAGAAAACAGGAACCGTTGTGTAATCCGAAAGATACTTTTTAACCTCTTCGATTGATGGATAAAGCATATAAATTCTCCTTTTCGTTTTTTTGTGCAAATAAAAAATCCCATACGGTAAAAACCGTATGGGACGAATAAAATCGTGGTGCCACCCAAATTCGGGAGAAAAAACTCCCCTCGTTAAAAGGTACAGGCATTGGATTTTTTAAACAGGTACTCCGCAAAAAACTCAACGCTTTTATACCCTTCCACACTAACGCAGGGACCGCGGCGCAGACTACTCAGGCGAAGCCTTTTCCCCCTTGCTCCTCACAAACCCATTCACAAACGCCGTACATGCCTGCTTCCACCCACCCAGGCTCTCTGTGATGCCGTCACGGTTGCTACTTGCTTTTGTTCAACGGATTTAAAAAATATTCACTTAAATTGATATTATTATATTCAAGGCTCAGCCTTTTGTCAATACCTTTTAAAAAAAATTTATGCCCTTGCGTCAAAAAAATATCCGGGAGTTCCAAAGGGGACCTTTGCGTTTTGCGAAAAATCGCTGATAAGCTGCGCCGCTTGGGATGAAGCCGCATCCATAGTTTTGTCCATAACCTTTAACGAAACCTCAGATTGTAAGCTTGCCTGTGAAAGCGACATAGACATAGCTGCAATACCCATTGTCAAGTCCATAAAGACCCCTCCTTTTCCTGTTGTCACCATTATAGTCCTTTTTAAAGCAAAATGCAAGGGATTTTTTAATTTTTTAGTTGTTGATAGTTAATTTTTGTTGTCTTGATTTGTTTTGGAGGGGGTTTCACCCCCTCCACTTAATTTAAAAGCAAATAAAGTTATCAAGCAACCCCCAGTGACTTTTTGTCCGGCGACAAAAAGTCACCAAAAAGCGCCTAAATTTTAGTCTTATTCCGCCGGCTTTTCGGCAACGGGCGCCACGCTAT
>JAIHAL010000016.1 GCA_020054675.1 Oscillospiraceae bacterium
AGTGAGCACCAAGGCGAAAAGCAGGTCAATATTTTGTAGCCGTAATTCGCCGAGCAGGGCACAAACGAATGTGCAGTGCCCGTTGCCGGCGAATAGGCGGATTAAGACATATAAAAAGCCCCGCAGGGCGGCGTCTTTTGCATACTTTTCTTCGCTGATGAAGAAAAGTATGCAGGGGGGATATAAAAAATTTGATTATCTTTAAAAATTAAGAGGGGGGGACAGCGTCCCACCTCTTAAAAAATAAAAGAACAAAAACTAACGTCTAACTTCTAACAACTAACTACTAAAAGGGCCGGAGTCCACCCACTAAAAAAGTAAAATCACAAAAACTAACTTAAAAGCTTGTATTTTAAAGGTATAAATGGTATAATTAAATAGTTAGCAATTTATTTTTTATTTTTTGGAGGTGCGCTATGAGCCCTGACCCGTATGGGAATTTAAGAAAATTAAATATTAGGCAGGGCAAGGCAAAATAGCGTTTTGCCCCCTGCAAAGGAGGCATGTAAAAATGGTTAAGTTTTACAAGACAGTAAACGGAACCGTCACTGAAATTGAAAAAGCCGAAAACGGCTGCTGGATTTCTGTGATTGCCCCGACAGAAGAAGAAATAAGGTACATCATAGAGGCCTATGGCCTTGATGCCGGCTTTGTCCGCTCATCACTCGACGAAGAGGAATCCTCTCGAATTGAAGCGGAAGAAGACCAAACCCTTATAATCGTTGACTACGCTGTTGCTGAAACCGATACCCAAAACGCTATTCTTTACTCCACACTCCCTATGGGAATAATTCTTACCCAGACAAATGTTGTTACCATAAGCTCAAGGGAAAACATTGTGCTGAGCGAAATGTCCGGCGGAGTGGTAAAAAATCTTCAAACACACTTGAAAACAAGGTTTTTGCTCATGATTCTTTTAAGAATTGCGGCAAAATACCTGCAATACTTGAAGCAAATTGATAAAATCACATCATTTTTGGAAAAGCACATCCATAAGTCAATGAAAAACAAGGAGCTTATACAGCTGCTTGACCTTGAAAAGTCTTTGGTTTACTTTTCCACATCGCTTAAAGCAAATGAAATCACGCTTGAAAAAATCCTGCGCGGCAGAGTTATAAAACTCTATGAGGACGACCAGGATTTGCTTGAAGACGTGCTCATTGAAATCAAACAGTCAATTGAAATGTCAGATATTTATTCAAACATCCTGTCAAGAATGGTTGATGCCTTTGGTTCTGTGACATCAAACAATTTGAACAATGTCATGAAAAGGCTTACTGTAATAACCATCCTTATGGCAATACCAACAATGGTTTTCAGCTTTTACGGCATGAATGTGGAAGCTCTTCCGGTTGCAAATGTATGGTTTCCAACGGCGCTTTCCATTGTCGCAACCGCAATTACGGGGTTTATTCTTTGGGAAAGGGAAAAGTGATTTGAAATGTCCGGCATTATTGAAATAAGATGCGAAAATTTAAAAAAAGAAGCAAAAAACTTGCACGCGGGTGATAAAATATCCCTTACCGGATGGGTTTATACCGCAAGGGATGCCGCACACAAGCGTTTTTTTGCTTTGCTCGATGCCGGAAAACCTTTGCCGTTTGAGCTTGAAAACGCCGTAATATACTATGCCGGACCGACTCCTGCACCGGCGGGCAAACCGATAGGCTCCTGCGGGCCTACAACTTCCGGCAGAATGGACGTTTTTGCTCCGCGCCTGCTTGATTTGGGACTTGGAGCAATGATAGGAAAGGGAGAACGAAACCTTGATGTGAGGGATGCCATATCCAGAAACGGCGCAATATACCTTTGCGCCATAGGAGGGGCAGGCGCCCTTGCCGCAAGGTGCATTAAAAGCTGTGAAGTCGTGGCTTTTGAAGATTTGGGATGTGAATCTGTAAAAAAGCTATGGTTTGAAAAATTTCCGCTTGTTGTGGCAAATGACCCGTCAGGCGGCGATATCTTTGAAACCGGCAGAAAAAAATATGCCCGGATTTAACGCACAGCTCCCTTCCAAAAAGGGGGCATTTCTTTTTTAGGGGGTTTTTATGAAGAAATTTATAACAGATAAAGGGTTCTATGCAAGCCTTATTGCAATTGCTCTTCCGATTGCCTTGCAAAACCTAATAAGCTTTGGAGTTTCAGTTACAGATACAATCATGGTCGGAATGATGGGAGAGATACAGCTTTCCGCATGCTCGCAGGCAAATCAGCCGCAATTTATATTCGCGCTCCTTGTTTTCGGCCTTGCCAGCGGAGGAACCGTTCTTGCTTCCCAATACTGGGGCAAAGGCAATGTAGAGGCAATACGCCATGTTATCGGAATAATACTCCGCACGGCAATAACTGCCTCAATTCTTTTCAGCGCCCTTGTACTTATTTTCCCTCGCCAAATAATGAATCTTTATCTTAAAGATACCGTTGTTATAGACGAAGCGGTAAAATATCTGCAAATAGTCGGCTGGGGATATTTTTTCTTTGGAATAACAAGCTCCTTTACAATAATAATAAGGAGCATGGAAATAGTTAAGGTTTCACTTGCGGCAAGCTGCGCTTCCTTTGTGGCAAATGTGGTGCTTGATTATGCGCTTATTTTCGGAAAATTCGGCGCGCCGCAAATGGGCATAAGGGGCGCGGCGCTTGCAACCCTTATCGCAAGAATAATTGAATTTTCAATAGTTGCCTTTTTTGCATTTTTCATTGACAAAAAGCTGATGTTCCGAATAAAATATATATTCATAAGGGATAAAAATCTCTTTAAGGATTATGTAAAATACAGCCTGCCGGTGCTTTGCAACGAATTTGCATGGGGGCTTGGAATTTCAATTCAAGCCGCTATTTTAGGAAATCTTTCTTCTGAAATTGTTTCCGCAAATTCAATTTCCGGCGTGCTTAACCAGCTTGCGACAATAGGCATTTTCGGCGTTGCAAACGCAACCTGCGTTGTGGTGGGCAAAAAAATCGGCGAGGGCGATATGGACGGGGCAAGAAACGCATCATTTACGCTGATGATATGGAGCATTATTTTAGGCATTGGCGCCGGAATTTTTATATTCCTTTTAAGAAAGCCTTTCGCAGGAATTTACAATCTCAGCGATGAAACAAGGATTCTTGCCGAAAATTTGCTTATTATAACTTCCGTGGTTGTTTTCTTTGCCTCTGTTTCTTCAACTTCAATTGTCGGAGTTTTGAGAGGCGCAGGAGATACAAAATTTGCTTTAAGGCTTGAACTTATATCCCTTTGGCTTGTGGCAATTCCGCTTGGAGCAGTTTCAGCCTTTGTGCTCCACTTCCATCCTCTTTGGGTGTGTGCTTTTCTTAAAATTGATGAGCCGATAAAATCGGTTATCGCAACGATAAGAACATTAAAGCCGGAAACCTATAAAAATGTTACAAGATAACTTGAAATTCGACGAAATTTTATGCAAAAAGCCAAAAGAATTTCGCGCAATTTGTCTAAACCAACAATTTTTATATGTATTTTTATTGATTTGTAAAAAAACCTTGACAATTCCATTGTTAATATGGTATTATGAATATATGGCATATGGTGTTGATGAGTGGTGGATGGATTATGCTGCAAAATTTAAATGCCCCCGCCGATTTATATGGCATGAGCGACGAAGAACTTGTGCCGCTTTGCAAAGATAACGAAAAGGCGGTTTCCGTCCTGATTTCACGCTATCTCCGCTTTATTCGCTCAAAAGCATCGCTTATGGAAAATTATTCGGTTGAATCCGAAGATTTGATGCAGGAAGGACTATTGGCTCTTCTAAACGCCATAAGAACTTACAAAAGCGAAAACGGCGCAAAGTTTTCAACCTATGCCGGCGTCTGCATTGCCAACAGAATGACAAGCGCCCTTGCAAAAAACAATAAAAATGCCATTCCGGTTGAGGATGTTGAAGAGGAGGAACTTGAAGACCTTGCTCCAACGCCTGAAAGCATTTTAATTGAAAAGGAAAAAGCAAGCCGGCTTGAAAAAAAAATAAGTTCTCTTTTATCGGAAAAAGAATGGCAGGTTTTCAGTTTGTTTCTCAAAGGCTGCACTTACGGCCAAATGGCGCAAAAGCTTAACGTTTCCCCCAAGACCGTGGACAACGCACTGCAACGTGTCAGACGAAAGCTAAAATCGGTTTGGAGAGCAGACTATTTTTCAAATTAAAACAGCTTTGCTGTTTTTATATGACCAAGTAGCTTAATAAAGAGCGTTGTTTATCAAAGGTGTCGGTGCAAATCCGTCCTCAGGTCCAAATTTCAATAAGCGAGGGAAATCACATGTATCAAGACAAAACATTAGTATGCAAAGAATGCGGCTCCGAATTTGTTTTCACAGCCGGCGAGCAGGAATTTTACGCTGAAAAGGGCTTCGTAAACGAACCCCAGAGATGCAAATCCTGCCGTGATGCAAGAAAGACATCTTCAAAGAGCGAAAGGGAAATGTTTACTGCAACTTGCGCTTCTTGCGGCAAGGAAGCAAAGGTTCCTTTCAAGCCCCGTGAAGACCGTCCTGTATATTGCAGCGATTGCTTTGCAAAAATGAAACAAGAATAAAACACAAAGCGCGGACTTTAAAAAGCCGCGCTTGTTTTTTAACTCAATAAAAATCCCTTGCGCAATCCAATCGCAAGGGGCTTTTTATTTTATTCCGGCTTTGGAGCGTCAACAGGGCAAACGCCTGCACAAGCACCGCAATCAATGCAAGTTCCGGCGTCAATAACATATTTGCTGTCGCCTTGTGAAATTGCGTTTACGGGGCATTCAGCTTCGCAAGCTCCGCATGAAATGCATTCGTCGGTAATTTTATATGCCATAAAAGACACCTCCTAAATTTTTCGCAAACCTAAAGCTTTGCAATATTTATTTTACCACATATCTATAAAAAAACAAGGGCATTTTTATAAAAATTTGAAAACTCAAAGTTTTATTTTTTATTTTATTTTGAAGAAAACTTTAAGCTTTTAGTCGTTAGTTGTTAGAAGTTAGGCGTTAGTTTTTGTTCTTTTACTTTTTTAGTGGGTGGACTCCGTCCCCCCCTTCTTATTTTTTTAATATACTTATGTTTTTGAATCCCCCCTGCCTACTTTTCTTCATCAGCGAAGAAAAGTAGGCAAAAGACGCCGCCCTGCGGGGCTTTCATGCGTCTACATTCGCCTACCCATTTAGAAGTTAGAGATTAGAGGTTAGAAATTAGATTTAGCTATTTTTGGCATTAAAGGTCTTATTTTAATTTACCAGTATCTAACATCTAACGTCTAACAACTAACGTCTAAAAGGGCAACGGGCACTGCACATTCGTTTGTGCCCTGCTCGGCGAATTACGGCTTGTTATTGTTGACCTGCTTTTCGCCTTGGTGCTCACCACTCCAATTTTACTACGAAAAGCAGGTCTTTTAATTTGCTTGCCTTAATGACTTTATTTGCAGAAAATCTTTTCTTATCAAGGTGGGGTACTTTTTATTCTAACTTCTAACCTCTAATCTCTAACTTCTAATGTATAAAAACATTTGGCTTTAATTTTTAACCTTTAACTTTTTAAATGTGAAAATTGAAAAAATCGAATTCAATATCGGCACTGCAATCGAAAACGCCAGCGCGACAAGAAACTGCGTACGGTTCAATGCAACAGTTGAAAATACAAGCTGGAGTGGCGGGAAATATATTGCTGAAATCAAGGCAAAAAGCGATGCCGCAACCGCTAAAATTAACTTGAAATTGTTAAAATAAGGCACTGTAAATATATTTTTTTCTTCGCTCTTGCATTCAAATACATGAATGAGCTGCGAAAGCACAAGCGTCAAAAGCGCTCCCGTCCTTGCACAGGAAAGATTTCCTCCAAGGTTTAACAAGGCAACAAAACTGCCCAAGGTGCAAAGCCCTATCATAATCCCCCTGAAAATAATCTTTGTCATAAGCCCGTCGGAAAAAAAGTTCTCATTTGGAGAGCGCGGTTTCTTTTCCATTATGCTTTTTTCCACCGGTTCCGCACCAAGCGCTATCGCCGGAAGCCCATCAGTCACAAGATTCACCAGCAAGATTTGTGTCGGAAGCAGCACAAGCGGCATACCCATTAAAATTCCGCCAAACATGGTAAGCACTTCTCCAATGTTGCAGGAAAGGAGATACCTCACGAACTTCCTTATATTGGAATAAATTGTTCTGCCCTGTTCCACAGCGCTCACAAGAGTTGCAAAATTATCGTCCAGCAGGATTATATCTGATGCCTGTTTTGTAACATCCGTACCCGTAATGCCCATTGAAACCCCTATGCTTGCTTCTTTTACCGCGGGAGCATCATTTACCCCATCCCCTGTCATTGCAACAACATTCCCGCGCTTTTTAAATGCTCTTACTATTTTCAACTTATCGGATGGGCTTACCCTTGCAAAAACCCTTATATTTTCTATGCAGGCTTCAAGCTCGGAATCGGTCAGCTTGGAAAGCTCCTCACCAGTCATAACCTTGCCCTCGGCATCGCCCTTTAAAATTCCAGCCTGCCTTGCAACGGCCACAGCGGTATTTTTATGGTCGCCGGTAATCATAACCGTCTTTATGTGCGCTTTTGAGCATATTTTTATCGCCCTCTTTGCCTCGGGGCGCGGCGGGTCAATCATTCCCATAAGCCCAAGGAAAACCATTCCGCGGTCAAAATCCACATCGCCGGAAATATTCTTTTTGGCAAAAGCAATCACCCTTAATGCCGAATCAGAAAGCTCATCGCATTTTTCAAGTATTTCCTTTTTAGCTCTAAACGTCATAGGCACAATTCCGGCATCCGTCTGAACATATCCGCATTTGCTGATTATCACGTCCAGAGCGCCCTTTGAAAAAGCAATCCTCTCGCCCGTTTTGGACAAAACCAAAACCGTCATGCACCTTGTTTCACTGTCAAACGGAATCTCATCCAGCCTTTTAAAGTCATATTTAAGTCCTTTTGCCGTAAATCCCGCCTTTGCGGCGGCAATCAGCAATGCCGTTTCAGTAGGGTCGCCCATGACCGCCCATTCGCCGGGAGCGTCAAGCCTGCCCCTGTCGCGTGCGGAAATTTCCGACGGGGATGAAATCGACGCATTTTCGCAAAGCACCGCCGAAACCAGAATTTCTTCCAGCGAAGGGCTTTGCAGCGGATTTATCCTGCCGCCGGCAAGCCTTATCTCACCCGATATTTTATGTCCGGAGCCAAGCACATCGTATTCTTTAAGGCCGGCATATATTTTTGTTACCGTCATTTTGTTTTCGGTTATGGTTCCAGTTTTGTCGGAGCATATAACTGATGCGCATCCAAGCGTTTCAACCGAATTCAGCCTATGCACAAGCGCATTTTGGGCAAGCATCCTCCTTACCGCAAGGGCAAGCGCTATCGTTACGGTTGCCGGAAGTCCCTCCGGTATGGCGGCAATGGCAATGGAAATTCCCGTGAGAAGCATTTGGAACACATCTTCTCCTCTTAAAACCCCTGCCGCAAAAACCACCGCACAGACTACAAGGCATATAACTGCAATTACCTTTCCAAGCTCGCCAAGCCTTTTTTGCAGCGGCGTAAGCTCACGTTCAATTTCGGAAAGCATTCCCGAAATCTTGCCCATTTGGCTTTCCTTGCCGGTTGCTATAACCCTTGCGCGGGCATTGCCCTTTGTTATGATGGTTCCCGAGTAAACAAGGTCGCTCCTGCCGGGGCGGTCTATTTCCTCACCCGATGAAAGGCAGGGATTTTTTTCAACCGGAACTGCTTCGCCTGTAAGTATCGCCTCGTTTGCAAAAAATCCCTTGCAGTGGATTATTGCTGCATCGGCAGGCACCCTGTCCCCCGCTTCAAGCTCTATTATATCGCCTTTAACCACCTGTGCTGCGGGAATTACCGAAAGCTTGCCATCCCTGTAACAGCGTGCCACGGGGGCCGTCATTTTGGAAAGTTCTTCAAGAGTCCTTTCCGTGCGGTATTCTTGAATAAATCCCAGAATCGCATTGATGAGCACGATTAAAATTATCGTCACGGCGTCGTAAATTTCGCCCAAAAATACGGAAATTACCGTTGATATGAGCAAAATTATAACCATTATGTCTTTAAACTGCCCTGCAAAAATTTTTGCGGCGCTGTTTTTTTTGCCCTCTGAAATTTCATTCGGTCCAAAGGCTTTAAGGCGCCTTTCCGCTTCTTCCGTCGAAAGGCCTATTGCGGCCGAATTTTGAGCGTATTCCTTATCAAGAATTTCAAGCATAAAAATCCCCCGGATTTTTTGATTTGTCCATAAATCTTATTCAAAAATCCGGAGAATAATTACTTTTATACAATTATTTTAAGATGGCTGCCAGCCGAATCCTTGCTTACCTCTATTTTGTTCTGGATGGTTTCTTTAAGCTCATCGACATGGGATATTATCCCTATAAAATTCTTGCCTTCTTTCATTTTTGACAGGACTCCCATCGCCTCGTAAAGTGAAGTCTTATCAAGTGAGCCAAAGCCCTCGTCTATGAACATGCAGTCAAGACTTACTCCGCCGCTTTGGGTTTGAACTACATACGAAAGCGCCATTGAAAGCGAAAGCGAAATAAGGAATTTTTCACCGCCGGACAAATTTTTAACTCCATATCTTGCGGCTGAAACGGCATTTTTCACTTCAAGCTCAAGCCCTGTTTTTTTGCCCTTGCCGCTTTCATCCTCTTTGCGGTAAAGCATGAATCTGCCGCCATGGACATTAAGAAGCAGCCTGTTTGCCTCATCAGTCACTACCGAAAGCATAACTCCAAGCACATATCTTGTAAAGGAAATCCCCTTTGAGCCTCTGAAAAGTTCGGCAAATTCCCTGCGTTTTGAAACCTCATTGCTTTTCTCCGAATACTTTTTCATGCGTTTTTGATGCTGTTCCGCTTTCTGCGAAAGCTTTTGCTTTCTTTCCTCATCCACCGCAATTTTTTGCAAAATTTCATTAAGTTTTTCCTTGAGCCTGTCAAGTTCCGCCTCGGCCTTAACGATATCCGGCTTTTCTTTGCCCAAAAGTGCCGTTTCAAGCTCTTTTATCCTTATTTCAAGCGCATACTTTTGATTTTTATAATCCTTTATTTCATTTTCAAGCCCTGAAATTTCCGTTTCATTCAAGCGGTTTTTAATAAATTCTTCCTCGTTTGCAAAGCCCTTGTTTTTAAGCTCCGAATTAAAGCTTTCTTGGCTTTTTTCAAAATCCGCTTTTGCGTTTTCAAGCTCCCTTTGGGCCTGTTCCTTTTTTGCCATAGCCACGGCAAGCTTTTGTTTTGCCTCATTAAGCGATTCTTCCGCTTTTTTAAAATTTTCACGATAAAGGGCTACCGCCGCCGAAAGCTTGGCAATCCCGTTTTCAAGTGATGTTTTGTCCGGAAACTCCGGCAGGATGGAGGAATGCAATTTTTCATATTCCGCTTTTTTAGAAAACCAATCCGCCTGCTTTTCGGCACAGCTTTTTTCAAGATTTTCAAGGTTTTTCTGATTTTCCTGTTTTCTCTTTTCAAATTCTGAAAAAAGGCTGTCCATTTTTTTAATTTCATCATTTGCCTTCATTGCCTTGCCAAGCTCAATTTCAGCCTTTTCAAGTTCAGACGGATTAAATCCGCCCTGCGGCATTGCCTTTTGCAGTTCAGATATTTGCTCTTTTAAATCCTTAATACTTTCAAGCAAGGCGCTTAAAGCTTTTTGCACTGACATTTCCTTAGCTTTCAAGCTTTCAAGCTCGTTTTTCAGTTCAACAAGCCCTCCGTCAAATCCTTTTTCGGCAATGCAAGGATTGGGATGCTCCCTGCTTCCGCAAACCGGACAAGGCTCGCCCTCCTTTAATGAAGCCGCAATGACCGCGGAATAATTCTCAAACGCCTTATCAAAAAGCGCTTGCTTTTTCTTTATCTGCTCACCCAGCGAATCTGCCTCTTTTTGCTGCAAACTCGCTTCCGACTGTTTTTGATTGAGCACCTTTTCAAGCTTTTTAATCTCATCTGCTTTTTGCGAAAGAACCAAGAGCCTGTTTTTCTCTTCCGAAAGCTTTGGAATTTTATCTACATACTCATCAAACAGCCTTTGTTTTTTCTCCAAATGCTCCTTTTCCCACTCATCGCCCTTGATTTTATTTTCCTTTGCCTTTTCAAGCGCCGCCTTTTCTTTTTCATATTCAGCTTTTGCAAGCGCAGCCGCATTTTGGACATCAGCAATTTGACTGTATACCGCCAGCCTATCATTTAAAAGAAAGAGCTTTTCTTCGGATTTCTTTATTTCAGACTCTTTATCAGCAAGCTCCTTATGTTTTTCCTCCGCTGACTTCAATGAGATATTTAAAGCCTCTGCTTCGCTTGAAATCTGCTTTAAAGAAACATCCCTTTGATTTAAAGCGTTTTTGGAAAGGCAAAAATTTTCGTAAACCCCGGAAAGGCCAAGCGCCGTTCTTGCCCTTTCGACAAGCTTTTCTTTTGTTGAAATTTCTGCGCCCTTTTCCAAAAGAGCATCATATTCCTTTTGCTTGCCCTCTTTTTCATTAAAAAGCGCAAAAATTGCCCTCGCATTTTCAAGTTCCTTTGCTTTTGCCTGTTCTTCCTTTAAAAGAATTTCTTTGTTCTCTTTTAAAGCCGAAACTTCATCCGAAAGCCTTTGGACTTCCGCTTTAAGCTCATCGATATTATTAAAGCCCTCCTGCAAGTAAAGGTCATCAATCCTTTGCTTTTCGGTTTTAAGCTCATCATATTCCTGCTTTGCCTTTTCATAAAGCGCTTCGGAAATTTTTGTATACTTCCCTGCATCAAAAATGGTTGAAAGCACATTTTCCTTTTCGGAGCTGTCGGACGTCAAAAATTTTTCAAACTGCCCCTGCGGAAGAATGATTATCTGCCTGAACTGCTCAACGGTAAGCCCAAGAATCTCCCTTGCCTTTTCAGCAACCCTTTTTTTAGTTGGATTTGCCTCAAACGGGATGAAATCCTCATCATCATAATAAAAAGCATTTTGCTCAAAAATTAAATTTTCGCTGCCTTTCCTCGGACTTGGCCTTATTGAACGGAAGAATTTATACATCATCCCGTTAAGTTCAAAAGTAAATTCCACTTCGGTAGCGATACTCTTTGCATTTTCATGGAGGGAGCGCACTTCATCCCTGCCACCGCCGCTGGTTTCTCCATAAAGGGCATATGTAACAGCATCAAGGATTGCCGTTTTACCTGCACCAGTTTCGCCGTGTATAAGAAAAAGCGAGCCGGTATCAAATTTTTCAAAATCTATAATTTGCTCCTCGACATAGCTTTCAAAAGCCTTAAATTTTAATTTTTTCGGAATCATTGCCGCTCTCCCCCTTCAAGCAATCCTGAAAGCGCTTCTTCAAACCACTTTATGCCCTCTTCGGTAATTTCCAATCCGGTTTGGTCCTTATAAAATATCTTTGCAAGCTCAAGCGGAGAAAGGCTTTGCGCCTTGTCCATCGAAATTGACGACTCCTCGTTTTTAAATTCCTGCCCCTCAATTTTCAGTGCCTTTGGATAACGCTCCTTTAAAATCGAATAAATTTCTCCGCCCAAAAACCTGTCTTTTATTTTTATCTTTAAGAAAACATTATCATCCCGTCTTTGCCCCGCAAGAAGATTTTCATATGTATCCTCAATTTCTTCAACATCATAAGGAGGATTTACCGCTATTTCTGAAATTTTCCCCGTATCCGAATCAAAAACGGAAAAGCTTTTCTTATGTTTTTTTTCGCTGAAAGAATATTTAAAAGGCGTTCCGCTGTATCTCACATTCCCGCCGATTGTTTGAGGCTTATGCAAATGCCCGAGGGCAACGTAATCAAAATCCTTAAAAAGCTCCGACGGGATAACTGCGGTTCCGCCCATTTGCATTGCCCTGTCGCTTTCTGAAATTTCTCCGCCGATTACCGCGCAATGCGCTATCAGTATGTTTTTCTTTCCCGGCTCAAAATTTTCTTTTATACTTTCTATAACCGCTTTCATTGCATCAAAAAGGTCTTTTATTTCCGTTTCAGGAAAGAACCTCCTTGCATCATCCGCATTGAAAAACGGCAGGACATAAAAATTGCAGCCTCCGATTTCAAGCGGCTTTACGGGAATTTCAAGCCTGCCGTAAACATAAAGCCCTCCTGCCGCCAGCACATCCCGGCATGCGGAAAGCCTTGCCGCCCCGTCATGGTTCCCGGCGCAAATTATCGTTTTCTTTTTAAGCTCCATGCAAAGCTTTGAAACAATCCTGTTGTAAACCGAAATTGCTTCCGCGCTTGAAAGCGCGCTGTCAAATACATCCCCCGAAATTGCCACAATATCTGCGCCGCTTTCCGAAACCGCTCCGGCAATCAGCTCCGGCAGAAGTTTTTGGTACTCAATAAGGCTTATGTCAAAAAGAGATATTCCCAAGTGAAGGTCCGACGTATGCAGAATTTTCAAAAAAACATCCCCTTTAAGTTTTCTTAAACAAATTATAGCAATATATCCCATAAAATGCAACAAATTTATTTTTTTGTTCTTGAAAAAAGATACAAAAATTGATATAATTAAAAAAGTATTTTTTGAAAGAAGGAAGTTTTATGCCGGAACTTAAAATTGAACTTACAAAAAATCCAAAACCAAAGCCAACGGACGAAACAAAGCTTGGTTTTGGGCATGTATTTACGGACCACATGTTCGTAATGGATTATGAAACCGGAAAGGGCTGGTATAATCCGCGAATCGTGCCGCATGGACCTATCCAGCTTGACCCCGCCGCAATGGTTTTGCATTACGGACAGGAAATTTTCGAGGGGCTTAAAGCTTACCGCACACCATCGGGAAAAATTCAGCTTTTCCGCCCTTGGGACAATTTCAAGAGAATGAACATTTCAAACGAAAGACTTGTCATTCCTCCGATTGATGAGGAATTTGCCCTCCAATGCCTTGTCAAGCTGATTGAAATAGAAAAGGATTGGGTTCCGCATACAGATGGCGCATCGCTTTACATCAGGCCGTTCATCTTTGCCTGCGACCCGTATCTTGGCGTAAGGCCGGGCGACAAGTATATGTTCATGATTATACTTTCACCTTCCGGAGCGTACTATTCAACCGGACTTAACCCGGTTGGAATCCGCGTGGAATCAAAATATGTAAGAGCGGTAAAAGGCGGAATGGGCTTTGCCAAAACAGGCGGAAACTATGCATCCTCCCTCATAGGCCAGCATGAGGCGCACAAGGAAAATTACGCACAGGTGCTTTGGCTTGACGGAGTTGAAAAGAAGTACATTGAAGAAGTCGGTTCAATGAACATCTTCTTTGTAATCGGCGATGAGGTTGTAACTCCCGAACTTCAAGGCTCAATCCTTGACGGAATTACCAGAAGGTCGGCAATACAGCTTTGCCGCTCATGGGGACTTAAGGTTTCAGAAAGAAGAATTTCAATAGACGAAATCGCCGATGCTTACAAAAACGGCTCGTTGAAAGAAGTTTTCGGAACTGGAACCGCTGCCGTAATTTCCCCGGTAGGACATCTTAAATGGGACGACATGGTAATGGAAATCAACAACAACAAAATCGGTGAGATTTCGCAAAGACTTTATGATACCCTTACCGGAATTCAATACGGAAAACTTCCCGACGAATTCGGATGGACTATGGAAGTTAAATAATGCAAAAAATCCCTGCGCAAAAAGCGCAGGGATTTTTTTAATCGTAAAGTCTGTAAAGCAAAACTTTTCTTGTTCTTCTTTCATAAATTGCAATAACTATCACAAGAAGTATTCCCGCCGCACTGACTATAATTCCTGACAAGAGTCCATACGGGAAAAAGCTCATTTCAATGGTATGCTCGCCCGGCAAAAGCTCAATGCCTATAAGCGCTCCTGCCGCCTTGACGTAATCCACCTTTTGCCCGTCAACCTTTACAGTCCAGCCGGGTTCGTACGGGATTGTAGTCAAAAGCATCTGCCCGTCCTCCGCCTTAACCGTGCCCTTGATGTAAGTGTCGGAATAGTCCGTAACATTAAGCTGGTTTTGCTTCAAGTTGGCGATTGCCGCATCAAAAAGGTCTTGGTCAAGGTAATAGAACCAATGGTCCTTAATGTACACATCATCCTTGTTAAGCGAAGCAACAACGGAAATATCATCTCCGGAAGAAAATCTTCCAAGCGTTTTTATGCAGTAATTTTCGGTTTCATAATAAGGGTCAAGGTACTGCTGGTTTACCCATATGCTAAGCTCATGCCCTACATAATAAGTCGACGGCAGGAACATATACACAAGAGCATCCGCAGGAGCCTGCATTTGGAATTCAATGCTTGCATCCTGTCCGGAATTTGTCTTTGCATAGCGGGTATCCATTCCAGAAATGCTTTCGGAAAGATTGTTTGTCTTTACCTGAACATCGGTGATTTGCTTGAAATACTCCACATACTCCTCTGAAAGCATTGCGCTTAAAAGCTTGTTTTGGTTTACAAAAGGATTTCCGTTTTCAATGGTAAGGTCTTTTACGCCATTTCCAACCATATATCCCACAGAAAGCGCGTTTGGATTTTGATAAACCGTTATATCGTCATCCACAAGCACGCTGTTGTCATAATAAACCTTCTTATCCTTGGTCATGATGTATTTTATTCCAAAAAGAGCATCCGTAACAAGCGTATCGCCTTTATACTTAATATAATGCCCTCCGGAAGAAAATCCTAAATTGTAAAGCAGCTTTATCGGGCCGGCATTAAGCGTTGAGGATGAATGGGATACTCCTTTCATCCCAATGGCAAGCGGGTCGTTCACCGTGCGGTAAAAGGTCTTTTCAGTGCGGTAAAATCCGCTGTCAAGCTCTTTAAGCTTGTCTATGACATCCCTGCTCTTGGCAATATAATTGCCATAGGAGGAATGTTTGCTGTAAACAACATCGTCATCTATATCATAAAGCGTTTGAAGCGAGCTGCCGAAAAGCTCCCCTATGACAAGCACAAGCATTACCAGAGGCATATTTTTTATGCTTGAATTCTTTTTGTAATAGCAAAGCAGCAATCCAAAGCCGATTATGCAGGCAAGCGAAAACCATATAGCCTTTTCGGTTGAAAGATGCTTGTAATCCTTTGAATCCGCATAAATCACATAAACCAGCAATATGCCGAATACCGCGGCTATATTCTTGAGTGAAACTCCCTCAATCCTTTCAAACGCTTCAGCCGCAAGCACAAGCATTACAAATGAAAATACAAACGAATAACGGTACGGCAGCCAGTTCGGCACTTGAAATCCATGCCATGCAAGGTCAATCGTGCTCATGTACATGCTTAAAAATACCGCTAGCAAAAGCACTCCCCCGCCTATTTTCTTGCGGGTTTCAATGTTTTTATTGAGAAAATACAACGGAACCATGAAAAGAGTAAGCACTCCGCAGTAAACAAACGGCAGGCCTTCGTTCCTTACCGTATCATAGCTTTCCGGCAAAAGCTTTGTAAAGAAATCAATTATGGTAAACTGCGCCCTTAACGAATAATCCGGATGCGTGAAGTCAAGCTTGCCAAGCTTTAAAGAATAATACACCGGAATAAGCAAAACTGCGGCGCACATTCCCGAAACCACCGCCGAAACGCCGAACCTTAAAGCGCATATAACGCCTTCTTTTACGGTAAAGCCTTCTTCCTTTTTTGCAAAAAAGAAGTAATAAACAAAGTAAATAACGGTAAAGAATGCAACCATCCAGCCAATGTAAAAGTTTGCAAGGAACATCAGAGCCAAAGGTATTATGAGCCTTAAAAATTTGCCCTCGTCAACAAGCTTTTCCACGCCGTAAATTATAAGCGGCAGGTAAACAAGGCCATCCAGCCACATAGGGTCCATAAGCTGCACAACCGCATATGCCATCATGGAATAAAGCACAGAAAACAAAAGCGCGGTATAATCCCCTATGCGCTTTGAATTTTTTAAGTAAAAGGAAAAAGCAACCCCCATTGCGCCAAGCTTGCAAAGCTGCATTATAAGTATTGATTCCAGTATGAATGAATCCGGCAGCAGCATTACGATAAGGCTGAACGGGCTTGCAAGGTAATAGGCAAAAATTCCGACCATTTCTCCGCCAAGGTTCCTGCTCCACGAATAAAACATGCTGGCATGTCCCCAGAACGCCTGCCTCATTGCCTCGTAATAATAAACGTACTGCCCGTTAAGGTCAAGCACAAGCACGGAATTATCCCCGAACGGGTAAAATCCAAACGCCGCATAAACCGCATACATAAGTGCGGCGGGAATAAAAAAAGCAAAGAAATAAATCCTTTTTAAATAAAGCCAATTTGCAATCTTGCTATCTTTGAAATTAAAACGCTTTTTCATAAATACCCTTTCATTTTGTTAAATTTAAGCAACAAATATATTATAGCAAATTTGAGCTTTTTTTCAAGTATGAAATCAAGAAAGCTCCTTTAAAAATTTATCCGCAATAGAAAGGGCATGCTCATGATTTGCTTTTATTTTTTCTTTTGCGTTTCCATCTATTTGCTGCACGCAAAGATAAATGTCATCAGACAAGGGCGATGAAAGCTCAAGCTTTTCATTAAGCTTTGTCTTTGAAAGCTCTATGCCAAGTTTTTGCGCGGCGGAATTATCCGGATAAATTGCCGAAAAATCGACGCAATACTCTTTAAGCCCTATTTTCTCCAATGTAGAGGTATCCCCTATCATTATCAGCGAATCATTTGCCTGTATTTCACCTATCACTTTGGTAATGTTTGCCTGATACGCCTGCGGGTCGGAGCCTGCTTCCTCATCTATCGGCGTATACTGCACCGAAACAAGAACTTTCCCATCGCCGTTGCGGTCCTCGGCATACTCCTCAAAAAGCTTTTGAAGCTCTTCCGTTTTTAAAGCAAGCTGTGCATCCGAGCATATTACAAGCACATTTGCATCAGGCTTTTCTGCCGTTGCAATATCATATATGAAAAATGCTCCAAGCACTATTGCAACTGCGGCAATTATTATATAAAGCTTGTTATGGTAAAAAAAGTTGGATACCTTTTCGGAAAAAGTATATATCTTTTCTTCCTTCTTTTCCGGAGCAACAAGCTCCGGCTCCGAAATTATGCCGCTTTTAAGCTTCATAAGCTCAATGCGCTCCTGCATCAGCCTTTTTTCATATTCTTCTCTCTCAAGCTTTTCCTGTTCCCTCAACTTTTCCTGTCTTAGTCTTTCCTCCTCTTCCTCCTTTGCTTTTTCCTTTTCGTCAATTTCCTTTATTTTTTCAATAAAACTTTTTTCCTTATCCATTTTGAATTCCTCCTATGATATCTTATTTTATCATAGAAATTCCCTTTTTTACAGAGTTTTTTATGTGAATTAAAATTTTACAAACTCTTTATTTTTATTTATTTTACTTTTAAAATTAAAAAGCACCCATTATCGGATGCTTAAAATAAATAAAGAATACTTTTAAAATAAATTTCAACAACACATTGCCTCTTATTTCTCTATTAGTATACTTGTTTTATATAATGAATCAGGACAAATGTCAATTTCATTTCCATCAAAGTCCTTCCATGTAACAGCGCCATGCAAAATAAAAGCATTTTTATATACATTTGCATCTTTCAATGGAGAAAAAACAGGTTTTTTTAATAAATCCGAAATGTCTTTCATGCGTTTTTCACCATTATCAAATATTACGACCAACTGATAATTGTCTTTGGGTTCAACATAAACCACTTTGCGCATAAATTCCACCACCTTAATTCATCTTAAAGGTTCAATTTTAAAAAGCGGTTCTCCTTGTTCTGCAAGTTCCCAGTTTGCCAATAATTCATCCCTATGCAGTTCCACCCATGCTTGAATTAAACGTATTTGTTTTTTAGGCAAATAACCAATAAACCTCTATTTACATTATAAATATTTTTGTAAAAAATGCAAGGTTTTGTGATGTCTATCAAAAACCTTGCATTTGAAATTTATTAAATAAAAATCATCAAAGCGGACGCATGGTCGGGAACAGCAAAACATCCCTTATGGATGCGCTGTCGGTAAGGAGCATTACAAGGCGGTCAAGCCCAAGCCCCAGTCCTCCCGTCGGCACCATGCCGTATTCAAGAGCTGTTATAAAGTCCTCATCTATCTCCGCATTTGCGCCCTGCGCACGCCTTTCGGCAACCTGCTTTGCAAAGCGCTCTTTTTGGTCTATCGGGTCATTGAGTTCCGAAAAGGCATTGCCCATTTCCCTTGCATAAATAAAATACTCAAACCTTTCCGTAAACGCCGGATTTGAAGGCTTTCTCTTTGCAAGCGGAGAATTTTCAACCGGATAATCGTAAATAATCGTCGGCTGAATAAGTTTCTCCTCAACGTACTCATCAAAAAAGGCTATCAGCACATGGCCCTTGGTTGCCTTTTCTCCCTCGGGAACTTCAAGCCCATGCTTTTTGGCGCATTCCCTTGCCGCAGCATCATCGGCCCAATCGTTATAGTCAACCCCGGCGTATTTCTTAACCGCCTCAACCATAGTAAGCCTTTCCCAAGGCGATGCCATATTTATTTCCGTACCTTGGTACATGATTTTTTCGCTGCCGCATATTTTCTTTACAAGCGTTGAATGCAAATCCTCAATAAGGTCCATCATATCGTGGTAATCGGCAAACGCCTGATACATTTCAATGGAGGTAAATTCGGGATTGTGCTTTACAGACATTCCCTCGTTCCTGAAAATCCTGCCCACTTCGTAAACCTTGTTGAATCCGCCCACAATAAGCCTTTTTAAGTAAAGTTCGGTTTCAATCCTCAAATACATATCCATGTCAAGGGTATTGTGATGCGTTTTGAACGGCCTTGCCGCCGCGCCTATTTCAAGCGTATGCAGCACCGGAGTTTCCACTTCCAAGAATCCCTTTGAATCAAGATAATTTCTGATTTCCTTAATTATTTGTGTTCTCTTTATAAATGTTTCCCTTACGTTAGGATTTACAATAAGGTCAAGATACCTTTGACGGTAACGCATATCCTGGTCCTTGAATCCCGTGTATTGGTTTGGAATCACATGCAGTGATTTTGCAAGGAGCACTATTTTTTGGGCATGTATGGAAATTTCGCCTTTTTTGGTTTTGAAAACAAAACCCTCCACTCCGACAATATCTCCAAGGTCCCACTTTTTAAACTCGGCAAATTCCTCTTCGCCTATATCGTTCATCCTGACATAGACTTGAATTTTTCCGGCCTCGTCCCTTACGTCAATGAAATTTGCCTTTCCCATATCGCGGCGGTTCATAATTCTTCCCGCAACTGAAACAGTTTTATTTTCAAGTTCCTCAAAATTTTCAATTATCTTTGTGCTGACCGACGTAACATTATACTTCGTTATTTCATAAGGATTTTTGCCCTTTGCTTTGAGCTCGGCAAGCTTTTCCATACGGATGCGCCTTTGCTCATACATCTCGCTTTCGGACATTTCCACGCCGGCAATTTCATTTGTTAAATTTTCCATCTCACTCAATTTAAACTACCCTTTGCTTAAAAATTTATTTTGAAATTTCAAGAATTTGCATTTTTATAATTCCCATAGGTGCCTGAACTTCGACAATATCCCCCACTTTTTTCTTTAAAACTGCCATTCCTATGGGAGATTCGTCTGAAATCTTGCCATTGTCCGGGTCGGCCTCGGTTGAGCCCACAACCTGAAGCGTTTCCACCTCGTCAAGTTCCAAATCCTTGATTTTTATAACCGAACCCACGCTTACCTCATCCGATGAAATGCTTGAATCGTCAACGACAATAGCATTTGCAATCGTGGCTTCAAGCTCCTGAATTCTTGCTTCAAGGATTCCCTGTTCATTTTTTGCCTCGTCGTACTCCGCATTTTCGGAAAGGTCGCCAAACGCCCTTGCCTCTTTAAGTTTCTGGGCAACCTCGGCGCGTTTTACAGTAACAAGGTATTCAAGCTCTTTTTCAAGCTTTGCATAGCCTTCGGCTGACATTTTAACATTTTTAGCTGCCATATTCGCGTCTCCTCTATAACAAAATTATAAAGCATTATATTCTGCACTTTAAAGTTATATTATATACTGCTTTTTACCATGTGTCAAGTACGGCAATTTTACGCAAAAATTAAAAAAAGAAAACGCGCATGCATTTGGCATCGCGCGTTTTCGCTAAGTAACTTTTATGGGGATTAGTTTGCGGCAGCTGCAGTAGTTGTTTCTTCAGCAGAAGTCTCGGAAGAGCTTTCAGAAGAGCTTTCCTCAGTTTCAGAAGCAGATTCATCTTTAGAAGAAGATTCTTCAGTTTCAGAAACGGATTCAGAAGAGCTTTCAGAAGAGCTGGACTCCTCAGAAATGCTGGAGCTGGAGCTGTCGCTTGAAGAAGACGATGTGCTTGAAGAACCGCAAGCAGCAAATGTTGCAGCCATAGCAGCTACCATAAGAATTGCAAGAACCTTTTTCATCATAATAGTTTTCCTCCTAAAATTATCCTCCGAATTGATTTTTAAAAACAAAACGGATGACACCGGGCACATGGCCCTATTCCATTTTTCTTAACAGAAAAATGTTTCCCACAAAATTCTTGTACCGTACGGAACGTCTGTTATTGTAGCATTATTGCACAGAAAAATCAATCCGAATTTTACGAAAAAATCGCAAAAATCAAAAATTTGTTATCATCTGCACATTTTAAACTATGTCAGTAAAATAAAAATATAAAAAATGCACAATAAAGCAAGTGAATATATGTTAATAATGTATGTTATCCTTTTGGCAATGGTTGATTAATTGTAAAATAAATGTAAAAAACACCAACTGTTACAGGCAGATTTTTTTAAAATTTTATCATCTTTGAAATCCTCATAAGCGTCAGCCTGTTTCTAACATATGGCGCCGCTTTTATTGATTTTTCCATTGTATCGCCGCAAAGTCCTATATGTTCCGGCAGAAAAACCCCGCTGACACTTTTTACAATGCCTTGCAGTTCCGAAACCTCCGGCAAAGCATCAAGAATTTTCCCTATCTCTTCAAGTTTCCCACTTAAATCATCCGGAGAAATTTTCTCAAGCGGGTCGGGAGTATTTTCCTTTATTATATCATCATAAAGCGAGCCGTTTCCAAAGCATCCACGGATAAAATCCTTATCAAGCCCTCCATACGGCTTTATCTCAATTTTGTGGTCTTTTATTGCGCGATTTATTTTGCCATAAAATTCAAGGCAGGCAAAAAGCCCCACCGAAACCTTTTCGCCATGGTAAGCGTCCAGCGGAGGATTTATCACAGCCATTTCCCAAAGATGCGAAAGATGATGCTCCGCACCCGATGCAGGCCTTGAATTTCCAACCATTTGCATTGCAAGTCCAGAAAGTATAAGCGCATACATAAGCTTTTCGTATGCAGCCTTATCTCCCGCCGCAAGGCTTGCAGAGCATTTTGAAACTTCCTCCAAAGCCTTTTCTTCAAGCGAGCATACCCTTTCGCATATGTATTCCCCTGTAACAACGGCAGAAATCTTCCAGTCGGCAAGAGCGGTATATTTGCCCAAAAGGTCGCAAACTCCCGCTGCGGTAAGCCTCATCGGCGCCTTTGAAAAAATCCCGCTGTCCGCAAGGACATATTCAGGCGCTACGGCAGGAAGCGTCTTTTTAAAGCCATGCCAAGTCATTGCGGCAACTGTTGAAACAAAGCCGTCAACGCTTGCCGCCGTGGGCACGGAAACAAAGCTTATTCTCCTTTCGGCGGCAATATATCTCGTTGTATCGTGTATCGTTCCCGAACCCGCGGCAACGAGGATATCCACATCATCAGTCAGCATTCCCGCTGCTTTTGCAACAGCTTTTTCATCCGCATGAAGATTTTCAGGGGAAAGCACCACGGCAAGGCATCCTCCAAGCAAAGCGCAGGCTCTTTTCCCCGCAGCCGAATATGTATTTTCATCGCATATGACCGCAGGCTTTTTAAAATCTTTTAAAAGTTCGGGAAGTCTTTCAAGCGCCCCGTCCTCTATAAAAATCCCTTTTACAGAAATTTCATGTTCTCTCAAACAGGAACATCCGCCTTTAAATTTATTTAAATCGACAAGCATCTTATTCCCTCCTATAAAATCCCGCCAAGTTCGCGGGAGAGCTTTTCTTTGGTTTCAAGCAAGTACTGTGAGAGCATTTCCACCTTTTCATCCCCAAGTCTTGAAACGGGAGCTGATATGCTGAAAGCGTTGTCGGCCCTGCCCTCAAAATTTTTAATGCTTGCAGCAATGCATCTTACTCCAAGTTCATTTTCCTCGTTATCAATGGCATATCCGTTTTTTCTTATTTCTTCAAGTTCATTTAATAAATCATTAAAGTCGGTGATTGTATTGGGAGTATATTTTTTTATTTCGCTTCCATCCCAGATTTCACGCACTTTTTCAAGCGGAAGTTCGGCAAGCATTGCCTTTCCGACAGCAGTGCAATACACCGGCTGTCTTAATCCTATCCTTGAAACCATTCTTACCGAATTTGCATTTGACTCCACTTTATCTATATAAACTATCCATATCCCCTCGCGCCTTACAAAATGCACAGTTTCGCCGCTTATTTCGGCAAGCCTTTCAATATGCGGCCGTGAAAGGGATATTATATCAGTTTTTTCAAGCATCCTACCCGCAAGGCCAAGCATTTTAAAAGTAAGGGCATATCTTCCGTCGGGATTTCTTTTTGCATATCCCATTGAAATAAGCGAGCCGGCAAGTCTTGAAACCGTAGTTTTATGCAAACCGAGCTCTTTGCTTATTGCAGTCAAGGTCATAGGCCCTCTTTCGGCAAGGATTTCCATAATTGAAAAAATCCTCTCCGCCGATTGCACAAAGCTGTTTTGAGGCATTGTATCACTTCCCTTTTTTAAGGGGGACTCCGTCCCCCTTCTTATTTTTAAAATATATTTATATTTTTGAACCCCCCTGCATACTTTTCTTCACCAGCGAAGAAAAGTATGCAAAAGACGCCGCCCTGCGGGGCTTTCATGCGTCTACATTCGCCTATTCGCCGGCAACGGGCACTGCACATTCGTTTGTGCCCTGCTCGGCGAATAACGGCTTGTCCTTGTTGACCTGCTTTTCGCCTTGGTGCTCACCACTCCAATTTTACGACGAAAAGCAAGTCTTTTAATTTTCTTGCCTTAATGGCTTTATTTTGCGGAAAATTTTTTCTTATTAAGGTAGGGTTCTTTTTTATTAAAACAAAGCCTAAAAAGTAACGGCATAATTTTTTTCGTGATTAGTAAAATAAGGTGCTTTCCGAGGTTCTTAAGTGCTATTCTTTTTTGCATTTAACTTGGTAAGACATGGCATCTTCAAGTAAAGCAGCCGAGCTTTGTCGTGCAGGGCGCAAGCGATAGCGTGGCGCCCGTTGCCGAAAAGCCGGCGGAATAAGACTAAAATTTA
>JAIHAL010000003.1 GCA_020054675.1 Oscillospiraceae bacterium
GGTAAGACGTGGAATCTTCAAGAAAAGCAGCCGAGCTTTGTCGTGCAGGGCGCAAGCGATAGCGTGGCGCCCGTTGCCGAAAAGCCGGCGGAATAAGACTGATAAAATAGGCGTTTTTTGGTGACTTTTTGTCGCCGAACAAAAAGTCACTGGGGGTTGCTTGATAACCTTATTTGCTTTAAAAGCAAGTGAAGGGGGCAAAGCCTCCTTCCAAAATAAAGTAAAACAACAAAAATTAACTACTAATTACTAACAACTATAAACTAACAACTAACAGCTAAAATATACTTCTAAGGTTATCCTATTTGAATTTTCATAAAAATGTGGTACAATAGAAAAAAGGCTTTTTAAGGGGTGGATTTTTTGAAAGACATTATTGCAAAGATGGCGCCTGCGCTGGGGCTTATTTTGAGCGCTTTTGCCGTTTATGAGAATTATTCGATAGAAACCGAAAAATTCACTATTGCTTCGCAAAAAATCCCAAAGCCTTTTGACGGCTTTAAAATACTTCATCTTTCGGATTTTCACAATAAAAATTTTGGATTTAAAAATAAATATCTTTATGATAAAATTCATGAGCTTAATCCCGACGTAATCCTTATGACTGGGGATATGGTCAGCCGCGAGGACAAGGACTTCAGCCGCTTTTATGCACTCGCAAGGGAAACTGCGGCAAAGTATCCGGTTTACTATACGGTCGGCAACCATGAGCTTGACCTTTCCGATGAAGAACTTACGGAAATGTTCCAAACATTAAGAGGATATGGCGTAAATATCCTAAATAATGAAAAAATCCTCATTGAACGGGAGGATGAAACAATAGAACTTTACGGAATGTGGTTTGGGCTTAGGTTTTATAAGGATGAAAACGGCAGCTACCGCAAACATATTGAATTTGACCGCGATGAAATGACAAGGCTGCTTGGCAGAAAAACCTCTAAAAATTATGTAATAATGATGGCGCATAACCCAATGCCGTTTAAGATTTACGCGGATTGGGGCGCAGACCTTGTTTTTTCGGGACATGTTCACGGCGGAGTGATAAGGCTTGGAAAGCTCGGCGGGCTTCTTTCGCCGGGAAGATGCTTTTTCCCGAAGTATTATGGCGGGGAATATTCAATAGGCGATAAAAAGATGATAGTCAGCCGCGGGATAGGCGGGTTAAGGCTTTTCAACCGGCCGAATCTTGTACTTGCAGAACTTAAAGCATTATAAAAAAGAAGCTGCATTTTTGGAATCAAAAATGCAGCTTCTTTTTAATTTCAAGGCGAAAGCGCCTTCCGGTAAAAAATGCAACGCCAAGTACCGTAAGCAATGAATAAAGCACGCAAATGGCATTCGGCCAAAATACCTTTGCGACGCCGCTTATCAGCATGGCAAGCGGGATAAGCCCTAAAAGCGCGGTTATCAGGAGATAAATAAGGTATTCTGTGTATTTGAAGGGCTGAATTATGCTTAAAATTGAAATTGCCGCGCTTCCCGAAATAATTAAGAACGGCACAACGTAATCCACAGCCCAGCCGCGGTTTCCGGTTAAAAAATCTATTGCAAAAATCAAAACGCTTATAAATATGACTTGAAACATTATTATAACGCTGTAATTTTTGCCCTTTTTAAGCAGGAATTTTACAGTAAGGTAAATGTAAAAAGCGGAAATTGTGGATATTGCACTCCAAGGTATGGGGGTTTTTACAAGATTGTTTATGAATATGCATATGATGGAGCTTGCCACAGCAATAAAGAGCATTGCCTTGCTTGCAATTTCAGCACGATAGCTTTGCTTTGCGGCAGGGTAATCGTTGTTGGAAGTTCCGGCAGCATCAGCTGTTGCCGCTCCGCAAAGCGGGCATTTTGAAACATCATTTTCTATTTTAAGCTTGCATCCGCTGCAATACTTCATTTTTTTCACCGCGCTTTTTCTTTTCTTTTTTCTTTTTTTCTTTTACGGATTCGGGCAAAGTTTCACGCATGTTGCATGAAATAGTCACATCCACTCCGTTTTCCTTTAATATTGAAAAAAATCTTCTCTGAATATCAGTATTTTCGGCATTGCTTGTAAAGCAGTACACGAAAACATCCCCAAACGAGCATGCTGAAGTTTTGTAGCGTGACTGCAAAGTCGGGCTTAAAAGAAATTCAAATCTTTCGATATAAGGCTCAAGTTCCTTTGGAACGTTAAACTGCCCAAGGTTTGAAAGCACTGTTGATTGAGTTTGTTCCCCCTTTGCAAAGCTTATCCGCAAAACAAGGTTTTTTAAGAAAAGCGGGACAAATCTTAAAGCGATGTTTTTTTGCGCACCTACATAAAACATAACCTTCGGATAGATTTTTTCCGCAGAAAGTTCCTGCGCCATATCGGATTTTACTTTTTCCAAAATCTCATCAAATGAAAGCTCACGCTCATAAAAATTTGCTCCGGCATAGATTGTGGCAAAGAAATTCCGCATGGTTTCGGATGGGAAGAATTTGCGTAGATTGACCGGCACGCAAACCTCTATTGAACGGTTTGACGGTTCAAACCTAAAGCTCTCCATATAAATCGAGTAAATCAAAACAGCGGCAAGAACCTCTGTTATGGTGGCATTTTTGGATTTTGCAAATGCTTTTACCTGTGAAAGCGGCATTATGCCTTTTATAACTTTTATTTCCCCGTTTTGGGTAAGTATTGAGGCGGGATTGAATGCCTTTTTGCGGATTTCATTTTTGGCTTTAACTTCATTTTTCCTTGCCACGCGCAAAAAACTGTCCTCCGTTTGGGCGCTGTGGGAAACTCCGCTTGCGGCAATTTCCAAATCTCCCGGCAATTCTTCCGGATGCGCAAGCAGCAGGTATCTTGCAACTACCTTAGAAAGGAAAGCAGCCGCGCCTGTTCCGTCGCAAAGGGCATGGAAGTATTCTATATGGATGTATTTGCCGAAGTATGTCACATAAAAAAGGTAGCCGTTGTTTGTACCCTTGTCGATTTTTCTGCATGGGTAAAAATGTTCTTCTTCCACAGTCGGCGAAAGTGGATTTTGTTCAAAATAATACCAAAAAAGTCCCTTCCTTAAACGCACTTTGAATGACGGTGTTTCATCAAGGGCCTGTTCCACTGCCTTTTGCAGCAGGGCAGGGGATACATCCTCTTTAAGCCTGCATGAAAGTCTGAAAACATTCGTGGCGGTGACCGTGCTCACCGAAGGGAAAAGTCTTGCGGCATTGTCGAGCTTGTACCAGTTGAATTCGTTTGACGGCATCCTTCCGCCTCCTTTGGATTTCTAATAAAATTTTATCATTTGCAAAGGAGGTTTTCAATATACAATTTTGGTATAATGTATATAATTCTGAAAAAACAATAAAAACAAAAATTATTTATTAATAACTTAACAATAATTCAACCGGCCTTGATTAGAAACAAGACCGGTTGAGGTTTATTTTTTAAAAATTTTTCTTATTTCGCTTGCAAGGTAAAGCGAACCGCATATTGCAATCGTTCCGCTTTCGCCTATAAGTTCTTTGGCCCTTTCAAGGGCTTCTTTTGGGGCTTTGGCTTCAAGTGCGGCAATTTTGCAGTCCCTGAAAATTTTTGCAAGCCCGCTTGATGAAATTGTCCTGTCGGCGAAAAAATCAACGCATACCGCGGCGCATGCGGCTGTGGAAAGCTCTGCGACCGAACTTTTAACATCCTTGTCCGCCATCATGCCGCAAATGAGCACTACCGGAGCCGGAGCGCTTTCGCGCAGCAATGCGGCAAATGCCTTTGCGCCGGATGGATTGTGCGCCCCATCAAGGATTGTCAGCGGAGATTCGGAAATTATTTCCGCCCTTGCGGGGACAGCGGCAACTGAAAGTCCTTTTTTTATTGCTTGCGAAGAGATGTTTATTCCCACTCCGGAAAGGCTTTTCAGGGCCTCTATTGCGCAAACGGCATTCATCACCTGGTGCCTGCCCGGCATTTTTATATGGTATTCCTCGCCTTTATAAGAAAAAACACTGCCGGATATGTCGGATTTCTTTACTTGTATTGCTTTTGTATCAGGCAGAATCAAAGGCGTCTTTTCCGCTTTTGCCTTTTCAGAAACAACACGCACGGTTTCTGGCAGATTGTCGGGAGAAAGCACTGCACATGAGTGCGGCTTTATTATTCCGGCCTTGTGGGATGCAATTTCGGTTATCGTGTTCCCAAGTATTTGCGTATGGTCGAACGAAACCGAAGTTATCACTGAAACAAGCGTGGTGCTTACTATGTTTGTGCAGTCGAGCAGTCCGCCTATTCCGGTTTCAAGTACGACTATATCGCAGCGCTCCTTTTTAAAGTAAAGCATGGCGATTGCAGTGGTTATTTCAAATTGTGAAAAATCCCTGTTGTCGCCTGCCGCCAGCTTTACAATGCCTGCTATCGGCGCAAGACTCCTTTTGGGGATGTTTTTTCCGTTTATCCTTATTCTGTCGGTGTAGTCGGTTATATAAGGGGAGGTGTACTCTCCGACTTTATAGCCGGCCTGCATAAGCGCCTCAGCGCAAAATCTTGCGGTGGAGCCTTTTCCGTTTGTCCCTGCAATGTGGATGAATTTAAGCCTGTCCTGCGGATTTCCAAGAGCGGACATAAGGGATTTAAACCTTGAAAGGTCTTTTACAGGTGCGCCAAGCTTTGTAAAGCCGTTTATAAAATCCATAGCCTCGCAATGACTGTACATAAACCATCCCTCACCTTCAGAATTTATTTTAAATTTTTCAGCCTTTCATCAGGGCAATGCTTTCCTCAATTTTCTTAAGCTTCTCATTTGCTTTTTCAAGCTTTGCCTTTTCGGCCTCAATCAGCTTTTCGGGAGCTTTTGCAAGGAATCCTTTGTTTGAAAGCTTTCCGGACAGGAATTCAACATCCTTTTTGGCGGCTTCAAGCTCTTTTGCAAGCCTTGCAAGCTCTTTCTCCTTGTCTATAAGCTGTTCCATGGGGATGAAAATCCTTGCTCCGTCGCTTACTATTGCAACGGCGCCCGGCATGTCAAAGCGTTCTCCTATTTCAATTCCCGACGCATAGGCAAGGCGCTCGAAGAAAAGCCTTCCGGCTTCAAAGATTTCCGGACTTTGGGTTTCAATGAACAAAGCAGCCTTTACGCTTGGCGGAACGTTCATTTCAGCGCGCCTGTTTCTGATTCCTTTTATTGCGGAAATGATTTTTTCAAAATCGGATTCCTCTTTTGCAAAATGCAGCTTTTCGGAATATTCGGGGAATTTTTGCAGCATGAGCGGGCCTTCTTCGCCGCAAAGCGTTTGCCAGATTTCCTCGGTTATAAACGGCATAAACGGGTGCAGAAGTTTAAGAATTCCCCTCATTGCCCATACAAGCACTGCCTGTGCAGATTTTGCCGTATCACCGCCTGTCTGTATGCGCGGTTTTGTAAGCTCAATGTACCAGTCGCAGTAAACATCCCATATAAAGTCGTAAAGCTTTGCAACCGCAACACCAAGCTCGAATTTTTCAAGGTTTTCGGTTACTTCTTTTGCAAGGGTGTTGAATTTGCTTATAAGCCACTTATCCTCGGTTGCAAGATTTTGCGGGAGGCCCTCAAATTTAAAGTCCTCCGGCAAATTCATCATTATAAAGCGCGATGCGTTCCAGAGCTTGTTTGCAAAATTTCTGCTTGCCCTTACTTTTTCGTCGGAATAGCGCATGTCGTTTCCGGGGGCATTTCCGGTTGCAAGCGTAAAGCGCAGGGCATCGGCGCCGTACTGGTCGATTACTTCAAGCGGGTCTATTCCGTTGCCAAGGGATTTTGACATTTTTCTGCCCTGAGAATCCCTCACAAGCCCGTGGATCAGCACAGTCTTAAACGGAACTTCTCCCATTTGCTCAATTCCCGAAAAAATCATTCTTGCAACCCAGAAAAAGATTATGTCATATCCGGTGACAAGTGTGGAAGTGGGGTAGAAGTAGTCAAGGTCATCGGTTTTTTCCGGCCAGCCAAGAGTTGAAAACGGCCAGAGCGCCGATGAAAACCATGTATCAAGCGTATCCGGGTCTTGAACCATATTTCCGCCGCATTTCGGGCAGGTGCGGATTTCATCCTTGGAAACAACCATCTCTCCGCATTTTTCGCAATAATATGCGGGAATCCTGTGTCCCCACCAAAGCTGACGGGAAATGCACCAGTCTTTTATATTTTCCATCCAGTGGAAGTAAATCTTGTCAAACCTTTCGGGGATGAATTTTGTTTCTCCGTTTTTAACGGCTTCAATAGCAGGCTTTGCAAGCGGCTCCATCTTTACGAACCATTGCTTTGAAACCCTCGGCTCAACCGTTGTGGAGCATCTGTAGCAGGTTCCGACGTTGTGGCGGTGAGGTTCAACTTTTACAAGGAAGCCTCCGGCTTCAAGGTCGGCGACAATTTGCTTTCTTGCCTCGTATCTGTCAAGGCCGCAGTACTTTCCGCCGATTTCATTTATATGCGCATCATCAGTCATGACATTTATTACGGGCAGATTATGGCGAAGCCCAACTTCAAAGTCATTTGGGTCATGCGCGGGAGTTATTTTAACAACGCCCGTGCCAAATTCCATATCAACATAGCTGTCGGCTATTATTGGAATTTCCCTGTCAAACAAGGGCAGGCGCAAAGTCTTGCCAACAAGGTGCTTGTAGCGTTCGTCCTCCGGATTTACTGCAACGGCAGTATCTCCTATCATTGTTTCCGGACGCGTTGTGGCAAGTTCAAGCCAGCCGCTCCCATCAGAAAGCGGATATCTTATGTGCCAGAAAAAGCCGTCCTGTTCCTCGTAATTTACTTCTGCGTCTGAAATGGATGTAAGGCAGTGCGGGCACCAGTTGATTATTCTTTCGCCTCGGTAGATAAGTCCCTTTTCGTAAAGCTTTACGAAAACTTCCTTTACGGCCTTGCTGCATCCCTCGTCAAGGGTGAAGCGTTCCCTTGACCAGTCGCAGGATGAGCCCAGCTTTTTAAGCTGTGAAATTATCCTGCCGCCATAGGTTTCTTTCCACTTCCAAGCCCTTTCAAGGAATGCCTCTCTTCCTATCATTTCTTTGGTAAGGCCTTCTTCTTTCATTGCCTCAACGATTTTTGCCTCAGTGGCAATTGAAGCATGGTCGGTTCCGGGCAGCCAAAGGGCACAATAACCCTGCATCCTGCGCCAGCGGATGAGTATATCCTGCAAGGTGTTGTCAAGGGCATGCCCCATGTGGAGCTGTCCGGTTATGTTCGGCGGGGGGATTACTATTGTGTAAGGCGTTTTGGAACGGTCAATGGTTGCCTTAAAGCAATCATTTTCAATCCAATAGCCGTATATTTTATCTTCAACCTCTTTTGGTTCGTAAAGCTTTGAAAGCTCCTTGCGCATTTTTGACACTCCTTAAAAAAATAAACATTAAATATATTATTCCACATACGGGACACGTTGTCAACCAAGTTTTTTCAAAAGCCTACTCGGCGGACATGATAAACCTCCACGGCTTTGACTTCCATTCGTCGCCGGCATAATCCACTCCGACTCGCGGAGCGGTTTTTATAGCGGATTTAAAGCCGTCGTCTTCAATCCATATCTGCGGATTTGAGAAAAAACTTTTCCCGTTAAGGCTCTTGTCTATTTTTAAATGCCTTGTCAGCTTGCCGGGGCCGGAAAGCCCTTCGCCGCAGCGGAAAAGCACCCCCTGCGGATTGTCCTTTCCTCCGGTGACGACATTCATCAGCCAGTGCATTCCGTATATGAGATAAATATAAATAGTTCCGCTTTCAGCATACAAAAGCTCCGTGCGCGGAGTGCGCCCGCGGCTTGCGTGGCATGCCTTATCCTCCTCGCCGCGATAAGCCTCGGTTTCGGTTATTCTGACTCTCATTTCGCCGTCATCCGTTTTCCTCACAATTATTTTTCCAACCAGTTCTGGAGCCACTTCAAGGCAATCCCTGTCAAAAAAATCCTTGCCAAGAATCATATTATCCCTGCCTTTTAAGCCTGTTTGCAAGCTCCATGTCCGGAGTTACAAAGGCGGTTTTGTTGTTTGTAAAAATCACCATGCCGGGTTTTGCGTCGGAGGGCTTTTTTACATATTTGACAAGAGTATAATCCACCGGCACTTGTGAGGAATTCCTTGCCTTGCTGTTGCATGCGGCGATAATTGCCGCCTCCTCAATAGTCCTGTCGGGGGGATTTTTGCCATCGGTGGCTATAATCACATGCGAACCGGCTATGTCGTGGGTATGCAGCCAAATGTCGTTGTTTTTTGCCGTTTTAAGCGTCAGCTTGTCGTTTTGGATGTTGTTCCGGCCCGCAAGGATTAAAAAGCCGTCGCTGGAAACATATTCAAGAGGCTTTTGGGGCTTTGGCGGCTTGGTTTTTAGCCTGCTCCTTATGTACCCCTGCTCCATCAGCTCCATGCGAAGTTCAAGTATTTCATCCTCGCTGCGCGCGCGCGTAAGAGCGTCAAATACGCTGTCAAGGTAAATTATTTCAGCCTCTCCTGAGGCGATAAGCTCCGTTAGCTTTTTTTCCGCATTTGCCGCCTTACGGTATTCGGAATAATATTTTTGGGCATTTTGCGCCGGAGAAAGCCTCGGGTCAAGCTCTATTTCAATTTCTGCCGGCGGGTCGGCATAAAAATTAAGCAGCTTTGCGCTTTTTTGTCCTTTTTGCAAAGCGTAAATATTTGCGCTTATAAGGTCGCCCTTGATTTTAAGCTCTTCACGGAGGGCACAATGCGCAAGTTCTTCCTTTTGCAAAGCAATTTTCCTTGAAATCCTGTCGGAGGTGTTTGCAAGGAACTTTAAAAGGTCATAGGAGCGCTGCTTTGCCCTGTTTGCAGCCTCACGCTCGGCATAAAAATAATCCAAAGTTTCACAGGCACTGTGAAGTTCCTTTGTAACCATCATAGGCCCATACTGGCTTATCCTTACAAAGCAGAAGTCTTTGAGGTTGTTTTCCTTGTCCATCACTACGGTATAGGTGTTTTTGCCGGTCAAAAGATTTTCACGCGCATTTATAAGCCAAAAAACAAGCCTGTCGATAGTGTCATCGTCAGCCTCTTCAAGGGTGATTTCCTTTCCCTTTGCGGCATAAAAGACCGCTTCACGCGCAAAAATTGGGGAAATTCCCTCAAAAACTTTGATAAGGCACTTTGAAAGCTCCGCATTTTTGGCAAGACGTATTCTATTTGCCATTTCATCCCTTGACGCGTTAAGCAGCGAAAGCCTTTCGTCGCGGGGAGGAAGCGCGTATTTCATCCCGGGAAGCACAAGGCGCTCTCTGGACATTTCCTCGTCGACGTGTTTTATTGAATCTATTATCCTGCCATCGGAATTTATTAAAATTATGTTTGAACATCTGCCCATTATTTCGCAGGCAAGGGTGATGCTGACCAAATCGCCTATTTCGTTCATTGCCTCAAAATCAAGGAAAAGAATCCTTTCGAGTCCGTCCTGACGGATGCCTGTCAGCTTTCCGCCGTTTAAATGCTTTCTTAAAAGCATGCAAAACATAGGCGGAGTTTTGGGATTTTCAACCTCCGCCTTTGTAAGGTGAACCCTTGCCGAATTTGCGCTGGCGCTTATTATCAGCTTTTGCATTTCGCCTTGGGCGCGCAGGGTTATTAGTATTTCTTCTTTTGAGGGCTGGTGTATCTTGTCAATTCGTGAGCCTGTTAAAAAATCAAGCTCTTTTTTGACAGCGTATAGAAACGCACCGTCAAGTGCCATAAAATTCCTCCGTATTTTTATTCATAAAGCGCGGGGTCAATGCTTTGCGCCGCAATTTCAAATTCCGTTTCGGGAAAAGCGTTTGCCAAAACCTCTTTCAGCTTTGGTAGAATTACCGCCTCGGTATGGAAATGTCCCGCATCAAAAACGGAAATTCCAAGATTTCTGGCACTTATAAGCTGGTCATGCTTTATGTCCCCGCAGATTAAAGCATCCGCCCCTTTTTCGGCGGCGTAACGTATAAGGCTTCCTCCGGCGCCGGAGCATACCGCTATGTTTTTTATTGTCTTTCCGGAGTCAGTGTAGCGTACTACCTTGCATCCAAGCCTTTCCTTTATGTGTGCGGCAAGGGAATTAGCGGAAAATTCCGTTTCGGACGTGCAAAGCTTTCCAAAGCCGTATTTTTCAACAAAGGCAAGGTTGTCATATACGCAGAATGCAGGCTCTTCATAAGGGTGAGCGTCTTTCATTGCCGAAATCACGCTTTTTAGCCTTGAAGGCGGCACAAGCATTTCTATTCGCACTTCTTGAGTTTTTTCAAGCTTTCCGTTTTCACCTGTAAATGGATTTGCCTTTTCGTTTGGCATGAACTGTCCCACGCCTTTTGAAAAGAAAGCGCAGTGAGAGTAATTTCCCTGCTGCCCTCCTCCGGCAAGGAACATTGCCTCGCTTACTTTTTCGGCATATTCCTCCGGACAAAAAACGCAAACTTGCTTGAACGGCATTCTGTGGACGACTTCAATTACCTTTTTCCCCTCAAAGCCAAGCGCTTCGGCAAGGGCGTCGCTTACTCCGCCCGGAGCCATGTCAAGGTTTGTGTGAGCGCAGATTGCGCTTATTCCGTTTTTTGCAAGAATGTTTGCCGGATTTTCATCGGAAAGTGAGTAGAGCGGATTGTAAATTACAGGATGATGGGATATAATCAGTTCCGCTCCAATTCCGGCGGCCTCATTTGCAACTTCGTTTGTTATGTCAAGCGCAATGAGAGCCTTTTTTACTTTGTTTTCCTTGTTTCCGACTATAAGTCCGGAATTGTCGCCTTTTTCAGCAAGCGAAAAAGGCGCAAGGGCATCTATTACCTCAAAAATCTTTCCAACAGTTGCCATATTTATCCCTCCAAAAGCTTTTTGATTTTTTGTGCAGTTTCAAGGGCGGAATTTGTTTCTCCGCCCGTGGCTTCAAGCATTCCTTTTCCGGCTTTAAAAAGCCTTTCCGCCTGCTTTTTGGCATATTCCCTTGAAACATCATCGGAAAGGTCCATTTTTCCTATGTTTTCAAAAACCTCATCAGGCGTGTGGGAAATTCCAGTGTAATGCGCTTTTATGATTGCGTAAAAAAAGCGTGAATCCTTTACGGCAGTTTCAGCATCTGTTTCATAGCCGTTTTGGCAGAGCCATCTGCGGAGAAACGGCGCACGCGTCATTGGCTGGAGTATTAAATTCACCCCGTTTTTCAGCCAAGGAGCCTTTTCGATTATGGAGCATATGAGTTCAGCCCCCATTCCGGCGATTATCACATCCGAAACATTGTCCGGCGGAATATTATCAAGCCCATCCGATTTGACAAGCATCACCTTATCCGAAATGCCGTATTTTTCTATTGTTGCCCTTGCCGACAGCAGCGGGCCGTCCTTTACATCGCTTGCTATCACGAAGCCGCATTTTCCGGATTTGACAAGATAAGCGGCAAGATAGGCGTGGTCCGTTCCCACATCGCAGGCGATTCCTTTTCCGGAAACATGTCCGGCGCAGGCAAGCAGTCTTTGGTCGTTAAGCATAGATTTATCCTTTTATATTAAAAAGCCCGCAAGTTTCAGCCTGCGAGCATTTTTTTACTTGTTGTTGAAATGTGCGTTGAGCTTTTCGATAAGTGCATCGGGGTCCACACCGTGAACTTCGCAAGCCTGTGCAATGGTTTCGCCTCTTGATGCGGGGCAGCCAAGGCAGTGCATTCCTATTTCAAGGAAATATGGTGCGGCGTCAAAATCGGCGTCAAGTATATCACCGATGATGGTGTCTTTTGTTATTTCCATTTTTTTAAGCCTCCTTTTAATTATACCATTATTATATACCATATTTTTAAGATTTGCAACAGCTTTAAAAAATATGCCCTACAAGCGTTTTTGGCAATATTTTTTATTTGGGGTTTCAGCTTTCGACAGCAAATGATATGCCAGAAATTGTATAATCATTTAAAACAACTGCTTTGAAACGGAGGTGCCCCTATGCCCGTCCGCATAGTTGAAAATAAGGAAAATAAAACTGTGACGGCTTTTCTTTCGGGGGAGATAGACCATCACGGCGCTAAAAAAATGAGGGAAGAAATAGACAAGGCAATTGATGAAAGCCTGCCGTCGCTGCTTGTGCTTGATTTTGGAGAAGTCAGCTTTATGGACAGTTCAGGCATAGGGCTTGTAATGGGAAGGTATAAAAAAATGAGGGATTTGGACGGGAAGGTTTTTATACAAAATCCCTCCATGCACATAAAAAAGGTTATGCGCCTTGCGGGGCTGGACAAGCTTGCGGGCATGGGCGACAGTTCAAGAAAGGGAGTGCAGGCATGAAAGTTTTAAACGAAATGAAGATTACATTTCCGTCAAAATCCGTAAACGAAGGATATGCAAGGCTTGCCGTGGCGGCGTTTGCCTCACAGCTTGACCCGCCGGTGGACGAGCTTGCGGATGTAAAGACCGCGGTTTCAGAGGCGGTTACGAACTGCATAGTGCACGCCTATCCGGACAGGGTGGGCAAAATTGAAATATGCGCCAGAATTTTTGAGGGAGGGGAATTTTACGTTAAGGTCAAAGATTGGGGCTGCGGAATCGAAGACGTAAAAAAGGCAATGGAACCCCTTTTCACTACCTGCAAAAACGGCGAGAGGGCTGGCCTTGGCTTTGCGGTGATGGAGAGCTTTATGGATAAGCTTTCCGTAAGGAGCAAGGTCGGAAAAGGCACCTGCGTTGTCATGAAGAAAAAGTTTTCGCAAAGAGGCTGATTTACATATAGCCGCAAAAATCTTGTGCGGCGGTGTTTAAAAAATCCGTTTTTGGGTAGAATGAAAGGCGGAACATATATGGATACCCTTAAATCAGCTTTTGCAGAACAGCATCTGGGACTTGTGCATCTTTGCGCAAACCGTTTCCGCGGCAGGGGAATAGATTACGAGGACCTTTACTCCGCAGGCTGCATAGGGCTAATGAAGGCGGTTTCCGCTTTTGATGAAAGCAGGGGACTTAAATTTTCAACCTATGCGGTTCCGGTTATTCTTGGCGAAATAAAACGCCTTTTCAGGGACGGCGGAACGGTCAAGGTAAGCCGCGGCTTAAAGGAGCTTTCCCTAAGGGCAATGCGTGAAAGGGAAAAGTATATAAAAAATCATGGCAGGGAGCCTCTTTTGTCGGAGCTTTCCGAAATCCTTGAAATTTCCGTGGAGCATGTGGTGGAAGCGCTTTCGATAAGCCAGCCTCCGCTTTCCCTGACGGAAACAAGCGATGACGAGGGCCAGCTTGATGTTCCCGTCGAGGCGCCGGATGTTGAAATAGGCGATATAATTTCACTCAGGCAGGTCATGCTTGAGCTTGAGCCTAAGGACAGACAGCTTATTTATTTAAGGTATTTTGAAAACAAAACCCAATCAGAAACCGCAAAACGGCTTGATATGACGCAGGTTCAGGTTTCAAGGCGCGAAAAAAAGCTGCTTGAAGAAATGCGCGCGGTTCTTTTAAAATAACTTGACAAAGGTTAATATGTATGGTATTATAAATTACTAACCATAAGATTTTGAAACGAGGAAAGAATCCTCGTTTTTCTTTTAGAAAGGATTTTAAAATGCGTTTTAGAGATTTGAATTTATCGGAGGAAATGTTAAGTGCAATTGAGGAAATGGGCTATACTGAGCCGTCTCCCATACAGGAAAAGGCAATTCCTGTGCTTATGGAGGGGCGGGATGTAATAGGGCGCTCCAATACCGGAACGGGCAAAACAGCCGCTTTCGGCATTCCGGCGGTTGAAAGGATGTCAAGGGACGGCCGCGGAGTGGAGGTCTTGATACTTTGTCCTACAAGGGAGCTTGCCATGCAGGCATGCGGCGAAATAAGGAAGTTTTCAAAGCATATGCCATGGATAAAGCCTGCCGCGGTTTATGGAGGGGCAAGCATTGAAAAGCAGATAACCGAACTTAAACGGGGCGCAAATATAATTATCGGCACCCCCGGCAGGGTTATGGACCATATCGGCAGAAAGACGCTGAGGCTTGAAAGCTTAAAGGAGGTAATCCTTGACGAAGCGGACGAAATGCTCAATATGGGATTCAGGGAGGATATAGAGGAAATCCTTAAAAACGTTCCGGAAGAAAGGCAGACTGTGCTGTTTTCAGCCACAATGCCTCCGGCAATACTTGCCATTACAAAAAAGTTTCAGAAAGACCCTGTGATGGTAAAGATTGAAAATAAAACCGGAACGGTTGAAAGCATAGAGCAGTATTATTATGATGTCCCCGCAGGGAGAAAGACCGATGCGCTTTCGCTTCTGCTGATGTTCTGGGAGCCTAAGCTTTCCATGGTTTTTTGCAACACAAAACGTATGGTTGACGAGCTTGCCGAAGAGCTTTGCACAAGAGGATTCAAGGCTGCCGCGCTTCATGGCGATATGAAGCAGGCGCAGAGGACCCAAGTCATGGGCGGCTTTAAAGGCGGAAGGATTTCAATACTTATAGCTACCGATGTTGCCGCAAGGGGAATTGACGTCGAGGGAGTGGATATGGTTTTCAACTATGACCTTCCTCAGGACATGGAATATTACATCCACCGCATAGGCAGAACCGGCCGTGCAGGAAAGGCGGGAGCGGCTCATACGCTCATAAGCGGCAAAAAGCAGTTTTATGATTTAAGGGATATCATGCGTTTTACAAAAGCTGAAATAACCAAAGGGGAGCTTCCGTCGGCAAAGGATGTTTCCGAAAAAAGGCTTGACAGGCTCTGCGCCGAAATCAAGTCCGCGGCGCAAGGCGAGGTTGTTCCCGATGCACAAAAACTGCTTGAAAGGCTTGAAGCTGATGGAATTTCCGCAAGGGATGCGGCGATTGCTCTTATCGGCGAAAAAATCGGGGAAAGCATAACGCAAATACCTGAAATAAAACGGGAAAAATTCAGCAGTGAAAGATATAACGCCAAGGTGGCCAAGGTAGTCATTTCAGTTGGCAGACGCCAGAAAATAGCTCCGAATTATATTTTGGGAGCGCTTGTGGATGCAACCGGAATGCCCGGAAAGGCATTCGGGAAAATAGATATCTTTGACAGCCATACAACGGTTGAAGTGCCGGATGAGGATAAAGAGCACGTTATAGAAACAATGAACGATGGCAAAATCAACGGCAACAAGGTTACTGTAAGACTTTTTGACGGCAAAAGGGAGCAAAGAAGGGAAAACCGAAAGCCTTTTGTGAAAAAAGACAATCGAAAAAAGAAATTTTAAGGGATTTTTTAGTATTCACAAAATAAAACAGGCATGGTATAATAACCCCATAGAGAACGGGGTGGGGCAATGTTTGTGACAAAAGTTAAAAACAGCTTATTTAACAGCATACTTAGAACTGCTTTAAGAAAAAACGGATTTTTGGCAAAGGGCATGGTTTCCGAAAATGAAATAGTGGTATTAAAAGATGGAATAAGCTTTTATGCCGATATTTCACGCGCAAGGGAGCAGTACCTGCAAAGCGGTGAGCTTTTTGAGCTTGAAACTCTTTTGGCAGATATCAGATTTAAATTTGCGCTGAATTATAAACTTGAATCATTTCAGACTGCTCAAAGTTCGCTAAGGCATCTGCTTGTGCGCGAGGAGGACTTGGAAGAAGGCTGGATATGGGGAAGTTTTGCCGGCGGGATAAAAAAGATACTTACTTTTGCCGATGGGGAAAATGTTTATCCGCTTGATGTTTCGTATTTAAAAAAGTGGGGAGTTCCCAAAGACGTGCTTTTTGCGGTTGCCGACAGGAACATGAGCGAAATCCTTAAAAAGGCAAGCCTGCATACTTGTGTTGTGGCAGGAAGGGTAAGGGCAATTGATTTTACACTTGAGCCTTTGAGATTGAAGGCTTCGTTTATGCTCTGCTCAAATTTCCAAAAGCTTGTTTCGGAAAAGCTCGGCGCGCGTTTTTTGGTTTTTGCTCCGTCGCAGGAATATCTGCTTGCAGTTGAAGATGTAAAAAATAATGTTGTCGAAAGCTTTGGGTCCGCCGTTGTGGAGCAGTATTTAAAATCAGACAATAAGCTTTCGACTGAGGTATTTTTGTTTTCGCCGTCGGGAATAAGTACGGCTGGGAAGTTTAAACTTCCCGAGCAAATGGAGGTATTTTAAAAAATGAACAGCAAAAAACCGGTATGGGTAAAAGCGCTACTTCTTGCCGTTGCCGTGGTTATGATAATAGGAGCTGTATTTTCGGCATTCATGCCGCTGTTTTTCTCAAATTAACTGTCGGCAAGGCGGCAGGTTTTAATACTTTTATTTTGTTTTTTTCTTTGCAGTTGTCAATTCAATAAAAAAATCCCTGCCTTGCGGCGGGGATTTTTATTATGCAAAACAGTTTTACTTTATTGGAGTTACATTTTTGTCTTTGAGTATTACGTCATGTGCGCCGCCCTCAACAATGCTTGTAGAGGAAACAAGGGTGAGCTTTGCTTTTTTCTGAAGTTCCGGTATAGTGAGCGCGCCGCAGTTGCACATGGTGGATTTTACTTTGCTTAAAGTAAGTGTCACATTATCTTTAAGGCTTCCGGCATAAGGAACATAAGAATCCACACCCTCTTCAAATGAAAGCTTCTGGTCGCCGCCCATGTCATAGCGCTGCCAGTTTCTTGCGCGGTTGGAGCCTTCGCCCCAGTATTCTTTCATATATGTTCCGTTGATGTTGACCTTGTTTGTCGGGCTTTCGTCAAAGCGTGAGAAGTATCTTCCGAGCATTACAAAATCCGCACCCATTGCAAGCGCAAGCGTGATGTGATGGTCGTAAACTATTCCTCCGTCGGAGCAAATCGGAACGTATACGCCGGTCTTTTCAAAATATTCGTCCCTTGCCTTTGCAACTTCGATTACTGCGGTAGCCTGGCCCCTGCCTATGCCCTTGGTTTCACGGGTTATGCAGATGGAGCCTCCTCCTATTCCTACTTTTACGAAATCCGCACCGCATTCTGCAAGGAATAAAAATCCGTCCCTGTCAACCACGTTGCCCGCGCCGATTTTAACCTTTTCGCCGTATTTTTCCCTTACAAATGCAATGGTTCTCTTTTGCCATTCAGTAAAGCCCTCGGAAGAGTCTATGCAAAGGATGTCCGCCCCTGCTTCCACAAGCGCGGGGATTCTTTTCTCATAGTCCCTTGTGTTTACGCCGGCGCCGACGATGTATCTTTTTGATGCGTCAAGCAGCTCATAGGGATTTTCCTTGTGCGCATCATAGTCTTTTCTGAAAACCATGTAGAGAAGTCTTCCGTCATCATCCACAATAGGGAGCGAATTAAGCTTTTTATCCCAGATTATATCATTGGCTTCGGAAAGAGTTATTCCTTTGGGAGCGTAAATAAGGTCTTTAAGGGGAGTCATGAATTCGCTTACCTTTGTGTCGAGGCTCATTCTGCTTATGCGGTAATCGCGACTGGTGACAATTCCCACAAGCTTTCCGTTTGCGGTTCCGTCGGTGGTGACTACAACGGTGGAGTGTCCGGTCTTTTTCTTTAAATCAAGAATATCCTTCAAGGTTTTGTCGGGCGAAATGTTTGAATCGCTTACTACAAATCCGGCCTTGTAGGATTTTGCGCGGGCAACCATTGCCGCTTGGCTCTCTATTGACTGCGAGCAGAAAATAAAGGAGATTCCTCCCTCTTTTGCAAGCGCAACAGCCATTTTGTCGTCAGATACGGACTGCATTATGGCCGAGGTGAGCGGGATATTCATTTTAAGAGCAGGTTCCTCACCTTTTTTGAATTTTACGACAGGCGTTTTAAGGCTTACATTGTCGGGAATGCATTCTGCCGAAGAATACCCCGGAATTAAAAGGTATTCGTTAAATGTGCGTGAGGGTTCGTCATAAAAAAATGCCATTTTCATCTCTCCTTTATCATCATTATCCATCTTTTGATTTTATATAAGCATAAATTATAGCATTTGAAAATCTAAAAAGCAAGTAAGCTTTTGTAAAATTTAGAGGTTGGAGATTAGATGTTAGAAATTAGAGAATGTCTTATCTTGATTTTTTGCAATCTGACATCCGGCTTCTAATATCTGACTTATGAACTGAATAAAATCCGTTCCGCCATTCAATACTAAATTCAAAAATAAAACGGAGGGCGGAGTATGAATGCTGTTATAATGGCGGGAGGGGAGGGCACACGCCTGCGTCCCTTGACCTGCGACATCCCGAAACCTTTGGTGCCTCTTTGCGGCAGGCCGGTATCGGAATACATCCTTGAACTTTTAAAGCTGCATGGTTTTGACGAGGCTGTTTTTACATTAAGATATCTTGGCGGCAAAATCGTTTCATATTTTGATGATGATATGTTTAACGGGATAAAGCTTTTTTATTCTTTTGAAAACGAGCCGCTCGGAACTGCGGGCAGCGTAAAAAATGCCTTAAAATCAAAGGATGCCGCTGACGGAGCCCTTGTTATCAGCGGGGATGCCATGTGCGACTTCAATCTTTCGGCGGCTGTGGATTTTCATAAGAAAAATAAAGCGGCGGCAACGATTGTTGTGAGAAAAGTTCCCGACCCGCGCGAATACGGGCTTGTGCTTTTTGATGAGAATGGCAGGGTTGAAAGCTTTCTTGAAAAGCCCTCATTTGAAAGCTGCATTACCGATATGGCAAATACGGGGGTTTATATCCTTTCAAAAGAAGCCTTGGAAATAATCCCCGATGGGCAATCGGATTTTGCACAGGACATCTTCCCGTTGATGCTTAAAAAAGGCATGCCGCTTTTTGCATATGAGGAAAACGGCTACTGGTGCGATATAGGCGATTTCAAAAGCTATATGCGCTGCCAGCAGGATATGCTGAATGGACTTGTAAAGTGCGAATTAAATGCCCACCGCACTCTTGACGGGATTTTTTCAGGTTCAGGCTCCGATTTTAAGGGAGCAAGGGTAACTCCTCCCGTTTATATAGGCAGGGATGCAAAAATTTCCGCCGGAGCAGTAATTGAGGCCGGAAGCGTAATAGGCGACGGGGTTTTTGTCGGCAGAGGGGCAAAAATCCACGGTTCAATAATCCTTGACGGGGCATATATAGGCGAAAAAGTCACCTGCAACGAAGCGGTAATCTGCAAGGGCGCAAGACTGCTTTCGTCAAGCGCGGTTTTTGAGGGCGGAGTTGTCGGTGAAAACGCCCTTATAGGAGAAAATTCGGTAGTCCAAAGCGGCGTTAAGATTTGGACCGGCAAGGAGCTTGAAAGGGATTCTGTTGCTTCGTACGATATAAAATACGGAGCGGCGCATTTGCTGTCCATTGATGACGATGGGGTTTGCGGTGAAACGAACGGAGAAATAACTCCGCAGGTGGCATCGGTGCTTGGCTCCGCGCTTTGTTCGGCGGGAAAGAAAATTGCGGTGGGGAGAACTGCCGGCGCGCCCGCAAAAGCGCTTTGCTTTGCCCTTGTTTCAGGAATAATGTCCTCCGGCGGCGAGGTTTGGGATTTGGGCGAATGCTGCCAAAGCGAGCTTGAATTTGCGCTCCGCTCCGCAGGTCTTGACATAGGGTGCTATGTGGATGCCGGGATAGTCACGAAATTTAAGATTTCTGCCGAAAATGGACTTCCGCTGACGAGAAAACAGGAAAGAAAAATAGAGGGCGGACTTAACCGTTCCGAGTATCCGCGTGTAGGGGTAAACGATTTTGGGAATATTATTGATGCAGGGTCTTTTAAGGCGCTTTACCTTGAAAACCTTTTAAGGGCAACACCGGAAAAGTTAAACGGCATAAGGGCGGAAGTCAGCACGGCGAACAGGAGGATTTCAGATATTTCCCGCCGAATTTTCGATAAGATAAATGACCGCTCCGGCGAAAGGATGATTTTTCATGTTTCTTCGGACGGCAAAAGGCTTTCCGTTTACAGCGATGAAACGGGATATGTGTTTTACGAAAAGCTGCTGCTGCTGGCCTGCCTTAAATTTTTTGCCGCAGGCGAGGATGTTGCACTGCCTTACAGTGCTCCTGCCGCCGCAGATGTGCTTGCGGGGAAATTCGGGGCAAAGGTGAGGAGATATTACAATACTCCCGTTGACGGCAGCGACAGGGAGGCAAGGGAACTTGCCGGAAAGCAAAGCTTTTCGCTTGATGCGCTGGAACTTATGCTGGCGGTGCTTTCGTGGATTTCGGAAAGAGGAATTTCGCTTGGCAAGGCCCTTGCGGAGCTTCCGAATTTTACCGCGGCAAGCCGCTTTGTGGGGATAGCTCAGCCGCCGTCGATAGTGCTTAAAACCTTTTGCGGAGAAAGAGGCGGCCTTGGCGAGGGGGTTGTTGCAAGCGGCTCCGAGGGCAGGGTTTTGATACGCCCCGCAAAGACAGGCAAAGGCGTTATGATGTTTGTAGAAAGCTACAAGGCTGAAACGGCGTCGGAAATATGCGATTTTTATGAAAAATTATTGAACGAAAAGTTAAAAGAGCAAAAAAATTAACACCATCCGCCCGCTTATTGACACGGGACACTTTTGCGGTTATAATAAAATCACATATTTGTGTTCGGTTGGAAAAGTCTGTTTTTAATGCTGTGGTCGGATTATCCCGTTTTATCCCCTTGACGCAATTTTGATTTTAATAATGCGATGGGGATAAAACGGGCAAAATTATGCAAGGTTTTTTCAAAGCGGTCAAATGCTGGCGGATACATAAAACATACGTTGCAATTTGCCTCATGCAATGCGGGCAAAAGACACGGATTATATTTTCAACATTCGGAACTGCTTTAAAGGGTAAAATTTAATTTGATATCCGGGGCTTGTGATAGTTTTGCCGCAAGACCTTTTGCCTTTTTGTTTTTGCGTTCCGAAATCTTAAAAGAGAGGGAAAAAAGTGGATAACAATTTTGAAAAACTCCCGTTTTTCGGGGAAAAGATATCGCCTAAAAAGGCTGAAAAGACGGAGGATGCAAACGTTAAAAAAACACCAAGACAAAATTCTTCAATGAAAAGGCCGGCAAGAATGAAACCTCAAAGGGCTGCAAATTTTGCGGAATATGAGGAAAAGATGAATGCAAAAGAAGGGCAGAATGGTACAAGGAAGGAACAAACTCAGCCGGAAAAGATTTCAAGAACACAAGCGGAAAAAAAGCCTGCCGAAAGGCGCAGCAAAAGCTCCACGCTTAAAATCATTCCTTTGGGCGGACTAAACGAAGTAGGCAAGAACATTACGGTTTTTGAATGTTCAAACGACCTTTTTGTAGTGGATTGCGGAATGACATTTCCGGACAGCGAAATGCCCGGAGTTGATATAGTTATACCGGACTTTACGTATCTTGAAAAAAATGTGGATAAAATCCGCGGAATTGTGATTACTCACGGCCATGAAGACCATATAGGCGGACTTGCATATCTTTTGAAAAAGATAAACGTTCCGGTATTTGCCACAAGACTTACTATCGGAATGATTGAAAGCAAGCTCAAAGAACACGGACTTTCCGGAAAGGTTACACTTAATGTTGTAAAACCAAAACAAACCGTAAAGATGGGCTGCATGGCGGTTGAATTTATACGTGTAAACCATTCGATACCGGATGCGGTTGCGCTTGCGATACACACTCCGGCCGGTGTTGTCGTGCATACTGGGGATTTCAAGGTCGACTTTACGCCAATCGAGGGCGGGGTAATAGACCTTGCGCGCTTTGGGGAGCTTGGCAACAGGGGCGTGCTTGCGCTTATGTCGGATTCGACCAACAGTGAAAGAATGGGATATACCAAAACCGAACGCAAAGTGGGAGAATCTTTTGAAAAGCTTTTTGACAAGGCTGAGGGCAAGAGGATAATAATTGCCACGTTTTCATCAAACATCCACCGTGTGCAGCAGATAATCGACTGCGCACAAAGATACGGCAGGAAAGTTGCGATATTCGGCAGAAGCATGGTGAATGTAATCAATACAGCCATAGAGCTTGGCTACCTTTCGGTTCCGCAGGGAATTATAATTGATATAGACCTCATGGGGAAGTATCCAAGCGAGAAGATAGTGCTTATCACTACGGGAAGTCAGGGCGAACCTATGAGCGCCCTTACAAGAATGGCAATGAATGACCATAAAAAGGTCAATATAACCCCGATGGACTTTATAATCATTTCAGCGACGCCTATTCCGGGGAATGAAAAGCTTGTGACTAAGGTTGTCAACGAGCTTATGAAGGCAGGAGCCGAGGTCGTTTATGAGGCAATGTATGAAGTCCATGTTTCGGGACATGCCTGTCAGGATGAGCAGAAGCTTATGATGGCGCTTACAAAGCCGAAATTCTTTATTCCTGTGCACGGCGAGTACAAGCATCTTAAAAAGCATGCCCAGACTGCGAGGGAAATGGGCATTCCTGAGGAAAACATAATAATTGCCGAGATAGGCAATGTAATTGAAACGGACGGCGTGGAAATGAAGATAACCTCACAAGTTCCGGCGGGCAAAATTCTTGTGGACGGGCTTGGAGTCGGAGATGTCGGCTCAATAGTGCTGCGCGACCGCAAGCATCTTGCGCAGGACGGGCTTATTATCGTGGTTGCGACTATTGAAAGCGAAAGCGGAACGATACTTGCCGGGCCGGATATAGTTTCAAGGGGCTTTGTGTATGTGAGGGAATCCGAGGAGCTTATGAATCAGGCAAGGGCATTGCTCTCAAAGACCTTGCAGCAGTGCCTTGACAACGACACAAAGGAATGGAATGCAATAAAGACAAAGCTTAAGGATGTGCTTTCGGACTTCATTTTCTCCAAAACTAAAAGGACTCCGATGATTCTTCCGGTTATAATGGAAATATGATTTTGTTTTGTCGTCAAAGGGGGCGGTTGGTTGAAAGGCACAAAATGGCTGCTGTTTAAGGTTACCGCGTTGATTTTGGTTCTGGTGGCCTTTGCTTCGGCATTTGTCATTTACGGGTACAACGAATACGCTTTTTGGATTATGCTTTTGATTTCTTCTGCGGCGGGGCTTGCTTTTATGATGCAAATGATATCCGCCCAGAAGAATATCCATCGTTTTGTCACAAAAATTGACAGCGAGCTTAATCTGACAGAGAGGGACAGCCTTTACAATTTTCCGGCTCCGTGCATAATCATAGATTCCGATGCCAAGATACTTTGGTACAATAGGGATTTTGAGGAAAAAATCTATCCGGACGACGACCCGTTTGGAATTTCGCTTTCAAAGATTTTGAATGTCGATATTGAAAAAATTTATTGCCGCAAGGGATGTGTTGTGGAATACGGCGGAAGGACTTATCGGATTTTTTCAAATCTTACTCAAAAAGACGGGACGTCGCTTTCAATACTTTATTTTGATGATATTACCGATTTTGCAACGCTGCAAAAGGAGCACAGCCTTTCAAAGCCTACGGTTGTGCTCATAATGGTTGACAATTATGAGGATTTGCTGCAAAATGTAAAGGAAAGCGAAAAGGCGCATGTGCTTGTGCAGATTGAAAAGCTCCTTGAAGCCTTTATGGAAAAATGCACAGGGGTAATAAGGAGGATTTCAAACGACAGGTTCATAGCGGTAATCGAGGAAAGACATATTGCCGAAATGATTGCCGAAAGGTTTAAAATCCTTGATAAGGCAAGGGAAATAACTGTAAACGAAAGGCTTTGCGTGACGCTTTCGATTGGCGTCGGAAGAGGCGGAAAGGATTTGAGCGAAAGCGAAATTTTTGCAAAACAGGCCCTTGATATGGCGCTTGGCCGCGGCGGCGACCAGGCGGCGGTTAAAACCGAGGGAGGCTTTGAATTTTTCGGCGGCGCTTCAAAGGGAATCGAAAAGCGCGCAAAGGTAAAGACAAGGATTATCGCCACAGCGCTTATAGAGCTTATAGAAAACAGCGAGAAGGTTTATATCATGGGGCACCGTTTCGGCGACCTTGACAGCGTCGGCAGCGCCGTTGGGCTTGGCGGGGCCATACATAATATGGGCAAGCCCGTCAAGGTGGTTCTGGACGGAGTTAAAAATCTTGCCGGAAACCTTATTGCAAGGATTAATGAAAACGAGGATTTTGAGCTTTTCATGTCCCCTGAGGAGGCTCTTGCAAGCATAAACGACCAGACACTGCTTGTGGTTGTGGATACGCATAATAAGGATTTTGTTGAAAGCACCGAGCTTTATCAAAAGGCAAAGCATGTGGTTGTTATAGACCATCATAGAAAAACTGTAAATTATATAGACAATGCGGTTATTTTCCATCATGAGCCGTATGCGTCGTCGGCGTCTGAAATGGTTGCCGAACTTATACAGTATTTCGGCGATGCGGGAAGGCTTTCGTCGTATTATGCAGAGGCGCTTCTTGCCGGAATAATGCTTGACACTAAAAATTTTGTCATGAGGACAGGAGTCAGAACCTTTGAGGCGGCGGCTTTTCTTAAAAAGCTTGGGGCGGATACGGTGGCTGTAAGGTCGCTGTTTTCCAATACGATTGATTCGTACCAGAAAAAGACAAAGCTTGTGGCGTCCGCAGAGGTTTACAAGAAGTGCGCTATTGCCATAAGCGATGTCGAATCAGAGGATATAAGGGTTGTTGCTCCGCAGGCGGCGGACGAGCTGCTTGGCATAAGCGGAGTGGATGCGTCTTTTGTAATATATGAGTCAAACGGGACGGTTTACTTTTCCGCGCGTTCGCTTGGGGCAATGAATGTTCAGGTTATAATGGAAAAGCTTGGCGGAGGCGGGCATCAGACCATGGCTGGCGCCCAGCTTGAAGGAGTAAGCCTTGAAAGCGCAAGGCAGTCGCTTTTAGAGGCAATTGACCAGCATATTAAGGAAATTTCATAAATTTATTTTGGAGGGTGACGGCAAATGAAAGTTATTTTGCTTCAAGATGTAAAAGGAACAGGGAAGAAAGGCGAAGTCAAGGAGGTTGCCGACGGATACGCAAGGAATTTTTTGCTTGCAAAAGGGATAGCGGTTGAGGCAACTCCGAAAAATCTTTCCGACCTTGCCGGAAAAAAGGCAAGCGAACAGCATAAGATAGAGGTTGAAAAGCAAACTGCAAAGGAAATTGCCGATGCCGTAAACGGCAAAAAGGTTTGTGTGAAGGCAAAGGCAGGACAGGGCGGAAAGCTCTTTGGAGCGGTGACATCGGGAGATATAGCCGAGCAGATTGAAAAGCAGCTTGGCAAGAAGATTGAGAAGAAGAAAATTTCAGTTGCCGAAATAAAGGCTTTCGGGACATATGAGGCTGAAATAAAGCTTTATCCCGGAATTTCGGCAAAGGTAAGCGTTGAAGTTTCGGAAGGATAATGCTTTAAGGGCGCGCACAGTCGCGTCCTTTTATTGGAAAATAGCGGGGTGATAAAATGGATTTCAGCTCAATATCAGAATTTTCGCAAAGGGATTTGCCTTACAGCCTTGAAGCAGAGCAAACCGTTCTTGGCGCCTTGCTGCTTGAACCGGAAACTCTTTCCATAGTGATGGAGCATTTGAAGCCTGAGAGCTTTTACAACGAAAAGCACAGGGACCTTTTCGGGATAATAATAAGGATGTTTTCATCCGGAACAAATGCGGATATAATTACTGTTTTAAACGAAGCGGTAAAACAGGGGATTTTTGAAAGCTCCTCACAGGGGAAAAGCTATCTTTCCACGATAATGCAGGGAGTGCCGACTGTTTCAAATATAGAAAGCTACTGCAAAATAGTTGAGGAAAAGTTTTACATACGTTCCCTGATTCTTGCGGCAAGGGAAATAATCGATATTGCCAGCTCAGGACAGGATGACGCAAAAACAATCCTTGACAGCGCGGAGCAAAAGATTTACGATATAAGGCAGGGCAGGGAGGTAGAGGGCCTTACCAAAATCGATGAGGTTATCGTGCAGGCGTATGACAGGCTGCAAAAGATAACCGGTCCCGACAAGGAAAAGTACCTTGGCGCAAAATCCGGCTTTGCCGAACTTGATACGGTAATAACCGGACTTAACAAGTCAGACCTTTTGATTATTGCAGCGCGCCCCGGAATGGGAAAGACAAGCTTTGCCATGAACATAGCAACCAATGTTGCAAGGCGTTCGGGAAAGCAGGTGGCGGTATTTTCGCTTGAAATGTCGAAGGAGCAGCTTGCGGTAAGAATGCTTTCGTCGGAAGCGCTGGTGAGCAGCCAAAGCCTTAAAACCGGAAAAATCTCCGGTGAGGAATGGGTAAGGCTTGCGGCAGGGGCTGATGTGCTTTCAAGACTGCCGATTTACCTTGACGATACTCCCGGCATAACGGTTCCCCAAATGAAGGCAAAGCTCAGGAGAATGAGCAATTTGGGGCTTGTGGTAATAGATTATCTGCAGCTCATGTCATCGGCGCGCAGGATTGACAACCGCGTGCTTGAAATATCGGAAATAACAAGGCATTTAAAGCTTATGGCAAAGGAACTTAACGTTCCCGTGATAACTCTTTCCCAGCTTTCAAGAGGACCGGAAAGCAGGACCGACCACAGGCCTCTGCTTTCGGATTTGAGGGAATCAGGCTCAATAGAGCAGGATGCGGATATAATAATGTTCCTTTACAGGGATGCTTACTACAATAAGGAAAGCGAGCAGCAGAACATTTCGGAATGCATTATTGCTAAAAACCGCCACGGCAGTACCGGAACGGTTTATCTTGTGTGGGACGGGCAGTTTACGCGGTTTTCCAGTGCGGAAGTTCCAAAATAATTTTGGCGGTGATGGTTTGCTTTGCGTTTTTTGGAAACGATTGAAAAATATTCGATGGTAAATCCCGGAGATGGGATTTTAGTGGCGCTTTCCGGCGGAGCGGACAGCGTGTGCCTGCTTCTTAATTTCTTAAAGCTAAAAGAAAGGTATAATATTAAAATTTCGGCAGTGCATGTAAATCACCGGTTAAGGGGCGAGGAGAGCGACTCCGACGAACAATTTTGCGTTGAACTTTGCAAGAGGCTTGGCGTTGAGCTTTTTGTAAGGAGCGTGGATGTGCTTTCTTACGCCAAAGAAGCAAAAAAATCAGTTGAGGAAGCGGCAAGGGATTTAAGATACAGGGAGTTTGCGTCATTTGATGGCATGAAAGTTGCCACGGCGCATAATCTTAATGACAATGCCGAAACCGTGCTTTTGAATTTGTCAAGGGGCACTGGGATTAAAGGCCTTTGCGGGATTCCCCCGGTGAGGGGGAATATAATCCGCCCTCTGATTGAAACTTCAAGGTCTGAAATAGAGGAATTCTTAAAGCAGGCGGGACAGGATTTTGTAATCGACCGGACAAATTTGACGGCGGATTATACAAGAAACAAAATACGCCTTGAAATAATGCCGAGGCTTCGTGAAATAAATCCGGCGGCTGATTTTTGCATTGGCAGGGCGGCGGAGATTTTAAGCGAGGAAAACGATTTTCTTGAAAAAGAAGCAAGGCGGGCATATGAGAAATGCTTGAAAGATGAAAATGCCCTTTCTGCCGAAATATTGAAAAAGGAGCATCCGGCAGTAAGAAAAAGATGCCTTGCACGCTTTTTGGATGAAAACGGCCTTTCGGGTGCAATTTGCTTTGAAAAGCTTGAAAAACTTGATAAAATTCTGCTCTTCGGGGGCAAAATAAATATTGCAAAAGACGTTTATATTTGCTGCTTTAAGGGAATTATTTATAGGGAAGAAAAAAGGGAACCTTTATCTCAAGTTGAATTTGAATTGAAAATCGGAGAGAATAATTTTTTTAATAAAACGGTAAAGGCAAGCCTTGAAAATGCAGCAGAGGAATTTAAAAACGCTAATGTTAACAAAAAATTTGCAATTATTTATATTGATTATGATAAAATACAAGGTAAAGCTATTTTAAGGAACCGCAGGGACGGGGATAAAATAAAGCTTTTAAACAGAAATTTTACAAGCTCGGTCAAAAAGCTTTTAAATGATAGAAAAATTCCGCCGGGGGAGCGGGACGGGCTTGTTTTTCTTGCCGACGGCGAGGGGGTTGTTTTCGTTGAAGGCATAGGAATTTCCGACCGCGTAAAACCTGACGAAAACACGAAAAGAATGCTAAAAATAGAAATAGTTAGGAGTGTCTGACAATTAACACCGCAGAACTTGGAGTAAAAAAAATACTTATAACGAAAGAGGAGCTTTCGGCTAAAATAAAGGAGGTAGGGGCACTCCTTTCGGAGGAATACAAGGGCAGGAACCTTCTTTTGGTAAGCGTTTTGAAAGGCGCTTTTGTATTTATGGCAGATTTGATAAGGGAAATAAGCATTCCTTGCGAAGTGGATTTCATGTGCGTTTCAAGCTACCAGAACAGTACCGTTTCAAGCGGAACGGTTAAAATAACAAAGGATTTGAATGTAGACATAAGCGGTTATGATGTGGTAATAGTCGAGGATATCCTTGACAGCGGCCTTACATTAAGCGCTGTGGTAAAGCTTTTGGAGCATAGGAACCCCAAATCGCTTAAAGTCTGCACGCTTCTTGACAAGCCATCCGGCAGAAAGACGCCGATAAGCGCCGATTATGTCTGCTTTGAAATTCCGGACGAGTTTGTTATAGGATATGGGCTTGATTGTGCTGAAAAATATAGGAATCTGCCCTATATAGGCGCATATGATACAAGTTATATGCAGCGAAAAGAGGGGTGAATTTATTGAATCCAAGAAAATACAGGGGCACGATATTATATCTTGCAATAGCGGCGGCGCTTATGCTTTCAATAGTGTTTATGTTTTCGCTTTCGGCGAAAAGTGAAAGCAGGGTGCCTTATTCAGAGATAATAAGTTATTTTGACGAATACAGGGTTTCAAAATTTACGCTTGATTTGAGCAGCGGCCAGCTTGTACTCAGTGAGGTTGAGGGGGTTGACCCCTCAAAGCTTCCGATTGTTTACAAGGTGCCTAACGTAAGCATTTTCCTTGACGATATACAGGGTAAGGAAAATTACCGCAAGGAGTATAACAAGCTCCATCCGAATGATAAGCTTGAACAGGATTATTATCCCATACAGGATAATTCTTGGCTTATAAATATCGTTCCTACCGTACTTCTTCTTATCGGAATGGTTGTGCTGTTTTATTTTATGATGAAACAGGCCGGAGGCGGAGGAAAGATTTCTCAATTCGGTAAGGCTAATGTAAAGGCACAGTCGCATTCGGCAAGGAAAACTACTTTTGCCGATGTTGCGGGAGCCGAGGAAGAAAAGGCTGAAATGGCTGAAATTGTGGATTTTCTTAAAAATCCTAAAAAGTATGCCGAAATCGGGGCGAGGATTCCTAAGGGGGTTCTTCTTTTGGGCCCTCCGGGAACAGGTAAAACCTTGCTTGCAAGAGCCGTTGCCGGTGAAGCGGGAGTGCCTTTCTTTTCCATTTCCGGTTCAGACTTTGTTGAAATGTTTGTCGGTGTGGGTGCTTCAAGAGTAAGGGATTTGTTTGAACAGGCGAAGAAAAATTCCCCGTCGATAGTGTTTATAGATGAAATTGATGCCGTTGGACGCCATAGGGGCGCAGGCCTTGGCGGCGGCCACGACGAGCGTGAGCAGACCTTGAACCAGCTGCTTGTCGAGATGGATGGTTTTGCGGCAAATGAAAGCGTAATTGTAATTGCCGCTACAAACCGCAGGGATATACTTGACCCGGCGCTTTTAAGACCGGGAAGATTCGACAGACAGATAGTCGTAGGGTACCCTGATGTAAAGGGCAGGGAAGCAATCCTTAAAGTGCATACAAGGAACAAGCCGCTTGCGCCGGATGTTGATTTGGCGGTTATTGCAAAGACTTCAGTTGGATTTACCGGCGCAGACCTTGAAAATCTTGTAAACGAGGCATCATTGCTTGCCGCACGCAAAAACCGCAGGGCAATTACCAAGGAAGATATTGAGGAAGCAACCATTAAGGTAATTGCAGGTCCGGAAAAGAAGTCGAAGGTTGTCACCGAAAAGGAAAAACGCCTTACCGCATACCATGAGGCAGGACATGCTATATGCACTTATTTCTGCAAAACACAGGATAAGGTGCATCAGGTGTCCATAATCCCGAGAGGCATGGCGGGAGGATATACAATGTCGCTTCCGGAGCATGACAAGTCGTTTGTAAGCAAAAAGGAAATGCAGGAAAATATCATCACGCTTCTTGGCGGACGCGTGGCTGAAAAGCTTATACTTGACGATATTTCAACTGGAGCTTCAAACGATATTGAACGCGCAACTAATATAGCACGCTCAATGGTTACAAGATATGGTTTCAGCGACAAGCTTGGCCCGATTGTTTACGGGCATGACCAAGGCGAGGTTTTCCTTGGCAGGGATTTCAGCAGCACTCCGAATTACAGCGAAAATGTTGCGGCTGAAATTGATGCGGAAATCAGGGAAATTATCGAGGAAGCTTACGAAAAGGCAAAGGATATTTTGGAGGAGAATATTTCAAAGCTTCACCTTGTTGCAAAGCACCTTTTAAAATACGAAAAAATTGACGGCGATGAGTTTGAAAAACTTATGAAGGGTGAAATTTCCGAGGAGGAATTTGAACTTTCAAAGGAAATCCCTGAAAATAAGGAAATAGGCAAAGTGATTGACGTTACCGTGGATGATGATTCTTCAAATCAAAACGGCGGCGGAAATGAATGATTTTTTATGGCAGGGATTACCCTGCCATATTCATTTTTGTTTGATTTTCAGGGGAATTTGTGATATAATTTAATGTATTGCCAAAAGGCGGGTTTTTTATGAAAAAAATAAATATAATTACAGGGCATTATGGGAGCGGAAAGACAAACATTGCCGTAAATATGGCGATAGACCTTGCAAAACAAGGGGAAAAAACCGCTATCGTCGACCTTGACATTGTAAATCCGTATTTTAGGAGTGCCGATTTTGAGGAGCTTTTTTCCGGATGCGGAGTTGAACTTGTAAAGCCGCTTTACGCGAATACAAACCTTGACATTCCGGCAATTTCCTTTGACTTGGAAAGGATTGTGAAGGATGACGGCTATGTTATAATAGACGTCGGCGGAGATGACGACGGCGCTGTTGCCCTTGGCAGATATGCGGGATTTCTCAGCGCTTTTGGGGATGATTTGGATTTTTTCTATGTGGTGAATAAATTCAGATACCTTAAAGGCGAGGATGGTGAGGCTTTGGAACTGCTTTGGAAAATCGAGGCGGCATCAAGACTTCGGGCGACAAAGATAATAAACAATTCAAATCTTGGCAGTGAAACCACTCCGGAGGACGTGCTTTCGTCAATGGATTTTGCAATGGAAATTGGGGAAAAAAGCGGTTTGCCAATTGAATTTTCCACTGCTCCGAGAGAAATTGGGTGCCCTTTGCTTGACGGCAAGGTAAAATATGTTGATATTTATGTAAAACCTATTTGGGATAAATAGTTTGCAGGGAGATGAAATAAATGGCAAAAATGACGGTCGATTTTGAGCGATGCAAAGGCTGCGGGCTTTGCATAACTGCATGCCCGAAAAAAATTGTGGAGCTTCAAAAGGAAAAACGCAACGCAAAGGGATATTTTACAGCGCGCTGTGTTGATGACGGGGCTTGCATATCCTGCGCAATGTGCGCTGTTATGTGTCCGGATTGCGCAATTGTCGTAACAAAATAAACTGTTTTAAGGGAGATGAATGGTTTTGGAAAGGAACCTTATGAAGGGCAACGAGGCCCTTGCCGAAGCGGCAATAAGGGCAGGGTGCAGAGGATTTTTCGGATATCCCATAACGCCCCAGACCGAACTTTCGGCTTATATGGCAAAGAAAATGGCTAAGGCTGGTGGAGTTTTCCTGCAAGCCGAGTCGGAAATTGCCGCAATAAACATGGTGCTTGGAGCGGCGGCATCAGGAGTAAGAGCAATGACTTCATCTTCTTCTCCGGGAGTAAGCCTTAAAGCGGAGGGAATTTCATATATGGCGGGCAGCGATTTGCCATGCGTGATTATAAATGTGCAAAGAGGAGGCCCCGGGCTTGGAGGAATTCAGCCGTCGCAGGCGGATTACTGGCAGGCGACAAGGGCAATGGGACATGGGGATTTCCATATCCTTGTATATGCTCCATGTTCGGTTCAGGAAATGGTTGATATGGTTTCAAAGGCATTTGATACTGCCGATAAGTACCGCATGCCGGCAATGATTCTTGCCGATGGACTTTTAGGACAGATGATGGAGCCTGTTACTTTCCCTGAAATAAAGGCAAAACAGCCTGAAAAGCCTTGGGCGGCAAACGGACACGGCGGCAAAAGAAACCATAACATAATAAATTCGCTTTACTTAAAGCCGGAAGTGCTTCAAAAATCTGTTTTGGAACGCTTTGAAAGGTATGAAAAGGTTAAAATGGAAGAATCTGATGCCGAAAGCTATCTGGCAGACGATGCGGAAATAGTGGTTGTTGCTTATGGCGCAACTGCAAGGGTGGCAAAATCCGCTGTAAATTCCGCAAGAGCTGCCGGAATAAAGGCTGGGCTTTTAAGGCCTAAAACCCTTTGGCCTTTCCCGGAGAAGCAGCTTAAAGAGGCTTGCAAAAATGCTAAGGCTGTTCTTTGCGTTGAAATGAGCATGGGACAGATGGTTGATGATGTAAAGCTTGCACTTTCTTGCTCAAAGCCGGTGCATTTTTTTGGCAGAACAGGCGGAGTTGTGCCTAAGCCATCGGAAATTCTTGAAGAAATTAAAAAGATTGGCGGTGCAAGGTAATGGCGGTTGTTTTCCAAAGACCAAAATCCCTGCTGGATGTGCCCACCCATTACTGCCCTGGGTGCACGCACGGGATAATCCACAGGCTTATTTGCGAAGTAATTGATGAAATGGGCATTGAGGGCGATACGATAGGCGTTTGCCCCGTCGGATGTTCGGTTATGGCATATGATTATTTTGGATGCGATATGATTGAAGCACCTCATGGACGTGCTCCGGCGGTTGCAACTGGCGTCAAGAGGACTAATCCGGATAAGTTTGTGTTTACTTATCAGGGGGACGGCGACCTTGCCGCAATAGGAACTGCGGAAACCGTTCACAGCGCAACAAGGGGAGAAAATATAGTTGTAATCTTTGTAAACAATACAACTTACGGCATGACAGGCGGACAAATGGCTCCGACCACTCTTCCCGGACAGGTGACGCAAACCACTCCGTTTGGGCGTGACCCGAAGGTTCAGGGATATCCTATAAGAGTATGCGAAATGCTTTCAACACTTGACGGCGTTGCCCTTGCCCAGAGGGTTGCGGTTGACAGCGTGCCGCATATCCGCGAGGCAAAAAAAGCTATACGCAAAGCATTTGAAAACCAAAGGGACAAGAAGGGCTTTTCTATTGTCGAGGTGCTTTCCACTTGTCCGACAAACTGGGGACTTTCTCCGGTTGAAGCGCTTGAAAGGCTCAGAAAAGACATGATTCCTTATTATCCTCTTGGAGTTTACAAGGACAAGGGGGATGGGAAAAATGACTAATGAAATAATTCTTGCCGGATTTGGCGGACAGGGAATACTTTTTGCGGGAAAGGTGCTTGCCTATGGCGGACTTATGGATGAAAGGGAAGTTTCATGGCTCCCGTCTTATGGCCCTGAAATGCGCGGAGGAACGGCAAACTGCTCTGTTTGCATTTCCGATGAGCCGATAGGCTCTCCGCTTGTGCTTGAACCGGATTTGCTAATTGCCATGAACTTGCCGTCCTACAACAAGTTTATAGGCGCTGTAAAGCCCGGCGGCAAGGCGTTTATTGACAGCACAATGGTTGATGAAAAATGTCAAAGGGATGATATTGACTGCTTTTATATCCCCGCAACGCAGCTTGCTCTTGAAAACAATTTAAACGGCATGGGGAACATAGTGCTGATAGGAAAACTGCTTAAAGAAACCGGAATAATTTCCTCAGAGGCAATAAAAAAAGCAGTTGAAAAATCCGTTCCGCCTACAAAAGCAAATCTGATTGAAGCAAATTTAAAGGCAATTGAAATAGGAATGAAATATTAAAAAATAAGCGCGCCGATTATAAAAAAGGCGCGCTTATTAATTTAGTATTAAAATATACATAAAATCATTGACTTTTAAAAAAATAGCGTTATAATAAGCTTTTGGAAATTAGTTTTAACAACATATTTATAATGATGAGGAATTTTGTATGGGATTTTCTGCTATTTTTTCACTGCTTGTTTTTTTAATTGTCATGGTGCTGATCGTGAGCGAAAAAATCAACAGAACGGTTGCGGCGCTTGTGGGCGCAAGCATAATTGTTCTTACTCACATACTTTCAGACAGCAAGGCTTTGGAATATATTGACTTCAACACCCTCGGCGTGCTGATAGGTATGATGATTGTCGTCGGGATTGTAAAAAATACCGGCGTGTTTGAGTATCTTGCAATATACGCGGCGAAGAAATCAAAGGGCAGTCCGTGGAAGATACTTGTCAGCCTTTGTGCAATAACAGCGCTTATTTCGGCATTACTTGACAACGTGACTACGGTGCTTTTGATTGTGCCGATAATTTTTGTAATTACCGAGGCATTGGAAATTGACCCGATTTTGTTCCTTATACCTGAAATAATGGCATCTAATATAGGCGGAACGGCAACTCTTATCGGTGACCCGCCGAACATTATGATAGGCAGCCAGGCAGGCCTTGACTTTTTGGATTTTATAAAAAACCTTGCCCCGATTATAATAGTAGTATTTATTGTAACGTTTTTTATATTTAAGGTCATGTACCGCGGTAAGCTTAGTGTTACCGATGAGAATAAGGCAAGGATAATGCAAATGGACGAGAAAAAAGCCATACGCAATCCTGTTTTGCTTAAAAAATCGCTTGTTGTGCTGGCGCTTATTCTTGTGGGATTTTCGCTTCATTCGCAGTTTGGGTATTCCTCTGCTGTGGTTGCGCTTTCGGGAGCCGCTTTGCTGCTCTTAATAAGCGGAGAGAGCATTGAGGAGGCCATGCTCAGCGTTGAATGGCCTACGATATTCTTCTTTTGCGGATTGTTTGTGATAGTCGGCTCTCTTGAAGAAGTCGGACTTATCAATAAGCTTGCGCAGGGAATGATGGGACTCACCGGCGGCAATTTGCTTTTGACTGGAGTTATTTTGCTTTGGTTTTCGGCATTGTTTTCGGCATTTTTGGACAATATTCCGTTTGTGGCGACGCTCATTCCTCTTATTAAGGCAATGGGAGCTTCCGGCATGGTGATTTCACCGCTTTGGTGGGCAATTTCACTTGGAGCATGCCTTGGCGGAAACGGAACACTTATAGGAGCATCCGCAAACGTTGTTACGGCGGGCCTTGCGGAAAAGCATGGATATAAGCTTACGTTTAAAAAATATTTCAGCGAAGGTTTTCCGCTCATGCTGGTTTCAATTGTTTTGTGCACAATTTACTGGGTTGCGGCATATATTATATTTTAAAAAGGGGCTTTTTATATGAATTTTTTATCTGCGGAGCAGGATAACATTGAAATGCTGCTCACACAAATGGGCGCGGACGTAAAAAGCATTCACGGACTTGTTTGTTTTGTCCGTTTCAGCATTGAGGATACCGAATTTTTTTACGTTTATAATTTAAACGCAAAGAATAAGTATTATCTTCAAAAAGTGCTGCCTTATCCGGTGGGAGCGGGAGAGTTTTCAAAGCCGTCTGAAATTGTAAAGTACATTAAAAAGGATATGGAGGCTTTCAGAAAAGTTTCCAAAGGCGAGAATTTCAAGAATTTCGTAAATGCCGGACTTGAACTTCACCATACCATACACAAGGTTGAGGAAACTTTTTTGAACTGTAATGTTTCCAATGAGGATATGAATGAGTTTTTAAAGAAAATAAATGAAATCAATGAAGTATTGACAAAAATCCAAAATACCGAAAAACCGCTTTAAGAAATAAAAATCCGACCGCAGTGAAAACTGCCGGTCGGATTTTTTATGTCAGTATTTAAATCTTATTAATTAAAATGAGATTTTCTCAAGAGGGAGGCTTTGGTAATGCCTCAGGTCTTTAAAAATATTTTTTCTTCCTGCCCCTTTGAATAAAGCTCACTTTTTTTAAATCCTGTCAGCTTTGCAATTTCTTTGCAGGCGTCGGATAGCTTCATTCCGCTTTTGACAAGTTCCCTTACTTGCTTTGCGGCATCATCTATGGTGATTTCCGCCTTTTCCTCCGGCTTTGCGCCCTCTATGACCAGCACAAATTCACCTTTTATGGAAGCCTTTTGTAAATAATGCTCCACCGCTTGCGAAATTGTCATCCTTAGGACTTCTTCATGGATTTTTGTAAGCTCGTGGCAAATGGAAATCCTGCGGTCGCCAAAATGCTCAAGCATGTCAGATAAAGTGCCAAGCAGCTTGTGCGGGGCTTCGTAAAAAATCAGCGTGCGCGTATCGTTTTTCACACTTTGAAGATGCTCGCGCCGCTGTTTTTTTGAAACCGAAAGAAATCCCTCAAACGAAAACCTTGAAGTGGAAAGACCGCTTATTGCAAGCGCGGAAACAGCGGCACTGGGGCCGGGAATTACAACGACTTCAATTCCGTTTTCGGCGCAAGCCTTTACTAAATCTTCTCCCGGGTCGGAAATGCAGGGCATTCCCGCATCGGTCACAACTCCGCAGCTTTCCCCGCTTTTGATTTTTTCAATGATGGTTTCGCTTACATATTTCGTGCTGTGCTCATGATAGCTGAGCATTGGCTTTTTTATGCTGAAATGGTTAAGCAGCTTAAGCGTTACCCTTGTGTCTTCGGCGGCTATGAAATCAACTTCTTTAAGCGTTTCCACCGCGCGAAAGGTCATATCGGAAAGGTTCCCTATGGGAGTGCCTATAACATATAATTTTCCGGGCATTTTTCCTCCATATTATTCTGCGTAATCCGCGTAGATTTTTAAAAGCTCCTCTGAGAAGTTTTCACCGTCTTTTATATAAAACTGCTTCATTACTTTAAGGAATGGTTTGCCGCCCTTTCGTCCCTCGATTAAAAACAGCCAAGGCTCGTCCGATGGCGTTTTGCTGACAAATCTTAATCGTTTTGGCTCTATGCCATGCTTTTTCATGGCGTAAATGACGTCGCAAAGCCTTTCGGGACGGTTGCAGATGCAAAGCCTGCCGCCGAATTTCAGCAGCCTTGCTCCCGCGCGGCATACGTCGTCTATGGTGCATAAAATTTCATGCCTTGCAATGGTATGGGCATCAAGCTCATTTTTTATTCCGCAGTCCGTTGCTTTGTAGGGAGGGTTGCAGGTCACAAGGTCAAACATTCCGATGGGAGCGCCATCCCAAAGCTCTTTTAAATCGGCGCAAACAGGCTCTATGTTTTTCAGCTCCGATTTTTCAAGCGTGATTTTAAGCTGTTCTATTGCCTTTGGCTGTATGTCAAGGGCATATATTTTTTTAGGGGGATTGTCCCCGCGCGACATTAAAAGCGGGATTATCCCGCAGCCGGTTCCAAGGTCGCAGATTAAATCCTTTGGCTTTGCATTGGAAAAATCATAAAGCAAAAAAGCATCCGTCCCAAAGGTATGTTCTTTGGAAACGCATACTTGAATTTTATTTGTCAGCTTTTCAAAAGAAAACGAAGAGTCCGGCAAAAAAATCCTCCTTATCCGACAAGCACTTTGCCTTCGGGAACGACTTGATTTTTGGAATTGCTTTCACGGCCGAGCATCAGCGACGCCATGAATGAAACAGGACCTACACGGCCTATAAACATTGTGATTATAAGCGCGACAAGGGATATTTTATTGACCACAAGAGTTGCGCCTGCACTAAGTCCGACCGTTGCAAATGCGGATACTGCTTCAAACAGAGCATCCACCCCGTGAATTCTGACACCGTTGTTTGTGTACATTATTACTGCTGTTGTAATGGTTACAGCAAGGCCTGCAAGCGCTGAAATGGAGATGGATTTGTAAACGACGTCTTTGTCGACTTTTCTTTTAAGCATAATGGTATCCTGCTGATTTTTCACCACGCTTACGACCGTCATCAGAAGCACCATTAAGGTTGTAACCTTTATGCCTCCGCCGGTGGAGCCCGGCGCAGCGCCTATGAACATAATTGCGGCGCCAAGAATTTTTGTATGCGAGTACATTTCGTTTATGGGGATTGTGTTAAATCCTGCTGTACGGTAGGTTATAGACTGGAAAAGCGCCCTGATAAGCTTTTGGAAGAAATTAAGCCCTCCGAGGGTATGCGGATTGTTCCATTCCAGTATAAGGACTGAAAGCGTGCCGAAAGCAATAAGAATGGCCGTTCCTAAAAGCACGACTTTTGTATGCAGAATCAGTTTACCTGTTTTTTTATATTGAGCCAAGTCATTCCATACCACAAAGCCAAGGCCGCCGCATACTATAAGGAGCATGATTGTTATTGTGACAATGGGATTGTCCGCATAGTTCATAAGACTGCAAAATTCGCCCTCAAAGCCAAGAATATCAAATCCGGCATTGCAAAATGCAGAGACGGATAGAAAAATGGAAATCCAGATTCCGCGAAATCCGTATTTGGGGACAAAAACAATCATCAATAAAAGTGCGCCTGCCCCTTCAAAACTAAGGCAAATTTTCATAATTGAGGTAAGGAGTTTTTTTATGTCGTCAAATCCGCCCATGCTTACCGATTCGCTTGCAAGCTGCATGGTTCTAAGCCCTATTTTTTTGCCTATTGCCATATTGAAAAAAGATGCGAAAGTTACAAGCCCTACTCCGCCTATTTGAATAAGGGCAAGAATTATCAACTGACCGAAAGCGTTCCAGTGAGTATAAGTGTCAACTACAACAAGTCCAGTTACACAAGTGGCCGAGGTGGCAGTGAAAAGTGCGGTTATAAGCGGCGTAAATTCATGCCGGCGCGAGGATATCGGAAGCATAAGCAGAAACGTGCCGACTATTATTACGAGAAGAAAACTCAAAACTATCAGCTTTGTTGGATGAAAAGGTTTGTTTTTTGCGTGTATGACAGGCATTTTAAGCATTACCCCTTGATGTTTTTATATATTTTCCGCTATTTGGCGGATTAAGCTGCATTATACCATATAAGGGTGATGAATTCAATATGCTTTAAGTTTAATTCCCTTGTATAATTTCATCAATTCTTGATTTTATTTTTTCAGCCGATTTTTGCACGGAAAAATTCTTTTGTATAAATTCTTTTGCGTTTTTAGAAAGCGTTTCACGATATGATTTGTCGGAAAAGAGCTTTTTCATGTATTCTGCGGCATTGTCCAAATCCGGCTCAGCCCAATGCTGGTATGCCTTGTAAAAGAAGTAATCCTCGCCAAGCTGTTTTAATTCATATGAAACGGGGCAGGAGTTTTCGCTGTTCATGAAGTCCACATTTGCCGACCAGTTTGTGGCGATTACGGGAGTTCCAAGCAGCATTGCCTCCGCTATCACAAGCCCGAAGCCTTCCGCGCGGTGCAGGGAAACAAAAGCATCAGAGCATTTTATAAGCGAATTTACTTCTGTTTTTGAGAGCGTGTTTTTTATAATAAAGATATTCCGGTAGCCTTTCAGCTCATCGTTGATCAGCTTTAAATCTTCTTCTTTGGGATTGTTTATTTTTATTATCAGCCCGACGTTCTTTTCGGACGGTGGGAAAGCTTTTTTAAAGGCTTTTATTGCGCCTATGGGATTTTTCCTCTGTATTGTTGAGTTTGAATCGTACATGGAAAGGAAAAGGAACATATCCTTTGGCAGGGAAAAATAATCCCTGTTAAATTTTTCGTCGTATTCCGCTTCAATTCCATAAGGGATAAGTGTTACCGGCACGGGTGATTTTTTTCTTATGCTTTCGCAGTTGAATTCAGACGGCGCCCAGATTTCGTCCACAAGGGAAAATGCTCCGCACCATTCGTCCGGAAAGTCAGGCAGCTCCCAGAGCCAAATGCCTATGTTGTACCTTTTGTCAAGCGTGCCGGATGGCAATGAAAGCTGCAGATGCGGCATTTGCTCGGCATTGATATGGAAAATGTTTATGTTGTAGGCGGGAGAGGGTTTTATATAGCCGTCCCATGAGTTGTCATTGTGGTTGAACGGATTTCCAACCCTTGTGTCCATTATGAGGAATGGTATCCCGCTTTCCTTTATGGCGCGGGCAATCAGACGGCAGCCTTGTCCAAGGCCCATCTGCGCCTTTATATATCCGATAAGATTTATTCCGAACGGATATGCACCCCTTTGGAAAGGCACTTTTGCATTTTTGCTGTAAGCCGAATTTATAAGGCCGCCTTTTATTTTTTTAAGAAGCGGCAAAGGGAGGATTTTTATCAAAACGGGCTTTAATTTGTCGCCAATCATGCAAACTGTGTTTATTATGACCTTTTTTATTCTCATGTTTATAAAACCTTTCGGAAAATTTCTTTAAACATAATATAATATTTTTTTATAAAAAGCAACTATAATACTATATTGCATTGTGGTTTTTAACATTGTTAATATTTACGGGTTTTTTACACATATTATATGATGAAATGCTGCAAAAGCACTATTGCGAAAAAAAATATAAAAAATTGTTGATTCATTCCAAAAAAGTGATATAATATTTAGTGTATAATGCAAAAATGCGTTTTGTAAATTTTTTGGAGGAAAGTTTGGAGGAAAAATAAAATGCCTACTGTTTCCGTTATTCTTGCAGGAGGAAGTGGCACGCGCTTTTGGCCTCTCAGCCGCGCGGAACTTCCAAAGCAGGTTTTGAATATCAGCGGCAATGACGTAATGATAAACGAAACCATAAAAAGATGCGAGAATATCATACCCTATGAAAACAATTATATAGTGACGGCGGCAAGCCAGCAGAAAAAAATTGACGACGTGCTCTTAAAAGAAGTGCCGAGGGAGAATATCCTTACCGAGCCTTCGCAAAGGAATACCGCTCCGTGCATACTTTATGCCGCTTTAAAACTTAAAAAGCTTTACGGCGACGGAGTAATGTGCGTTTTCCCGTCTGACCAGTATATCACCGATACTGAGGAATTTTCGAGGATAATGAAAAAAGCCGTTGCCCTTGCGGAGAAATCGGACAAGCTTATTACGCTTGGGATAAAGCCGACTTTTCCTTCCACGGGATACGGATATATAAATTTTGATGCTTCAAAAAATGTTGACGGCGCTTTTTCTGTAAATGAATTTGTTGAAAAACCAAGCTACGATAAGGCGCTGTCTTATATAAAGGCGGGAACTTACCTTTGGAACAGCGGAATTTTCATATGGAAGATTTCCACCATAATTGAAAACTTTAAAAGGTATTTGCCGAGAATTTATGATAAAATGATGGAATGGTATGACTTCATAGGTACGGATAAGGAAAGGCAAAAGCTTGATGAGGTTTATCCGGCTTTGCAGAAAATATCCATTGACTATGGGGTGCTTGAACGCTCAAACGAAGTGCTTGTTTTCTCTGCCGATATGGGATGGAACGATGTTGGAAGCTGGGACGCTCTTGGGGCAATCTTCCCGCCGGATGAGGACGGCAATATCATAAGGGCGGATGACCATGTTCTTATTGATACCAATGATTGCATAATTTACAGCGAAAAACAGCTTGTGACCGCAATAAATTTAAGCAATATGATTGTGGTTTCAACTGAGGATGCGCTTATGGTCTGCCCGAAAGACAAGGCACAGGAAGTAAAGCGCATTGTGGATAAGCTTAACGAAAAAAATATGCAGAAATATTTATAAGGAGTAAAATTATGAAGAGTGCAATAATTACAGGAATAACAGGACAGGACGGTTCATATCTTGCGGAGCTGCTCCTTGAAAAGGGCTATAAGGTTTACGGAATCAAAAGACGTACATCCGACCTTAACTACGGAAACGTGGAGCACCTTAAAGACGATATTGAGTTTATTTATGCCGATATGACGGATTTGCCGTCGCTTATAACTGCGGTTAAAAAGGCAAAGCCTGATGAGGTTTATAATCTTGCGGCTCAAAGCTTTGTGCAGACTTCATGGGAGCAGCCGATTCTTACCGCCGATGTTGACGCGCTTGGCGTAACCAATATCCTTGAAGCTTTGAGAATGGAAAAGCCTGATGCGCATTTTTATCAGGCATCCACTTCTGAGATGTTCGGAAAGGTTCAGGCCGTTCCGCAAAGCGAAACAACTCCTTTCTATCCGAGAAGCCCGTACGGGGTTGCAAAGCTTTACGGCCACTGGATTACTGTAAATTACCGTGAAAGCTATGATATGTTTGCTTGTTCGGGAATACTTTTCAATCATGAAAGCCCAAGAAGAGGACTTGAATTTGTAACAAGAAAGGTTTCCATGGCAGTTGCAAGGATTAAGCACGGGCTTCAAAAGGAAGTGTTCCTTGGAAATCTTGATTCAAAGCGCGACTGGGGCTTTGCTGGGGATTATGTAAAGGCAATGTGGCTCATGCTCCAGCAGGAAAAGCCGGATGATTATGTAATTGCAACCGGAGAAACACATACAATCAGGGAAATGTGCGATGTTGCATTTAAGTATGTCGGCCTTAATTACGAGGATTATGTAAAGGTTGACCCAAGGTTCTTCCGTCCTGCCGAGGTTGATTTGCTCCTTGGCGACCCGACAAAGGCTAAAAAAGCGCTTGGCTGGAAGCTTGAGGTTGATTTTAAACAGCTTATAGAAATGATGGTTCAGTCCGACCTTGAAAAGGTTGCGAGGATGAAGTAAAATGCGCGCATTGGTTGTTGGTGCCGGCGGCTTTGCAGGACATTATTTGCTGAAAGAGCTTGAAAGCTCCGGAGCGGAGGTCTTTGCCACAAAGCTTGAAGGCGAGAGGATAGACAATCCGGGCGCTGAGGTTTCTAATTTGGATATCACTGACATGGAGGCGGTTTTTTCCCTTTTCGGGAAAATCCGCCCCGATTGTGTTTATCACCTTGCGGCGCAAAGTTCCGCAGCGCTTTCGTGGAAAAAGCCGCAGCTTACAATGAATGTAAATGTGATTGGCGCAATCAACGTGCTTGAAGCCGTACGTGAGATAAATTCCAAAGCAAGGGTTTTGCTTATAGGCTCCGGTGAGGAATATGGCAATGTCCTTGGAGAGGAAATTCCGATTAAGGAGAGCAATCCTGTGCGTCCGGCAAATATTTATGCCGTAAGCAAGCTTGCGCAGAATCTTGTCGGAGGGCTTTATTTTAAGGCGTATGGAACGGATATAATTTCCGTAAGGGCATTCAACCATATAGGCCCCATGCAGGCGCAGACCTTTGTTGCTTCGGATTTTTGCCGTCAGGCGGCAATGATAGAAAAAGGGCTTAAAGAGCCTGTTATTTATGTCGGGAACCTTTCGGCGGTAAGGGATTTTACCGATGTCAGGGATGTTGTCAGGGCATACCGCCTTTTGATGGAAAAAGGAGTTTCGGGGAAAACTTATAACGTCGGTGGGGGAACTGTTTGCAGCATAGAGGAACTGCTTGACAGGATATTAAAGCTTTCGGGGGCAAAAATAAGGGTTGAGGTTGATAAGGAGAAGCTCCGTCCGATAGATACGCCTAAAATTTGTGCGGATATATCCGAAATTAAAAAGGATACGGGATGGATTCCCGTGATTGATTTGGATAAAACCCTTTCGGATACCCTTGATTTTTGGAGGAAAACATGTTAGGCCGCTTCAAGGAAATTTTTGATTATAAGGAAATGCTCATATCTTCTGTTAAAAAAGACCTGCGTTCAAGATACCGCGGGTCGTTTTTGGGATTTTTGTGGACTTTTATAAATCCGTTGATGCAGCTTGTGATATATTCCATAGTTTTCCCGTATTTGCTTAAAATGTCGGAAGAAAACTATCCGATGTTTGTGTTTGTGGGGCTTTTGCCGTGGATTTATTTTACCTCATCAATACAGATGTCCACCACTTGCGTTGTAGGCAATGCAAACCTTGTTAAAAAGATTTACTTTCCGAGAATGATTTTGCCGATAAGCGTTTCAACTACGGGAATTGTAAATTATATTTTCGGGCTTGTGATAGTTTTTCCCGCCCTTATTTTAACGGGAGTAAAGCTTGGCCCAAGCGTGCTTTTCCTGCCGGTGGTAATGCTTGTGAATTATCTTTTCACCACGGGATTTTGCCTTTTCCTTTCGGCGGCATATGTTTTTTTCAGGGATTTGGAGCATATAATTTCAATTGTGACCATGGCGTGGTTTTATTTGACTCCGGTTGTTTACAGCCTTAAAATTTTTCCGGAAAATGTGCAGGAGATACTTAAAATCAATCCCATGACGCAGTTTGTATCGGCGTACAGGGATGTTTTGATGTATTCAAGATTGCCCTCGCTTTCCGGCTTTTTGTATGTAACGGTGCTTTCGGTTATAGTTTTTGTTTTTGGAGCCTTTGTTTTTGACAAGCTGCAAAAATCCTTTGCGGAGGAACTTTAAAATGGGAGATAGACAAATTGCCATTTCCGCCGTGGGAGTGGGCAAGCATTTTAAAATTTATAAGGATAAGCCCATGACTTTAAAGGACAGGGCGCTGTCGATAGTTAAAAAATCCTATGATGAATTTTGGGCGCTGAGGGATGTTTCCGTTGATATTTACAAAGGAGAAGCCGTTGGGCTTATAGGCCAGAACGGCTGCGGGAAATCAACGCTGCTTAAACTTTTTACAAGGATAATTTATCCCGAAAAAGGCAGTATAACGGTCAACGGACAGGTTTCAAGCCTTTTGGAGCTTGGCGCAGGGTTTCATCCTGATTTTACGGGCAGGGAAAATATTTATACTAATGCTTCCATTTTTGGCATGAAAAAGCGTGAAATAGATGCGCTTTTGGATGATATAATTGAGTTTTCCGAGCTTGGGGAATTCATAGACAATCCGGTAAGGACTTATTCTTCGGGAATGTATATGCGCCTTGCGTTTTCGGTTGCAATACATGTAAAGCCGGAGATACTTTTAATTGATGAAATTCTTGCGGTTGGGGATTCAAATTTCCAGAAAAAATGCTTTGACAAGATAGTTGAATTTAAGAAAAACGGCGTTACAATTGTAATTGTAAGCCATGACCTTGCTACCATTGAAAGGATATGCGACAGGGTTGTATGGCTTGATGAGGGAGTAATAAGGGAGCAGGGCGTTCCAAAGCCGGTGATTACGTCATACCTTGCAAAGATGGCCGAGGCGGCAAATGAAAGGGCAGTAGAGCATAAGTCGGAAAAGCCTGAACATCCCGAGCCAAGGGAAGAGAAAAAAGAAGAGCCTAAAAACCGCTGGGGAGATAGAAGCATTGAAATAACCGATGTGGCTTTGCTTTCAAAAAGCGGAGAAAAAAGAGCGGTTTTTGATGTTGAAGATTCCATGGACATAGTGATTTCTTATAAGGTGAACAAACCTGTTGAGCATGTTTGCTTTGGAATAGGGATTTTCGGTTCGGACGGAGTCCAGCGCTACGGCACAAACACTTATATAGACGGCGGAGAATGCAGTATAAACGACAGCGGAACGGTAACCTGTTCAATAGAAAGGCTTGGCTTTATTGAGGGAAGCTACTGGATTGATGTGGCGGCGCATGATGAAAGAGGCACGCCTTTTGACTATATATTAAAACGCGCGGAATTTTTCACCGCTTCGCCGATTAAGGATGTCGGCATGGCGCGTCCCGTGCACCGCTGGATAATCAACTGATGAGGAGTTTTATTATGTACGATAAGCCGGAAATAATTTTTAATTCGGATAAAGTCGATATAAAGAAAATCATGGAGCAAATCCATGAAAATATGAAATCGCGTGGATATGACATCGAGGAGATGAAAAAACTTTCAAGGCCTTTGCAGATAAAGTCCGCAAAACAAGCGCATGATGCTTCAGCTCCTATTTTTGGCGCGGTTGCCGGAGTGTCGGCGACCTCAAACGTTCAGTATTGGTGGCCTATCCCACCGCAAGGCGGCATAAAGGGCAAATTGCGCGTGTTTTTGAACAAGGTAATGCGCAAGCTTACTTATTTTTATGTAAAGCATGTTTTTGACCAGCAGAATATTTTTAACGCAAATGTTTCAAATTCCCTGTCCGTGCTTGCAAACGCATACTCAGAGCTTAAAAGTGAAAATACCGAGCTGCTCATGAGAATGTCTGCGGTTTCAAACGAAAATGCCCAATTAAAAAACGTTGTTCAAAAAATGAATCTGGAAATGAAGCAAATTATCGAAAGCTATAAGCATGACCTTGAAATCGGAATAAATGAAGCCTTGGCAGGCTATGAAAAGAAATTTGCTGATTTGGATAATGCCTATGCTCAAAGGCAAAACAGGCTGGATTCTTTAAATACGGCGGTTGCGGCAAGACTGCATAGAGTGGAGGAAATGCTCTTATCCAAAAATATTCCTCAAAGCGGGGAGGCTTTAATGGAAACCTCCGCTGAGCTTTCGGCAGTCGGAGAAGCTTTTGACACCAACGGCAAACATGATTTTGATTATTTTCTTTTTGAAAGCAAATTCAGAGGCAGCAAAGAGGAGATAAAAAAGCGTCAGGCCCATTATATTGAATACTTCAGGGGCAGGCAAAATGTCCTTGATATAGGCTGCGGCAGGGGGGAATTCCTTGAATTGCTTGCGGAGAACGGAATTAAGGGCAGGGGCGTTGATATACTCCCCGAAAACATACGCTGCTGTGAGGAGGCAGGCGTTGAGGCCGTTTTGGGCGACGGCATAAAATATTTGAGAAGCTGCGAGGATAATTCGCTTGGCGGAATTTTCTGCGCACAGGTCATAGAGCATATTTCCACCGAACAGCTTGTGGAGCTTGTAAGGCTTGCTTATAAAAAGCTTGAAAAAGGAGCCTGCCTTGTGCTGGAAACCCTTAATCCGAAATGCCTTATGATTTATGCTGAATGTTTTTATCTTGACCCGTCGCATACAAAGCCTGTTCATCCGGAGGCGGTGAAATTTATTGCCGAGTGCGAAAATTTCGTCGAAAATGAGCTTATTTACATGACTCCGTCGGATGAAAAGGTAAGGATTCCATTGATTCCCCAGCATGAGGAATTTGACAATGCAATAAATACCCTTAATAACCTTATTTACGGCAACAGGGAATATGCGCTTGTTGCAAGGAAATAGGAGAACAGCTTTATGAAAAAATCCAGAATAATACAGCTCACCCCGTGCATAACTTTCGGCGATGCCGTCAGCAATGATGTTTTTGCCATGGCGGATGTCCTTTCGAGCCACGGGTTTGAAAATTATATTGTTTCAATAGGCATAGGCGAAAAGATAAAGGACAGGGTCGTGCCGTTCCATAAATTCACGCCAAAGCCAACCGATATATTTATTTTCCATATGTCCATAGGCAGCGAAATGTCGCGGTATGTTATGGATGCAAAAGTAAAACGCAAGATTATGGTTTACCATAACATCACTCCCGAGGAATTTTATGAGGGATTTCCTCATGTTCAAGGCGCATGCCGCGCGGGCAGGGAAGAGCTTAAAATGCTTGCCCCGCATATAGATTTTTCGCTTGCGGACAGTGATTACAACAGGGAAGAACTTGACGAGCTTAGATACCAAAATACCGCAACCCTTCCCATTGTGTTTGACAAGAGTGAATATTTGAATACAAAGCCGTCAAAAAAGCTTTTGGAGCTTTATGGCGATGATGATTATACGAACATACTTTTTGTGGGAAGAATTGCCCCCAACAAAAAGCAGGAGGATGTAATACAAAGCTTCCATCTTTACAATAAGTATATAAATCCCAAAAGCAGATTGTTCCTTGTCGGTTCTTCAAATGCGCTTGAAGCATACAAGCAGGCGCTTGAAGATTACATTTCCGTAAATGCGATAAAGAATGTGTATTTTTCGGGGCATGTAAGCTTTCCGGATATAATTGCATACTATACTCTTGCGGATGTGTTCCTTTGCGAGAGCGAGCATGAGGGCTTCTGCGTGCCGCTGCTTGAAGCAATGACCTTTGACATACCGATAATAGCGTATAATTCAACTGCAATACCATATACTCTTGGAAACGGCGGGATAATCTTCAATGAAAAGGACCACCGCCTTGTTGCGGAACTTATAAACCTTGTGGCTTCGGATGAAAATTTGAGGAGCGAAATAATTTCAAAACAGCGTGAAAGGCTTGCGTTTTTTAATATTGAAAATACAAAGAAAACATTTGCGGAGCTGACACTCCCTTGGCTTGATTAAGGAAAGAACTATGAAAAAAAAGCTGTGCTTTGTTATCCAAAGATACGGGAATGAAATTATAGGCGGAGCGGAAAGCTACTGCAAGACATATGCCGAAAAGCTTTCGGAGATTTATGACATAGAGGTTGCCACAACCACATCGCTTGATTATATAAATTGGGAGGACCATTATCCGGAGGGTACCGAAATAATAAACGGCATACCGGTGCATAGATTTAAGCTGGATAAGCCTTTTAACAGAAATTCTTATGAGGAAATAGCATCCCTTGTTTTCGACAATCCCCGCCATGTGCTCTGGCAGGCAAATCTTTGGCTTGAAGAGCAGGGGCCCCTTTCAACCGGACTTATAAATTTTATAAAGGAAAACAAGGACAGGTATGACCTTTTTCTTTTCTTTACCTATCTTTACCATCCAATCGCAGCGGGACTTTTGGAGGTTGCTGACAAGGCAATCCTTGTTCCGTTTGCGCATGATGAAAAACCGATTTATTTTAAATGCTTTGATGAGCTTTTCAATTCTCCCAAAGGGATTATTTTCAATGCCGATGAAGAAATGGAATTTGTCCACAGGCATTTTAAGAATGAAAATATTCCGCATATCCTTACGGGGATAGGGATAGAGCCTCCGAAGCCGGAAAATCTTCCTGACATGAGGGAGCATTTTGGCCTTAAAAAGCCGTATATGCTTTATATGGGCAGGATTGACACTGCAAAGGGATGTGACGAGCTTTTTGAATTTTTCCTCGAATATAAGGAAAGGTATGGCGGCGAATTGCAGCTTGTCCTTACGGGAAAGGAAGTAATTCCTGTGCCGGAGCATGAGGATATAATATCGCTTGGATTTGTTTCGGAGGAGGAAAAATATTCGGTTTTAAAGGATTGCGAGCTGTTTGTCCTGCCATCGCATTTTGAAAGCCTTTCAATCGTTGTGCTGGATGCGTTTGCTTTTGGAAAGCCGGTGCTTGTCAGCGGCCATTGCCCTGTATTAAAAGGACATTGCGAAAAAAGCAACGGCGGACTTTATTTTTACAGCACCGAGGATTTTTGCCTTTGCCTTGACCTTTTGCATAAAAATCCCGCCCTGCGTGAGGCTATGGGGAAAAACGGGGCGGAATATGTCGACAAACACTACCGGTGGGATGTTATAATAGAAAAGATAACAAGATTTATTGATAACATGATGCAAGTTTAATGAATTAACTTGCAAAAGCGAGCGGCACGTGCTATAATATATGTGTTTGAATTTTAAGTGCAAAGGAGAAAACCAATGTCTGTAAATATAGTAATCGGAACCCAATGGGGTGACGAGGGCAAGGGCAAAATAATTGACATCATGGCGTCAAGGGCGGATGTCGTGGTGCGTTCGCAGGGCGGAAACAATGCAGGACATACCGTTGTTTGCGGAGGCGAAACCTATAAGCTGCATCTTATCCCGTCCGGGATACTTTATAAAGATACAGCCTGCCTTATAGGAGCGGGCGTGGTAATCGACCCGAAAGTGCTTCTTGGGGAAATAGACGGGCTTTCGGCAAGAGGAATCTCCTTTGGCAACTTTAAAATAGACCCGAGAGCTCATGTTATAATGCCTTGGCATGTTGAGCTTGACGGACTTTCTGAAAAATTCAGGGGCAATTCCGATATAGGCACAACAAAGCGCGGAATAGGTCCGGCATATATGGATAAGTATGAACGTTCAGGACTTCGCATTTACGACCTTGTAAATCCTGAAATTTTTGCAAAAAAAGCAAAGAGCGCAGGAGAACTTAAAAATAAAATAATTACTGCCGTTTACGGCGGCGAAGCGCTGGATGTTGAAGCTATAATTGCCGAATATGTAGAATATGGAAAGCGTCTTAAAGAATACGTTGCAGATGTTTCGGTGCTTACTTATGAAGCTGCAAAGGCGGGCAAAAACATACTGTTCGAGGGCGCTCAGGCAACATTGCTTGACATTGATTTCGGAACATACCCGTATGTTACTTCCTCCCATCCGATTTCGGCGGGAGTTTGCATAGGCACCGGCGTTGGGCCTATGATTATAGAGAACATTATAGGCGTTGCAAAGGCTTATACCACCAGAGTGGGCAAGGGGCCGTTTCCGACAGAACTTGATGATGAGATAGGTGAAACCATACGCAACAAGGGCGGGGAATTTGGCACCACCACAGGCCGTCCGAGGAGAACGGGCTGGTTTGATGCTGTTATAGTGCGCCATTCGGTAAGGGTTAACGGGCTTTCATCGCTTGCGATAAACAAGCTTGATACTTTAAGCGGAATAGGGAACCTTAAAGTTTGCGTGGCGTATAAAAAGCCGGATGGAAGCACTTTAAAGGATTTTCCTGCAACATTGGAGGAGCTTGAAGGCTGCGAGCCGATTTATGAGGAAATAAACGGCTTTGATGAAGACATTTCAAAATGCCGCAGCTTTGATGAATTGCCAAAGGCATGCAAGGATTATATAGCAAGGCTTGAAGAACTTTGCGGCTGCAAGGTTTCAATGGTTGGCGTCGGCCCTTCAAGAGAGCAGAATTTGGAGAGATAAAAGCATCCCCCTGCAAGCGTTTATGTGCTTGCAGGGGGATTTTTGCGTGATTTTTTAAAAAAGAAAATATCTTCTGCAAAGCGGCAATGTTTCGGATGGCTTGCAGTCGGCTTGGATGCCGTTGATTTTAACCATGTAAGTTTTTGGGTCTACTTGGATGTCCGGCGTGGCACTATTTAAAACCATGTCTTTCTTTCCGACAACGCGGCAGTTTTTAACCGGAAGGATTATTTTTTCAAGTCCAAGTTTTTCTTTTATTCCGCTTGAATATGCAGATTTGCTGACGAAGGTTATGCTTGTATTTGCTCTGGCTTTTCCGTATGAACCCCACATGTTTCTCATAATTACCGGTTGAGGTGTTGGAATGGATGCATTGGCATCTCCCATTTTTGAGGCGGCTATAAAGCCGCTTTTTATTATCATATCCGGCTTTACACCGAAAAATTTTGGGTCCCAAAGCACAAGGTCGGCTATTTTCCCTTTTTCTATTGAACCTATGTAATCTGACACTCCATGTGCCACAGCAGGATTTATAGTATATTTTGCCACATATCTTTTTGCGCGGAAGTTGTCATTGTTTTCTCCTGCCGCTTCGGGGAGCTGTCCTCTTTGACGTTTCATTTTGTCGGCGCATTGCCAAGCCCTTGTTATAATTTCTGCCGGACGGCCCATAGCTTGGGAATCTGAATTCAATATGGAAATTGCACCCATATCATGCAGGATATCCTCGGCGGCAAGGGTGCCGTAACGTATTCTTGACCTTGCAAATGCAACATCTTCGGGAAGCTTTGGGTCAAGGTGATGGCATACCATTATCATATCAAGATGTTCATCTATGGTATTTACGGTAAAAGGCATTGTTGGGCTTGTGGAGGATGGCATGACATTTGGCAGTCCCGCCGCTTTGATGATGTCCGGAGCATGGCCTCCGCCGGCGCCTTCCGTGTGGTAGGTATGGATTGCACGTCCTGCTATTGCATCACGCGTTGATTCAAAAAAACCCGCTTCGTTGAGGGTATCGGTATGTATTGTTATTTGCACATCATACTTGTCTGCAACGCATAGGCTTGTGTTTATGGCAGATGGAGTGGTTCCCCAGTCTTCGTGAAGCTTTAATCCTATTGCTCCGGCTTCTATTTGTTCTATAAGAGGAGCCTCTGAGGAAGCATTGGCTTTGCCGAAAAATCCAAAATTCATTGGAAATTCTTCGACTGCTTCAAGCATTCTGTGGATGTTGAATACTCCCGGCGTGCATGTTGTTGCAAAAGTGCCTACTGCCGGTCCTGTTCCGCCGCCTATCATTGTGGTTATTCCGGAGTAAAGAGATGTTTCAACTTGCTGGGGGCAAATATAATGGACATGGGTATCGATTCCGCCGGCAGTGACAATCATGCCTTCTCCTGCAATTACTTCCGTTCCGGCGCCGACAATTAAATTAGGGTCGACTCCGTCCATTATGTCGGGATTGCCGGATTTTCCTATTCCGGCAATTTTGCCGTCTTTTATGCCTATGTCGGCTTTTACTATGCCCCAGTAGTCGAGGATGAGCGCATTTGTGATAACCGTGTCAAGCGCCCCGTTTGCGCCGGTTATATCGGAATTTTGCCCCATTCCGTCCCGGATTGTTTTGCCGCCGCCAAATTTCATTTCGTCGCCGTATACGGTATAATCCTTTTCGACTTCTATAAATAAATCAGTATCGCCGAGCCGTATCTTGTCGCCTGTTGTAGGGCCGTACATGGATATGTATTCTTTTTTGTCAATATATTTCATTTTCTTCATCCCCTTTGCAGATGAATTTTTTAAGTTCCGCTTTTTCAAGCGCACTTGCAAGTGAAACTGCGCTTATCTGTGCATCGGTTAAATTATTGAGTCCTCTTATTCGCCTTTTTCCGGCTATTTTTACAAGCTCAACTTCCTTTTCTTCCCCGGATTCAAAACGCACGGCGCTTCCGGATGGAATATTAAGCCTGTATCCGAAAGCCTCCTTGCGGTCAAAGGATAAAAACTTGTTTGCTTCAAAGAAATGAAAATGTGAACCGACTTGAATTGGCCGGTCGCCTTTGTTTAAAACTTTTATTATTTTTGTTTCAAGTCCGGCATTTATTTGAATTTTATCAGAGCCGGCTATAATTTCTCCCGGAATCATAAACATACCTCCTCGCGAATCGGATTATGAACAGTTACAAGTTTTGTACCGTCTTCAAAAGTGGCTTCAATTTGAATTTCCGGAATCATTTCGGAAACCCCATCCATTACGTCATTTTTTGAAAGCAGGGTGGTGCCTATTTCCATAAGCTCACGCACGCTTTTGCCTTCGCGTGCAAATTCCATAAGTTCGGAAGTTATGTATGCTTCCGCTTCTACATAATTAAGCTTTATGCCTTTTGCTTTGCGCTGTTTTGCAAGTTCTCCGGCGCTGTGCAGCATCAGCTTTTCAATTTCCCTTGGTGTAAGATGCATATTTTTTCCTCCTTGCAGCAAAAATTATATTTTGTTTCCGGATTTTATTTTAACATGGTTTTAATGTGTCTTGAACATTAAAAAGCAGAGGTTTTCCGCAAATTATCAGACATATTGCTATGCTTGACATTGCTTTTTTAAAGGCTTATAATATTTTTATAGCAACGATGCTTGTTTTTGGGCGTCGTTGCTTTTTTATTTATGCAGAAGGCGGTGAGATTGTGAGGAGAGAAAAAAATGCTTTTTGGAAAAGCGGCACCATATCGGCCTTGTCGCTGATTTCTTTTGTAACGGTGCTGCTGATTATTTTGGCAGGCAATATTTATATGAATTTGTGCATTGAAAACGAAGCGGCAGCTCAAAAAAACCGCTATGAGCTTAAAGCACTTGGTGAATCGCTTGCCGATGCATCTGATTACCTGACCGACGAGGTAAGAAAATATGCCGTTACCGGAGAAATAGAACATCTTTATAATTATTGGTACGAGGTTGAAATTACAAAGCGGAGAGATAATGCAATAAATACATTAATCAGTTATAATCCCCCGCAAAAGGAGCTGTATCTTTTAAGGGAGGCAAAAAAGTATTCTGATATTCTTATTGAAACTGAAGCTTATTCAATGAAAATGGTGCTCTTGGCAAATAAAAAAACAGCAGAGGATTACAGCTACAATAAGCTTACGGAGGATTTTGTAAAGCGTGTAATGTCATATGAGCTTCCGGATGAATATAAAGCCCTTTCTCCTTCAGAGATGAAAGAAGTTTCAATAAGCATACTTTATGATAAAAATTATGAAAACGCAAAATATCTAATCATGAATCCTATAGAAACTTTTCAAAATGAAATGAATGCACGTCTTAACAGGGATGTTGCAGAGTCAACAGAAGGCAGGGTAAGGGCTTCTGCCGTTCAGATAACTTGCCTTTTGACAGGAATAATTTTTATTGGCATATTGCTTTTTGGAATGAACAATCTTTACATACGTCCGCTTAAAGATTATACAAAAGATTTAAACAGGGCACGCAATCAGGATGCATATGGCAAATTTGATTTAAGCATGGTGCAGGTTGCACCCAAAGGAGCATATGAGCTTTGGGAATTTGGGCGCCTTTTTAACAGCCTTTCAAAAACTCTGCAGAACGAATTTGAAAAACGTGAAAAGGCGGAAGAGGAAATGCGTATGGCAAGAGATGAGGCAACCAGGGCAAACAATGCCAAAAGCGAATTTCTTGCCCGCATGAGCCATGAGCTTAGGACGCCTTTAAATGCAATAATAGGCTATCTTTATCTGTTGAATGAAAGCATATCAGACGAAAGGCAAAAACGATATTGCGAAAGCATATGGCTTTCTTCGGAAAATCTTTTAGGACTTATAAGCGATATTTTAGATTTTGCAAAAATCGAGTCAGGCAAAATGACATTTGAAAATGCAGACTTTGATATGATTTCCCTTATAAGGGAAGTATGCAGCATAATGGAGAACAGTGCGAGGCAGAAAAAGCTTGCGTTTAGGCTTGAAATAGAGGGCGACATACCTAAAATTGTAAAAGGGGATTTGATAAAACTTCGCCAGATTTTGATAAATCTCATAGGCAATGCCGTAAAATTTACTCATGAGGGCATGGTTGAGCTTTCTGTAAAGCTTATTGAACAAGCAGATGATTTTTGCCGGATTGAGTTTGCTGTAAAAGATACCGGAATAGGCATAAAAGAGGAAGACAAGAAAAAAATATTTGAGCCATTTGTTCAAAGCGATGCAAGCATTACGCGAAAGTACGGCGGAACAGGCCTTGGGCTTGCAATATGCAAAATGATTGTAGAGGGAGCGAGCGGCGGAGAGGAAACTATTGAGCTTATTTCAGAAGAAGGCAAGGGTTCTTGCTTCAAGTTTAGGATGAAATTTGGCATGGGCAATGAAAAAGCAGCGCCGATTGATTCAAAAAAAGAATTTTTATCGGCTGGAATTGGCAAAAAAGTTCTGCTTGTGGACGATAATGAGATAAATTTGGAGGTTGAAAGTGAAATCATAAAATCTTTTGGAATGGAAACCGAAATGGCTCAAAGCGGCAGAGAAGCGTTGGAAAAATCATCTAAAATCAAATTCGATATGATTATAATGGATATACGCATGCCGGATATGGATGGATATGAGGTTACTTCACGCATAAGAAAAATGCAGGAATATAAATTTACGCCAATAATAGCTCTTTCTGCCGATGCTGTGGCTGGAGTGGCAGAAAAAGCACTGGAAGCTGGCGTTAATTGCTATGTTTCAAAGCCGTTAAAGCCGGAGAAGCTTATAGAGATTATGGCAAAATATTTCAATATTGCGCAAAATGAACCTGAAAAGCTTGATACCGGCGTCGGGGGATATTTTAATTTCCGGAAATGCCTTAAAAATCTCAATGGCAATGAGGCATTGCTTGTAAGATTGGCGCAAAAATTTGTCATGGAGAGAAAAAATGATGCGGAGCATGTAAAATTCCATATAAAGGATAAAAATTTTGGCAATGCAAGGCATATCCTGCATGATATAACAGGGCTTTCGGGAAACCTTTGCTGCGATGAGCTTTGCAAATCTGCAAAAAGGCTTGGTGAGCAGCTTGCAAAGATGGATTTTTCAGCTCTTGATGATTTTTTGGAGATTTGGGATAAGACTATGGGCGAAATTAATGATTACATTGCCTCAAAAAAGAAAATTGATTTTAAAAGTGCAGATTTAAGGGATTCTCAAAAAATTTTAAATGATTTTGCTGCAAAATGCCGTGCTTATGATGTGGAGGCAGCGGAAATTTTTGAAGCAAATCAAAAGCTTTTTAAAGATTTTTTTGATTCGGATGAATATGAGAAGATAAAAAAAGCTGTCGCAGGATATGATTTTGAAACGGCGGCGCAAATTTTTTCTGCAAGGGGGCATTGATATGTACCGCATATTGCTGGCAGATGACGATAAGGAATTGAGATATCTTTATTCAAAAATGAAAGCTTGGCAAAAAAACGGTTTCGTGGTTTCGGCATTTGCTTCAAACGGAAAGGAAGCTCTTGAAATTCTTGAAAGGGAAAGCTTTGATATGCTTGTTACCGACATAAAAATGCCGTTTGTGGACGGTCTTGGCTTGGTTAGAGAAATTAAAAAGAAAAACATTCAAATTTTGCCGGTTTTAATGAGTTCCTACAATGAATTTGAATATGCGCGGCAAGGACTTGTATTGGGCGCATTTGACTTTATAGTGAAGCCTGTGACGGAGGGTGCTTTAACTGAAATGCTTGAGCGCGCTAAAATTTGCCTTAGTGAATATGCCAGAAACCGTGGAATTAATGAGCTTATTCTTTCAGTTTTTCAAAAATACGGCATAGATGCCAAAAATGACAGATTTCTTAATGATGTTTGCATTTTTTTGTCTGAAAATATGGGACAGGATGTCACTACCGACGCGGCGGCCGATGCAATGAAGTTAAACAAAGATTATTTTGGCAAAATATTTAAAAAACGCACAGGAATGACGTTTCATTCTCTTTATAAAATAATAAAAGTTGAGTATGCAAAATTGCTTATTAAGAATTCTATTTATAAAAATTATGAAATAAGCGATATGCTTGGATATTCATCTCCGGATTATTTTGCAAAAATTTTCAAAGAAGTTGCCGGCATGACGCCGTCAGAGTATAAAAATTTATAAAGTAAATATTTATGATAAGTAAAGCTTGAGCTCATTGCCTTAATGAAAATCTGTTTTTTATCGGATAATATCTGCTTTTTTATGTTTTAAGGTTTGCTGTGCTGTGATATTATAATGTCAAAGGAAAACCTTAATTCAAAATCAAGAGCATGACAATGAAGTCAGTGCCGCAGTGTGGCGGAGCCGGCTTTTTTGCATATTAAATCCATAAAAGATAGGGGAAAGAGGTTATGAAAAAATCAAGGTTGAAATTCATTTTGGCGGTTGTTGCCGGAGCAGTTTTTGCATCAAGTTTTTCAGGATGTTCCAAAAGCTCATCACAAGCGTCGGAACAGACGGTAAAAGTAGGGCTTTTGCATTCGCTTACAGGCGCAATGGCAATCAGCGAAAAATCTGTGCGTGATGCCGAAGTTTTGGCAATCGAGGAAATCAATGCCGCAGGCGGAGTACTTGGTAAAAAGATTGAATATGTTGAAGAAGACGGGGCGTCGGAGCCGTCCACTTTTGCAACAAAAGCGGAAAAGCTTATAAACAGCGATAAAGTTTCGACTGTTTTTGGCTGCTGGACTTCATCTTCAAGGAAAGCGGTAAAGCCTGTTTTTGAAGAATATGGCGCGCTGCTTTGGTATCCGGTGCAGTATGAGGGCATGGAATCATCACCGAACATTATTTATACGGGTGCTGCTCCAAACCAGCAGATAGTTCCGGCTATAGAATATTTGATTGAGAAAGGCTATAAAAAATTCTTCTTGCTTGGCTCGGATTATGTATTTCCGCGCACCGCAAATATGATAATTTCCGCTCAGGTCAAAGCGGCGGGACTTGAAATAGCAGGCGAGGAATATGCAAGCATGGACCAGACTGATTTTGCGGCAATAATTTCAAAAATAGAAGCCGCAAAACCGGATGTAATAATAAACACATTGAATGGGACCGGAAATGTATCATTTTTCAAGCAAATGGCGGAAAAAAATCATAGCAGCGAAGATTACATGACAATGTCATTTTCCATTGCCGAGGAAGAAGTTGCGACAATTGGCGCGGATATCCTTAAAGGACATATGGTTTGCTGGAATTACTATCAGACTACCGATACTGAAAAAAATAAAGCTTTTGTAAAGGCATATAAAGGAAAGTTTGGAGAAAACCGTGTGACGTCCGACCCTGCAGAAGCTGCTTATGATGCGGTTTATCTCTGGAAAGCGGCCTGTGAAAAAGCAAACAGCTTTGAAGTGGAAAAGGTGCTTGAAGCTATAAAAGGCGGAGGGATTTCCTTTGATGCTCCGGAGGGAAAGGTTGAAATAAACGGTGAAAATCATCACCTTGCCAAAACCGTAAGGATAGGCGTTGTTGATGCAAGCGGGCTTATAAACGAGGTTTATGCAACTCCAAAGCCGGTTGAGCCTGACCCGTATCTTAAGACCTATGATTGGGCGGTTGCGGCAGGAGTTCAGCCGCTTGAATAAAAATAATAATGTGATTTGAATAAAGCGAGGTGACTTTTCGGAATGGCACAATTTATAAACACGCTTTTTAATGCCGTAAGCCTTAGTTCCATTGTTTTGCTTACATCTTTAGGCCTTGCGGTGACATTTGGGCTAATGCGCGTAATAAATATGGCGCACGGTGAATTTGTAATGGTTGGCGCATATGCCACATATGCCGTTCAAAATTTATTTTCGGCCATTTTTCCAAAAAGCATCCAGCCGCTTTACTATTTTGTAGCGATACCCGCCGCGTTTGCGGCGGCATTCGCGCTTGGCAGCCTTCTTGAATTTTTTATAATTTCAAGGCTTTACAAGCGTGTTGTTGACAGTCTGCTTGCAACTTGGGGAATAAGCCTTATTTTACAGCAGGCGGCGCGGAGCATTTTTGGAACACAGGGCGTAAATGTTACGGCGCCTCCGTTTTTGCAGGGAGGAATTTTCATTGGTGGCTGTACGTTTTCATATAACAGAATTTTCATAATAGCGCTTGTTGGGATTTGTGTTCTTTCTGTATATTTGATTATGTATAAATCAGGCTTTGGCAAGCAAATGAGGGCGGTTATGCAAAACCGTGCAATGGCGCAGTGTATGGGCATAAATTCCCGCATGGTTGATAATGTCACATTTGCCATTGGTTCAGGCCTTGCCGGAATAGCAGGATGTTCTGTAGCATTGCTTGGTTCTGTCGATTCAACCGTAGGTCAGAATTATATAGTAAACGCATTTATGGCAGTAGTGCTTGGCGGAGTGGGAAAGCTTTTGGGAACCGTGCTTGGTGCATCAATAATCGGTTCAGCGAGTATTTTTGCTGAAAATTACACTTCTTCGTCAATTGCAAAGGCGATAGTTCTGCTGATTGTGATAGTGTTTCTTCAAAAGCGTCCTCAAGGGCTTTTTGTGATTAAAAACAGAAGCTTGGACGAATAGGGGGGCTTGCAATGAAGTTTTTAAAAAAGCGTGAAGATATAGTTTGTTTTGCATGTATTTGCATTTTGCTTGCCTTTATGCCGATTTTATTGAATTATGGAGTATTAAGCTCAAGTTCGATTGTTCTGTTTTTGGGCAAATGCATAGCATTCGCAATAGCTGCAATAGGAATAGACCTGATTTGGGGCTATACAGGAATTTTAAGTCTTGGGCATGGGCTTTACTTTGCGCTTGGCGGATATGCTATGGCTATGTATCTTAAGCTTCAAAGCACCGGAGGAAAAATCACTGATTTTATGCATACGGGTGGAATGACGAGTCTTCCGCTGATATGGAAGCCATTCCTAAGCCTTCCGGCGGCAATGCTGCTAATGATTTTAGTTCCCGGAGGAATAGCTGCGATAGTGGGGTATTTCATATTTAAAAACCGTGTAAAAGGGGTTTATTTTTCAATAATTTCACAGGCGCTTGCTTGGGCGGCATATTCAATTTTTATTGCCCTTTCGCCGTATACAAACGGGAACGTGGGGATAACGGAAATAAAATCTGTTTTTGGAGGAATTAAAGGTCCGTCAAACCAAAGAAATATGTTTCTTTTGTTTTATGCTTCACTTTTGCTGATGATTTTAATTTTTGCCTTTTGCAGGTTTCTTGCCGGCAGAAAATTCGGCAAGATACTTGTTGCGATACGAGATGGAGAAAACAGGGCTTATTTTTCCGGATATCAGGTAAGCAAATATAAGACATTTGTGTATGTTTTATCGGCGATTCTTGCGGCAATTGGAGGGGCGGTGTTTGCAAACTTTAACGGCAGCATCACTCCGTCGCAGATGACAATTTCATATTCTATAACTATGGTAATATGGGTTGCAATAGGCGGCAGGGGAACGATAATAGGCGCCGTAATAGGAGCATTTTTAGTAAATTTATGCGAGTACAGCCTTAGCTCAGGCGGGCTTGTTGAAATTTGGCAGTATATAATCGGAGCGGTTTTTTGCATAACGATTATTTTCTTTAAGGGCGGCATAACAGGGCTGGTTTCAAAATATTTTCCTATAATTTTAAAAAAACTTTCCAAACAGGATAATATAAATAAAAATATCGGAAAGATTGAAAGGAGCAGAGCATATGAACACAGCAACGGTTCTTGAAATAAAAGATATTTCTGTTTCGTTTGACGGATTTTTTGCCCTTTCGGATGTAAAAACAAGTGTAAGACGCAATACGGTGCATTTTTTTATCGGTCCCAATGGTGCAGGAAAAACTACCTTGCTTGATATAATCTGCGCCAAAACAAAACCGACTTCCGGGACGGTTGTGTTTTATCCTAAAAATCGCAAACCGATGCGTCTTACCGGAATGAAGGAGCATAAAATTGTCAACGAGGGAATAGGCAGAAAATTTCAGGTGCCTTCCGTTTTTGTGAATTTGACTGTTGAAGAAAATATGATTTTATCGCTGAAAGGGCATAAAGGCATACGCGACAGCATTTTCAAAAAGCCGTCAGATGAGGAAAGAAGCCATATAAACCATATTTTAAAAAAAGTAGGGCTTGAAAAACAAATGCATACCCGTGCAGGAATCCTTTCTCATGGTGAAAAGCAGTGGCTTGAAATTGCCATGCAGCTTGTGCAAAAACCGGAAATAATAATGCTTGACGAACCGGCGGCAGGAATGGGCAAGCCGGAAACTTTTAAAACAGGCGAAATACTTAAAGAGATAAAAAAATCCTGCACGGTGATTGTGATTGAGCATGATATGGATTTCGTAAAGCAATGCGCTGATACGGTTACAGTGCTTCATGAAGGCAGGATTATTGCAGAAGGCGGAGCCGGAGAAGTTTTGGCGGATAAAACAGTGCAGTCGGTTTACCTTGGCAGAGGGGAGGAATAGTATGCTCCATGTTTCGGGAATGGATGCCTATTATGGGGAAAGTCGTGTGATAAACGGGCTTGATTTGGAAGTGCCGGACGGCAAGATTGTTGCTCTTGTGGGAAGAAATGGAATGGGGAAAAGCACGGCTCTTAAAAGCATAATGGGACTTGTGAAGACACCATGCGGAAGCATAAAGATGAACGGTGAAGAAATAATAAAAAAACCTGCGTACGATAGAGCAAGGCTTGGAATAGGATATGTTCCGCAGGGACGCGATATTTTCCCTCAAATGACAGTTGCCGAAAATCTGGAGCTTGGGCTTTTGCCGCTTGGGAAAAAGGGCAAAGCGCCTGAATATATTTATGAAATGTTTCCAATCATTGAGCGCTTTGCCTCCCGCAAGGGAGGTGATTTGTCCGGAGGACAGCAGCAGCAGCTTGCAATAGGCAGGGCTCTTGCGGCTCAGCCGAAAATACTTATACTTGATGAGCCTACCGAAGGGATACAGCCTTCAATTATAAAGGAAATAGGCAGGGCGATAAGGCAAATAAATGAAACAAAAGGCATTTCCGTACTTATTGTAGAGCAGTATCTTGACTTTGTGCTTGAAATCGCAGATTATATATATGTAATGGAAAAAGGCGAAATCATATATAAAAGCCTTGTCAAAGATTGCAACGAAGGAGAAATTCAGCGTCTTATGACTGAATGAGCAAAGGGGTGAAACAGGTGGAAAATTCCGAAATCCTGATTGTAGATGATATGCCGGATTATATTGCTTTTGCAAGCTCAATTTTAAAAGATGAGGGATACAAGGTTTATGCAGCTTCATCCGGAAAAGCGGCGCTTAAATTTCTTGAAGGACATAGGCCTGATTTAATTGTTCTTGACATTAAAATGAGCGGGATGGATGGCCTTGAAGTTTGCAAAGCCATTAAAAGCAACAGACAGACCCAAGATATTCCTGTTATATTCCTTACATCTGAAGCAAATGCCGATGTTATTTCGCAAGGTTTTGAAATAGGCTGCTGCGATTATGTAGTGAAACCGTTTGTGAAAAAAGAATATTTGGCAAGGATAAGAACGCATCTTCAAATTTCGCGGCAAAGCAGGGAACTTGCCGCGGCATATAAAGAATTGGATATGTTTTGCTCTGCCGTTTCGCACGATTTGAAATCGCCGCTTAATGTTATAAGCATGCTTGTTTCAAGCCTTGAAGATGAACTTTGTAACGACAACAAGGAAGAAGCCTTTGCCATTGCCGGGATGATAAAAAATAAATCCGTACAGCTTACAATTATGATAGAGAGGCTGTTGGAATTTTCACATATGTGCAATATACAGCCAAATATCCGTGAACTTGATTTGAATAAAATTTTCTACGATGTTTTTAAGGAGCTTCATGATATTGAACCTGAACGGAACATAGAAATGATTTCAGGCATTATTCCGCCTGTTTCAGGAGATGAAGTTTTAATAAGGCTTGCAGTAAAAAATATTTTGAGCAATGCATTTAAGTTTACGCGAAAACGCAAAAACGCAGTAATTGCAGTTAATTTTTATGAAAAAGAAGATTATTTGGCGGTTTTGGTAAAGGACAACGGAGCAGGATTTGACATGAGATACCATGAGAAACTGTTTAAAGTGTTTCAAAGGCTGCATGATGCGGAAGATTTTGAAGGCAGCGGAATCGGGCTTGCGCTTGTGGACAGGATAATGAAACGTCACGGAGGAAAAGTTTCAATTTCGGGTGAAGTGGATAAAGGCGCTGAAATTTGCCTTTATTTTAAAAAATATAAAAATAATATATAACACCTCGCAGATTTATAAAAAATACTGCGTGGTGTTTTTATTTTTGCATAAGCCTAATGGGCAAAGAATATGTATTTTGCTAAACAATGTTAATATTTTTGTTAATTATGTACAAATAAAACATATTTTTATGTGCAAAAAATATATTGACGGATTTTGAAAATATAGCTATAATAACAATTGAAATGGGTTTCTTACAAAAAATATTGTACATAATTGTTATTATGATACTTGTTTAATCATTAACAATGTAATTTTATGTTGAAATTTGATAATCAGGCATCAAATAATTCCTGTAATAAATTTTACATTTGAAACCGGTTTCTATTTTGCAAAACTGGAGTAGGGCTTTTATTGCGTTTTAAGCATGAATATTAAAACGCTTGAAGAGATATTTTGATTAAGGAGAGGAAAGTATGAGAAAGACATTTAAAAAGGCACTCGCCGTGGCAGCGGCAGGAACTTTGGCTGTTGGAATGTTTGCAGGCTGTTCAGGCAAAAATAAGGATTCATCCTTGCAAAGCTCTGAACAAACTTCATCTGAATCGTCAAAGGCAGCAAGCGGAGAGGTAAAGGTAATCCGCTGGGGCACGCACTATGAGCCTGAGCTTAACCCGAATTACATTGATGAAGCAACGGGTGAATACACAATGAAGGAAGCCGAGAGGCAGGCTGCTCTTGCTGCACTTGACGAGGTTAAAAAACAACTTAATGTTGAAATACAATATGTGCAGTATTCCGGAGATGTGCGCAGCGATTTGATGACCAGCGTGCTTTCCGGGAACCCAATTTGCGATTTGGCGCTTATCTGGGGCGGCGCGGAATCAACTATACTTGCACAGAACATTTTGCAGAAGCTTGACAATTATAAAAGCGTGTTTGACGGCGATGAATATTCATGGATGCTTGACGGCCCTGTTTACGGACATAATTATTTCCTTTCAAGCAAGCAGACATTTTTCCAGAGATGGCCCCTTGTTTACAACATAGGTTTGCTGGATAAGGTTGACGCGTTAAAGGATTCCAACGGAAAGACAATTTACCCGACAGATTTGTTCTTGGACGGAAAATGGAATTGGAGCACATTTAAGGATTATCTTTCAAAGGTAAATGCTTATTATGCAAATGTAAAAGCTCCCGATGGAACTACATATCCGACGGTTCAAGCTTATGAAACCGACTACAGATTTGCAGGACTTTCAGCAGTTTATGCCGCAGGCGGAGCGCTTTATGACGAAAACGGCCTGAGAGTTGACTCTGAGGAAACCATAAAGGGATACAAATTTATTGCTGATTTGAAGGAAAGCGGACTTTTGACCGACCCGGGCACATATGATGACGGCTTTGTGCCGAAGTGGTGCCAAGGCGCATCGGATTTCCAAAAGGGCGGAACAGTATTTACAGACAGCCCAGACTGGTGGCTTGCAGGAAACGGTTCAGCTTTGACAGAACGCGGAGAATCCATGGGAATGGTGCCTTATCCGTGGCCTGATGATATGTCGAAAGATGATAAAAAATACCGTCAGGTTATGTCGGTTGGCGACAGCTATGGACTTTTAAAGGGTGTTGATGAAGAAACCGCAAAATTGGCTATGGAAAGCTTTAAGATTTATTGGAGCACTTATTATAAGAAATACGGAAATGTAGATAAGGTTGCCGATTATAAGAATGCAATGGCTTCTTCTGTGGCATCGGCTTCCGGATTTGACATATTCAATGAAAACTGCGGCGACGATTTGCTTGAAGTTTTCAAATGGAATGCAAACAAGATTTATAACAACGATTTTTCTGATTTGATAGGCATAAGAGGAATTTGCGAGGAAATCTATGGCAAGGGCCTTTACGGAAAAGACGGAATGCAGGCTTATGATGTTGCAATAAAAGCAAACATGAACAAATTTACAGATAAGCTTTCTGAAATGGAAGCAATTTTGGGCAGCAATGAAATCAAGGACAACATAGCTCCTGAATTCTCAACAATTCAAACAATAGCAGTTCCTGTTGGAACATCTTCCGACAGCATCAAGTGGGCTGATTATATTTCCGCAAAAGACGCTGTTGACGGAGTTTTGGATTTGGCGAATGCAAAGATAGATGTTTCAGCGGTTGATTTCTCAAAGGCAGGAGAATATAAAGACGGGCTTGTTATTTCAATAAGCGATAAATCAGGCAACGAAAAGAAATCGAAGTACAAAGTTATCGTTTATGACCCGAATAATAAGACTGCGCCTACATTGACTGTAAAGTCTGAGCTTCCTGCAATCAAGCTCAATGCCGATGCTTCAGGAATTAAATGGAGCGATTATGTTGAAAGCGCAACAGATGCTGCCGGAGTTGACATTAAGGACAAAATAACTGCGGATATTTCAACTTTGGATACGACCACAGCCGGAGAATATGATGTAGTTTTGACGATTACGGACTATGCCGGCAATACCGCAACCCAGACAATCAAGGTAACTGTAAAGGCTTCTGAAGGCTGATGACTACCAAACGGGGAGTGCCGCCGGCGGTTCGCGGCGGCACTTTTCCTTTAATAAAGGCCTATGAACGGAAGGAGCGGGCGGATGAATAGGCTTATTTTAAAAAAACGGATAAGATACATAGTGCTTGGAGTTCTAATTGCTGCAATTTTGTTGATTATGTTTGTTCCAAGCTTAAAAGGAAATGCGCATGCCCTTTCTTCAATAAATGACGGTGCGCGCAGCAAGGATTATCAGCAATATTTGGATGAAAACGGTTATGACGGGACGCTTTCCGACAGCGAAATTGCGGTTGATATTTTAAATTACAGGGCTGATTCCTCGCTGGATGCAAAAATTGACGGAAAAGCGGTTGAAACCGGCGGCGAGGGAAACATCACATGGACATTTGAAGCAAAAAAGAGCGGATTTTACAATATTGAACTTTGCTATGAGGCCCTGCCCGGAACGATTTCAGATATACAGAGGGAAGTGCTCATAGACGGGGAACTGCCTTATTCCGAGATGGGTCAAATCGTGCTCAAACGCCTTTGGGAAGATGATGCGATTGAAACCAAAAACGGCAATGAAATAAGGCCGGATTCCCATGAAATATATGAAAGCAGAACGGTTTATCTGGAGGATTGCAACAGGCATAGCGGTGCACCTCTTTTGGTTTATTTGGATAAGGGCAAACATACTGTTACTTTTTCAGCATTAAAAGAGCCTATAAAGTACATATCACTTTCTTTTAAGGCGGCAAAATCGCCAAAATCATATGATGAAGTCCTTTCCGAATGGAAGTCGCTTGGGCTTAATGCTTATGGCGGGGAAGCAATAATCTGCCAGGCCGAGCGTACGGGAGGAAATACTTTAAATATAATAAAGACTTCCACATCAATAAATATTAAAAAGAATTATTCTGATTCAAACTTGCAGCCATATCATCCGTGGCGGGTGGTTTACAACACAATAGGCGGAAGCAGCTGGAAACAGCCCGGCGATGCCGTTGAATGGGAGATAACCGTTCCGGAGGATGGGCTTTATGCAATTTCTTTTAAGGGAAGACAATCCTCAAACAGAGGAGTAATTTCATACAGAAGACTTTATGTCAATGGAGAAGTACCATTCGCGGAAATGAATGCCATAGGCTTTGAATACAGCAGCGACTTCAAAAATTATACCGTTTCGGATAAAAACGGGGAGCCGTATTATTTTTATCTTAAAAAGGGAGCAAATACGATTGCCCTTGAAACGGTTTTAGGCAGCTTTGGAGGAATCCTCAACGAGGTTGAGGAAAGCCTTTCGGCATTTAACCAAACGTATTTAAAGGTTATTTCACTTACAGGAAAATCTCCGGACAAATATATAGATTATGAGATTTCAAAGCAAATACCTGAGTTTTCACAGACAATGAAGGATGAAAGCGACAGGCTTTACCGCTTGATTGACAATCTGGTTGAAATCACCGGCGAAAAAGGTGAAAACACAAGCCTTTTGGAAAAGATGGCGGTTGAGGCAAAGGCGCTTTCCGAAGACCCGGAGCGCGTGGTGGATGAGCTTGAACAGTTTAAAAACAATATTTCCGCACTTGCGGCCTGGACGGTAAACATTTCAGCCATGCCGCTTGAACTTGACAGTATTGTTGTAAGCGGAAGCGATAAAAATCTTCCAAGCGCACAGGCTTTGAATTTTACGAATTTTAAAAATGGAATTATAAGATTTTTCTCTACATTTTTTGTAAAAACAAGCGATATTGGAAAATCTGACGGAACAAGCGGGCAGGAAATAAAGGTTTGGATGGCGTCATCCGGACGTGAACAGGCGCAGATTATACAAAACCTGATAGATGAAAAGTTTACGCCAGAAACGGGAATCTCTGTAAAGCTTCAGCTTATACCTGTGGATGTGGTTTTGCGTGCCGCTCTTGCCGGCAACGGACCGGATGCGGTAATAGGGCTTTCGCAGTCCACCGCTCAGGACTTTGCAATGCGCGGCGCGGTTGAGGACCTTTCCAAATTGGATGGCTTTGAGGGCTTTGTTTCAAAGTATTATCCGGGAGTCCTTGATACCGCAAGGTATCAGGATGGAGTTTACGGCATACCCGAACAGGCAAACATCATGATGCTTTTTTACAGGACCGATATTTTGAAAAAAATCGGAGCCGATGCGCCTAAGACATGGGACGACGTAAAAAGCCTGATTCCGTTGCTGCAAAAAAACAATTATGATTTTTATCTTCCGTCAACTCTTTCAAGCGTAAAGCTTTATGAGTCCATTGTATTCCAATACGGCGGGAATATATATGAGGGCAAAGGCAAAGATTACGGGATTCAAAGTGCCCTTTCGGAAGAGCCGGCAATGCTTGCATTTAAGGATTATACCGATTTGTTTACAAGCTACGGGCTTTTGACTTCGGCGGATTTTTCAAACCGTTTCCGCACCGGAGAAATGCCTGTGGGAATTGCCGATTATACTCTGTTTAACCAGCTTGAAATTTTTGCGCCTGAAATCAAGGGGCTTTGGGGATTTTCACCCATTCCCGGCTATGGTGAAGAGGAAAATCCAAACAGGAGCTGCATTGTTGAAACCGTTCAGAGCGTAATCATGAAAAACAGGGGAAAAACCGAGGCATCATGGGAATTCTTAAAATGGTGGAACGATACCCAGACTCAATTAAGCTATGCAAACACGCTTGAATCAATAATGGGAACGGCGGCAAGATACCCTGCTGCGGACCCGGAAGTTTTAAAGCAGCTTCCTTGGAGCAATGCCGAGCTTAAGAAGATTTTGGAGCAAATGGAGGATGCGGTGGGAATTCCTGCCGTGCCCGGATATTATATGACAACAAGAATGATTCAGTATGCGTTCAACGACGTTGTGGCGGATATGTCAAACCCGAGGGAAACCCTTTATTTAAACATAAAGGATATAAACACCGAACTTGAGAAAAAGCGTGAAGAGTTTGGACTGAAATCTTCCGGGCAAGCAAACCGGTAAATTGCAGGGGAGGAATACCGTGAAAAACAATAGAGAAAGGCAGTCTTTTGCATCAATCTGGCAAAAGCATAAGGCAAAATACTTAATGATAATGCCTTTTGGAATTATATTTGTTCTTTTTACGCTTTTGCCGGTGATTGCTTCAATTTTTTTAAGCTTCACTTCATTTAATATGGTTTCGGCGCCGAAATTCATAGGTTTTCAGAATTACATAAGCCTTTTGGTTGAGGACAGCGTTTTTCTGACTGCGGTGAAGAATACCATGATTTTTGCGCTTGTAACAGGCCCTGTAAGCTATATAATGTGCTTTATTTTTGCGTGGCTTATAAACGAGCTTCCGAGAGTGCCGAGGGCGATACTGACTCTGGTCTTTTACGCCCCGTCAATTTCGGGAAATGCGTATCTGGTATGGCAGCTTATTTTTTCGTCGGACACTTACGGCTGGGCAAATGCATGGCTTATGAAGCTTGGGATTACAAGGCAGGCAATACTTTGGTTCCAAACCGAGGGCTATATAATGCCTATACTCATTATAGTACAGCTTTGGCTTAGCCTTGGAGTAAGCTTTTTGTCCTTCATTGCAGGTTTGCAGACGGTCGATAAATCGCTTTACGAATCAGCGGCGGTGGAGGGCATTAAAAACCGCTGGCAGGAACTTTGGTACATTACTTTGCCGTCAATGAAGCCGCAGCTTATGTTCGGCGCGGTAATGCAGATTACCAATTCCTTGTCCGTATCACAGATTTCAATTGACTTGGTAGGATTCCCGTCGGTAAATTATGCGGGACATACAATACTTACGCATCTTTATGATTACGGAAACCTGCGTTATGAGCTTGGCTATGCGTGTACGATAGCAGTTGTGCTGTTTTTGATAATGGTATTCTGCAATATCATAGTGCAAAAGCTTTTGCGCAGAGTGGGTTAAGGCGGTGTAAAAAATGAAAATCTTTTCGGATGCCGCAAGAAGACTGAGGCTTCGCAAGATAAAAAGGCGCAACCGCAGTCTTGGCGGCGACATAGGACTTACGCTTATACTGCTTATTTTTGGGATGTTCAGCTTGTTTCCGCTGATTTATACCGTAGTAAATGCCTTTAAGCCTTTGAGTGAAGTATTTATTTTCCCTCCGAGGCTGAAGGTTGATAATCCGACGCTTAATAACTTTAAGGACTTGGGCGGAATACTTGAAGGCTTTGACATACCTTTTTCAAGATATATTTTCAATACCGCCGCAATTACCGGATTTGGAACGGTCGGTACGGTGCTGTTCGGGTCAATGGCAGCTTTTCCGCTTGCAAAGTATAAATTCCCCGGTTCGTCGGTGATGGGGCATATAATTGTTTATGCCCTTATGTTCAACGGGGCGGTAACGGCAATTCCAAACTACATCATAATGAGCAGGCTTGGAATGGTAGATACATATTGGGCGGTGATACTTCCGGCGGTAGGTTCGACTTTGGGGGTTTATCTGCTTAAAAACTTCATGGTTCAAATTCCCGATTCTATGCTTGAAGCGGCAAAAATTGACGGTGCGGGGGAATTCCAGACTTATTATAAAATTGTAATGCCCCTTTGCAAACCCGCATGGATTACGCTTATCATCCTTTCTTTCCAGCAGATGTGGGGAACTACGGGAGGAATATTCATATATTCCGAAGAATTAAAGCCGGTAAGCTATGTGCTTGCCCAACTTGTAAGCGGCGGAATAGCAAGGACGGGAGTTTCGTCGGCGGTAGCGCTTATTATGCTTGTAATACCGGTAGCAGCGTTTATCATTTCGCAGAGCAACGTAATGGAAACCATGGCGACATCCGGATTAAAGGAATAGAAGGTGATGGCTGGAATGAAGAAAATAATATCGCTTTTGGCTGCACTTTTTATTGTACTCTTGTTTAGCTTCTCAGTTTGTGCGGACACAGGGGTGAGCTATACTTATGATTATTGGAAAAACGTCAAAGAAAGCCCTGCCGCCTTTGGGCTTGAACAGGTGGTGGATGCTTCAAATTTAAACGGCGCATCCTTTGGCAGCGTGGACGATGTGTGCGCAAGTGCTGACGGAAGGCTTTTCGTGGCGGATAAGACCGCCGGCAGGATTTATGTTTTTGACGATAGCGGCAATTTGCTGCAATCCATAAAGGCAATCAAATCGTCTGACGGAAAAATTGTAATCAATAAAGACGGCAGCCAGCTGATTTTAAACGGCTGCGAGGGTTTGTTTATGGATGAAGAAACAGATGAGCTTTACATTGCAAATACCGGCAGCATGCAGGTTGTAGTTCTTGACGGCAATGATTATACATTTAAAAGAGTTTTCGGAAAGCCTGAAAATATGACCGGTACTACTGAATTTAAACCTTCAAAGGTTGCCGTTGACCATTCCGGCAGAATTTATTTGGTGGTTCAATCAAGCTATGAGGGAATAATTGAGCTGAATAAAGACGGTTCGTTTTCAAGATATTTCGGGGTGAATACTCCGAAAGTAAATTTAGTTGATTATTTTTGGAAATCCATTGCCTCCGATAAGCAAAAACAAAAAATGTCGAAAATATATGCTCCCGCATTCAACAATGTTGCCATTGACGGAGAGGGATTTGTAATGGCGGTTACATATGATTCGGCGGCTGAGGACTCTGTGTTCCGCCTTAATTCCGGCGGCAAGAATGTTTTGAGGGAAGAGGGAAACATTCCGGTTGTGGGAGATATCCGTTCTTATGACAGCACTCAAAGCCAATTCGTGGATATAGCCGTAACGGATTATGGGACTTATGCAGTCATAGATAAATCAAAGGGCAGGATTTTTCTCTACAACTTTGATGGTGAGCTTTTAAATGTTTTTGGCGGCATGGGGGATTTAAAGGGCGAATTTAAAAATCCCACGTCTATTGCATGGCTTGGCGATAAGCTTGCCGTATCGGACGGGACTTTAAATGCTGTTTATATCTTTGCCCCGACCGATTTCGGCAAGGCAATTTTAAAGGGCAACGAGGCTTATTATTACGGCAGATGGGACGAAGCGCTTGGATATTTTAAAGAGGCAATCCGCCTTAATGCAAATTACGAGCCTGCATACAGCGCAATCGGCAAGAATTATTTGATGAAAAATGAATACCGTCAGGCGATGTATTACTTCAAGCTTGGCAACAACAGGATTTTTTATTCAAAGGCATTTAACGGTTATAGGAACATTGTGCTGAAAAAATACTTTTACATTCCGGCAGGGATTATGCTGCTGCTGATTATCGGCATCATTTATTCGGAAGTAAGATTCTTTCAGGAAAAGAGGAGGTATTATAGATGAACGAGCAGGCAAAAGAAAAAATTTCCTACTATAAAACTTCCCTCTTTCATCCTTTTTACGCATTTTATGAAATACGATTCAGAAAAAAAGGCAGCCTTAAAATTGCTTTTGTGCTCATGTGCCTTTTTGGGATACTTCAATGCGCGGCATATCAGTATACAGGCTTTGTTATGAATAAAAATCCCGTGCATGAAATGAACAGCGTGTCGATATTCCTTACATATGCCGGCGGAGTTGTTTTGTTCACCATAAGCAATTGGGCGGTTACAACGCTTTTTAACGGCAAAGGCGGCATGGGGGATATATTTACGGTGGTTTGCTATTCCCTGACCCCGCTTATTGCACTGGATTTGATTGTGGTGATTGCAAGCAATTTTGTCATAATCGAAGAAGTGATGATTTTGCAGGCCATTCACGGCATAGCCCTTGTGTATTTCATATTTCTTGCCATGGCGGGACTTTGCACAATTCATGAATACAGCCTTAAAGAAAATATCATTTCGATTTTGGCGACCTTCATTGCGGCGGCAATTATAATTTTCATAGGTGTTTTATTTTTTACCATGATTGAAAAAATGGCGGGTTTCATTTGGCTTGTCGTAGAAGAAGCCATGAGGAAATTGTAATTTGTTTTACGGAGAGGAGCCGGCATGGTTAAAAAAATTATAAAAATCATCGGTGATTTTTTTAAAAAGCGTATGGCACTGAAAATTGCCGCTTTGGCGATAGCCCTGTGCTTTATTGTTGCGGCGGTATTGGCTTTGCCCATGCTTTCGCTTAAAGAAACCGATTTTAAAAAATCCGAAAATACTCTTTTGGCGGCAAAGGAGAAGATATCTTCCGGCAGCGGAGAAGTGAAAGTTGCCTCAAACGGCGGAATGGAGCTTTATGTAAATCCGGACAGCATGGAGATTAAGGTAAAGGACCAAAAGAGCGGAAAAGAATGGTCTTCCGTGATTAAAGATGCAAAGGAAGGCAAAGATAAGGCTTTGATAAACATTTCCTATTTGGGAAAGGACAACAGCCTTAAAACATGGAACAGTTATGACAATTGTACGGCATTCGGCAGCTATGAAATTTTCAAAGTCGAAAACGGCGTGCAAATTAAAATGAATTTGAATGAGGGCGAATCCACAAGCTTTTATGAATATTTTCCTCAAAAAATACCTGTTGAGCGTTTTGAGCAGTTTATAGTAAAGAGCTTGAAGGATAAGATTGAAAATAAGGAAATCGACAGGGCGCTTGGGGAAAAGTATCTTTCCACCCTTTCAATCATTTATAAGAAAAGCCCCATTGAGAACTGCTATGCGGTGAACTATAAAGGCTCTCCGCCGAAAAGCGCCGTAAAGCAGATGATTCAAATATCCAAAGAAATAGGGTATACGCATGATATGCTTGTCGAGGACAGCGAGCAATTCGGGCTTCCTGTTTCAACACATGAAACCGCTTCGTTTTATGTGACAATGGAGGTGCTTTTGGAAAATGGGGAGCTTTATGTAAATATCCCATCTTCTGAAATAAGCACGGACAATGATTATTATCAGGTTCAAAATATTGAAGTGCTTCCGAATTTCGGGGCCGTATCGGTTCAGGACGGCATGGACGGATATATTTTGGTTCCGGACGGATGCGGAGCGCTTATGAAGTTCAATACATATAATCCTGTTGTTCCGGATTATATAAGGCCGTTCTATGACAATAATTACTATTCGGATTATTATTTTATGTCCGAATATAAAGAGAACCTTATGATGCCGGTCTACGGAATGATTTATGGCGAAAATGGCGAGAACGGCGGCTTCATGGCGATAATTTCAAACGGTGCGGATACGTCATATATGAATGTAAAACTTGCCGGAGAAAGCGGCAGCGGCTCTTTGGCAAACAAGGCATATGCTTCGTTTGACTGCATCCAGTACAGCAGGGTGAAGATATACGGAGCATACAGCGACAATGCCGCAACATATCTTGCAAGTACGGGAAAATTGGATATAAACTGGCAGGCAAGGTATAAATTTTATTCCGACAAGGTTTCGTATTTTGATATGGCAAAGGATTTCAAAGGTTATTTGATGGAGCAAAGCGGAATAAAAGAGCTTTCTTATTCTGACGATGCCCGGATATACCTTGAAACGGTCGGAACATTGTCCCTGACCAAAAGGATTTTCGGCATACCTTATGAATCAGAATATTCCATGACCACCTATGATGAGCTTGAAGAAATTTTAAAGGATTTGCAGGGATTAAATTTAAGCGTTCAGTATGACGGAGCCTTTAACGGAGGACTTAAAAATTATATTTCCAACAGGGCGGAGCTGGTTTCTTTAAACGGAAGCAAGAAGGATTTTGAAAATCTTGAAACCTATGCAAACGGCAATGGGATAGATTTGTTCCTTAATGTGAATTTTGCCCGTATAGGAAAACAGGGAAAAGGCTTTTGGAGCAGGTTTGGAGCCGTTTACGATTATTACAACTCTCCGGCAAAAATTTACCGCTACGACCCTGCGCTTGGCATAATGGACGGCGAGGGCACGAAATTTTTTGATTATGTTTTGTCGCCGAAATATCTTGACAGCGTTGTTGACGGATTTATTTCCGACAGCAGTGAATATGGCTCAATTTCGGTTGGCGATTTGGCGGAAATGTTTTATGCCGATTACAGGTATGGCGGTATTGTGCAGCCGGGCGAAGCAAGCGCATCAGTGCTTGAAAATTTAAAGAAACTTTCTGCTGCCAAAAAGCTTGCGCTCAACAATCCGCGCGCGGAATATGCCGCTTTGGGCGGGATTGCTGCAAATATTTCAAGGGAAAGCGGGGACTATGCTTCATTTTATGCAACCGTGCCTTTCAGACAGCTTGTTTTGAACGGCCTTTGCAGATATACGACCGAAAACGCAAATATGTCTTCCGAGGGGATGGATTATTATCTGCTTCAAGGCGTGGAGCTTGGTTGTTTGCCGAAATTCATGGTCAGCGCAAAAAGCGTGGATGTTTTGCAAAACAGCAGCTATTCTTACCTCTATTCCATGCAATATGATAATTGGAAAGATGAGATAAAGGAAGTTTACGGAAAATTCAAGGATGCAATGGCGCAAATAGGCACAAATGAAATTACAGGCCATCAAATGCTTGCGAAAAATGTTTTTTGCACCGAGTATGCTTCCGGAACGAAAGTCATTACAAACTACAATAAGACAAAAGTGGATTTAAACGGAAAAACAATAGAGGCAATGGGATACCTTATCATCCCAAAAGGAGGGAAATTATGAAAATGGGACGTTTTAAATTAAGTCACCGGACAAAAAGAAAAATTAACGGCTTTATTTTCGTCCTGCCTTTTGTGATAGGGTTTCTGATATTTTTTGCAATGCCGCTGATACAAACGATAAGGTATTCGTTCAATAATGTTTCGGTTGGCGAAAAAGGCGGAATGGAGCTTGAGTTTTCTGGGATTCAAAATTACATAAATCTTTTTACTTCCGAGATTACCACAAAATCAAGCACCATATTGCGCATGCTTTTTGATGAAAATGCTTCGATACTCACAAATACGCCGATAATAGTTGTTTTCAGCCTTTTTATGGCGCTTTTGGCAAACAGGAAATTCAAAGGCAGAACAGCGGTAAGGGTGATATTTTTCCTTCCGATAGTGCTTGGAATTGATGTGGTTGTGGATATGCTTACGGCAACCACAGGCAGCGAGCTTGCAAAAAGCGGAGGACTTTTCAGCCAAAGCTGGATACAAATGATGCTGCTTCAATACACCTCAATTCCAAAATCAATGGTGATGTCGTTTACGAACTTTGCGGATAATATTTTTACGGTTATTTCGCAGGTCGGAGTTCAAACGCTGGTTTACCTTGCCGCATTGCAGTCGATAAGCCCAAGTCTTTATGAGGTTGCAAAAATTGAGGGTGCCACAAATTATGAGATTTTCTGGAAGGTCACCATTCCGCTTATTATGCATATTACAATGTTTGTGATTATTTACACTATTGTGGATTTGTTCCTTAATTCCTCTATTGCAGCGGAAGTGTACAGCTTTGCTTTTGATAAGAATAAAATAGGAGTCGGCTCCGCATTGTCAATAGTTTATATTTTTAACGTATTGCTGCTGCTTGGGATAGTTTTGCTGATTATGAGAAAGCTGGTGAAAAGGGATGACAAATAAGAAAGCAACTCGCCGCGACGCCTATATGGCAAAGAAAAAAGCTTTTGGATTTGTAAGCTCGGTATTTTTGTTTTTGCTTGTTTTGGGACTTTGCTTTGTAATTTTAAATCCGATTTTAAAGCTTGTGCCCTCGGTTTTTTCAAGGATTGAGGATTTGGGAAACCCTAATATCGTGTGGCTTCCAATGAATTTTTCGGTGGTAAGCTTTAAGGCGGCCGCAAGGATGATTATGCCGGAGGGAATGCTTACCATGGTGAAATCGGTGCTTTATGCGGCAATTGTGATGTTTTTGCAGATTTTTTTCAGCGCCATGGCCGGATATTCACTTGCAAGGGTGGATTTTAAGGGCAGGAAAATTGTGTTTTTCATGGTGATTCTGGCTTTTCTTGTTCCGCGCCAGTCGCTGCTTTTGGCACAGTATATTTACTTTAACCATTTTGATGCTTTCGGACTGCTTAAATTGTTTGTGCCGTCGGGTGAAATAAACCTGATTGATAAACCGGCAGCGCTTTATATCCTTGCCATTTTTGGATTTGGCGTAAAACAAAGCCTTTTTGTTTTGATTTTCAGCCAATTCTTCAAAAATATTCCAAAGGAGCTTGAAGAAGCGGCGCTTTTGGATGGCTGCGGATTTTACAAGACATATTTCAAAATAATGGTGCCGAATGCCGTGCCGGCAATTTCAACCGTTGCAGTGCTTTCGTTTGTATGGAATTTCGGGGATACTTATTATACAAGGTATTTTAATCCAAACGGAGCATATATAGGCTCAATAATGGCGCAAAAATTTATAGGCGCAAATAAAAACGCAATCATAAACGCAATACAGAACTGGTATAGCATACCAACCGCATCAGACCTTGCTTTTGACGCGGTAAAACAGGCGGGTGCCTTGATTTACCTCATTCCATTGCTTATAGTTTATATGTTTGCTCAAAAGTGGCTTGTTGAAAACCTTGAAAATTCAGGGCTTGTGGGTTAAAATATCATTTGGATGGTGTTTGCCATGAAAATTAAAATAATTTCCCTTGCGCTTGCTTTTGCAATGCTTTTGCTTTGCGGTTGTAAAGATGCAAAAAATACTTCCGCAAGTGCTACGGAAACAAAAGGAGAATCTTCTATGGAATCTGCAAATTTGCCGGAAATTAAAATTGACGCTCAAAAGACGTATCAGGCTATGGAAAGCTTTGGCGGAAGCGGCGCATGGTGGGCGCAGGATGTCGGCCTTTGGACAAAACCCGGAGATAAATCCGGACTTCCTGCAAGAGAAAGGATTGCAAAGCTGCTTTATGATAAAGAAGAGGGCATAGGGCTGACAAATTACAGGTACAATATCGGAGCCGGCTCAAAGGACAGCCGCAATGGGAAAATTGATGACCCGTGGAGGCGTGCCGCGTCATTTGAAACCGCGCCGGGGCAATATGATTGGACAAAGGATGAGGGAGCGGTTTGGTTTTTGAAAAAGGCCGTAGAGCTTGGCGCAAACGAAGTTGTTCTGTTCTGCAACAGTCCGCTGGAACGCCTTACGGTAAACAATAAGGCACATAGCGAGGCAAAAAATACTGTAAATTTGCTTCCGGAAAATTATGGCGCATTTGCCGATTATGTTTTGGACGTTGCTGAGCATTTTGTTTCGGAGGGTGTTCCGGTAAAATTCATATCCCCCATAAATGAGCCGCAGTGGGATTGGCTTGGCGGACAGGAGGGCTGCCATTATTCTCCGGAAGAAGTAAAAAACATTTATAAGGTGTTCCTTGACGAGCTTGAAAAGCGTTCCGCGCTTTCCGGAGTAGAGCTTTCCGGCCCCGAGGGAGGAGAATGGAAAAACGATACGCTTAAATATGTCATCTCAATTTTAAGAGATGAAAGACTCAGCCTGCATTTTTCGGCAATTGATAATCATTCATATTGGTCTAATGCGGAAGATAAAAAGACCTTTAAGCAGTGGATGGATATAAATTTCCCCAATGTCAAGCTGAGAATGAGCGAATGGTGCGAAATGGTAAACGGCAAAGACCTTACCATGGATTCGGCGCTTAACCTTGCAAACGAAGTGATTGATGATTTGACAATTCTTGATGTTGTTTCGTGGCAGTGCTGGATTTTGGTTTCAAATTATAGTTATAGGGATGGCCTTATTTATGTGGATACATCCGCAAAAACTGTAATTCCCACCAAACGCCTTTGGAGCTTTGGAAACTTTTCAAAGTTCATAAGACCGGGATATACACGTGTTGAAGCAACCCTTCCCGCAAGAATGGAGAATTTAAAATGCTGTGCTTTTACGGGAGAAAATGGTTCCAAACTTGTGGTTGTGCTTTCAAATGCCGGAGAAGCAAGGGAGATAAGCCTTAATTTGCCGGATTGGACGCAAAATGCCAAAATGTCCGTTTATACAACGGATGCTCAAAGGAATTTGGAACAGACTTATTCTGGAGAGTCGGATTCAACGCTTGATATTCCTGAACAATCGGTTACCACCGTGGTATTTTCAAAGGATTAAAAATTTATGATGTCAAAGAAACTGGTTATTTTCATAGATTCCGGTGATACTCTTGTCGATGAAAGCACAGAAATCAGGAACGCGGACGGTATAGTTGAAAAAGCGGATTTGATTTTTGGCGCAGGAGAAACAATTAGGTTTTTGACAGAGCAAGGTCATACTGTTGTGCTTGTGGCGGATGGAGAGGCAAAATCATTTGAGAATATATTTCGCCTGCATGGGATATATGATTGCTTTTCATCCGTCATATGCTCCGAAAAAATCGGCGAACGCAAGCCAAGCCGCAAAATGTTTGAGGCGGCAATGAAATCGGCGGGACTTTCTGACGGGGATAAAGGCCGCATAATTATGGTTGGCAATAATCTGGAGCGTGATGTTAAAGGCGCAAATGAAATGGGAATAATAAGCGTTTTTATGGATTGGTCGCCAAGGTATCCCAAGACTCCGTCTGATTTGTCTGAAACGCCGAATTACATAATTCATGAGCCAAAAGAACTTATAAACCTTGTCAGCGATTTGCAGGAAAAAATAAATACGGGGCATTAACAATGAAAGATTACCTTAAAAAAATTGTGGCTGATGCCGAATTTCGCGCCGAAAATTTTATGATGAATCAAATTTTGGATTCCGGTTCAAAAGAATTTGGCGGATTTGCAAAGGATATGGATATTGTCCAGCCTAAAACGACTATTTATGGAGTCACAACATTAATTTCGCTGTATAATTTTAAAGACAGCCGGTTTTATTTAAATGATGAAGTTTTAAAAAGAATAAATATTGCCTTGGATTATATTGCGCGTTTTCAAAGAGAAGACGGGACGTTTGATTATTTAAGCTGCAATTTTTATTCGGCGCCGGATACCGCATTTTGTGTGAAACGCCTTTTGCCGTCATTTTTTTATTTGCAAAAGCATTTGAATATCCCTGAAAATAAGGGATTTCTTGAAAAAATAACGGCAATTATCGAGCGCGCGGCCGACGGCATTGCCAAAGGAGGATTTCATACCCCAAACCACCGCTGGGCAATTGCTTCGGTACTTATGGCATGCGCAAATATTTTTGGCAGAGAAAAGTACCGCCAAAAAGCAAATCTGTATCTTAACGAGGGAATAGACTGCAATGAATACGGCGAGTATTCTGAACGTTCCTCCGGCAACTACAATAGAATTAATGACGAGGCAATGATTATCCTTTACGAGCAAACGGGAGAGGCAAAGTATCTTGATTACGCAAAACGCAATCTTGAAATGATGTTTTATTACTTTGAGCCGGATGGAAGTATTTTTACAAAAAATTCAACACGCTATGATAAATCCAGAAAATTTTATCCAAGGGATTACTATTTTGATTATCTTTATGTTGGATTTTTGCAAAAGAACAATCAATTTTTATCGGCGGCTGCAAAGATTATGGAGGATGTCATAAAACGTGGTGATTTGGCTCCGGATTGCTTAAATTTGCTGCTTAGCCATGAGAAACTGATGAGTTTGCTAAAATCGGATACTGACCTTAATCCGGCTTTTCCTGACAGATACAGCTTTTTTAATCCGGATTCGGGAATATTTCGGGTTCGCAAAAGCAAATTCAGCTATTCCGTTTTGGCAAAAAATCCATACTTTTTATATTTTCAGGTTGGCGAGTTGTCGATAGGTGCGCGTCTTAATGTAAACTTTTTTGAACATCATGAATTTATTCCAGAAAAAATTGAAAGGACAAGTTCCGGAGTAAAAGTTTACTCAAAATTTAAAGGATGGTTCTATTGCCCGTTTAATGAAAAACCGCAGGAAACTGACTGGTGGAAAATGGACCATGACAAAAGGGAAAAAATTGACGGGCCTGTGCTGGATATTGATGCTGAAATAAAAGAAACCGAAGATGGAATTGATTTGCATTTGAGCATTGACGGATGCAACAGAATTCCTTTTGCTCTTGAATTCAGTGTAGACAGCAATGATTTTTTGATAAAAACCCCAAGCTTTATACATAAACCTGTTTTAGGAAGTATGCTGGTAATCAAAGAAGGGCACGCTGAAATTTCAAAAGGATGCAGCATAATGAAAATAGGCCCGTCTTTTGGCGAACATTTCTTTGTCCAAAGTGGAAATAAAGAAAACAACAGCTTTTATTTTACCGGATTTACAAATTTTAAAAATGTCATAAGCTTTCGCATGGTTTCGCAGAGATTTAAAAATGAGAGCGATAGCTTGAATTGAATTTTAAAAGATGCAAAACAGCCCCCAATTGAGATGGGGGCTGTTTTGCTATTCGTTGTATGTTTCCACGCACCAGCCTTTTTTGCCGCAGGCTTTGCAGGTCAGCTTTCGTGTTTTTGGGGTATGGTTTGAGAAAAAGAACTCCATAATTCCCGGTTTAAAAGTTGCGCCGCATTCGGGACAAATATATGCCGAGTTTTTGTAGTACATTCCTGCAAGCAAAATGCATATCAGGATTGCCAATGGCATAACGATTGCAAAAGGAATCCAGTTTTTGTAGAAAATCCATACAAGAATGGATATAAGCTCGGCAATCGTGCATAAACTACCCCAAAAAAGCATTTTCATGTGCACGCTGTGCAGCTTTTTTTGCTTGTTTTCATACATAATTTGTTCTATGTCGCTTTTAATGTTTTCAGGAATAGCTTGTTTTTGGGAAACATATCCGCGTACGGCGTCAATGGCAGTTAATTGCTTTTTCTTTTCCTCCATTTCGGATTTAAGCTGCTTTTCATGCTCATCCAAAATCAAAAGGAGTATCTTTTGCGGATTTTCACTTTGCAGTATTTCCTTTATTGAATCAAGTGAAAGTCCAAGTGCTTTTAAAAAGCAAATAAGCTGCATTTGGTTTTTATCCTCTTCCGAGTAAAGCCGCCTTCCGCCTTCCGTCAATTCGGATGGGCTAAGCAATCCCTTGGAGTCATAAAACTGAACCGTCCGTACCGATATGCCGCAAATTTTTGCAAGCTCTCCCGTTGTGTATTTGGACATAGAATTCACCTCCTTGGCTTCATAATACATCATTACGCGGCGTTATGAGCAATAGGTTACGCAAGGTAATTTTTTATTTTTTACATTTTTTTAATAAATTTGCCCCCTCCGAAAGCGGAGGGGGCAAATTTTAAACTGCCTTATAAAGCAATCTTATCTTGGGTACTTGATAGCTGCCTGAGCTGCTGCAAGCCTTGCAATCGGAACGCGGAAAGGCGAGCATGAAACATAGGTGAGTCCTGTCTTGTGGCAGAATTCGATTGTTGACGGGTCGCCGCCGTGTTCGCCGCAGATGCCGAGCTTGATGTCCGGACGTGTTTTCTTTCCAAGTTCGGAAGCCATCTTAACAAGCTTTCCAACGCCATCCTGGTCGAGCTTTGCAAACGGGTCAAATTCGTAAATCTTCTTGTCGTAGTAAGCGCCAAGGAACTTGCCTGCGTCATCTCTTGAGAAGCCGAATGTCATCTGTGTGAGGTCGTTTGTACCAAATGAGAAGAATTCAGCTTCCTTTGCAATTTCGTCGGCTGTGAGAGCAGCACGCGGAATCTCAATCATTGTTCCTACTTTGTATTTGAGCTTTGCGCCTGTTTCTTCAATAATCTTGTCTGCTGTTGAAGTTACAACGCTCTTTACATATTGAAGCTCTTTGAGCTCTCCAACGAGAGGAATCATGATTTCAGGAACGATGTTCCAATCGGGATGCTTTTTGGAAACATTGATAGCTGCTTCGATAACTGCCCTTGTCTGCATTGCTGCAATTTCAGGATAAGTTACCGCAAGACGGCATCCGCGGTGGCCCATCATCGGGTTGAATTCGTGAAGGCCTGCAATGATTGCCTTGATTTCTTCAACGGTCTTGCCCTGAGTCTTTGCAAGGAGCTCAATGTCCTTTTCTTCGGTAGGAACGAATTCGTGGAGCGGCGGGTCAAGGAAACGGATAGTAACCGGCTTGCCCTCCATAGCTTCGTAAAGCTCTTCAAAGTCGCCTCTCTGCATCGGGAGGAGCTTAGCAAGAGCAGCTTCCCTCTGTTCAACTGTATCGGAGCAAATCATTTCTCTGATAGCAGCAATTCTGTCAGCCTCAAAGAACATGTGCTCGGTACGGCAAAGACCAATGCCCTCAGCGCCAAAGGAAGCAGCCTTTTGAGCGTCCTTAGGAGTATCGGCATTTGTTCTTACCTGAAGCTGTCTGTATTTGTCGGCCCAAGCCATTATGCGGCCGAAGTTTCCTGAAATTTCAGCGGCAACGGTAGGAATAGCCTCGCCGTAAATGTTTCCGGTGGAGCCGTCAAGAGAGATGTAGTCGCCCTCTTTGAATACTCTTCCGGCAAGAGTGAACTGCTTGTTTTCTTCATCCATCTTGATTTCGCCGCATCCGGATACGCAACATGTGCCCATTCCGCGCGCAACAACGGCAGCGTGGGATGTCATGCCTCCGCGAACGGTGAGTATGCCCTGTGAATAGTGCATTCCCTCAATGTCTTCCGGAGAGGTTTCAAGTCTTACAAGGATAACCTTTTCGCCCCTCTTAGCCCATTCGGTAGCATCTTCGGCTGTGAATACGATTCTTCCGCAAGCAGCTCCGGGAGAAGCGGGAAGTGCGGATGCAATCGGCTTAGCGGCTTTAAGAGCCTTTGCGTCAAACTGCGGGTGGAGAAGAGCGTCAAGCTGCTTGGGGTCTATCATGGTAAGAGCTTGCTTTTCGTCAATCATGCCCTCGTCAACAAGGTCGCAAGCAATATTGAGAGCAGCGGTAGCGGTTCTCTTTCCGTTTCTTGTCTGAAGCATGTAGAGCTTCTTTTCTTCAATGGTGAATTCCATGTCCTGCATGTCTTTGTAGTGCTTTTCAAGCTTGGAGGAGATTTCAACGAACTGCTGGTAGCATTCCGGCATGATTTCTGCAAGCTTGTCGATGGACTGTGGAGTTCTTACGCCGGCAACAACGTCTTCGCCCTGAGCGTTGATAAGGAATTCGCCAAAGAGCTTCTTTTCGCCGGTTGCAGGGTTTCTTGTGAAAGCAACGCCGGTACCGGAGGTATCGCCCATGTTTCCGAATACCATTGCCTGAACGTTTACGGCAGTTCCCCATGAGGACGGGATGTCGTTCATTCTTCTATAATAAATTGCACGCGGGTTGTTCCATGAACGGAATACGGCCTTAACTGCGCCCATGAGCTGTTCCTTGGGGTCGGACGGGAAGTCGCTGCCGATTTTTGACTTGTATTCAGCCTTAAATGCGTTTGCAAGCTCTTTAAGGTCTTCGGCGGTAAGCTCTGTATCAAGCTTTACGCCTTTCTTTTCTTTCATTTCATCAATGAGCTTTTCAAAGTATTTTTTGCCTACTTCCATAACAACGTCTGAGTACATCTGGATGAAACGGCGGTATGAGTCATAAGCAAAACGCGGATTGTTGGTTTTCTTTGCAAAAGCTTCAACAACTTCGTCGTTAAGGCCGAGGTTGAGGATTGTGTCCATCATACCGGGCATGGATGCTCTTGCGCCGGAACGTACGGAAACGAGGAGGGGATTGTTAAGGTCGCCGAACTTCTTGCCGGTAATTTCCTCCATCTTGCCGATATATTCCATGATTTGCGCTTGAATCTCATCGTTGATTTTTTCGCCGTCAGCGTAATACTGTGTGCAAGCTTCTGTTGTAATGGTAAATCCTTGCGGAACAGGCATGCCCAAATTTGTCATTTCGGCAAGGTTTGCTCCCTTTCCGCCAAGCAGTTCTCTCATTGAGCCGTTGCCCTCGGAGAACAGGTAAACGTATTTTTTGCTCACTGTAAATCTACCTCCAAAAATTTTTGTTCAGCACGGAAAAGCTTTAAACACTCCAAAAATTAGAAATATTTTGCTTGTCCGCGGACATATCAATATTATATCAGATTTTCTTTTATTTTTCCATATATTTTTATAGAAAAATAAATTTAATTTAATACAGGGCCTTTTGGCACAAATCAACTATTTTTATTGGGATTTTCAAAGCTTTTTTAAGGCATAATTGCATTTTTTAATAAATGTAAAATGAAAATAAAAAATAGCACTTGAAAAATTATGAAAAAATTGAGATAATGGAAATAAGGTTTATAAGAATACGGGGAGGATGTTTTCATGTCAAATAATTGTGCGGTAATTCTTGCGGGAGGAAAAGGAAAAAGGATGAAATCCGAATTGCCGAAGCCTCTTTTTGAGGTTTTGGGCGAGCCGATGCTGGAATGGGTGATAAAGGCCTGCAAGAATGCCGCTTTGAATGATTTGTGCATAGTAAAGGGCTATAATGCCCATTATATTGACGAATATCTCTGCGGAAGGTACGAAACCGTCCTGCAGGAGGAGCAAAAAGGCACCGGACATGCGGTTATGCAGGCAAGAAAATTCCTTGAAGAACATTTGGATTCAAATACGCTTATACTTTATGGTGACGCCCCGTTTGTTGACGAGGCGACAATTTCTGCTGCGCTTGAAAAGCATTTGAGCGAGGGAAATGCCGTTACGATTGTTTCAGCAAGGCTTGAAAATCCTTTTGGATACGGAAGGGTCATAAGGGAAGAAAACGGGATTTCATGCATTGTAGAGGAAAAGGACGCTACGGAAGAACAAAAGAAAATTGATGAGGCGAATTCGGGAATATATTGGTTTAAAACTTCGGCATTGCTTGAAGCCCTTGATGAAATTTCACCGAATAATGCGCAAGGGGAGTATTACCTTACCGATACGGTGGGAATAATCATTTCAAAGGGGCTTCGCGCAGGGGCTTATCTTACCCCGAATCCAAAGGTTGCTCTTGGCGCAAATGATAAAAAGGGACTTTTGCAGCTTAATAATGTTGCAAGGATGGATATAATTGAAAAGCATATGGAAAACGGCGTGGAATTTCTCTGCACGGACGGGGTGACAATAGGCCGTGATGTTATAATAGGCGCCGGAACAAAAATCCTGCAAGGGACTATAATTACCGGAAAGACCATTATTTCCGAGAACTGCACAATAGGCCCCAACTGCCTTATAGATGACTGCATAATAGGATTTAATACGAAACTTAATTACGTTCAGGCATATCAGTCAGTAATAGGCGATAATGTGAAAATCGGCCCGTTCGTGCATATAAGGCCGGACAGCAATATAAAGAGTGGAGTAAAAATAGGCGATTTTGTTGAGGTCAAGAATTCAAACATCGGCGAGGGAACAGCAATAGCCCATCTTACTTATGTCGGCGACAGCGATGTGGGCAGGAATGTAAACTTTGGCTGCGGAGTGGTTACGGTCAACTACGACGGAGCAAAAAAATCAAGGACGACCATAGGCGACAATGCCTTTATCGGCTGCAATACAAATCTTGTAGCTCCCGTTACGGTGGGCGAGGCGGCATATACCGCGGCAGGCTCAACGATTACAAAGGATGTCCCCGCAAATGCCCTTGCGATAGAGCGCGGGGAAATGAAAATCAAAGAGGGCTATGGATTAAGAAAATTAAAAGGAAGAATAAAAAAGGATTAAGTTATGGACATTTTTGCAAAACTCAAAGAAATTTCAGCACATAACCAAACCGGGCCGGTTGACTTCATAATAGTCGGGCTGGGAAATATCGGCTCAAAATATGAGGATACACGGCATAATGCGGGATTTATGGCAATAGATGCAATTTCCTCAAAGTATGGAGTCAAGGTCGACAGGATAAAATTCAAATCCATTGTCGGAGAAGCTGTTATAGGCGGGAAAAAGTGTTTGTTGATGAAGCCTTCAACCTTTATGAACAACAGCGGGGAAGCAGTTGTCGAGGGAATGAATTTTTATAAAATTCCTGTGGAGCGTGTGATAGTGCTCTATGACGATATAAGCCTTGAACCGTCACAGATAAGGATAAGGCGAAAGGGCAGTGACGGCGGGCATAACGGGATAAAAAGCATAATATACCTTACCGGCAAGGATACTTTCCCAAGGGTTAAAATAGGGGTGGGAAAAAAGCCTCATCCGGATTATGACCTTGCCAATTGGGTGCTTTCAAATTTCAAGCCTGAGGAGTATCCTAAGATAAGGGAAGCGCTTGAAAAGACAGCGGCAAGCGTTGAACTCATGGTAGAAGGCAAAATTGATGAGGCCATGAATAAATACAACAGTTAAGCAAGGATTTTTTGTATGGACTTTTTTTATAAGGTTGCAGAAGATTTAAGCGGATTTAAGGAGCTTAAAAGCGCACTTGAATCCGGCGATTTTCCATGCTCGGTCAGCGGCGTTTCGGGAATACACAAGGCGCAGTTTTTGCTGGCGCTTTCAAAAGACGGCACGGTTCTTGCGGTAACCGATGACGAGGCATCCGCAAGGCGGCTTGCCGACGATATAAATGAAATGGCGCGCGAGAAAATAGCTTATGCCTACCCGGCCAAGGATTTTACCCTTGCGCCGGTTGAAGGCGTTTCAAGGGAATATGAGCATGCAAGGCTTGAGGTGCTTTCAAAGCTTTTGTCAGGGGAGTGCAAAATAGTCGTTGCCGGAATAGAGGCCGCACTCCAAAAGACAATTCCGCCGGATGTCCTTAAAGGGAGGACTTTTTGCATAAAGACCGGCGATGAAATTTCAACTGCGGAGCTTTCAAAACGCCTTTTGGCGGCGGGATATTCAAGGGCGGAACAGGTTGAGGGAGTTTCGCAGTTTTCAATAAGAGGCTCCATAGTCGATATTTTTCCGGTGCAGTCGTCCATGCCGGTAAGACTTGAACTTTGGGGCGATGAAATTGACAGCATTTCGTATTTTGACCCTGAAACACAGCGCCGGACGGAAAATATAAATGAGATTCCGGTTTCGCCGGCGCTTGAAGTGCTTTTTGAAAGCACACAGGCATTTGCGGAAAAAATAAAAGCCCTCATTTCGTCTTTAAAGGGCAAGCGTGCCGAACTTGCCAAGGGAAGCCTTTTAAGGGATGCCGAAAAGCTTGAAAACGGGATGTCCCTTGCAAATATAGACAAGTATATTTCGCTTGCCTATGAAAATCCGGCGACTGTTTTTGATTATGTCGGCGGACTTGTCTGCATAAGCGAATATAGGAATGCCGCCGAAAAGGCGAGGGCGTTCCTTTCACAGCATAATGAGGATATAAAGATTCTGCTTGAAAGCGGCGAGCTTTGCAAGGGCCTTGAAGGATATTGCATTGAATTTTCCGAGTTTTTGCACCTTGCGCAGAAGCATCCGCTTGTATGCCTTGATTCTTTTGTGCGCCAAGCGCCTGAATTGAGCTTTAAAAAGCTTATAAATCTGACCGCTTTCCAAACCGCTCCATGGGGCGGGGAAATCCGCCAGCTTATCGAGGACCTGCAAAGCTTTTGCGAAAGGGGATACTCCGTAATTGTAATGGCTGGCAGCGAAAAGACGCTTCCCATTCTGCTTTCGGATTTGACTGAAAGCGGGATAAGCTGTGAAATAGCAAAGGACGACAGCACTCTTTCGGCTGGCAGGGTTTTGCTTATGACGGGATGCGTTTCGGGAGGATATGATTATCCCGAAACTAAAACGGCTTTGATTACACAGGCAAAGGCGCTTTCTTCAAAAAGAAGCCTTAAAAAACGTAAAAAAGGCGAGGAGATAAAATCCCTTTCGGATATTTCGCAGGGGGATTTGGTTGTTCATGCGCTTCATGGAATAGGACGCTTTGAGGGCATAAAAAAACTTGAGCTTGAGGGGATTACAAAGGATTATATAACAATAAAATATGCCGGTACGGATGTGCTTTACGTTCCCGTAACACAGCTTGATTTGGTTTCAAGGTATATAGGACCGAGGGATGACGGGGCGGTAAAACTTAATAAGCTTTCGTCGACAGAATGGCAAAAGACGCGTTCAAGGGTTAAAAAAGCGGTCAAGGATATGGCAGACGAGCTTATAGCTCTTTACGCAAAGCGCGCCGCAACAAAGGGATTTGCCTTTTCACCGGATAACGATTGGCAGCAGGATTTTGAACAGCGCTTTGAGTACAATGAAACTGATGACCAGCTCCGCGCCATTGAGGAAATAAAGGCTGATATGCAAAAGCCCCAGCCAATGGACAGATTGCTTTGCGGCGATGTCGGCTTCGGCAAGACAGAAGTAGCTTTGAGAGCGGCATTCAAATGCGTGCTTGACGGCAAGCAGTGCGCAATTCTTGTTCCGACGACAATTCTTGCATGGCAGCATTATCAGACTGCTTTAAGGCGGTTCGAACATTTTCCGGTAAAAATTGAACTGCTTTCAAGGTTCCGCAGTCCCAAACAGCAACAGGAAGTGGTAAAATCCATTAAAAAAGGCCTTGTGGATATAGTCATAGGCACCCATCGCCTTGTGCAGAAAGATGTTGAATTCAAGGATTTGGGCCTTGTCATTATAGATGAGGAGCAGCGCTTTGGAGTGGCGCATAAGGAGCGCTTTAAGGAGCTTTTCGCCGGAGTGGATGTTCTTACGCTTTCGGCGACGCCGATTCCAAGAACGCTTAATATGGCAATGAGCGGAATAAGGGATATGTCGGTAATTGAGGAGCCGCCGCAGGACCGCCATCCCGTGCAGACTTATGTTGTCGAGCATGACATGGGGATTATAGCGCAGGCGATTTCAAAGGAACTTCGCCGCGGAGGGCAGGTTTATTATATACACAACAGAATAGAAACCATAGAGCTTTGCGCGTCAAGGCTGAAAGAGATGCTTCCTGACGCAAATATAGGCATTGCGCACGGCAGGATTTCGGAAGACGAGCTTTCGGAAATCTGGAGAAAGCTTATTGACCATGAAATTGACATCCTTGTCTGCACAACGCTTATTGAAACAGGCGTGGATGTGCCAAACTGCAATACGCTTATAATTGAGGATGCCGATAAGCTTGGGCTTTCGCAGCTTTACCAGCTTAGGGGCAGGATAGGGCGTTCAAATAGAAGGGCGTTTGCATATTTTACATTCCGCAGGGGAAAGGTGCTCAGCGAAGTTGCCTCAAAGCGCCTTGAAGCCATAAGGGAATTCACCCAGTTTGGCAGCGGGTTCAGGATTGCTTTAAGGGACCTTGAAATAAGGGGCGCCGGAAGCATTTTGGGCGGGAAACAGCATGGGCATATGGAGGCAGTGGGATATGATATGTACTTGCAGCTCCTTTCGGAGGCGATAGCTGAGGAAAAGGGCGAAGCTCCGCCGCGCACGCCTGAGGAATGTCTTGTTGATGTCCAGATAGAGGCGCATATACCTGAAAATTACATTGAAAACCTTTCGCAAAGATTGGATGTTTACCGCAAGATAGCCGGGATTTCCACAAAAGAAGAGAGCATGGAGCTTGTAGACGAGCTTATAGACAGATATGGCGAGCCTCCAAAGGCAATAATCGGGCTTATAAATGTTGCGCTTTTGAGGAATACGGCTTCTTCGCTTGGCATTTCAGAAATATCCCAAAAGGGTGAAAATCTGCTCTTTTATATTAAAAATCCGTCCATTGAGCAAATTTCAAGACTTTCCGCCGCATTTAAGGGCAGAGTGCTGTTTAATAATCTGAACAAACCTTATATAAGCGTAAAGCTTGCTCCAAAAGAAAAGGCAGTGGATTTGATGCAGGCGGTGCTGGATATTATGACGGATAAAAATTTTAAGGAATAACTTTTCGATGATTTATATTTTACAATATAAGCCATTGATAATCCTGTCTGCAATCAACAATATAATCAACATATACTGTTTGATTTTTGATTTGATATAAAATTAAATACCATTTTTCCACAAACATTTTATGATATTTATTTGAAGGTATAAATTCATCTCTCAAAAATGGAAAACGTTCCGGCATTTGCTGCAGTGATTTTATAGCCTTTATTAAATTGTTTTTTGTGTTGCGGGCTGCATTTGGACTTTTTTGCGCCAAAAAATGAATGTGGCCCGCTAACATTTGGCGGGCACGGTCTGAAATAATTATTTTATATTTAATCCTGTTTTCCATGTCCCACCTCGTCAATAATGCTGGTTAGGAAGTTGTCAAGCTCATCAATATCAAACCCGGTTAGTCCTGTTAGCCGGTCTTCTTCAACAGAGAGCAATTCTTCACGGAGCTTCAGCATTTTTTCACGGCGGGTAAAGGTTTCAATGTCCATAACTACAAGGTCCCCCTCACCGTTTTTGGTAAGGAAAACCGGTTCTTTTGTTGACTTACATAAAGCTGAAATTTCATTATAATTTTGTCGAATGCTTGCAGATGGTTTTATTTGCATGATACCAGCTCCTTGCGGTAATATATTGAATTGCCTTTATGGATTGCCACTTTTAAATCTCTTCGAGTATTTTTTTAAGCTCATCCATTTCCTCTTCGGAAAGCGTTATGCCCTTGCCCATCCTGTCATGTTCAGGGGACCATTCACGCAGGTCGTATTTTGGTTCCCTGCCGTTCCAGCTGACAAGATTCAATTCCTTTTGCCATCCTTTGGCGTTTTCGGATAAAACGCCAAGCTTTTTTACGATTTCAAATTGCAGTTCAGCCATTGCAGCTCACCTCATTTGCAAAATTTTTCAATATATCTTTCTATGCAGTTTTGGATTATTTTTTCGGCAGCATCTCTGTTTTTTATTTCGTCAATGGCAGTATCCTTGTTTTCAAGCGCCTTGTAAACGCTGAAAAAATGCGACATTTCGTTGAAAATATGCTGCGGCAGGTCGCTTATATCTTTAAAAGTGTTGTAAGTCGGGTCTTTAAACGGGATGGCGATAATTTTATCGTCAGGGTCGCCGTTATCTATCATGGAGATTACCCCTATCGGATAGCATTGCACCAAAGAAAGCGGGAAAATAGTTTCAGAACAAAGCACAAGCACATCAAGCGGGTCGCCGTCCTCGGCAAGCGTGCGCGGGATAAGGCCGTAATTTGCCGGATAATGCGTGGAAGTGTAAAGTATCCTGTCAAGCTTTAAAAATCCTGTTTCCTTGTCAAGCTCATACTTTGCCTTGCTGCCTTGCGGGATTTCAATCACCGCAAAGAAATCATCTTTTTTAATTCTTTTCGGGGATACATCATGCCAAATGTTCATTTAAAGCCTCCTTAAATTTCCTTTGCCATATCAAGAACAATTTCCGCAACTCTTTTTGCGGCAATTTTTTCAAACTGTTCGAAGGACATCTCGCCCTCGTCGTCGGCATTGTCTGAAATGCACCTTACGGAAACGAACGGCACATTGTTTAAAAATGCGCAGTGCCCGATTCCGGCGCTTTCCATATCGACTGCAAACGGGGAAAACTCGTCAATTATCCTTGCTTTAAGCACGCTGTCGGAAACAAAGGCCTCTCCGGAAACAATCCTGCCGGGAAAGCATTTTATGCCATACTTTTCACAGGATTTTAGTGCTTTTTGGATAAGGTCTGCATCCGCTTTAAAAATTCCGTTGTAGGGAGGGTAATTTTCCAGAAATCTTGTAAGCAAATCATGGTACATTACCTCGCTTGAAACCACAATGTCGCAAACCTTTACTTCGGGATTCATTCCGCCGGCAATGCCTGTATTTATAATATAATCAGGTTTGTAGCAATCTATGAGATTTTGCGTGCAAAGCGCCGCATTTACTTTTCCTATTCCGCAACATACATTTATAAGCCTTTTGCCTTCAAATTCATTTATAAAAAATTTAAATGACGCCTTTTCTTCAACAGCCGCTTGACCAAGTGAAAGCCTGATGTCTGAAAGCTCCGACGGCATAGCGCCGATAATGCCTATTGTTTTCATTTTGCTTCTTTCCTTTTCATTTTCTTTTTTAAAAGTATAGCATTTTTAAAAACATTTGTAAATGCCGAAAGGGAATAGTTTTAATAAAAACGCAGAAAATAGCGTTGAGGTGATTTGATGTCAAAAAACAGCGTATATTTTTCGCTTTCGGATGTTGACGGCAAACGCGAGGCAAAAGAGCTTAAAAAAGGCATAGGCTCAATGCGCGGAGTGCTTTCCGTAAGCGTAAATTCACAAAAGAACAACATTGCCGTGGATTATGACAGTTCCGGCGTAAATCCGGAACAGATAGAAGAAAAAATAAACGAGCTTGGATGGAAAATATCCTCCTCAAAGGAACAGGACCATATAATGTAAAAATATTCCCTGCCGGATTTAAACCGACAGGGAATATTATTTTTAAACTGCTTTTGCAAAGTTGTCAGCAAGCTCTTTTATTTTTTCAAAATCCTTGCCGTCCGGCTTCATAAGAACCCTGAAGCTTTCACCGGCGATTTTAAGGCCAAGGCTTTTAAGCCTTTCTTCAAGCATGGGGCATGCTTCTCCGCTCCAGCCGTATGAGCCGAACACCATGCAAGGCTTGCCTTTGTTTGAAATTGCATCCACGGATGAAATAAGATCCCATACCGGCTTTAAGGCATCGCGGTTGATTGTCGGCGAGCCAAACATAACCCCGCTTGCCTTTTCGAGGGCCTCTTTGAGTTCGTGCGCGGGATGATAGATTATATCATAAGCCTTTGTCTTGATTCCGTTTTCGGAAAGCCTTGCCGCAAAAGCCTCCGCCATGCTTCTTGTGTAGCCGTATGCGGAAACGTAGAATATTGCAACATTTTTCTCCACGTTTTCGGTAGTAGACCATTCGCGGTAAAGCTCCATGTTTTTCTTTATGCGTTCTTTGAGGATTGGCCCATGGCTGTTGCATACCATGTCGAAGTCAAGGCCCTTCATTTTGTCAAGCCCATCGAGGACAAATTTTTTAAACGGGCTGAAAATGGCATCATAGTAATTTTTAAATGCGCTTTCATAGGCATCCGGATAAGTTATAAGGTCATCCATTAAAAGCGGTTCGCAATAGTGCGCCCCAAGGAAATCGCAGGTGAATATGACTTTCCTTGCCGGAAGATAAGAAAACATTGAATCCGGCCAGTGGAGGTTTGGGGCGACAATGAATTCAAATTCAAGCCCATTTCCAAGGTCAAGCTTGTCCCCTGTCTTTACCGCAAGCTTTTTGAAATCCATGTTGGTTATGTTTGCCACGTTCTTTAAAGCCGCCGTAGTGCCGACTATTGTAATTTCGGGATTTATTGATATAAGCTTTGCAACGCTGCCGCTGTGGTCCGGCTCGGTATGGTTGAGGATTATATAATCAATTTTATCAAGGCTTGAAATTTCTTTGACGCTTTCAAGAAAGGAATTTGCAAATTTGTCATGCACGGTTTCGACGAGCGCTGTTTTTTCTCCTTTTACAACATAGGCATTGTAAGTCGTACCGTATTCGGTTTTCATTATTATATCAAAAATACGCAAATTTGGATTTAAAGCTCCAACGTAATAAATGTTTTCCTTTAACTGTTTCATAAGAAGCATCCTTCCTTTGTATTGCAGATATATGACAAAAGGGGACGAAATCCGCCCCCTTGCGCAAACTTAGCTTATTTTTGTAAATTCACTTTTGCTGAGTCCGCATACCGGGCAGCACCAGTCATCCGGCAGGTCTTCCCATTTTGTTCCGGGAGCGATTCCGTTATCTGGGTCGCCAACGGCCTCGTCATAAACATAAGAGCAAGGGCATTCATACTTTTCCATACAAATCATACCTCTTTCCTTTTTAATTATGTGCAGCCCAGCTGCTGTTATTATTTTAACATTCTAAACCATACTTGTCAAGTATAATTTAGAATGTTTTTACCTTCATTTGCTTATATTATAACGTGAAAAATAAAAAATATCAATGGAAAAAATAAAAAATCCTCTAAAAATGAGGATTTTTAACTAAAAATCAAACACTTTTAAGCGGTGCGGGAACTTCTGAAAATTTTGAATGGAGAAGCATAATTCTTCTTATCCAGACAAGCCTGTAAAGCCCAAGCACTTCAAGCACGCAGCAAATTTTGTCTGCAAGCGAAACCACATAACTTTCCCTGTATCTTGGGAACACAAGCGTAAGCGGCCACATATGTTTTTTTATGATGTCCTGTTCCATATGGCTCAAATTGAAATGCATGGTTGCGTTCATAAGCGCCGTTTTGGGATGCGTAAAGCCATGGAACCGCCTGTCGCGGTGCCCGTCATGCCAGTCATAAAGAAAAAGGTCATGCAGCAAGCCTCCTCTTGCGGCGGCATAATAATTGAGCCCTAAAAACTTGCATATCAAAAAGCTTACATATGAAACAAAAAGACAATGCTCCAATGTTGTAACAAGCGAATGCTGAGTAAAATTATTCATAGTCCTGACAACCGGAGTTTCTATTAAATCTTTTATGCAGGATTGAAACTGCACAAAGCTCTTTGCAAAAACCATTAAATTACCTTCCTGAAAACAAAAGAACTTTTTCTGCCATACAACATTATACATGCAAGCAAATGGATTTTCAACAAAAAATTATTGCAATAAGTGTAATTATAAGGTAAAATCAATTTGCATCGTAGAAAATCGCATAATTTTTATCGGAATGTGCATGCACGCTCATAACAAGGCCTATGGCTATATACATGCTGAGCATAGCCGTGCCTCCGGCGCTTATAAAAGGCAGGGGCACCCCTATTACCGGCATAATTCCAAGCACCATGCCTATGTTTATAAAGCTGTGCGTGAAGATAAGCCCGAAAACTCCGATGCATATATTCTTTCCAAGGTCGTCTTTTGCCATTCTTGCATTTATTATTATTTTTATGCAAATAAATCCAAGCGCCCCGACAAGGATTATGCATCCGACAAATCCAAGTGTCTGTCCGACATATGAAAAAATAAAGTCATTCTGCACTTCGGGAACATAGCTGTAATCTCCGCCGAAAAGCCCCTTGCCAAGCATCCTGCCGGAGCCGAGCGCAATTTTGCCCTGACGCTGTTGATTGCCGACGCCAAGAGGGTCAAGGTCAGGGTTGAAAAGCACCATCACCCTTTTTCTGTGCACCGGCTGCAAAATCACAAACCAAGCCGTAACGGCCATTATTGGAGCCGCAATCAGCGCCGCAATTATATATTTGAACGAAAGCCCCGCCGAGAATATCATGAATACGAATACCGCCAAAAATACCATTGCCGTGCCGAAATCGCCTTGAAGAGCTATAATTCCAACCGGAACCGCTCCATGCAGGCAAAGCAGGGCAAGGTTTTTAAGGGAGTTTATCTCCCCGGATACCTTTGAAAGATGATAGGAAAAGCTTAGAATAAAGGCGAGCTTTAAAAATTCGGACGGTTGGAGAGTCATAAAGCCAAGATTAAGCCAAGCTTTGTCATCCGCCCCTGCGCGCTGGTAGCCAAGTCCCGTAAATGTAAGCAAAACAAGCAGGAGCGATGCCGGAACGTACAAAAACCAAAGCTTTGCAAGCTTCTGATAATCAATCGCCGAAAGGAAAAGCGCACAAAATGTACCTATCACTATGGAAACGGCCTGCATTTTATATGGCGTTCCTATATTTGAAATAACTTTGTTGTAAACTATTGAGTACAAAAGCACTACGCTAAGGCATGAGCAAGCAAAAACAACAAGGAAAAGAGGCTTGTCCAGCCTTTTAAAGTATTGCCGGATGATATTGAAAACAACTTTCATCTGTATGCTCCTTTTATCAAGCGTGCAAAATCCCGATTATTGCCCGCTATCAATTTTTATTATACTCTTTTTTAAAAATATTTTCAACATAAAACTATGCTTTGGGATTATTTTATGGTATAATAAATTTATGGCGGAATAAAGTACCAGACTTGCGGGTATGCCGTCAAATATTCTTGTCTGCGGAGGATGTCCATGCTTACAGATATAGAAATAGCCCAAAGCGCAAAAATGCTTAAAATAAGCGAAATAGCCCTTAATTTAGGGATATCGGAGGAAGATATCGAACCATACGGCCACTATAAGGCAAAGCTTTCCGAAAGGCTTTTTGAAAAAACCAAAAATAATCCCGACGGGAAGCTTATTCTTGTTACGGCAATAAATCCCACTCCTGCGGGAGAAGGCAAAACCACAATAAGCGTGGGACTTGCCCAAGCTATGGCTAAAATAGGCAAGAAAGCTGTACTTGCCCTGCGCGAACCGTCTTTGGGGCCGGTGTTCGGCATTAAGGGCGGCGCCGCCGGAGGCGGATATTCCCAAGTCGTGCCAATGGAAGATATAAACCTGCATTTTACGGGGGATATGCATGCCATAACCGCCGCAAACAATCTTTTGTGCGCAATTATTGATAATCATATCCAGCAGGGCAATGAGTTTAAAATAGACCAGCGCAGGATACTGTTTAAGCGCTGCATGGATATGAATGACCGCGCGCTCAGGAACATAATTGTAGGCCTTGGCGGTAAAATAAACGGCGTGCCGCGCGAGGATGGATTTAATATAACCGTTGCATCCGAAATAATGGCAATCCTTTGCCTTGCATCCGACCTTGAAGATTTAAAGGAAAGGCTTGGCAGGATACTTGTTGCCTATAATTTTGACGGCAAGCCTGTCTTTGCAAGGGAACTTGGAGTATGCGGCTCCATGGCGGTGCTTTTGAAAGATGCCATAAAGCCGAATCTTGTGCAGACTCTTGAAAACACGCCTGTGATAATGCACGGCGGTCCTTTTGCAAATATTGCCCATGGCTGCAATTCTGTGAGGGCGACAAAGCTTGCCTTAAAGCTTGGGGATTACTGCATAACCGAGGCTGGATTTGGCAGCGACCTTGGCGCGGAAAAATTCTTTGATATAAAATGCCGTTTTGCGGGATTGAAGCCAAGCTGTGCCGTTGTCGTTGCAACGATAAGGGCGCTTAAATATAACGGCGGAGTGCCTAAAACCGAGCTTTCGGCTGAAAATCTTGCGGCTTTGGAAAAAGGTATGGCAAATTTGCAGACGCATGTTGAAAATATGCATAAGTTTGGAATCTCCGTTGTGGTTGCAATAAACCGCTTCCATACCGATACTGATGCGGAAATTGAAATGATTAAGTCTTTTTGCGAAAAGATGGGGGTTTCCGTTTCGCTTGCCGAGGTTTTTGCAAAAGGTGGCGAGGGCGGAACTGAGCTTGCCCGCACGGTATGCGAAACCATTGAAAAATGCGAGGGCTGCCAGACGAATTTTGCACCGATTTATGATGAAAAGCTGCCAATAAAGGAAAAGCTTAATATAATTGCAAGGGAGATTTATCGTGCGGACGGGGTTTCCTATACTTCGCAGGCTGAAAAGGCAATAAGGGAAATAGAGGAGCTTGGGTTTGACAAAATCCCGGTTTGTGTTGCAAAAACGCAGTATTCGCTTTCGGATGACCCGTCAAAGCTTGGAAAACCGCAGGATTTTAAAATTATCGTCAGGGATTTAAAGCTTTCATCCGGCGCAGGATTTATAGTTGCGCTTACCGGAGATATAATGACCATGCCGGGACTTCCGAAAACTCCGGCGGCACTTAAAATAGACATAGACGGCTCCGGGAACATAAGCGGGCTGTTTTAAAAGAGGAATTTTATGCTTGAAAAGATAAGCCGTTCTCCGGAAGAAACAATTGAACTTGGCAAAAAAATAGGCGCCCTTTTAAAAGAAGGGGATGTGATTGCCTTTAAAGGCTCAATGGGTGCGGGTAAGACTACATTTACACACGGACTTGCAATGGGCATGGGACTTGGTGACGAGGTTTATTCTCCAACATTTACCCTTGTCAATGAATACCGCGGAAAAATGACGCTCTGCCATTTTGATATGTACAGGATAGAAAGCGCCGGCGACCTTGAAACCACCGGATTTTACGATTACCTTTCCGACGGCTGTGTGATGGCGATAGAGTGGAGTGAAAAAATCATTCCGTTTCTTCCGAAGAATACGATTTTTATAACCATAGAGCAAATTGATGAAAATACGAGAAAAATAACCGTCGAAGGAGACGAACGTTTTGACTTTATTGGGATTTGAAACATCCGGAAAGACAGCTTCCGTTGCCCTTTGCAGGGAGGACGAGCTGATTGCGCAAACTTCCGTTTTGACAAAGCTTACCCATTCGCAGTCCATTCTTCCGATAGCAAAGGAACTTGTCCGCCATGCGGGGATTTCGCTTGAAGAGATAGACGGCATTGCCGTTTCAGACGGGCCCGGCTCATATACGGGGCTCAGGATAGGAATTTCAGCGGCAAAGGCCCTTGCTTTCGGGCTTGATAAGCCTTGCGCGGGGATTTCAACACTTGAAGGCTTGGCTTATAATCTGCTTGGATTTGACGGAACGATATGCCCTGTTATGCTTGCAAGGCAGGATTTGCTTTATTCTGCAATGTTTTCTTGCGATAATGGAAAAATAAAAAGGCTCTGCGATGATGAGATAATTTCCATAGAAGATTTAAAAGAGCGTCTTAAAAGTATAAATAAAAAAATAATGCTTGCGGGGGATTATGCAAAGGCCTTTTTTGAAAATGCGGGAATGGATAAGCTCTCTCTTGCACCGCCGCATTTAAGACTGCAAAACGCGGCGGGAATCTGCTTTGCCGCTTTTTCAAACGGCCTTTCGGCGCCGGAAAATTTAAACGCAAGGTATCTGCAGCCAACCAAAGCTGAAAAAGATTTTCTTGCGGGAAATTTAAAAGTTGTAATTTAAGGACTAATGTGTTAAAATAAATCTGTCAATTGATTTTTAGGGGGATTTTTGGAAATGATAGCTATCGGCTGTGACCCGGCGGGATACAACTTGAAATGCGGAATCATTAAACACTTGGAGGAAAGGGGCATAGAATATAAGGACTTTGGCTGCTATGAGGGTGAAAAATGCGATTATCCTGTTATTGCAAAAAAAGTCTGCGATGAGGTAGTGTCAAAAAAAGCCGATAAGGCGCTTCTTTTCTGCGGTACCGGAATAGGCATTTCAATGGCCGCAAACAAGGTAAAGGGAATAAGGGCGGCCGCTTGTTCGGATTATTACAGCGCAAAATATACAAGGCTCCACAATGACGCAAATGTGCTTTGCCTTGGCGGCAGGGTTGTTGGAATAGAATATGCCTGCGAACTTGTGGATGTATTCCTTGACACTGGATTTGAGGGCGGAAGACATCAAAGGCGCGTTGACCAGATTACTGCAATAGAAAACGAAGAAGAAATTAACGGCTAAGCCGCGGGAGGAATTCAAATGACAAATCTTCATATTATAGACCATCCGCTTGTGCAGCATAAAATTTCGCTCATGAGGGATAAAAACACCGGTTCAAAGGAATTCAGGGAGCTTGTTTCAGAAACGGCAATGCTTATGACTTATGAGGCGACGAGAAATCTTCCTTTAAAGGAAGTTGAAATAGAAACCCCTGTGGCGGTGGCAAAGACAAAGGTGATTTCAGGAAGGAAAATGGCTTTTGTACCCATACTCAGGGCAGGCCTTGGAATGGCGGAGGGTGCGGTAACTCTTGTTCCTGCCGCAAAAATAGGGCATATAGGCATATTCCGCGACCCTACGACGCATAAGGCTGTTGAATATTATGCAAAGCTGCCTGTTGATATTGCTGAAAGGGATGTTATAGTGACAGACCCAATGCTTGCAACGGCCGGTACGGCAATAGCTTCCATTGCAAAAATAAAGGAAGCCGGAGCGGCAAGCATAAAATTCATGTGCATTATTGCATCAAGATATGGCGTGGAAAAGCTTATGGCGGCGCATCCGGATGTTGAGATATACTGCGGTGCTGTTGACGAGGAGCTTAATGAAAATCTTTACATTGTTCCCGGGCTTGGTGATGCGGGGGATAGGATTTTTGGTACAAAATAATAATTTCTTATAAAATTTAATATGATTTAACATGACAATGGGGTAAATGAGGTGATTTATTTACCCCAAAATTATTATTTAGGGAGGTTTGTTTTATGTGCGGGATAGTTGGATATTCCGGGTTTGGCGATTGTACAGAAATCCTTTTGGAGGCTCTTTCAAAGCTTGAATACAGAGGCTATGATTCTGCGGGAATAGCGGTTTTTGAGCGTGAAAAAATAAAAGTGGTAAAAGCAAAGGGAAGGCTCTCCGACCTTGAAAATAAAATAAAAGAAGAGGGCAAGCCGGTTGGAGTTTGCGGAATAGGCCATACGCGCTGGGCGACTCACGGCGAGCCGTCCGATGTTAATTCGCATCCAATAGGCAATGAAAGGGTTTCGATAGTCCACAACGGAATAATTGAAAACTACAAGCAAATAAAGGATTTTTTAATTTCAAAGGGATATGGCTTTGAAAGCGAAACCGATACAGAAACCGTTGCAAAGTTGTTGGATTATTATTATGATGGGGACCCTTTGGCAGCGATAATAAAGATGATGAGCGAAGTCGAGGGCGCCTATGCCCTTGGGATAGTTTTCCGCGACTACAAGGATACCATTTTTGCGGTAAGGAAAGAAAGTCCGCTTATTGTAGGAAAAGGCGAAAATGAAAGCTTTATTGCATCGGACGTTACGGCAATTTTAAAGCATACAAGGAATTATTATCTGCTTGAACAAAATGAAATAGCTGTGCTTGACAAAAACGGGATAAAGTTTTACGATATACATAAAGCTCCCATACAAAAAGAGCTTCAAACTGCGACATGGGATATGGAATCCGCACAAAAAGGCGGATATGAGCATTTTATGCTTAAAGAAATCCATGAACAGCCAACGGCGATAAAAAATACGGTTTCACCGCGCGTAAAAAACGGTTTGCCGAGTTTTGAGGAATGCGGCCTTGATAAGGAAATGCTCAATTCGTTCAGGCAAATTTACATAGTCGGCTGCGGCTCGGCAATGCATGCGGGAATTGTGGGCAAATATGTGATAGAAAACCTTGCAAGGGTTCCCGTAATTGTGGACATTGCAAGCGAGTTCAGGTACAGAAATCCTCTTGTGACCAAGGATGATTTGGTTGTAATAATTTCACAGTCGGGAGAAACAGCGGATACACTTGCGGCTTTGAAGCTTTCAAAGAGCATGGGAGCAAAGACGCTTGCAATAGTAAACGTTGTTGGTTCTTCCATAGCAAGGGAGGCCGATATGGTGGTTTATACCCATGCAGGGCCGGAAATTTCGGTTTGCTCCACAAAGGCATATGCGGTTCAGCTTGCGGTGATGTATCTTTTTGCCTTTGAAGTTGCCCTTGCAAAGAATGCCATAAGCGAAGAAGAATGCAAAAGACTTACGGATATGCTTATGAATGTTCCTGCGCAAATAGAAACCTGCCTTGAAAGAAAAGAAAACTACCAGTTTGCCGCTTCAAAGCTGATAAATGCGGACAGTTTGCTTTTCATAGGCAGGGGGCTTGATTATGCAATGAGCATGGAGGGTTCGCTTAAATTAAAGGAAATTTCCTATATACACAGCGAAGCTTATGCCGCAGGGGAACTTAAGCACGGAACAATTTCGCTTATATGTTCTGGCATGCCGGTAATTGCCGTTGCAACCCAAAGAGGTCTTTATGAAAAAATGACGAGCAATATAAAGGAAGTAAAGGCAAGAGGAGCCATGGTTACGCTTTTGTGCCATGATGGAATGTGTGAAGACAAGGATATTGCCGATTGCGTGATTGGGCTTCCGAGCATTGACGATTTGCTTATGCCTATGATAACGGTCGTGCCACTGCAGCTGATAGCTTATTATACTGCTGTTTTAAGAGGCTGCGATGTTGATAAGCCGAGAAATCTTGCAAAATCGGTTACGGTGGAATAAAAAGTTTGCCGTGGGCTTAAAGTGAATATAATTAAAACAAAAACGCCCTGTTTTAAATCAGGGCGTTTTTGTTTTATATTAAAGCTTTCAAAGCAAACGATTGCTTTATTTATGCTTGAAAAAATTATAACATAGCGCTAAAATCAGTAATATACTAAATATACATGTTATATATGAAAGAAAGTGGTTTTGTGAGGCAAAAAATTTTTTTAAAATTTAAAAAATCTATTTTTGCCATAGTCTTATTTTTTTGCGCATTTTTTTATGCAGGATGCCCACAAATCAAATTTTATGGAAAAAATGAAAACAGCATTTCAATAACAAATGTTTCTTATGATGCTACACGAGAATTTTATAATCAATACAATGAAATGTTTTCTGAATATTGGGAAGAAAAATATGGCCAAAAAATAAAGATAATCCAATCACACGGCGGCTCAGGAATGCAATCAATGTCTGTGCTTGAAGGAAATGAAGCTGATGTGGTTTCATTGGCTGTTGAAAGTGATATTGAAAGGCTGAGCAAAGCAGGGCTTGCAAATAAAAACTGGAAAACAAATTTTCCAAATGATAGTTCTCCATATACATCAACAATAGTATTTTTAGTGCGCAAAGGGAATCCAAAAAGGATAAAAGATTGGAGTGATATAATAAAAAATGGCATTGAAATAATAACTCCAAATCCTAAAAGTTCAGGAGGGGCACGTTGGAATTTTCTTGCCGCATGGGCTTTTGCGCAGGAAAAGTACAATGGTGATGAAGAGAAAAGCATAGCTTTTTTAAAAAATCTTTATTCCAATGTAAAAGTGCTCAATTCAGGTGCGCGCTCGGCATTGACGACTTTTGTTGGGCAAGGTCAAGGTGATGTGCTTATTGCATGGGAAAATGAAGCTTTTTTTATTTTGAAAGAACGTCCCGAAGAATTTGAGATGGTGATTCCGTCAATAAGCATAATTGCCAGGCCTTGTGTTGCTGAAGTGACAGCTTATTCTCAAAAGCATGGCACAAGAAAGGCTGCAAAAGAATATCTCGAATATTTATATTCGGATGAAGCTCAGCGCATTATGGCAAAAAATTATTTCAGACCGTCTAATGCTGAAATACTCAAAGAATACGAATATGTTTTTAATTTGGATATTAAACTTGTTGAAGCAAGCAAGTTTGGGAATTGGGATGAAATAAATAAGAAATTTTTTGCAGATGGCGCAATTTTTGATAATTTTTACAACTGACAGAAAGGAAATGGTATTTTTGTGTTTAAGGGAACTTTTTCTGCTGACAAAAATAAAGCAATTCCCGGGTTTGGGCTTTCTTTCGGGATAACTTTTGCAATGGTTGGTTTTGTGGTGCTTGTACCTTTGGCATCAATTCCGCTTATGTTTGACGGATATAGTTTTAAGGATTTTTGGGAAACCATTGCTGATAAGCAGGCCGTGTACGCTTATGTTGTAAGCTTTTCATGCGCCGCATTTGCATCCGGAGTAAATTTGTTTTTTGGCATAGTGCTTGCATGGATTTTGGTGAGGTATAATTTCCCTTTTAAAAGGCTCTTGGATGGAATGATTGAACTTCCGTTTGCTTTGCCGACTTCAGTTGCTGGAATTTCGCTTACAGCGCTTTATTCGGACAAAGGATTGATAGGCGGCTTATTTAATATGGCAGGAATAAAAATTTCATATACTCCTGCCGGAATCGTGGTTTCAATGATTTTTGTTGGAATTCCATTTGTAGTTCGGTCTATTCAGCCTGTGCTTGAAAAACTTGACAGGCATTATGAAGAAGCAGCACAAATTATGGGAGCTGACAGTACCCACATTTTTTTTAAAGTAATTTTTCCTGAAATTTTTCCTGCCGCTATTTCAGGTTTTGGCATGGCTTTTGCGCGTTCTCTTGGCGAATATGGAAGTGTTGTGTTTATTTCAGGCAATATTCCCTATAAAACACAAACTCTGTCTTTGGTTGTGATGAATAAACTTGAGCAGTTTAATTATCCGGGTGCAGCGTCAATTGCACTGGTAATGCTTGCGGCAGCTTCTTTTGTATTATGTTTATCCCATATTTTGCAGATAAAAAGGAAGTAGAAGCTTCTTTGTGGAATGAGGTGGCATTTTTGGAAAAAAGCTTTGTAAAAAAAATTTTGATTTTTTTAGGCATATTATTTTTAGCAATAATGCTTGTATTGCCGCTTGTTTCTGTTCTTTTTCATGCATTTGAGAATGGCATTAAAGTTTTTATAAAATCGATTTCCAATGAAGAGGCATTGAAGGCTCTGCAGCTTACTTTGATTGCAGCGGGAGCGGCAGTAATTGCAAATACTGTGTTTGGGATTTTTGCCTCTTTTTTAATCACTAAATTTTCTTTTCGCTTTAAAAAGATTTTTTCACTTCTCATTGACGTTCCGTTGGCTGTTTCTCCTGTGGTTGCAGGGCTTATGCTTATTTTTGCTTTTGGCAAAAGAGGATGGTTGGGCCCTGTTCTTGATTACTTGGGAACAAAAATAATTTTCGACATCCCGGGAATTTTGATTGCAACAATTTTTGTAACCTTTCCTTTGGTTTTTAGAGAAATCGCCCCTCTTATGCAGACACAGGGAACAGAGGAAGAAGAAGCTGCAGCCATGATGGGGGCGAATTGGTTTTGTATATTTAGAAAAATAACTTTTCCAAATATAAAATGGGCATTGTTTTACGGTTCAGCTCTTTGCGCATCGCGCGCTCTTGGTGAATTTGGAGCTGTTTCTGTAATATCCGGACATTTGCGCGAAAAAACCAATACCATGACACTATATGTGGAGATACTTTTCAATGAATTTGAACTTGCATCAGCTTTTGCTGTTTCTTCGATTTTAGTGATGATTTCGTTGATGATTTTAATCTTACGAACGATTGCGGAATATAAAGCTAAAAAATGGGAGGATAAATAAAATGTATGTTGAACTTAAGAATGTAAATAAAAAATTCGGCAATTTCACTGCGGCTGAAAATATAAGCTTTTCCGTTCCAAAAGGCAGCCTTGCAGGGATTCTTGGTCCTTCAGGCAGCGGGAAAACAACAATACTTCGAATGATTGCAGGGCTTGAAACTCCGGATAGCGGGGATATAATCATAGACACTCAAAAAGTAAACGAACTATCGCCAAATCGCCGCGGAATAGGTTTTGTATTTCAGAATTATGCACTGTTCAGGCATATGACCGTATTTGAAAATATTGCTTTTGGGCTTGAAATTCAAAAAAAGGATAAAACCTTTATAAAAAACCGTGTGCATGAATTAATAAAGCTTGTTGGAATGGAAGGTTTTGAAAACAGACGTCCTCATCAGCTTTCAGGCGGGCAAAAACAGAGAGTGGCTTTTGCCCGTGCACTTGCTCCAAATCCTCATTTGCTGCTTTTGGACGAACCTTTTGCTGCTATTGATGCTAAAGTGCGCAAAGAACTTAGGGAATGGCTGAAAGAAACAGTAAAAAAAGTTGGAATCACAAGCATTTTTGTAACTCATGACCAAGAAGAAGCAGCAGAAGCGGCAGATAAAATTATAATTGTAAATCGAGGAAAAGTTGAGCAAATCGGTACTCCTGCAGAAATTTACAAAAATCCCGCAACGCCTTTTGCTGCAAAATTTATAGGAGACGCGGTCGAAATTGAAAATTACGGCAATTTTCATGGCTTCAAAATAGAAAATGGATTTGAAAAAGCTCTTATAAGACCTGAATTTGTCAGAATCAGCAAAATTGAAGATGAAATTTATCCTTATGCATCAGAACGTGGTACAGTTGATGGAGTTTCATTCAAGGGAAGGTCAATGGAAATCAAGGTGAATGTCAGGGGAAAAAGTTTTTTGGCATATCACTCTCTTGAAGAGGCTCCTATTTTTGCAGGTGAAAAGGTAAGCGTTTTAATTTATAAAATGTATCTTTACAATAATGAAAAAGTAAAGCTCATTGAAAATGCATCGCTTAAAAATGAACAGGAATTCTCAATTTAAAAATAAAACGGCGCTTGTTAAAAAACGCCGTTTTATTTTTGATTTAAATGATTTATTGAGCAATGCAGAATTCATATTGCCTGCTTAATTTTAGCCTTACATTGAAAGCTTCTTCAATTGCCCCAGATTTTATAACTTTTTTTGGAGCGGCATCAATTAAAATTTTCCCATCTTTAATAACTGCTATTTTATCTGCAATTTTAAGCGCTGCACCCAAATCGTGAAAAATTGCGGCAATGCATTTCCCTTCATTTTTCAATTCTAACAATATTTTCAATAATTCCAATGTGCATGATATATCAAGATAAGTTGACGGTTCGTCAAAAAGTATATTGTTTGCGTTTTGCGCAAGAAGCATTGCAAGGTATGCTTTTTGCCTTTCACCTCCGGAAAGATGCGAAAGAAGAGATTTGGATTTTTCTAATATTCCCGTTCGTTCCATTGCATTTTGTGCAATGGTGATATCATCCTTGCAATATACGCGCGGGTATCCAAGCCAAGGAAATCTACCGTGCAGAACAAGCCTTTCTGCTGTCATGTCCGGTATTGCGCGATATTGAGAAAGCATGGCGATTTTTTTTGCGCATTCTTTTCGTGAAAATTCTTTAAGAGATTTGCCGTCAATAAAAATATCCCCTTTTTTAGGCGGAATCATTCCGCAGCACATGCTGAAAAGTGTGCTTTTTCCGCTTCCATTAGGGCCTATCAGAACGCTTATTTGCCCGTCGGGGAAGGCCAGAGAAACATCCTTGACAACTTCAAAAGATGAATAGCCCCCAAAAAGATGATTAATTTCAATCATTTTAATTCTCCTTTTTCTTTGTTGAAAAGCAGCCATAGAAAAAAAGGAACGCCTAAAAAAGAAATAACAATGCCTACAGGAAATTCAAAAGGTGAAAAAATTGTTCTTGCTGCCAAGTCGCATAAAGTTAAAAACGCTGCCCCCAAAAGAGAGCAAACTGGAAGAAGTTCTGATTTTGCCGCTCCTTTAATCAAAAAACGTGCCATGTGCGGCACAATAAGCCCGACAAACCCTATAAGTCCTGCAAAACTTACAGCTGCCCCTGCAAGGGCGGAAGCTATTGCGAGAAAAAATAGGCGGTAAAATTTCACATTAAGTCCTAAAGAAAATGCCATATTTTCTCCCAAGCCTATAATATCAAGTTCTGCAGAAAAAATTATTGTCAAAAATATTCCGGCAAAAATGACTGCGGCTGGATAAATAAGAGTATTTATGGAAACTCCTGCAAATCCGCCATGCTGAAAACTGCTGTAAGAGCTTATTGCATCAGGGAAAAAAGTGAGGATTGTATTTGTTCCAGCAGACATAAGGCTTGAAATTGCTGCACCGGACAGTATTAGCGTTATACGTGAAGCGCCGGTTTTTAAAGCTATTGAATAGACTAAAAATACCGCAAGCATTCCTCCTGCAAAAGCAGCAAAAGGAAGAAGGGCAATTTTTTGAGGGAAAAGCGCCATGCACGCAACAGAAAAAAGTCCGGCCCCAGAATTTACTCCTATAATTCCGGGGCTGGCAAGAGGATTTGCTAAAACCGTCTGTATCAGAAAACCTGCTACGGAAAGGGCGGCTCCTGCAAGGATTGCGGCAAAAAGTCTTGGAATCCTTATGTAGAATATAATTTTCCCTGCCATTGTTTGAGTGCCTTTTGAAAAAATCTCACCAAAATCAGAAAAAGAAAACCGGACGACCCCGGTTAAAATTGAAACAACAGAAAAAAACAGCAAAACAAAAAATATTGCAATTATAAAAATGATATTTCTTTTATGTATTTTCATATAAAATCTCCCATAATTTTTCATATGCTTTATCCCAACGGTTGTTTGGCTTTTGATGGAACAGTTCTTTTGGCAAGATTATGCATCGGTTGTTTTTTACCGCCTCCAAACCTGCAAAAGCCGGATTTGAGAAAAGGGCATCATTCAAAGCTTTTTGAGCATCGTCCTCATTTCCCATTGCTATAGTAAAGATAAAATCAGGATTTTTGGCAATGATTTTTTCAATGCTTAGCTCTTCAAGCAATGAATTTTCTTCATCCGCAATATTTATGCATCCCATGTCTTTAAGCATTGCGCCGGCCATGCTTTTGCTGCTGCGTGCGCTTACTTTTTCTGAGCTTGCGCGCAAGAGGAGGATTTTGGGAGAAGGTTTGCCTTTTGTATTGCTTATTATTTCATCAATTTTTTCTTTTATTGAAAGCCCATTTTTTTCATACAAGTCTTTTCTTTGGGTAATATCGGTAAAAATTTTAAGCATATTTAAGTAATCGTCAAATGTTTCCACGGAGAATAATGCGGCAGGGATTTTGAGTTCTTCAAGTTGGCTGTATAAATTGGAATGTCCGCTTATATCAGCGGAAAGAATTACAAAATCAGGATTGAGGGCGGTTATGGCTTCAAGGCTTGGCGAATGCAAATTTCCTATGTTTTTTACGTTGCTTGGAATTTCTTCTATATTTTCAAATGCGTCAGATGTTGTCCCGGCAAGTTCTCCTCCTGCAAGAATCCATGCCTGCGCAAAGCTGCCTGAAGCTGCTGCGGCGCGTTTGCCGTAAACTTTAACAAAATCCCCTAAAGAATCATTGAATTCAATAAATTGTGCCTGTTGTTCAATTGAAGATGTGTTTTCTGTGCTTTTTGCACAGCCTAAAACTGAAAAAATAATAAAAATAAATGCTGCAGCAACTGAAAATATTTTTTTCACATTTCATTTTCCTTTCTTTATTAAAAAAATTCTGAAATATTTGCAATGCTTTCTCTGATTATCAACTGGCTTGGAACAAAAATTTTTATTGGAAATTTCCGACGTTTATTTATTTTGTCAAGCAATGTGTTCAATGCAATGCTGCCGATTTCATCGGCAGGGAAATCAATTGTTGAAAGCATAGGGGTAATTTGTACAGAAAGTTCAGTATTGCCGGTACCAATTACAGAAATATTTTGCGGCACGTTAATTTTGAATTTTTTAAGTTGTTTTATTGCTCCGGCTGCTATTTGGTCCGATGTGCAAAACAGTGCCGTCGGCATTTTTTCTTTTGATTCAAGCAAAAGTTTTACAGCATTAAATCCATCTTCAATGCTGCAACTTTCGCTGCATATAATTTGTTTTTCATATGAAAGGCCGTGATTTTTTATCGTTTCAGAATAGGCTTTTGCACTTTCTTTTTCGCAAAATGCGCCTATGTAGGCTATTTTTTTGTGGCCTTTTTCTATCAGGCATGCCAAGGCTTTTTTTACCGATTCGCACGTATCGCAAATGACTTGGTCGAATTCTTCGGGAATAGATTCAAATCCTGCATAAACAATATTTTTATAATTTGTTTTAAGAATTTTCAATTCATTTTCTTTAAAAAATCCGAATGCAATTGCTCCGTCTGCTTTTAATGATGAAAAATCTTTATTGGCAAAAATATAAGAGTGTAAGATGCGGCTTTCGAGTTTTATTGCTTGTTTTTCGGAAGCTCTTGAAATTTTTTCAAAAAAGTCATTTTCGATTATGCTTGATTTATTTCCAAAAACAAAATCAATTTTTGCAGATTTTTCATGATGATTTGCAATTTTGCATTTAAGCGCCCTGGCATTTTGGTTTGGGATGTACCCGGTTTTTCTTACAGTTTCCCAAACTTTATCACGCACTTCTTTTCGGGCAAAGCTGCCTTCCGGAGAATTTATAATTCTTGAAACCGTAGAAACCGATACCCCTGCAAGCTTTGCAATTTCCTTTAAAGTCATCGTATCACCCTTTAAACATAGTATTACTATATGTTTAATATAATAAAATATTTAACCGTAAAAAGCAATAGTTAAATTGTAAAACGTTTGCGCAAAGAGCACTTGTTTTTTATGTTGCTTTGCGTATAATATATCATATAAAGTTTATATGAAAAGTAGGTAAAGAGATGAAACTGCAAGTACAAAAGCTCTATACAGATTTTTTAATAATAGGAGGAGGTACGGCAGGATGTTGGGCAGCGCTTGCTTTTTCGGAAAACTCTAACAAAAAAATTCTTATTGTTGAAAAAGCAAATATAAAGCGCAGCGGATGCCTTGCTGCGGGAGTTAATGCTTTGAATGCTTATATTGCTCCTGGAAAAAAGCCGCAGGATTATGTTGATTACGCCAGAGCCGATGCAGCGGAAATAGTAAGGGGAGATTTGCTTCTTACCATGGCGCAAGGGCTTAACCGTGCTGTAAATGGTCTTGAAAAGGCGGGGCTTACAATTCTTAAAGATGAGCATGGAGGATATGCTATGCGCGGCGAACGGAATGTAAAAATAAACGGCGAAAACATAAAGCCGATTTTAGCTCGAAAAATCTCATCAAATCCTCAAATATCTGTGCTCAACAGGGTCAATGCGTTTGAATACATCGTTTCCGGCAACAGGATATGCGGAGTTTATGCAATTGGGATAGATTCCCCTGTTCTTTATGTGATTTATGCAAGGGCGGTGCTTTGTTCAACCGGAGGGGCTTGTGGTCTTTACAAACCAAATAATCCGGGATTTTCACGCCATAAAATGTGGTATCCTCCTTTTAACACAGGTGCAGGCTATGCAATGGGAATTCTTGCAGGAGCTGAAATGACTACGCTTGAAATGAGGTTTGTGGCTTTGCGTTGCAAGGATACAATAGCTCCTACAGGGACATTGGCTCAAGGAGTTGGAGCAAAGCAAATAAATTCTTGTGGAGAAGTTTATGAAAATAAATACGGCATCTCTACGTCGCAAAGAATTTATGGGACTGTTGTTGAAAATTTGAAAGGAAGAGGCCCTTGTTTTTTAAAAACCTCAGGAATATCAAAACAGCAGGAATTTGATTTATATAAAGCATATTTGAATATGGCTCCGCTTCAAACTTTAAAATGGGTTGAAAGCGGAGAGGGGCCAAGCATGAAAAATGTTGAAATTGAAGGTACTGAGCCATATATCGTCGGCGGGCACACTGCATCGGGATATTGGGTTAGTACCGAAAGGGAAACTACAATCAGGGGCTTGTTTGCGGCAGGAGATGTTGCCGGGGGATGTCCGCAGAAATATGTTTCCGGTGCTTTGGCAGAAGGTGAAATTGCAGCAAAATCAGCTTTGAAATACATGGATGAGTCTTTTTTTGAAATTGATGGCAAGGAAATAAGCAAAAGGAAACAATGGCTGGAAAGCTTTTTAAATCGTTTAGATTCGGAATTTTCAACTGATGAATTGGAAGGGGAAATGCAGGCGGCAATGGATAAATATGCCGGCGGAATTTCTTCAAATTATAGTTTTTCAGAAAAATCTCTTGGAATCGCGGATGAAAAAATCTTTGAAATTGAAAGAAAATCTGAAAATCTTGCAGCACTTGATATGATGAGCCTTGTTTATATACTTGAACTTAAAGAAAGGCTTACGCTTTGCCGTTCAGTAATAGCCCATCTTGCGGCGAGGAAGGAAACAAGGTGGCATATTTTTGCAGAGAATTCGGATTATCCTGAATGCAGTGAAAAATGGAAGCTGTATGTAAATTCTAAAATGGAAAACGGAAAGCTTAATATAATTTTAAGGCCGCTTGTAAAGGAAGGTGAATTTTATGAGCATTGAAATAAATAAAGAGAAATGTGTGGGATGCGGGCGCTGTACAGAGGTTTGTCCGGGGAGTCTTATAAAAATTGGCGAAAATTCAAATGCCGAAATAAAAGAGCCTCAAAGGTGCTGGGGGTGTGTTTCGTGTGCAAAAGAATGTCCTGTTCAGGCAATAGCGCTTTTTTTGGGAAAAGATATTGGCGGGCTTGGAGGAAGGCTTTTTGTTAAAAAAGAAGAGTCGCTTTTGCATTGGACAATTGTAAAGCCTGACGGCAGGAAAGAAATTATAACTGTTGACAGCCGCGAATCAAATAAATATTAGGAGTGGATATTATGCAGCTTGAATATTTGGATGAACTTGAAGCCGAAGCAATTTATATTTTCCGTGAAGTGGCAGCCGAATGCGAGCATCCTGTAATGCTTTATTCAATAGGCAAGGATTCATCGGTAATGCTCCATTTGGCATTAAAAGCTTTTTATCCGGAAAAGCCTCCTTTTCCTTTTCTTCATATAGATACAGGATGGAAATTTAGGGAGATGATTGAATTTCGTGACCGCAGGGCAAATGAGCTTGGAATAGATATGCTTGTATATCAAAACAAAGAAGCGGCTGAACGCGGTATAAATCCTTTTGACCATGGAGCGGCATATACAGATATAATGAAAACTCAGGCTTTGAAAGCTGCTCTGGACAAATATGGATTTAATGCGGCTTTTGGCGGAGGGCGGCGCGATGAAGAAAAATCAAGGGCAAAAGAACGTATTTTTTCATTTAGAAATGAATTCCATGCATGGGACCCTAAAAAACAGCGTCCGGAAATGTGGAAGCTTTACAATACGCGCATAAATAAAAATGAAAGCATACGTGTATTTCCGCTTTCAAATTGGACTGAGAAAGACATTTGGCAGTACATAAAACGGGAAAACATACCGATAGTTCCTCTTTATTTTGCAAAAGAAAGGCCGGTGGTGGAACGCGACGGCAATCTTATAATGGTTGATGATGAAAGAATGCGGCTTTTGCCGGGAGAAATTCCTGTACTTAAAAAAGTAAGGTTCCGCACCCTTGGATGCTATCCTTTGACAGGAGCTGTCGAATCTGAGGCGGATACGTTGGATGATGTTATTGCAGAAACGCTTGCAGCAACAACTTCTGAACGTACAAGCCGTGTTATTGATAAAGAAGCTTTGGACAGCATGGAAAGAAGAAAAAGGGAGGGGTATTTTTAATGGGCGGTTCAACTAAAAAACTTTTGAAATTTATAACCTGCGGAAGCGTTGATGATGGAAAATCCACACTTATAGGCAGAATTCTCTATGATTGCAAATTGCTTTATGCAGACCAAGAGCAGGCGTTGATTCTTGAAAGCCGTTTGGGCAGCCGCGGCGGCGAAATAGATTATTCCCTATTGCTTGACGGATTGTCCGCCGAAAGGGAGCAGGGAATTACCATTGATGTGGCATACCGTTATTTTACAACGGATATCAGAAGTTTTATTGTTGCGGATACTCCCGGTCACGAAGAATATACGCGAAATATGGCTGTAGGAGCTTCTTTTGCAGATTTAGCGGTGATACTTATCGATGCTTCACATGGAGTGTTGACGCAAACGCGACGCCATGCAAGAATTTGTTCGTTTATGGGCATTACAAGTTTTGTATTTGCCGTAAACAAAATGGATTTGGTTGATTATGAAAAAGCAAGGTTTGATGAAATATCCGATGAAATATTAGAACTTTGCAAAAGTGTTGGCATTAAAAATTTTTATATAATTCCTTTATCTGCAACACAGGGGGACAATGTAACTAAAAAATTTGAAAGAATGCATTGGTATGGTGGTCCAACGCTTTTGGAATATTTAGAAACTGTGGAGATTTTTGATGGAATTAAAGAAGATGGATTTTATATGCCGGTGCAAAGAGTTTGCCGCCCCAATTCTGATTTCAGGGGATTCCAAGGGCAAATTGAATCCGGAGCGGTAAATGTCGGGGATGAAATAGAAATTTTGCCTAGTTTGGAAAGGGCGGTTATAAAATCCATATTTGTTTTGGACAAGAAAACCGATTGTGCATTCTTAGGGCAGGCGGTTACAATTTGCTTGGATAGAGAAGTTGACATTTCACGTGGATGTGTTTTGCAAAAAGGTGCCCGTTTAAAAACGGCCAAAAATTTTTTTGCAAAGGTTTTGTGGATGGACGACGCAAAGCTTGCCCCAGGAAGAGATTATTGGATAAAACTGGGGACGAAAATGGTCCCGGCAGTTGTAACTTCAATAAATTGTAAAATTGATGTGAACAGCGGTGAAGAAATTTCTGTAAATTCAGCAGATAAAAATGAAATTGTCGGATGTGAAATTGCGCTTTCTGCAATGGCGGCAATGGCGGAATTTAATACTCATAAAAGCATGGGCGGGTTTATACTTATTGACAGGGTAAGCAATTCTACTTCCGCTTGCGGGATAATTGAAAAAATTATTCAAGAGAAGTCGGATGGGGTAGCGCTTGATGATTTTTCAAAAAAAATTTATGTAAAGCTTTTTGATGAATTTCGCTATTATCCTGAAATAGATGCCATTTTAAAAAATTCTTGTCCGTCTGTTTCATATTTCCCCGGAGATGCACTTCCTCTTTGCTCTGAAGGATTTAATTATCCGCCCGATTTTGATTTGCTTTGCGGGGATATTTTTGCAAATATCAGAAGAGGCATATTTATTGGATTTGGGGGCAGGGATAAAAAATATCCCTTGATTGATGCAAACGGTTTCGAAATAAAAGAATCCGGAGAAATTGATTTTGGCAGATATCGAAAAATAATTGTTAAAAAATAAGCAAAAAAGGAAGATAAAATGTGGCGGTTGATTATAAATTCCTAAAAGAACACGGTTTTATGCAGCAAGTGCAAAAAGACCATTTTTCACTTAGAATAGGCGTTGTCGGAGGAAATTTAACTTCTGCGCAATTGAGCGCGATAGCGGATATAAGTGAACAATATGGTGCAGGATATGTTCATTTGACTTCGCGCCAAGCTGCCGAAATACCATTTATTAAATTGGAAGACATAGATAAAATAAATGAAGAACTAACGTCAAAAGGCTTGAAAACTGCAATGTGCGGGCCGCAGGTAAGGACTATAACCGCTTGCCATGGAAGTTCGGTTTGCCGTTTTGGGTGCATTGATACATATGCGATTGCATTGGAGCTTTCACAAAGATATGAGGGAAGGCCTTTGCCTCATAAATTTAAATTTGGGATTACCGGATGCCCAAACAACTGCCTTAAAGCTGAAGAAAATGATTTTGGGATAAAAGGCGGGTATTGTGTTGAGTGGATTGAAGAAAAATGCAAGCTTTGCGGAATATGCTCAAAAAATTGCCGAAGCGGTGCTATAAAACAAACGGAGGATACTCTTTCATTTGATGAAAATAAATGCTCCGGCTGCGGCAAATGCGTAAAATCATGTCCATTTAAAGCTTGGAAAGGCGAAAGCGGTTATTTTGTATTTTTAGGAGGAACTTTTGGCAACCGCATAGCCAAAGGGGAGAGCTTTTTGCCTCTTGTCCGAACCAAAGAGGAGCTTTTTAAAATTGCCGATGCAGCACTGGATTTTTTTGATAAAAATGCAAAACCGGGTGAGCGCTTCCGCTTTACAATTGAGAGGGTAGGGTGGGAAAAATTTAAATCTGAAATATTAAATTCAATATAATAGCCTTAAAAAAGACAAATGCCGCAAAGCCAATAAAATTTGACTTTGCGGCATTTGATGTTTGGAGCTGGTAGCCGGAATCGAACCGGCGACCTCTTCATTACGAGTGAAGCGCACTACCGACTGTGCTATACCAGCGGATAAGACAACATTTTTATTATACACGTGAAAGCTATGGTTGTCAAGCATTTTGCTGAGTTTTTGAAATAAGCTCCCTCTTTCCGTTCAAAACCGGAAAGAGGGAGCTTATTTATTTCTTTATGCTGTAAAATACGCTTTTGCCTTTAAAAACAGCCGATTCGCCAAGAAATTCTTCTATCCGCAAGAGCTGGTTGTATTTAGCAACTCTTTCTGTCCTGCAAGGAGCGCCGCTTTTTATTTGTCCTGCATTCACTCCAACTGCAATATCTGCTATTGTGGTGTCTTCGGTTTCACCTGAACGGTGTGATATTACAGCAGTATAATTTGCTTTTTGAGCCATTTGCACTGTGTCAAGTGTTTCAGACAATGTGCCTATTTGATTGAGTTTTATCAAAACTGAATTTGCAATATTTTTTTCAATTCCTTCTTTTAAAATTTCCGGATTGGTTACAAAGATATCATCGCCTACAAGCTGAATTTTGTTTCCAAGTTTTTGCGTCAAAACTGCCCAGCCATCCCAATCATCTTCGGACAGACCGTCTTCAATGGATATAATAGGATAATGCTTCGTCCACTCTTCATAAACAGATATCAATTCAAGCGAACTTAGAGTCTTGTTTTCGCCTTTAAGCAAGTATTGACCATTTTCATAGAATTCTGAGGCGGCCGGGTCAAGGGCTATGAATATATCTTCGCCGGGCCTGTATCCGCTCTTTTCAATGGCTTCAACGATAAGCTTTAAAGCTTCTTCATTGGATGCAAGGTCAGGGGCGAAGCCTCCTTCGTCGCCGACTGCCGTGCTCATGCCTTTTTCTTTAATTACGGATTTTAATGTCTGGTAAACTTCCGCGCACATTCTTAAAGCTTTGCGGAAGCTTTTTGCTCCGGCCGGCATTATCATGAATTCTTGTATGTCAACATTGTTGTCGGCATGTTTTCCGCCGTTTAAAATGTTCATCATCGGTACAGGAAGCTCATATGCGTTTGGACCGCCTATATATCTGAAAAGAGGCAAATTAAGGCAATTTGAAGCTGCCTTTGCCGATGCAAGCGAAACTCCGAGAATAACATTTGCCCCAAGTTTTGATTTGTTTTTTGTTCCGTCAAGGTCAATTAAAATGCTGTCGATTTTTCTTTGTTCAAATACATCAAGCCCGATAATTTCGGGGGTGATTATTTTCATTGAATCCTCAATTGCAGATTTCACACCCATGCCGTGAAATCTTCCCCTGTCTTTGTCACGGAGTTCCACAGCTTCACGTGTTCCGGTAGAAGCTCCGGAGGGCACCGAAGCACGTCCTAAAATCCCATTTTCAAGCAAAACATCGACTTCAACAGTGGGATTTCCCCTTGAATCAAGTATTTCCCTTGCTTTTACAGATTTGATTTTGACCATTAAAATCACCCTCCTTAATTTTTAAAAATATTTGCCAATTTCAGATTACCATATTTTTTATAAATATTCAAGTCCATTCTCTATTTCGATATATTGAGTCAGTTTTCCAATATTTTTTTAATAAAGCATTTGTATTTTAAAAATAAATGTGATATAATGTACAATGAATATGTATGTTAACATGAGAAAGGACGATAGCTTTATGCCCGGAAGTTATGGCTTTGGGAAAAGGGAAAAAATAAAATCCGTCAGTGCGGCGGAAATAATTTTTATAGTTGTGTTTTCTGTTGCAATTATTGTAATGCTCAGCTTTACTTTTTTATTTTCCAAAGAAGGCGTTGCGAGAAAATTTTTTAATACTTATATTTATCTTTCGAGGGTTACGGTAATGGAGCCTTCAATTCCGGTAAATTCTGCGGTTTTTGCAAATCCGGATGAAATTTCATCGCTTGCGCCGGGAATGGTTGTGCTCTTTAAGGTGGAATACAACGATGAGGAAATCGTGACAATTTCAAGAATACAGGAAATCCAGCAGGATGGGGACAAGAAGTATTACATACTGCGCGGGGATTCAAATCTTGAAACCGAGGCGATAAGGATTCCGGAAGAAAATATAATTGCAAAATGTACAAATGTAAGCGTGCCTTTTGGAGCGGTGCTTTCGTTTGCAGTTTCCAAGCCGGGAATTTTTACAATCATAATTGCGCCGTGCCTTGCGGTTATAATTTTTCAGATAATACATATTATTCGCGTAAACAAGTATTCTGAAAGTTATGATGAAGATGATGATGACGAATATGACGATGAGGATGATTATGACGACGATGATGATGACGATGAAGATGAGGAGGAAGTCCATGCAGGGCAGAGAGGAAATGTCCGGTATTCCGAGCCTCCCGTTAAAAAAATTTACGTTGGGGGAGAGGGCAAAGCGGAATATCTTAAAAATGCTGCTCCCAATGCGGATTACAGAGATTTAAACGAGGCAATGAGGAATGCCGGAGTTCAAAAAAGGAGCAATATAGGTGCTCCTAACCCTGCGGCGCAAAGGCTTAACGCGCAGAGGGAAACTGTTAATGAAAATTTCAGGCAAAAGCCTGTTACAAGGGATATGGAATTCTCATCGGAAATTTTTGCTCCAAGACGCGAAAAGAGCTATTTGGATATAGAGCAGGAATTTGCTCCGCCTCCGGCCGTTAGAAATCCATCCGGGATAACAATTCCCGAAGATGCAAAAAAGCCAAGCAAAACGATTGCTCCTCCGCCAAAGCAAAGCAGCAACAAGACTGTTGAAGAACTTATGCGGGCAATAGATAAGGCTCAATCGGGACTTAAAAAATAAAAAATTTCCCCTCCCACAGCGGGAGGGGATTTTGTTTACCTGTCTGAATTTATTTGCCTCTTTGCCCTTGATTTTTGCATGAAGTTAAGCGAAGCGGTGAATATTTTGTCCGAAGTGAAAAGCCTTACGGCAAAGAACATGATTATTATGAATAAAATCACCTGATATGCAAATCCGCCCCAGAAAATTGTCATGTTGTCGAACATAAGATTGTCCGTTGCGGTAAAGGTATGGGTGAAAGGAATTAAATAAATTAAAATTTTAATTCCAAGCGGGAGAGAATTTATGCTTGTGAACATTGAAAGGAGATATGGCAGCATTGCGCAGAGCATTATCGGCATTATTAAGGTTTGCGCCGATTTCGCGTCATTTACCATAGCTCCGAGTATAAGCGCCACACCAAGGGAAATCAAAAGCGTCATAAACATCTGCAGGCCAAGCAGAACATAGTCGGCAGGAGCAAATTGAAGCCCAAGCGATGAGAGCATTTTTGAAACTTCGGCAGATGAACTTATTTTTTCGATTGCCCCGCCTGTCATTCCGTTCATGTACTTTGAAAATCCTATCATGTAAACTCCGGCATTAAGCATTGCCACAATTGCCGCCGCAAGCATTTTTGCAAGCAGCACCGAAATTCTTGAAACCGGTGCGGAAAGCAGGGTTTCGAGGGTTTTGTCTATTTTTTCAGTGGAAATTGCCGAGATTATCATTTGTGACGAGAACATTACAAGTATGAAAATAACAATCGGCAGGAACATATTTTGCATCATAGTAAGGCTTGATACTGCGCTATATGAAATTTCAGCCGACCTGTCTTTTATCACAGTGATGTCCTTTACAAGCACAGGCTCTTTTACCGTTGTTATGTCATTGTCTGAAAGCCCGTAGTTTAAAAGCAATGTGCTTGAAACCGCCTCTTTGATTATGTCGATTACGGCGGAATTTTTCTCGCTGCTTATCGTGCCGGAAAGTGATGAATTTCTCATTACATTTATGAATTTAAGTTCCGCCTGCTTTTTGTCTTCAAGCACGGTTTTTGTAAAACCCTCCGGAATTATTACAAGGCTGTCGGAATTTATGTTTTTCATAAGCTTTGCAGGGTCCGATTGGTCCGACGGAGAAACCTTTATTACCTTGTTCCCCTGATTTTCAATGGCTTGCAGGACGGAATTGGTGAATGTTGTATTGTCCTCATCGCAGACGGTTATTTCGGAAGACGACATAGCCTTTTCCATAACGTCACCCATTATTGTGCCAAGTCCGTAAAAAATCACAAGCGTTATTACCATTCCCATGATGGTCTGTGCTGAAAGCAAATCTTTAAGCTCTTTTTTAAGAAGATTAATGAATTTCATGTTCTTTTACCACCCTTTCAAAGACTTCTTCAAGATTTGCCGCATTGTAGCGTTCTTTAAGCTCATTAGGCCTGCCTGTAACCATAAGCTTTCCGCCGGTTATTATGCCGACCTTGTCAGAAACGAACTCTATTTCAAGCATGTTGTGGGAGCTGAGAAGAAACGACATTCCTCCCGCGGCAAGCTCTTTTATCATCTTCCTTATTTCAAGCGCGTTTATTACGTCCAGTCCGGAAGTCGGCTCGTCAAGTATCGCAAGCGCCGGCGAAGTCATTACCGCGCGCGCAAGCAGAAGCTTCCTTATCATTCCGCGGCTGTAGCCTGAAATTTTTTCATCCAGCCGCTCTCCCAGCCCGCAGATTTTTTCCGCCTTTTGCACATATTCTTTTGCCATCTGCGGGTCGTTTGCGAAAATTCCCGCCATAAAGTTTAAATATGCCTTTCCGGTCATGCTTTTGTATGCGCCTGCTTCGTCGGGAAGATATGTTATGTTTTCTCTTACTTTTTCAGGATTTTGAAGTATGCTGAACCCGTTTACTATGGCATCCCCGGCGGTCGGCTTTATTAAGGTTGAAATCATTCTTATCGTGGTGGTTTTGCCGGCTCCGTTCGGGCCTATCAGCGCAAATATCTCGCCTTTTTCAATTGAAAAGCTGACATCGTTTGCGGCAAGCACTTTTGTGTATTGCTTTGTCAGCCCTTTTGCTTCCAATACTGGCATCTTAAATTCCCTCCATTTATTGTGTGCATATTGTATATATACAGTAGCACATAAATTTTCCTTTGTCAATAGGTTTTTTGAATTTTTTTCCCTTAAAGGTGGAATAATACTTTATCATTGAACGGATGCGGGGAAGATTTTATGCAGAAATTTATCAGTTTAAAAGATGTATATAAAATATACTTTCAAGGGGAGCATGAGGTAAGGGCGCTCAACGGAATTTCGCTGGATATTTCGCGCGGCGAGTTTGTTGCTGTGGTGGGAAGCTCCGGTTCGGGAAAATCCACCTTGATGAATATGCTTGGATGTCTTGATATGCCGACGAAGGGAGATTATTTTCTTGACGGAAAGAGCGTTTTGGGACTTGGCGACAAGGAGCTTTCCGGAATAAGGAACAGGGAAATAGGCTTTATTTTTCAAGGCTTTAACCTTGTTCCCGGACTTACCGCGTTTGAAAACGTGGAGCTTCCGCTTGTATACAGAGGAGTTCCAAAAGGAAAAAGGCGTGAAATTGCAATGAGGGCGCTTGAAAAAGTTTCGCTTGGAAACAGGGTTTCGCATAAGCCGTCGCAAATGTCTGGGGGCCAGCAGCAAAGGGTGGCAATCGCAAGGGCGCTTGCCGCCGAACCGGGGATAATCCTTGCCGATGAGCCGACGGGGAATCTTGACAGCCGTTCCGGCAGCGAGGTGATGAGGGTCCTGCTTTCATTGAACCGGATGGGGAAAACAATAATTTTAATAACCCATGATGAAAATATTGCCAAGCAGGCGAAGAGAATTATAAGGATATCCGACGGAAAAATTGTTGAAGACGTTTTAGTAGGAAATGAAATTTATTCCTGAAAAGCCATAAAAATTATAATTTTTGCAGCAAAATCACCTAATTGAAGGTAGAAAATACAGATTTTTTTAATTTTTCTTACAAAGTTTAATTTGCGTTGCAACAAATTAAGCTTTTTTTCTCACTAATTAAATGACAGGTCTTTAAAGGAGAGCGGGAATGTGGTATAATATCACTAACAATCTGTTTGCGGAAGCTTTCCGTTGGACAGAATATGAGGTGATTAAATGAGCTTTGACTTTTCAGAAACGGTCAAAAAGGCGCAAAGCGGAGATGCCGATGCGTTTGCAAGGCTGTATTCGCTTGTATATAAAGATTTATACCACATCGCCCTTTGCAGTCTGAGAAACCAGCATGATGCCTGCGACGCTGTGAGCGAAGCGGTCCTTGACGCATTTACTTCCATAAAAAAATTAAAAGATTTAAATGCATTTAAGGCGTGGATAGTTAAGATTCTCACCGTAAAGATAAAGAAAAAACAACGGGAGTACATAGAAAACAACAACACGCAAGACATAGAAGATGTAGAACAAGAGATAAAAGGCGAGATAAACAACGACGGTTTTGATATCATGGAAGAATTTGCGAAGCTGGAAAAAACCGAAAGACTTGTACTTTCACTTAATGTTGTGGCAGGGTATACGAGCGATGAAATCGCAAAAATATGCGATACGAACCCTTCCACAGTCCGCTCTAAGCTTATGAGAGCAAAGACAAAGCTTAAGCAGCGGCTTACTTCGGAATAGAAAGGAGGTATGGCTATGAAGTTTGAGCAAAAAATCAATGAGCTTATAAATGATGTTGAAGTTCCTGAATGCATTTCGCCGGAAAACATTGCAATCATGCTAAGGCAAAAGACTTCCTCTGCAAATTTGAAGTCTTTTGAACCTCAAATAAGCATGAAATCGAAGAAAAAGGCGATAGCTTTCAGGTCGTCGGCGGCAATAGCAGCAGGCTTTGCCCTTGTTTTGGGAGTTATGGCATTTGTAAAGGATAATCCCGCACTTCCGATAGGATATCTTGAATCGGCAGAAGAGATAAAAGAAGCCGAAAATTATGCGGATGTCTATAAGGTTATTCAGGATGCTTTTGTAAAAAACGGCACGTCAAAAGAAGATAATACAATTGAGCCGGATCAAACCATAGCACCTGCAACGGGAACGCAAACAAAAACCGGACAAACGCAAAATACGGGAGATTCTCAAAAAAGCATATCCTATGATATTTCGGGAAGCAGCCTTAATGACGCCGCCGAAGCTGATATTTTAAAGACGGACGGCAATAATCTTTATTATATCGCCAACGGTTCCTTGTACATAGTTTCCGCAAACGGCGGAAAAATGACGCTTTTGTCAAAAGCTTCTTCAACGGGAACTTATCCTGTTGAAATGTACATAAACGGGAACAGGCTCATAGTGATTTCAAACAATACGGTTGAAACACCTTATGAAACTGCAATTTCACAGGAAACGGCGGCCTCGGAGACAACCGCCGCACAATCTGAAACTTCCGCAACTTCCGGCACGACTGCCGGAGAAGAGGCGCAAAAGCAAATTTCAGAAGGCGATAAGGGCGCACAAACCGGCGGGAATTCAAAAACAGAGAAAAAAATCCCGTCCAGCGTGCTGCAAACCAATACTGTTGTAGAAATATATGATATATCCGATAAAGCGGCGCCTAAGATTGTTTCAACCTATAAACAAAACGGATCTTATATATCTTCGAAAATGCAGGGAAATGCGGTTTATCTTGTTACAAGCTATTCGGGTTATCAAACCAAGCCGCTTGACAACAAAGAGGACCTTGACAATTATGTTCCGGCGTATTATATAAACGACGCTAAAAACTATATACAGGCAAGCGATATTTGCATTCCTTCACAAGCGGGAAGCACAAGCTATGCAATAGTTTCCGGACTTGATGTGCAGGGAGCATCTCCTCTGGTGTCAATCAAGGCTGTGCTTTCAAATGCAAAGAGCATTTATTTCTCGGATTCTTATTTGTATATCGCGGGAAGCGGCAATGCAATCGGGGATAAAAACAGTACTTTGCTTACACGTTTTTCGATAAAGGACGGAACGATTTCTTATTCCTCAAACGCAAGCGTTGAAGGGGCTGTTATAAATTCCTCGGCCATGAATGAAAACAGCGGAAATTTGAGACTTGTAACTCTTACAACTGATTCAAAGTCCGGCAAGCGCTATTCAAACATTTTTGTTTTGGGAAGCGATTTTAAACTTTCCGGAAGCCTTACCGGCATATGTGCCGATAAAACCGTTTCGGAAGTTTTGTTTGAGGACGGAAAAGTTGTGCTTATGTCGTCTTCTGCGCAGGTTTTGGCGGAAATCAATCTTCCGGGGAATGAGCCTAAGCTTTCCAAAACCCTGTCATCTTCATTGCCTGTAATGTATTATAAATATTCGGATGGAAAGTTTGCAGGAATTTCGGGCATTCTTGATAAATCCGGAAATGTAAAATCCATAAAGCTTTCAATTTATGATTCAAATTTAAAGGAAATTTCGTCGGTTGAACTTGACGGAGCACTTCCGGATAGTTTTTCTAACGATACCGAAAGCAAAAATGTGCTTTTCTTTGATTCGCAAAGCGGACTTATAGGAATCCCTGCTGCAAGCAAAAGCGAGTACGGCTTTAAGAATCTTTATTATTTGGTTTCTTACGGCAATGACGGGCTTAAGCTTAAAGGAAAGCTTGAGTATAATGATGTCGAGCAAAATTCAAGCTTTAACAGGGCAATTGTTTCGGGGGATATCTTATATGCCTTTTCAAATGAAAGGATTGTTTCCGCACAGCTTTCGGATTTGAAAGTTATTGAAGCTTTTGGGCTTAATTAAAAATCACATGCTTTTCTCCTTAATTCATTCATAATAGTTTTCGGCAAATGTCCTCTTGGGTCTGATGGCCTAAGAGGACATTTGCTGTGTTTTTAAAATATTTCAATCATGCTTTGTTAACTGAAAATTCTTAAATTTCAGCCAAAAAGTAGTTTAATATTTTGTAGAATATTTTATGTTAATTTTTTGTTATCCCCCTTTTTATTTTTGGAGTATCTGTTATAATATGTGTTGCGTCTGAAAGTTTCGATAATAAAAAGACGTATTATTTAAAGCTTTTGCTTAAAAAGACTGGATGGTGAAGTTATGTTTCAAATCAAATGGCTGTGGCACAATTTAAAGGGTTATCGTGTAATGTACATAATGGCCTTGTGCTTTTCAGTTGTCTGCCAGGGACTTTTTCTGATATACCCTATTTTCGGGCAGACTATTGTGGACACTTTTATAAGCAGTCCGGATGCGCTGAAGAACCTTGAAACCAAGAAAGATTATCTTATCATGCTCTGTCTTGGAATCGTACTTTTTACGCTTTTCAGAACATCCTTGCAGTACCTTACAAATATCCTTTATGAAAAGACCTCTCAGGAAATGATTTATAAGATTAGAAACTATCTTTACGAGAATGTCCAGCGCCAAGACATGCGTTTCTATGACAGAAACAGAACGGGCGACCTTATGACGCGCCTTTCCGGTGACCTTGATATGGTGCGCCATGCAATTGCGTGGATTGTAAAAACTTTCTTGGAAGCCCTTTCGCTTTTTGTAATATCAGTAGTATACTTTTTCATGCTTGACCCGCTGATGGCACTTTGTCTTTTGGCGCTTACTCCCGCAATATTTTTAATAGCCCTTGCTTTCAGGAAAAAAGTAGGCCCAATGTATGTGGATTTGAGGGAAAGACTTTCAATCCTTAACACCGCGGCTCAAGAAAATATTTCAGGAAACCGCGTTGTAAAGGCTTTTGCAAGGGAAGATTATGAAATTGAAAAATTCGGTGAGAAAAATAAGGATTTTTCTGATGCAAATAAAAAGGCTGCAATGACATGGCTTGCATATTTTCCGTATCTTGAAACCACTTGTCAGGCCCTTGGAGTAGTAATGCTTTTCGTGGGCGGCATTTTTGTAATGAACGGCAGAATGAGCTTTGGCGAATTTGCTGCTTTTAACGGAATGATATGGACAATAGCAAACCCCATGAGGATGTTTGGAAACCTTATAAACGACCTTCAACGCTTTATGGCATCGGCAAACAAGATTATAGAGGTTTACTATGCAAGGCCTATAATCATTGACCGTCCGGATGCCGTTGACCATAAGGAAAGGTTTAAAGGCGAAATTGAATTCAAAAATGTAAGCTTTAAGTATGACAACACAACCGTGCTTGAAAATATAAGCTTTAAAATAAATCCCGGCGAAACGGTTGCGATTATGGGCGAAACTGGAAGCGGAAAGACCAGCCTTGTAAATCTTATACCGAGATTTTACGACGCAACCTCCGGCGAGGTGCTTGTGGACGGGATAAATGTGCGTATGCTTAAGCTGAATCAGCTTCGCGGGAATATAGGCATGGCAACTCAGGATGTTCTGCTTTTTTCCGATACGATAGACGGAAATATTGCATTTGGAAATTCAAGCATGCCTGAGAATGAGGTTAAGAAGTATGCAAAGCTTGCGGCGGCGGATGAATTCATAAGCAAAATGCCGGAAGGCTATGAAACCATAATCGGCGAGCGCGGAGTGGGACTTTCCGGCGGGCAAAAGCAGAGGATTTCGCTTGCAAGAGCGCTTGCAATAAAGCCGGCAATTTTAATTCTTGACGATACAACTTCGGCGGTTGACCTTGAAACGGAAAAATACATACAGGAAAGCCTTAAATCGCTTGATTTCCCTTGCACAAAGATAATAATAGCGCAAAGGATTTCCTCCACTAAGGATGCCGATAAGATAATCATCTTAAAAGATGGAAAAATTGCCGAAATGGGAACCCATGACGAGCTTTTAAGGCTTGGAGGTTATTATTCGGAGGTATTCAGCCTTCAAAATGAGGGCTTTGAAAAGGTAGGTGCGTAAATAATGTCAAGAAATAAATTTGATATCGACGAAGAGCTTGAATCCCCATTTGACATACGACATTTTAAGCGTTCAATGGTGTACATAAAAAAGCATGCAAAAAAGATGATAGCGGCTTTGCTGCTTAGTGGTGCAGCTGCGGTAATTGCGCTTTTTGCACCGGTTATAGTTCAGTATGCGCTGGATAAAACAATCCCGCAGAAAAACTTCCCGCAGCTTGTTTTGCTTTCGATTTTGCTTTTGGCAACCATTATTTTGAGCGTGCTTTTGTCAAAAATTCGTTCCCAGATAATGACCGTTGTCAGCCAAGATATAATTTTTGACATAAGGAGCGACCTTTTCAAGCATCTGCAAAAGCTCCCGTTCCAATATTATGATGACCGTCCGCACGGAAAAATACTTGTAAGGGTTATAAATTATGTAAACTCCGTGTCCGATGTGCTTTCAAACGGAATTATAAACTTCATACTTGAAATCTTCAATATCATTTTCATCATGATATTCATGTTTGCAACCTGTTGGCGTCTAGCACTCGTGGTGGTTGCGGGACTTCCTGTATTTGCGGCAATAATGATGTCTATAAAGACAAAGCAGAGGAGAGCATGGCAGGCGGTATCAAATAAAAGCTCCAATCTTAACGCTTATCTTCATGAAAGCATAGTCGGAGTAAGGATTACGCAGATTTTCACAAGGGAAGAAGAAAATGCGGGGATATTTGAAAAGCTTTCAAGCGCCTACCGCAAGGCTTGGATGCACGCACAATATTATTCGCAGGCAATTTGGCCTATTGTAGATAATATATCCACAATGGTCAGCGCAGCGATATATCTTGTGGGACTTTTAATTATCGGCCCTTCAACTGTTTCGCTTGGCGTTATAGTTTCAATGGGAAGCTATGCTTCAAGATTCTGGCAGCCGATTATAAACCTTTCAAACCTTTACAACTCTTTTATAAACACAATTGCATACCTTGAAAGAATTTTTGAAACCATTGACGAGCCTGTTACGGTTGATGATGAGCCGGATGCTTATGAACTTCCCGAAATCAAAGGAAATGTCAGCTTTGAAAATGTTACTTTTGGATATGATGAAGGCAAAAATGTGCTTGAGAACCTTTCTTTTGATGTCAAGGCAGGGGAAAGCATAGCGCTTGTCGGCCCGACCGGAGCCGGAAAAACCACAATAGTAAACCTCATTTCGCGTTTTTATAATGTTACCGGCGGAAAGATTACCATTGACGGGCATGATATTTCAAAAGTGACATTAAAATCCCTGCGTTCGCAGATGGGCATAATGCTTCAGGACAGCTTTATATTCAGCGGAACCATTGAGGACAATGTCAGGTACGGAAAGCTTGATGCAACCAAGGAAGAAATTGTTGCCGCCTGCAAGACAGTATGCGCGGATGAATTTATAGAGGCATTTAAGGATGGCTATCAGACCGAGGTGAACGAGCGCGGCTCAAAGCTCTCGCAGGGGCAAAAGCAGCTTATTTCGTTTGCAAGGACTTTGCTTGCCGACCCGAAGATACTGATTCTTGACGAGGCCACATCATCAATTGACGCAAAGACGGAAAGACTGCTCCAGCAGGGCATATTGGAGCTTTTAAAGGGCAGGACTTCGTTTATTATAGCTCACAGGCTTTCGACCATTAAGAATTGCGATAAAATCATGTATGTTTCCAATAAAGGCATAACGGAATGCGGAACCCATGAGGAATTGCTTGCAAAGAAAGGCGATTATTACAAGCTTTATACAGCCCAGCATGAGGAAAGGGAAACAGCGTAAAAAAATCCCGCCGTTTTTAAAGCGGCGGGATTTTTATCTGCCTTTGTAAATAAAAACCGGAAACGGAGGGCAGTTTGGGCGGTTTGCAAACTGACTTACAAGCACGGTAAATCTTTTGCAGTCGATTGTTTTAAAATATTCAAGCAAAGCATCGCGCTCCTCAAAGCCGGTATCTCTGCCGTAGTAAATGCAAAGGCTCATAACCCCATCAGGCTTTAAAAGCTCCAAACCGGCCTCTATTGCCTTTATGCTTGTTTCCGGACGGGTGGAAATTTTGTGGTTCCCGCCGGGAAGCCATCCAAAATTGAAGGTTATGCAGGAAACGCTTTCTTTTTCGGCATAAAGTCCCATGTTGTGGTGGCTTTCAAGGATTGCCCTGCCGATTTTGTCAAGCCCTTCTTTTTGCAGCAGGGCATTTGTGCTTTCAACTGCTTCTTGTTGTATGTCAAAGGCAAGCACCTTGCCGCTATCGCCCACAAGGCGGCAGAGAAAAGCGGTGTCATTGCCCCTGCCGGCGGTTGCATCAATGCAGAAATCCCCCGGCTTTACGTTTTCGGAAATGAATTTATGCGCTAATGAAAGCGCGCTGAAAGAATCTGTCATATGTTCTCCTTTGCAAAAACAAAGCCGCCGTAAGGCGGCAGAATTTTTATTAAATCTGTTTTTTTCTGATAACAGGTATTATTTTGCTGAAAGCTATTGCAACTACTCCCGCAAGCACGGCTTCCATTATGCCGTTTGTAGCCACGACTCCAAGCAGAATTCCCACAAGCGCGGAAAAAGCTATGCCGTTTGCCTCAGCAAATTGATGTCCAAAGAAAAGATAAATTCCGCCAAGCACAAGGAATGTATGGAGCAGCGTCCCCAAAACCGCGGCAAGAGGGTAGGCAATGAATCCCTTTTTGTCAAATTTAAGGAAAAGCTTAACCATAAGCGCCGTTGCAAGTCCAAGAAGAATTCGCGGAACAAAGCAGATAAGCAAGCTTAAAAGGCTTCCTTTGTCCGAGCCGGGAACAGCGTATGCTGGAGTCCAAACAAAAGCAATGGCAGGATTCGGCGGAATGAAAGTCCAAACGATGAAGCTGAGCAGTCCGCATACAAATCCCATGAATGTGCCGGGTTTAGTGCCCATTACAACAGCTGCAACGATTACCGGAAGATGGGCCAGCGTTGCAACGATAGGGCCTACCGGCAATGAACCAAGCGGAGTGAAGGCCATTATGGCCTCAATTGCCACAAGCAGCGAAAGCTGGACCATTACCACTGTGTTTTTTCTTTGTGCAGACGGTGTTTGATTTGTTGACATGAAAAATTCCTCCCTGCTGCCTCTCCTTTAAATCCAAAGGATGAAGCGCAAATTTTAGCAAATTATGTATTCTTTTTATAAATCATATAAAGCCCTTCGGATAAAAGGCTGTCGTCCACCGTAATTTCCCTGCGGCAATGCGGGATTATCGTTGAGGCAAGGCCGCCTGTCGCCACCACAAAAGCATCTTCACCAAGGACTTCTTTGTAGCGGTCTATCATCCCGTCAATCATGCTTGCCGTACCGAGTATTATTCCGGATTTCATTGCGTCAATAGAGTTTTTTCCAATCACAATATTTCCAGCGATTTCGGTGTTTATGTGCGGCAGCTGAGCCGTAGAGGATGAAAGCGCCTTTAATGACACTTTTACTCCCGGCAGAATCGAACCGCCAAGGAATGCCCCGTCCCTGTCCAAAGCCGAAATGGTCGTTGCCGTACCCATATCAAAAATTATTGTTGGAGTAGGGTATTTTGCAAGCGATGCCACTGCCGCGCAAACCAAATCGCTGCCCAAGATTGCAGGGTCATCAATTTTAATGTTAAGTCCGGTTTTTATTCCGGCGCTTACAAGCAAAACCCTGCATTTTAAAAGCTTTTTGATTGCGGCTTTGAGGGTAGGGGAAAGCGGGGGAACTACGCTTGAAATTATGGCTCCGTCGAATTGTGAGGCATTATAGCCGTAAAGGCGCAGAATATCCGCGAGTTCGATTGCATACTGATCCTCCATTTTTGAGGCTTCGGTTGCAATTCTTGAAGTAAATTTAAGGGTATCGTTTTCGTCATAAGCGCCGAGCACGATATTTGTGTTTCCAACATCGACGGTAAGAACCATTTTGACTAATCCTTTCCGAAAAGCTAAGATTATATAAAAAGACTGCAATTTGCATTTTTATTATATCATATCCTGCAAGATTGTCAATAAAATATCTTTTTTGTTTTCAAAGCGGCCGTCTATTACGCCTTGAAGCAAAAAATCCAGCTTTTGTCCGATTTCCTTGCCCTTAAATCCCATTTGTACAAGGTCGCTGCCGTTTACGGCAAGGTTTTTGAGCGAAAAGCATTCGTTTTTTTCTATGATTTCCTTTGCCTTTGCTTCGCAAAGTGAAATTGTTTCAAGGATTTCTTTGCAAAAATCGTTTTTTGCGCTGTTGTCGGCGCGCGAAACATCAAGGAGCTGGAAAAAAGCCTCTTCTCCAAGCTTTGAAAGCATGCGCTTGATTTGCTTTTCATCGTCTGACGGATTAAAGCAATGGCTTTTTATCAAAAGGACAACGCGTTCCAAGGTTCCGTTGTCAAATTTAAGCCTTTTTAAAATCCTTTGCGCTTTTTCGGCGCTCTTTTTTTCGTGACCGTAAAAATGTCCTTCGCCGTCCTTCATAAAAAAGCAATCAGGCTTTCCTATGTCGTGCAGCAGCATTGCAAGCCTTATTATCGGGTCATTTTTTGCTTCTGACACACACGTGCATATATGCTCCCAAACGTCGTATTTATGGTATCTGCTGTGCTGCAAAAAGCCTACGCACGGCTTTATTTCGGGAATGATGACTTCAATGACTTCCGTACATTCCATCAGCACTTTTTTTGCATTTTTGCCGCAAAGCAGCTTTAACAGTTCAGCGGATATCCTTTCGGCTGAAATTTCGCGAAGAAGCTCTTTTGAAGCAAGAAGCGCCTCCAAGGTTTCCTTTTCAAAATCAAATCCAAGGGTTGATGCAAACCGAAGTCCTCTTAAAATCCGCAAGGCATCCTCATCAAAGCGCTTTTGAGGATTTCCCACACAGCGCAGGATTTTTTGCTCCAAATCATTTTTTCCGCCAAAAAGGTCTATAAGTCCTGTTTTGGGCGAATAAGCCATTGCGTTTACGGTAAAATCGCGCCTTGCAAGGTCCTCATTCAAATTTGCGGAAAAATCCACACTTTGCGGGCGCCTGTGGTCAAGATATTCCCCGTCGGAACGGTATGTGGTTATTTCTACGCTCTTTCCATCGTTCAAAACCGTTATCGTTCCGTGCTTTAAGCCCGTCGGAATGCATTTGAATTCATTTAAACACTGCATCATCTGCTCCGGCAGAGCATTTGTAGTAATATCATAATCAGAAGGGATTTTTGAAAGCAGCAAATCCCTTACGCAGCCTCCGACAATAAAGGCTTCAAATCCGTTTTTTTCAAGAGTATTTATTAAAACCTCAACATAATGCGGAATAAAAAATTCTGTTTTCATTATATTCCTGCCTTTTTAAAAGAATGCCTGAAAAGCAAAAGGGTAATAATCAGCATTACCGGAAGAACAGCAGCAAGTGATGAAACGGCTGAATTTCTCATTGAATAAATTTCTCCTTCCGGAACAGCTGCCATTATTATTTTATCCTCATTTTTTTTATATCTTACAATGGATTTTTTCCCTGCCAAAGCGGCAATAAACATTCCGTTTTCAGAAGAAAAGCTTTCCTTGGGAATTTGCACGCCTTTTGAAATCATGGCTTTGTCGCTGTGGCTTAAATATTTGTAAGAATTTAAATCAATTATTGCAGTATAGCCGTTTTCAAGCATAAAATCCTCTGCGCAAACCGAGGAAATATTATAAAAGCTCATAATTGCCCTAAGATATGTGGGCGTGGAGCTTATTTGAACCACTCCCGGTTTATCAAGTCGAGGGACTCCGGTGTAAAAACGTTTTGTGCCCGATACATCCTCAGTTATTGTCATTGAAAAGCTCTTGTTTTGTATTGCAGGCAAAAAATCCGGGATGTGATTGCCTGAATCGGAAGCATTTGCGGCATAAGCCGAAGTGGATGCTATTATATTTCCGTTTTCATCGGAGATGTTTATTTCATCAAGCCCAAGTGCAATTCTTGTTTCTTCAAGCGACTCCACGTCCTTTAAGATGGATGGGCTTTCAAGAATCATTATTGAAAGGGCTTTTGCCTTTGAGAGGCTGTCATCTTTGAGCTGTGCAACGAGGGTATCTGTTTCGGTTTGATTTTTCTTTATTTTTTCCTCTATTTGTTCAAGCTTTGAGTTCATTGAACTGCATATCCGGTCCCATTCGATTGTTCCCACCCAATAATATGTCAGCATTGAAAGCAAAACCGATGCAATCATAAATCCCAAAGCGACAAACAGGTAATTTTTTTTAGTTTTCAAAATTCCACCCCCGTATTTTCATTATACTATCCGCAATGACATAATTCAAGTATAATAAAAATCCGCCGAACTGTATACTCGGCGGATTTTTATTATTTTTTATTACTTTTTGTTATCAAGGATTTTGAAAATATCATCAAAGGTATCAATATCAAATGTATTTTTTGCTTGCGCTTCAAGCAAGGGGTTGTCGACTTTGATGACATCCTTTTTAGGGTCTTCAAATCCGGCGGCGATAACGGTTATCTGCATTTCATCCTGCAGCTCTTCTTTGAAAGATGTGCCGAATATGATTTCAACACCATCCGCGGCAGCTTCGGAAATAAGCTTTGTCGCAGTGTCAACATCAGAAGAAAGCACGTCCTCGGACATTACTATGTTGATAAGAAGACGTGTAGCACCGGAAATCGAAGTTTCAAGCAGCGGGCTTGAAATAACAGCGTTTGCGGCCTCTGTCGCCTTGTCTTTTCCAGAGCCGTGGCCGATTGCCATATGCGCATATCCGGCATTTTTCATAATTGAAGAAACGTCAGCAAAGTCAAGATTGATAAAGCCATCTTCAATTATAAGGTCGGAAATGCTTTTTACGCCGGTTTTAAGTATGTCATCCGCAAGCGCAAAGGATTCGCGCATGGTAAGGGGCTTGTCCTTGCCTACCAGAAGTCTTTCGTTTGGGATTACTATAAGAGAATCGACGTGTTTTTTAAGTTCCTCGATGCCTTTTTCGGCCTGAGCCATTTTTTGTTCCCTTTCAAATTTAAAGGGCTTTGTCACAACCGCAACTGTAAGTATATCCATTTCCTTTGCAATTTCCGCAACGACCGGTGCTGCTCCCGTTCCGGTACCTCCGCCCATTCCTGCGGTAATGAAAACCATGTTTGCGCCTTTTAATGCGGCGGCAATTTCATCGCGGTTTTCCTGTGCCGAGCGTTCACCGATTTCGGGCTTGTTGCCGGCTCCTCTTCCTTTGGTGAGCTTTGCTCCAATCTGGATTTTGACTGTTGCTTTAGAATTTCTCAGAGCTGCGGCATCCGTATTGACTGATATGTACTCAATATTTTTAATTCCGGCGGAAACCATGCAGTTAAGGGCGTTGCCTCCGCCTCCGCCTACGCCTACTACTTTTATATTAACCAGTGGATCAAGCACTTCATTGTCTAAAGCAAAACCCGCCATATATATTTCCTCCTAAAATATCTACATCCAATGGGCATACCAACCCATTAAAATACTTATTATTATATTAGCACACTTTTGAAATAATATCAAGATAATTTATAAAAAACCAAGATTCTTTTAAACAAAGGATAATATTTCAAATTTAATTTGCCGCTGTTTCGGTGCTTTTCTTAGTGGTTTCTTCGGATTTTTGAGTGTTGCTTTCCGAAACGGTTGCGGTTTCATAATTTTGAATATATTTTTCCCAATCTTTTTTGCTTATAAAAGAAGCTTGTCCGTTGCTTAACATAAACAGCGTCCCTTCTTTTGTTTTGCTTATTTTTGAGCTTATCAGCTGGTTTGCGTAATTTATTTTATATTCAAGTTCATTTATGCTTCCAAGCTCAATGCTTATCCTGTCCTCATAAGACATTTTGATGTTGTACTTGTCGGATATGTCTATCGTAGTTACATTTTTCATTCCGACGTTGTTTATTTCATTTAATATTTTTTCAAAAAGTCCTTCGTTTTCGCTGTTTTTGGATTTGAGCTTTTCGCCCGGCTCCAAAGTGTCAGGCTCATAGCCTTTGATTACAGGCAGATTTTCTTTTGGCTCTGAAAGCGTTTCAAGGATTTTTCCCGTTTTGCTTGTCAAAAGGTATCCTTTTTCATAGGCTATGTTTGCGTAGGGAACGCTTGGCTCGACACTGATTGTCACTTGACAGGAAAGGGTTTTTGTGATTTTTGCGCTGTCTATGTAAATAAGCTTCTTTTCAATATTTTCTTCAGCTTTTTTGTAGTCGGTCCTGAAAATATTGTCGCCGATTTTTATGCCGCTTGCGCTTATTATGCTGTTTTTATCGTATTTTGTTTCGCCGGTCACATTTATGGCGCTGATTTTAAAAAATACGGTAAGGGATAAAATCGTGGCGCATATGCCGACAAATATAAATATCATGAGATAGTAAAGCGATAGATTTCTTTTTCGCCGCCTGCGCTTTTTGTTTGCATATGAGGGAGGCGTTTGTGGCGGAGTCCTCACAACGTCACGCATTTTATTCTCCTTTCCGTAAATGGTTTTCCCGGGCAGAAAGCCAAGGTTTCTGCCCGTTTTATTTTCGTTCTATTTTTGCACCGGTGAAGGAGAGGACCTTTTCAATGCTTTCGTATCCTCTGTCTATGTGCTTTATATTTGTGACTTCAGTTTTGCCTTCGGCGGCAAGGCCTGCTATTACAAGAGCAGCTCCGCCTCTTAAATCGGTGGCGCATACCGTCGTGCCGTAAAGCTTATTAACGCCTTGTATTATGGCTACCTTGCCTTCGGTTTTTATATCGGCACCCATCTTTAAAAGCTCGCCGACATGTTTATAGCGGTTTTCAAAGATATTTTCAACTATAATGCTTGTTCCCTTTGCTTTGCAAAGAACTGCCGAAACTATTGCCTGAGCATCAGTCGGGAATGCGGGGTAGGGCATTGTTCTTATTATTTTTACGGGTTTTAGCCTTTTAGGGGCATTTATATAGATATTATCCGCATATGAATATAAATGGCAGCCCATTTCCTCCAAAACGGGGATAACGGCATCAATATGCTCCGGACAAACTTTTGCAAGATTTATTTCCCCGCCTGTGATTGCCCCTGCACAAAGATAGGTTATGGCGGCAATTCTGTCCGGCATGACTTCGTATTGGCATCCGTGCAGGAAATCCACGCCTTCTATGGTAATTGTGCTCTCTCCGGCTCCATAAATTTTTGCGCCGCAGAGGTTTAAATATTTTGCAAGGTCTGTGATTTCCGGTTCTCTTGCGGCATTTTTTATTTCTGTCTGGCCTTTTGCAAGCACGGCGGCAAGCATGATGTTTTCGGTTGCGCCTACGGAAGGGAACGGCAGATTTATTTTTGCGCCGGAAAGTTCTTTTTCAACACGGCAGTCAAGCATGCCGTACTCTTCTTTTATTGTAACACCCATTTTTCTCAGTGCCGAAAGATGTATGTCAATGGGACGAGGGCCAAGCTCGCATCCTCCCGGAAAAGAGAGCCTGCATTCTCCAAGCCTGCCGAGAATTGCCCCAAGGAAAATTATGGACGAACGCATTTCGCGCATAAGGTCGTCTGGAACCTCAAAATTGACAAGATTTGACGTATCGGCGGAAACGGTATTCCCGTCGATTTTGCATTTGCAGCCTAAGTACGAAAGAATTCTGCATGCGGCGTAAATGTCTGTAAGGAGAGGACAGTTTGTAAATGTCGTTTCGCCCTGTCCCAAAATAGCCGCAGCCAAGAGGGGAAGGGCACTGTTTTTTGCTCCCTGTATCTGAATTTCGCCGCAAAGACGCCTTCCGCCCTCTATGACCAACGATTGCATAACTGCACCCCCAAAAAACGCATTTTGATTTATTTTATGCGTGATTTGGAGAATGGTGATTGACCGACTTTACTTGCTTTTAATTTTTTGCGCCATTTTTAAAGCAATAAATGAGATAAAAAGCACCAAAATGCTTATTCCGGCACAAAGTACGGAAATTTTGCTGGGCTTTGCAGCGGCAATTATAAAAACGGAAAGGGCCGCCGGACAGGCCAGCAGAAAAATGAAATTCAAGACCGTTTTCATATCATTTTGTTTCCTTTTTTATAAACTTTTCTATTATGGCATAAATTCTTTCGGGAGTATCTCTTATTGCAAGCTTTGCCGCGTTTTCGGAAAGCTTTTGAAGCTTTTCCCTGTTTTCGTAAAGCTCATTTACTTTTTGGATTAAAAGCTCCGATGTCAAATCCTTCTGCTCAATTACGATTGCTGCGCCGGCATTTGCAAGCACCATTGCGTTGTGGTATTGATGGTTTCCGGCAACGATAGGAGAGGGGATAAGTATTGAGCCGCGCCCCATTGTTTGCAGCTCTGAAAGCGTGTTTGCGCCGCTCCGGCATATAACAAGGTCCGCCGCCGCCATGCAGGTATCCATGTTGTCAATGTATTCGCTTATCCTGAGCCGCGGATTTTTTGACGGGTCAATCCCTTTTGCTTTGAGGGCCGGCAGGAAAGTATCCCGCCCCATTCCACCGTATCCATGGATGTGGTTTATGTTTTTTTTGCCGCTGTGCCAAGCAATCAAATCCACGGCGGTTTCATTTATCATTCCTGCGCCAAGACTTCCGCCAAAGGAAAGTATGCACATGCTGTCGTCAAAGCCAAGCTCGCGCCTTGCTTCTTTTTTTGACTTTTCCATAATGCCTTTCCTTACGGGAAGTCCGGTTACGGTGTATTTTACGCTTTTGTCAAGAAATTTTGCGGCGTATTCGCTGGTGAGCATAACCATGTCCACATGCTTTGAAAGGAGCTTTGTAGTCATTCCCGGAAAAGCGTCCGGCTCCAAAATAATGGTGGGAATCCCCATCTGTGCCGCTTTAAGCATTATCGGGCCGCTTACATATCCGCCTGTGCCTATGGCTATGTCCGGAGAAAAATCCCTTATGATTTGCTTTGCGCGCCTGCCTGCGGAAAGCAGATAGGCTGCCGCTTTGAAATTTCTGCCTATATTTTCAAGCGTAAGCGTTCTTTGAAAACCTGCAACCTTTATCGGGGCAAATTTATATTCGGTTTTGGCAATAAGCTTTGCTTCAAGTCCGTTTGGAGTTCCCGCAAATAGAAATTCCGCGTCAGGATGGCGTGCCTTGATTATTTCCGCTATTGCAAGCGCGGGATTTAAATGCCCGGCGGTTCCTCCGCCGGCAAGGAGCACTTTAAGCATATTTTCCTCCCTATGTTTCAAGCAAAGATTGTCGTGAGATGTTTAGAATTATTCCCATTTCCACAAGCTGCATGGTGAGCGCCGTTCCGCCGTAGCTGAAAAACGGAAGTGAAATTCCCGTATTAGGGATTGTGTTTGTCACAACGGCAATGTTTAAAAGGGCTTGAAGTCCTATCTGAACGGTAAGCCCCACCGCAAGCATCATTCCGAATTTATCCGGAGCCTTTGAGGCAATATAAAAGCCTCTGAATATAAATGCCATGAAAAGCAAAATTACAAGCATTGCCCCTATAAATCCAAGCTCTTCACAGACTATTGCAAAGACAAAGTCGTTTTCCGATTCGGGAAGATAGAGATATTTTTGCCTTGAATTTCCGAGCCCAAGTCCAAAAAGTCCGCCGGAGCCTATGGCTATAAGCGATTGCTGGGTTTGCCATGTGTTGCCCGTCGTATCGGAAAAAGGGTCCCGCCAAGACTGTATCCTTGACATTACGTGGCTAAGCTTTCCGCTTGTAACGAGATAAAAGACAAGTCCTGCAAGCCCTCCGACACTAACAATGCTTATTAAGCCAAAATGTCTAAGACTTGCTCCGCCGACAAAAATCATTATAAGTCCTATTGCGCAGATGATTACGGTACCGGAAATATGCGGTTCTGCTATCATAAGTCCGGCAACGACTGCCAATACGCCTGCAAACGGCAAAATCCCGTACTTAAATGTTTTCATCCGCGGATAGTTTACGGAAATCATGTATGCAAAAAGCACAATTATGGCAAGCTTCATTATCTCAGACGGCTGGAAGTGGAATGAGCCAATGTAAATCCATCTTTTAAATTTTCCTCCGCCCGGCATTATAAGCACAAGAACGAGCAGCATCAGCGCTCCGAGGAAAAAACCATAAGCAATCCACGTTTTTCTTAAAAGGTGGTAGTCAATTTTAGAAACAATCAGCATTCCCGCAAGGCCGATGCAGGCAAAAACCATTTGCCTCTTTACATAATAAAGCCCGTCGTTGCCCTCATGTATGGCTATTGCATAGCTTGCCGAGAACATCATTACAATGCCCATTACAAGAAGTATCATTACAATAATGAAAAAAGGCAAATCCATTGGCCCGGCAAGGATTTTTTCCTTGTATCCTTTTGAGGGCTGATATACTTCCGGCTCTTTGCGTTTTTGTTTTTTTGCTCCCGCACCGGAGCTTGCAGCTCCGGCAGATGCGTTTGCAGTTTGTCTTTTTGGCATTGCTCCACCTCCGGTCAGACTATCCGACGGAAATGACTCCGCCGCTTGAAACGGCCGCAACCGCTATTATTCCGGCAACAAGAGTTATTGCCGAAAATACTATTACGATTTTATATTCGCTCCATTTGCACATCTCAAAATGATGATGGATGGGTGACATTTTAAAAATCCTTTTTCCGGTTGTTTTAAAGCTGATTACCTGCAAAACAACTGAAAGGGCCTCTATAACAAAAATTATTCCAACCAATACGAGAACAAGATGCTGCCTTGATGCCATTCCTATGGAAACAAATGCCCCTCCGAGGAACATCGAACCGGTATCTCCCATAAAAACCTTTGCCGGATGCAAATTCCAGACCAAAAATCCCACACATCCGCCGGCAAGCGCCATTGAAAATACCGATTGTTCATATTCGCCGAGAGAAACGCAGACCATCAGCATTGAAAGCGCCGCAATTGCCGTAACCGAGCCGCAAAGGCCGTCAACGCCGTCGGTAAGGTTTACCGCATTGACAAGGAAAGTCATAAACAGGAGCATCAGCGGATAATAAAACAATCCGAAGTCAACATTGCCAAAAAACGGGAAGTAAATGGTGGTGCTTGTATCCCCCGAATAATAAAGCGCCAACAGGTAAAGCGAACCGAAAAAGAATTGCAATATAAGCTTTTGCTTTGAACGAAGTCCCAAATTGCGCTTTTTAATTGCCTTTATATAGTCGTCTATAAAGCCTATTAAGGAGCAGGAGAGGGCAAAAAGCACTCCATAGAGCAATTTTTGCGATTTTGAAAAATCAGGAAGCTCAATGGTTTTTGAAAAGGACTTTAAAAGGCAAAATCCTATAAGCGTTCCGATTAAAGTTCCCAAAATGAACATGAATCCGCCCATTATGGGGGTGCCCTCTTTGGACTTGTGCCATGCGGGGCCTATTTCAAGTATAGTTTGCCCAAAATGGAGCTTTTTTAAATAGGGTATCAGAAAAAATCCCGCAATCGCAGAAATAAGAAATGAGATAAGGGCAACGATAATATTTATCCAGAAAGGCATTTTAAAAACTCTCCTGTCCGTAAAGTTCGTTTATCACTTCTTCAAGCTTCATGCCTCTGCTGCCTTTAAAGAGTACAATGTCCCCCGGCTTTAATGAGGCTTTAAGATACTCAATCAGCATCCCTTTGTCGGTTGTGCTTCCTGAATGAAGCCCAAGCTCATCAGCTCTTGCGGCAATGTATTTTGCATTTTCGCCATAGCAGATAAGCTTTTCGACTCCGGCCTCGACTGCCATTTCTCCGACTTTTGCGTGAAGCATTGGAGCCATATCCCCAAGCTCAAGCATATCCGCAAGCACGGCAACCCGCCTGCCGCCGTTTTCCGGAGTCAGCTTTGAAAGCACTGAAAGGGAAGCCTTCATAGAATCCGGAGAGGCATTGTAGCAGTCTATTATAAGTGTTTGCTGTCCTCTTTTTTCAATTTTTTGCCTCATGCCGATAGGCGAGTATTCCGAAAGCTTTTTGATGATTTCTTCCGGCTCCGCTCCGCAGACCACTCCCGCGGCAAACGCCGCAAGAGCATTGAGGATGTTGTGTTTTCCGATGCAGTTTAAAACAGCGGGATAGGCCCTGCCTTTGTAGATTATATCAAATGAAGAAGTTTCGCTGAAATTTATATTTTCCGCTCTGACTTCGGAATGCTTGTTTTCAATGCCAAAGGTTATGGTTTCCCTGTCAAGCGTCAGGGCGGAGAGCATGTCGTCGTCGGCATTGATTATAAGCGGTGCGGAAGGATTCATTCCGTCAAGGATTTCAAGCTTTGCCTTTAAAATGCCTTCCCTTGAACCAAGGTTTTCAATGTGCGAAAAGCCTATGTTTGTGATTATTCCGGCGGTTGGCTGCGCGGCGGAGGAAAGGCGGTGGATTTCTCCAAAATGCGACATGCCCATTTCAAGCACAGCCGCTCCATATGATGAATCCAGCTTGAAAAGATTTTGTGGAAGTCCTATTTCGTTGTTTAAATTTCCTTCTGTTTTAAGAGTTTTGTATTTTGAGGAGAGCGCCAAATAAACCATTTCTTTTGTGGTAGTTTTGCCGACGCTCCCCGTCACTCCTACAAGGTGGAGCTTGAATTTAAGCCTGTAAGCCCTTGCAAGGTCAAGCAGCGCCTTTCTTGTGCTTGAAACTGAAATGCAGGGGAATTTCCCGATTTGCGCTTCGGTTATAGCGGCAACGGCTCCTTTTTCAATGGCGTCTTTGACAAAATCATGCCCGTCAAACTTTTCGCCTTTAATTGCTATAAAAATGCAGCCTGGTTCGATTTTTCTCGTATCGGTGCAAACAGCACAGATTTCCTTTTCAAAAATCGCCTTGCCATCGGTCATTTTTCCGCTGACTGCCTTTATAATTTCCTCAATAGTCATACATTCCATAAAAAACCATCCAAATTAAAGAAGTTTAAGCCCCTGCGCTACAATTTCCCTCTCGTCAAAATGTATGTGCTCATTTCCGGCAAGGACTTGATAATCCTCATGGCCTTTTCCGGCAAGCACTATGACGTCGTCTTTTTTTGCAGTTTTAAGGGCAAAGAATATTGCCTCTTTTCTGTCCTCAACTACCTCATAGGGAACATTTGCGTCATTTAACCCTTCAAGTATGTCGTTTATGATATCGCCGGGTTTTTCATCCCTTGGATTATCGGAAGTGATTACAAGCATATCAGCATATTTTGCCGCCGCTTTTGCCATTTTTGGACGTTTTGTCCTGTCGCGGTTTCCTCCGCATCCGAAAAGGCATATAAGCCTGCCCTTTGTGTATCCCTTTACGCTTGAAAGTATGTTTTCAATGGCATCCGGAGTATGGGCATAATCGCATATTACGCTAAAATCCTTTCCGGTGGGGATGACTTCGCATCTGCCCTTTACGCCGCGGCATGAAGCCATGGCGGAAATTACTTTCTCTTTGGGAATTCCCAGCTTTATGCAGGCGGACATTGCGGCAAGAGAATTGAATACGTTGAAATTCCCCGGAATCGGCACAAATACCGGAATGCTTTCGCCGTAAAGGCAAAAATCATAATTTGTGCCGCTTGGACTTAAAGCAATGTTTTCAGCGTAAAAATCCGCCTTGCCTTGGGTGCTTAAAGAATATTTGTCGCAGAAAATTTCTTCAAAAAGCCTTTTGCCGTATTCATCATCGGTATTGATGAGCGCCAAATCGCAAATGTTGAAAAGCATCCGCTTTGCCTTGTAATATTCCTCCATGGTTCCGTGGTAATCCAAATGGTCTTGGGTGAGGTTTGTAAATACGGCAATCCTAAAATGTGCGGGGCCTATCCTGTGCTGGACGAGGGCAAAAGATGAAACCTCCATTACGGCGCAATCGCATCCGCTTTTTACCATCCTGTCAAGCAGTTCCATGAATTCAAATGCCATGGGGGTGGTGTTTTCGGTTTTAATAATTTCATCGCCGATTTCATTTTGTATTGTTCCGATAAGACCTGTTTTGTGCCCGCATTTGGTGAGGATTTCCTTAATCAGCTTTGTTGTGGTGGTTTTGCCGTTTGTGCCGGTTACGCCGATAAGCTTTAATCTGCGTTCAGGGTGGTTGAACCATGATGCGCAAAGCTCCCCATAAAACTTGCGTGTATTTTCAACGATAATTTGCTTTTCGAGTCCAAGGTCATGGTCGGTGACAATTGCTGCGGCTCCGTTTTCAAGAGCTTTGCCGGCAAATTCATGCCCGTCGAATTTTTCGCCTTTTGCGCAGACGAAAAGCCAGCCTTTCTGCACTTTCCTTGAATCGTCCGTTATGCCGAGCACATCGCAGTCCGGCACTTTGGTTTGTATTTTGTTTTCAAGCAAATCGTAAAGTTTCAAACGGCTTGCCTCCTTAAAGAATATTCTTAATATTGGTCATGGGCGGCAAAAGTGACTTCAATTACCGTACCCTTAGATACTTCTGAGCCTTCCGGCCAGTTTTGAGAAATAACCACGGCCCCGTTTCTTTCAGCGTTTCCGCTGATTTTTATGTTAAGCCCCAGATTAGCAACGGCTGAGTTTGCCTGTGATGCGTTCATGCCTATGAGGTTTGGAACCTTTGCCGTTTCTTCGGTGTAATTTTCTTCCGTATAAAGTATTACCTTGCCTCCGCGCGGAATGGAATTTCCGGCTTCCGGCACCTGTCCGCAGACGGTTGTTCCATTTCCGATTACCTCATATTTAAGCCCGTCGTCTTGGAGCAAAGTCTTTGCCTGTTCAATATCCTGCCCGTCAAGCGAACGTACGGTTATATCCATTTTGGCAAGCTCTTCTTCGGTATATTGCGGATAATAGCCAAGGTAGGGGAGGGCCTCCTTAAACACGCTTGTCACTACCGGAACTGCAACTATGCTTCCGTAGTATTCGCCCATGGAAGGTTCGTCTACCATTACGAGCATGATTATTTCAGGGTCATCCGCGGGGGCAAACCCCACATAGGATGAAACATAAAGGTCGTCGCGGTTTCGTGCCAAATCTTCATCCTGTTTTTCAGATGTTCCCGATTTTCCGCCTATACGATAACCCTGTATGTACGAATTGCTTCCGCCGTTGTTGTTTACGACGCTTTCAAGCGTCTGGCGCATTATTTTTGAAGTTTCTTCACTTATTACCTGTCTTTTTACCTTTGGCTCAAAACTTTTTACCACATTGCCGTTGTTGTCGACAATTTTGCTTACAACATAAGGCGTTAAAAGCTTTCCGCCGTTTATTACAGCGGCATAAGCGGTAATCATTTGAATTGGAGTGACTTTGTTTGTCTGTCCGAATGAGCTTGATGCAAGCTGAACTGGCCCGAGATTTTTTTCATCGTAATAAAGCGATGTTTTTGCCTCTCCGGGAAGGTCTATTCCGGTTGCTTCCGTAAAGCCGAATGCGGCGTAATATTTGCTGAAAAGCGAGGCTCCAAGCTTTTGGCCTATTTGTATAAATGCCGGGTTGCAGGAATTTGTCATTGCCTGAACAAAATTTTGCACTCCGTGTCCTTTTTTAGACCAGCAGTGGAATTTTGCTCCGTAAACGTCCATAGTCTGGCACACAAAAGTGCTGTTTAAGTCAATTACTTTTTCTTCAAGTGCCGAGGAGCCGGTTACGACCTTAAATACCGAGCCGGGGTAATAAAGTTCGGTGATGGCTTTGTTTTTCCATTGTTTTTCCCTTGCGGTAATGTATGCGTTGCGGTATTCGTCGCCGGAAAGCTGTGCAAGCTGTTCTTTTATTCTTTCATCATATATTTCGGCGGGGGAATTGAGGTCAAATCCCGGCACCGTAGCCATTGCAAGGATTGCTCCGGTTTTTGCGTTCATTATTATCCCGCATGAGCGGTTTTGCGGATTGTGCAGGCTTACAGCTTCTTTAAGTCCTTTTTCAAGGTAATGCTGCAAGGTTGCGTCTATTGTCAGCACAAGGGAATTTCCATCTTTTGCATCAAAAGTTTTTTCATAGCGGTACGGCATTTCATTGCCTTGGGCATCCCTTGCTGAGACAATTCTTCCGTCAACTCCGGCAAGATAATCATCGTAATATGCTTCAAGCCCGTATTGGCCGTTGCCGTCGCCGTCAAGAAATCCTATTACGCTTGCTGCAAGGTCGCCTTGCGGGTAATAGCGTTTTGTATCCTGCAAAATTGAAATGCAGGATATTTTATTTTCATTGCAAAAGGTTGTCAATAAATCGGCAGTTGGTTTTTCAACTTTTTTTGCTATTACCTGATATCGTGCTCCGCTGCCGGTTTTTTTGGTCATTTCTTCAAAGTCTTCTTTTTTTGTATTAAAAAGCTCCTGCAGCTTTGAGTAAATAAGGTCAAATTTTTCCGAATCCTTATCTCTGAAAGTTGTTGGGTCCAAGATTATGTTGAATACGGTTGCGGATTGTGCAAGTATCTGGCCGTTGGCATCGAAAATGCTTCCGCGGTTGGCATGAATGGCAATGCTTCCGAATTGGTTTTGATTTGCAAGCTTTTGGTACATATCACTTTCCGCCACAGAAACATTGAACATATTGAATATGATTGCCCCAACGAAAACAAGGACTCCGGACATTATCCATATGTTAAGGCGTCTTTTCATTTTTGGCGTTGGCTGGAAAGTCGACAATTTTTTTCACCTCTTGCATTTTTTCTTGGATAAACAGACAGGGGCAATCCGCAAATCACCCCTTTGGTTAATCATATTTTTTTACCCGCGAAGATATTCCAAAATATCATAAAAATAGTTTTTGATTTTTATAAATATATTTGAGTTTTCGTTTGGAATTTCCACCACGTCGTCGGTTTGCAGCTGGACGTACTCCACCTGCGATTTTTCGAGCTTTTTAAGTCCGAGCACATTTTCGGCATAATCTTCTATTTTTTGGAGCGAAGTCTTGCTTTCTATTTCGGAATTGAGCCTTACGTTTTCGCTGTTTAAAAGTTCAACTTCCTTGGTTGCCGAGGTTATTTGACTCTGCACCATTGCCGCTTCAAACTTGCTGTATACCACTCCGCACATGAGCAGTCCGGCACTTATTATAATGGCGATGGTTTTGGGTGCGGAGGCATTTGTGCGCACAATTTTTTTAGCCTTTATGACCGGTTTTTCTTCACGCGGGCGGTATTCATATCTGGACAAATCATATGCCAAATTTGTTTGTTTAGCCATTTTCAGAACACCTTATCCTTTCAATAATCCTCAGCTTTGCGCTTCTGCTCCTGTTGTTTTCTTCAAGTTCTTCCTTTGAGGCTTCTATTGCCTTTTTGTTCACAAGCTCGCCCTGAGGTAATCTGCCGCATACGCAGCGCGGAAAATCTGGCGGGCAGATGCAGCCTTTGCAGAACGATGCAAATCTTTGCTTTACAAGCCTGTCTTCAAGCGAATGGAAAGTAATCACAGCAAGCCTTCCGCCGACTTTGAGCGACGAAAACGCGGCATCCAGCCCTTTGGATAAATGCTCAAGCTCCCCGTTGACTTCCATTCTTATTGCTTGAAAGGTTCTTTTGCAGGGATGTTTTTCCCTCTTTGATGCGGCAGGAAGACAGTTTTTAACTATTTGGGCAAGTTCAAAAGTCGTTTCTATCGGCTTTTTTTCCCTTGCCTTTATTATTTCGGAGGCTATTTTTCTTGCGAATTTTTCTTCGCCGAATTCAAAAATAACCCTTGAAAGCTCTTCATAAGAGTAATTATTCACCACATCCGCGGCGGATAGTCCTTCTTGCGACATCCTCATATCAAGCGGCGCATCGGAATGGTATGAAAATCCGCGCTCTTTTGTATCAAGCTGATGCGATGAAACTCCAAGGTCCATAAGTATACCGTCCACAGCCGTTATGCCAAGTTCTTTGAGGACTTCATCCATTTCGGAATAATTGCTCCTCACCACGACGGCGTTGTATGGAGAAAGCCTTTCGCTTGCGGCCCTTACTGCATCCGGGTCCCTGTCAAGAGCAATAAGCTTCCCGCTGTCAAGCCGCTTTGCTATTTCGACAGAGTGTCCCGCGCCGCCTGCCGTAGCATCTACATATATCCCGTCGGGCTTTATATTAAGCCCTTCAAGGCATTCTTTCAATAAAACAGGCTTGTGAACAAATTCCATATAAATCCTTCCTGTTTAAAATCCCAAATCGTCCATTGCTTCTTCAAGCATATCCGGAGTAATATTTTCGTTTATGGAATCCCATTTTGCCTTATCCCATATTTCGGCGCGGTTTGAAGCGCCGATTACCACAACGTCCCTTTGAAGTCCGGCATATTCCCTCAAATGCTGGGGGATAAGTATACGGCCCTGCCTGTCCGTTTCAACTTCACAGGCGCCGGAAAAGAAAAACCTTTGCAAAACCCGTCCTTTTGAAAGGGGGATTGCTTTTATCTTTTCTTCAAGGATTGCCCATTCTTCGCGTGAATATACAAAAAGGCATTCATCAAGGCCTTTTGTGATGATAAAACTGTCGCCAAGAAGTTCACGCAGCTTTGTAGGGAAATTCATACGGCCTTTTACGTCTATATTATGGTTGTAAAAACCCATGAGCGAGCTGCCGACCAATGAATTTCACCACCTTTCAAAGCTTTTGATTCATCCTTGAACTTTTTTCACCACTTTAAACCACTTTACACCACTGTAAGGATATTATACAACACTCCGAAAAAAAATGCAACAGCAATTATTACAAAACGGTAAATAAATTTTGTTCAAAGAGATGGCAAAATATTTGGCTAAAATTTACAAAAACGGAATAAAATAAAAGGCAGCCCCGAAAGGCTGCCTTGATTATTTATCCTGAAAGGCCTCTTTTATTTTATCAAAGAAAGATTGACGCTTTTGATAATTTTTTTCATTCAGGGATGCTTCAAATTCCTTTAAAGCTTCCTTTTGCTTCTTGGTAAGGTTTGATGGCACCTCTACATATACCTTTACATATTGGTCGCCTCTGTCGCTTCGGTTGAGCTTTTTAACGCCCTTGCCCTTGAGCCGGAAAGTCGTTCCGTTTTGCGTGCCTTCCGGAATTTCATATTTTACCTTTCCGTCTATTGTTGGTACAACAATTTCATCGCCGAGGGTTGCCTGCATGTAAGTAATAGGAATCTCACAATATATATCATAACCTTTGCGCTCGAAAATCGGGTCCGGACGAACTGAAACAGTTATGTTCAAATCTCCAGCGGGACCTCCGTTTATTCCGGCGTCGCCCTGATTTCTCAGCTGCAAGGTCTGGCCGTCGTTTATTCCTGCCGGGACCTCCACGTTAAGCGTTTTGGAAACTCTCATGCGGCCTGTTCCGGAGCATTTTGGACATGGGTTTGAAATGACTTTTCCCTTTCCACCGCATCTTGAACAGGTTCTTGTTGTGGAAATCATGCCGAAAGGAGTTCTTTGAGTAACTTTAACCTGACCTGTTCCTCCGCAGTCCGGACAGGTTTGCGGTGAAGAGCCTGCCGCAGCACCGGTTCCGCCGCAATCGGAGCATGTTTCCATGCGTTCGATTCTAACCTCCGCTTTGCAGCCCTTGCAGGCATCCATAAAGCTTATGGTAATGTTTTTGCCGATATCCTGTCCGCGCCTTGGGGCATTGGGATTGGAATATCTTGTTCCGCCGAAAGCTCCTCCGAAAATGCTTTCAAATATATCGCCAACATCGGCGCCAAATCCGCCGAAACCGCCAAATCCGGAAAAATCCCCGCCGGAGTAAGACCCTGCGCCGTAAGTCGGGTCAACGCCGGCATGGCCGAACTGGTCGTAGCGCGATTTCTTTTCAGGGTCGGAAAGAACCTCGTAAGCTTCGTTTATTTCCTTGAATTTTGCTTCCGCCTCTTTGTCGTTCGGATGGAAATCCGGGTGATATTGCCTTGCAAGCTTTCTGAAAGCTTTTTTTATTTCGTCATCCGAAGCGCTTCTTGAAACGCCGAGAACCTCATAATAATCTCTTTTTTCTGCCAAAGGGGTTCACTCCTTTATTTAAATGGAGAAAATACAGATTCAGAATGCGGAATTTTAAATTCCGCATTCTGACTGCCTGAAAGTTAATTTACATCTTTAAAATCGGCGTCCACAACGTCATCCGGCTTTACGGTGTCGCCGGCGGAAGCTTGCTGCGCTCCGGCATTTGAAGCGGCTGCCTGGTATGCCTTTGAAGAAATTTCATAGAATGCCTTTTGCAGCTCTTCTGTTTTAGCCTTTATTTCGGATACATTTGAGCCTTTTGCAGCTTCTTTAAGCGCATTTATCTTGTCTTCCACATTTCTCTTTTCATCGGCGGAAACCTTGTCGCCAAAGTCCGAAAGAGCCTTTTCGCACTGGAATATGAGATTGTCCGCATTGTTCTTTGCGTCAACTTCTTCTTTTCTCTTTCTGTCCTCTTCGGCGTATCTTTCGGCGTCCTTAACAGCCTTTTCGATATCCTCCTTGGACATGTTGGTTGTAGCAGTGATAGAAATGTGCTGTTCTTTTCCGGTGCCCAAATCCTTTGCGGAAACGTGAACTATTCCGTTTGCGTCAATATCGAAAGTAACCTCAATCTGCGGAACGCCTCTCGGAGCCGGCGGAATTCCGTCAAGCCTGAATGTTCCGAGGAGCTTGTTGTCCTTTGCAAATTCACGCTCGCCTTGGAGGATGTTTATGTCAACCGCGGTCTGGTTGTCTGCGGCAGTTGAGAAAATCTGCGATTTCTTTGTAGGAATGGTAGTATTTCTTTCAATGATTTTTGTGCATACTCCGCCGAGAGTTTCAAGTCCAAGAGAAAGCGGAGTAACGTCGAGGAGCAAAAGTCCTTCTTTTACTTCGCCGCCAAGGATGCCGCCCTGGTAAGCCGCACCGAGGGCAACGCATTCATCAGGGTTGATGCCTTTGAAAGGCTCTTTTCCCATAAATTTCCTTACAGCTTCCTGTACGGCTGGAATTCTTGTCGAACCGCCCACCAAAAGAACCTTATTAAGGTCGCTTGGCTTAAGTCCGCTGTCGGAGAGAGCCTGCTTTACAGGACCCATGGTAGCTTCAACAAGGTCCGCTGTAAGCTCATTGAATTTAGCCTGCGTAAGGGTGAGGTCGAGGTGCTTAGGACCTGTTGCGTCAGCGGTTATGAAGGGGAGGTTTATGTTTGTGCTTGGAACGGATGAAAGCTCGATTTTTGCTTTTTCAGCGGCTTCTTTAAGGCGCTGCATAGCCATTTTGTCCGTGCTTAAATCAATTCCGTCGGATTTTTTGAATTCCGAGAGCATCCACTTGATTATTCTTTCGTCAAAATCATCTCCGCCGAGGCGGTTGTTTCCGGCGGTTGCAAGAACTTCGGTTACGCCGTCGCCCATTTCGATTATGGATACGTCAAAAGTACCGCCTCCAAGGTCGTAAACCATTATCTTTTGGTCTTCTTCCTTGTCGATTCCATAAGCAAGAGCCGCTGCGGTCGGTTCGTTGATAATTCTTCTTACATTAAGTCCTGCAATTTGTCCGGCATCCTTTGTTGCCTGCCTTTGGGCGTCGGTAAAGTATGCGGGAACGGTGATGACCGCTTCGGTTACTTTTTCTCCGAGGTAAGCTTCGGCATCTGCTTTGAGCTTTTGAAGAATCATTGCGGAAATTTCCTGCGGAGTGTAGCTTTTTTCATCAATGTTCACCTTGTAGTCTGAGCCCATGTGCCTTTTAATTGATGAAATTGTCCTTTCCGGATTTGTAATAGCCTGCCTTTTGGCAACCTGGCCTACAAGCCTTTCGCCTGTTTTTGAAAATGCCACTACGGACGGAGTGGTTCTTGCTCCCTCCGAGTTGGGGATAACCACTGCGTTTCCGCCTTCCATAACGGCAACGCAGGAGTTTGTGGTACCTAAGTCAATACCTATTATTTTAGCCATATTAAATTCCCTTCCTATCGTTTTTAGTTTTTATTTCAAATTATTTCGGATAAACTTTTTTGTTAAGGATTTGCAACCGCAACCATGGCATGCCTTATTACTTTTCCGTTAAGAGTGTAGCCCTTTTGGAAAACCTGACATACTGTGTTGGGTTCAAAATTTTCGTCTTCGACCTGGTTGATTGCATTGTGCAGAGCCGGGTCAAATGGCTTGTTGAGAGCGTCTATTTCTTCCACGCCAAGCTTTTTCAGGATGTCGCAGTATTGGTTGAAAATCATCTGCATCCCGTTTTTAAAGCTTTCGTCGGAGGTTTGAACCGCAAGGGCCCTTTCAAAATTGTCTATGACCGATAAAAATTCGGAAATCACCTTTGCGGCCGCATCGGAATAAGCTTCAGTCTTTTCCTTTGCTGTGCGTTTCCTGTAATTGTCGTATTCGGCGAGGATTCTCAAATACCTGTCTTTTGTTTCATTAAGTTCGTTTTGAAGTTCTTCTATTTGTTTGTCCCTCTCATCTTTCTCTTGTGCAGGCAATGCTTCGGGTTCTTCATTTTGGCACTCATTTTGTGCGGCATTGCTTGCATCCGTATTTTCAGGCTCATCAAACCCTTGCTCTTTTAAGTTTTCATTTTCATTCATTGGGGCACTGTCCTTTCCAAACCTTTATTTTTTGTCCTCATCCAAAAAATCCTCTTCATTATTGGATATCAAATCAGTAATTTTCTGGCTGAAATATTCGACGTAAGGTATGATTTTTGAATAATCAAGCCTCATTGGGCCTATTATGCCAAGCGAACCGGCAGTGCGGCCGCCTTTTTTATATTTTGAAACAATCATGCTTGAATTGCCTATTGCAAATTGGTTTTCCTCTCCGAAAATAACGTGGATTCCGCTGAAACTTTCGTCAAGGAATTTTGCTATTTCGTTTTTGTGCTCTATGAAGTGGACTATTTCATTTCTGTCAAATTCCTTGCAGGAAAGCAGATTTTTTTCACCGCTGATTACAATTTCCTTTCCGAGCAAGTCTTTTGACAAATCATATACTGCCTGTACAAGCGGGGTTAATGTCATCATGTATGTTCCCATGGCAAGTATAAGGTTTTCAATCATTTTTTCCGAGAGGTTTTCAAGCTGAACTCCTTGAAGATTTTGCTGCATGTAATTTGAGAAAAATTCAAGCTGTTCATTGGTAAGGTCAAATTCCAGCCGGCAGACCTTATTTTTTATTGAGCCTGAGGAAGTTATCAGGAGCAAAACATAAAGCCTCTTGCCTGTGGGAATTACCTCAACCTTTGTAATAACCGAAAACTGCGGGGAGATGTTTGAAACCACCGCCGCGCATTTTGTAAGCTCGGTAAGAGCCTGTGCGGCGCTTTGCACAAGGGCCTCTTCGGTTGGAGCCGCCGAATCGAACATCATGTCAAGCTGTCTGCGTTCCTGCTCCGAAAGAGGGTTTGTGCGCATAAGCTTTTCTATATAAAGCTTGTAGCCGTTGAAAGTGGGGACTCTTCCCGCTGAAGTATGCGGCTGTTCAAGGAACCCAAGCTCTTCAAGCATTGCCATTTCGTTTCTTATGGTAGCGGCCGAAACATTTATGCCGGGACGCTGCGAAACAGCTTTTGAGCCTACCGGTTCCCCCGTCATTATATATTCGTCAACAACTGCCGCAAGAATTTTCATTTTTCTTTCGTCCAAAACCGCCCCTCCCTTTTTTGAACGCCGGCAAAATGCTGTGGCTTTGTTTGATAAGCTGTTAGCACTCGAACTATTTGAGTGCTAAAAATAGAATATCATCTTTTGCAGTATTTGTCAAGTGCTTTTGGGCAAAAAAATCAAAATTTTTAGCGCTTGGCTTTCCGGAGTGCCAAGATGTTTTTCATTGACATTTATTATTAACGGAAATATAATTGAATATAATAAATGTGCTATATTAAAAATAAGGAATGAAAAAAATGAAGGACGGATTTTTAAGAGTTGCGGCGGCAACTCCCGAAATACGTGTGGCGGATTGCCAATTTAATGCTGAAAATATAATAAGGCTTGCAAAGGAAGCTGATGAAAACGGCGCTTCGGTAACGGTGTTTCCGGAGCTTTGCATAACGGCATATACCTGTTCGGATTTGTTTTTGCATGAAACTCTGCTTGACGGGGCAAAGGAGGCCTTACTGCAAATAGCAAAGGCGTCTGAAAGGCTTGAAACGCTTTTGGCGGTGGGACTTCCCATAAAAAAAGACGGAGCGCTTTACAACTGTGCGGCAATTATTTACAGGGGCAGGATTTTAGGCCTTGTGCCAAAGAAAAACATCCCGAATTACTCCGAATTTTATGAAGCGCGTCATTTTTCTTCCGGAATTTCAAAAGGGGAAATTGAAATTGGCGGAGAGAAAATATTTTTTGGGCATGATGTGATTTTTTGCTGCGAAAATATGCCTGAGCTTAAAATAGGTTTTGAACTTTGCGAGGATTTGTGGGTGCCTGATTCGCCGTCAACACGCCTTGCATGCCTTGGGGCAACGCTTATCTGCAATCTTTCCGCAAGCGATGAGGTGATAGGCAAGGCGGATTTCAGAAGGAACCTTGTTTCAATGCAATCCGCAAAGCTTATAGCGGGATATGTATATGCGGATGCGGGCTGGGGGGAATCAAGCACCGACATGGTTTTTGCAGGGCATAATTTAATTTGCGAAAACGGAGCCGTGCTTGCAGAATCAGAAATCTTCCAAACCGGACTTGTTTTTGCCGATATTGATTTTTCAAGGATTTGCCATGAGCGGAGAAGAACGACCACGTTCCCGAACTTTTGCGAAGAGGTTGAAAAAATACCTTTTAAATTAAAGATAAAAGATTTGGATTTGCAGAGAAAATTCCCGCAGACGCCGTTTGTTCCGACAGGCAAAAAAGACCTTGAAGTCAGGTGCGAGGAGATACTTTCCATTCAGGCGCGCGGTCTTGCAAAGCGCATATCGCATACGAACGCGAAAACTGCTGTAATAGGGCTTTCGGGAGGGCTTGATTCAACGCTTGCCCTGATTGCCTGCGTTCATGCATTTGATATTTTGGGACGTGACAGAAAGGGAATTGTTTGCGTCACCATGCCTTGCTTTGGAACAACTTCGCGCACGAAAAACAACGCTTTGGAGCTTGCCAAAGCGTATGGCACTGATTTTGCGGAAATAAATATAAGCAAGGCGGTTCATCAGCATTTTGAGGATATCGGGCAGGATTTTAACAATCATGACGTGACTTTTGAAAATTCACAGGCGCGCGAGCGCACTCAGGTGCTTATGGATATTGCAAACAAAACCGGCGGACTTGTCGTGGGTACGGGGGATTTGTCCGAACTTGCGCTTGGCTGGGCAACTTACAACGGCGACCATATGTCCATGTATGCGGTAAACGCTTCAATTCCTAAAACTCTTGTAAGGCATCTTGTTTCTTATGAAGCGGGGAAAAGCGGGGAAACCTTGAAAAAAGTGCTGCTTGACATACTTGACACTCCGGTAAGTCCGGAGCTTCTGCCGCCGGATGAAAACGGAAAAATATCCCAAAAAACTGAGGAGCTCGTAGGGCCATATGAGCTGCACGACTTTTTCCTTTATTACTTTATGCGGTTTGGATATCCGCCGAAAAAGATTTTAAGGATTGCAAAGCTTGCGTTTGCCGATAAATATGATGAAACGGAAATAAAAAAATGGCTGGGTATTTTTGTAAGACGTTTTTTTGCCCAGCAGTTCAAGCGCTCCTGCCTGCCCGACGGGCCGAAGGTCGGAACGGTTGCCCTTTCTCCGAGAGGGGATTTCAGAATGCCGAGCGACGCCTGCGCAAGGCTTTGGCTTGAAGAGCTTGAAAGCCTTTGAGCGTGGACTTTACATTGATTTTACTTTGGGCTGTATTGACACGTTTCATGGCGTATTTTATAATAAAATAAAGAAATTGGCATTTAAAAGAAAAATTGCAATGAAAATCCCAAAAGATTGCATATGAGGGTGGCTGTTTTATGATTAAAAATTGTTATGACAACCGCGAATTGTCCTGGCTTAAATTCAATTACAGGGTTTTGGAGGAAGCACAGGATAAATCCGTTCCGTTGTTTGAGCGCCTATCCTTTTGTTCGATTTTTCAAAGCAATCTTGATGAATTTTTCATGATAAGAGTCGGTTCGATTTATGACCAAATGCTTTTGGATGAGGATTTCAGGGAAAACAAGACGAACATGACCTGCAAAGAGCAGCTTGACGCCATTTTTCAGCGTGTAAAAGAGCTTTCGCCGATAAGGGACAACACTTATTTTCAAATAATAAGCGAGCTTGAAGTTTTCGGCATAGAGCAGACGGACTTCAAGTCCCTTTCCAAAAAAGAGGAGGAATATGCTCAAATTTATTTCAATACAGAGATAAAACCGCTTATTTCTCCGCAGGTTATTGACAAGAGGATACCGTTCCCGTTTTTTAAGAATAAGGAAATTTACGCTGTGGCATATCTTGAAAGCAAGTCGTCGGTAAAGCTTGGGATTATACCTGCAAGCGGAGTTTTTGAAAGGCTTATTATCCTGCCGGGCGAAAAACTGCGCTTTATGCTTGCCGAAGATTTGATACTGCATTATATGCCTCAGGTTTTTGAAAATTATAAGATAATAGACAAATCCCTTATGCGCGTGACAAGAAATGCCGATATAAACGCGGATGAAGCGCTTTACGACCATGATGTGGATTTCAGGGATGCAATGGCCGAACTGCTTAAAAAGCGCAAAAAGCTTTCTCCGGTAAGGCTTGAGCTTTCAAGGCATTTAAGCGAGCCTGCGCTTGATTATCTTTGCGAAAAGCTTGAAATAGGTATGAGTCAGGTTTTTTATTTGAAATCGCCGCTGGATTTGTCTTTTGTTTATGCTTTGGGTGAAAGGTGCTCATCAAGGGCGGAGCTTTTTTATAACAAGCTGATTCCGCAAAAATCACCCGATATAAGCGAACATGAGGCGCTAATCCCGCAGATTTTAAGGAAGGATATACTTCTCAGCTACCCTTATGAAAGCATAAAACCCTTTATAAGGCTTTTAAATGAGGCGGCGGAGGACCCGCATGTCGTTTCGGTGAAGATAACGCTTTACCGTGTTGCCAAAAACAGCAGCATAGTTGAAGCGCTTATAAAGCTTGCCGAGGCGGGCAAGGATGTGCTTGCCCTTGTGGAGCTTCGCGCAAGGTTTGACGAGGAAAACAACATAGGCTGGTCAAAAAGGCTTGAAGATGCCGGATGTACGGTGATTTACGGCTTGGAGCACCTTAAAGTGCATTCAAAACTGCTTTTGATAACAAGAAAAAACGGGAAAAAAGTCGAGTACATCACCCAGATAGGCACGGGAAATTACAATGAAAAGACCGCGGCGCTTTATACTGACCTTTCGCTTATGACTGCAAATCCGGAGATAGGAATAGAGGCAGGGACGGTCTTTAATGCCCTTTCGATAGGAAATTGCGTTGAATCGGCAAGTCATTTGCTTGTGGCTCCGCTTTGCCTGCAAAAGCGGATAATAGAAATGATTGATTACGAAATAGAAACCGCCAAAAGGGGAGAGAGCGCCTATATAGGTTTAAAACTCAATTCCCTTACCGACAAGGTGCTTATAGATAAGCTTATAGAGGCGTCACAGGCCGGAGTCAAGATTGAAATGGTGGTCCGCGGGATATGCTGCCTTGTTGCCGGAGTGCAGGGATATACTGAAAATATTTCTGTTACAAGCATTGTGGGAAGATTTCTTGAACATTCAAGGATTTATATTTTTGGAACTCCTGAAAGATGCAAGGTTTATATAAGCTCGGCAGATTTCATGACAAGGAACACTCTGCGCCGCGTGGAAGTCGCCGTGCCTATTCTTGATGCCGGGATAAGGGCAAGAATCCTTGATATGTTCTACATAATGCTTAAAGACAACGTAAAAGCAAGGGTGCAAAATCCGGACGGAACGTATTCGCGCAAATATAATAACCTTGCTGTGCTTAATTCTCAAGAGTTCTTTTTTGAACAGGCATATGAAAGAGCCTCCGAAATTCCGTCGGAAGCTCCAAAGAAAAAGCTTTCAATCGGCGGCAGGATAAAAAGGCTGCTGTCGGGGAAAGGGAGATTTTTAGAAAAATAAAAAAAATCCCCCTTGACAAAAGATAAATTATCCGCTATACTGTATTAGAAAATGAAGCAGAACTGTTCCGTTCTCACCTCAGCGCTTAGGGCGGCTCGGGTCAATACTTGAAAGCATACAGATTTTTATAAATTTGTGCAGGTAAAAGTATGGGCGTGAACGGATTTGTTCACGCTTTTTTATTTGTTTTTTAAATTGAAAAGCTAAAGACTTGGAGGTGCTCGCCATTAGCAACAAGGAACTGGAAATTAATGAGGAAATCCGCGATAAGGAAATTCGAGTAATTGACGTTGACGGAACGCAGCTTGGGATTCTTTCATCGAAAGAAGCTTTGAAGATTGCGATTGAAAAAAATCTTGACCTTGTCAAGATTGCCCCTCAGGCTACCCCGCCGGTTTGCCGCATTATGGATTACGGCAAATATTGCTTTGAACAGGCTAAACGTGAAAAGGAAGCGAAGAAAAATCAAAAGGTTGTTGAAATCAAGGAAATCAGAATGTCATCAACGATTGATACGCATGACTTTAACACAAAGGTCAATCAGGCAATCAAATTTTTGAATTCAGGCGACAAGTTAAAGGTATCGGTGAGGTTCCGCAAACGTGCAGTTGCCCATCCTCATTTGGGGGAAGAATTGCTTGAACGTTTCAAAGTTGCTTGTGCGGAGGCAGGAACGGTTGAAAAGCCCGCCAAAATGGAAGGGCGCAGTTTAGTGATGTTCATTTCGCCGAAATCATCAAAATAACAGGGAGGAAATATAAATGCCAAAGTTAAAGACCCATTCGGGAGCGAAAAAACGCTTTAAGCTCACAAAAAACGGCAAGGTTAAATTCCAGCACACAAACAAAAGACACAGACTCAACCAAAAAGATACAAAGCGCAAGAGACAGCTTCGTGCGGGCGCATATGCGGACAGCACAAATATCGCCGCAATAAAGACAATGATTCCTTACAAATAACATTAAAAAATAACTCAATACGGAGGTAAAATAAAATGGCTCGTATCAAGGGCGCAATGATGACCCGCAAGAGAAGAAAAAAGGTTTTAAAGCTTGCCAAGGGATATTGGGGAAGCAAAAGCAAGCACTTTAAAATGGCTAAACAGGCCGTGATGAAATCCGGCAATTACGCATACATTGGAAGAAAGCAAAAAAAGCGCGATTTCAGACAGCTTTGGATAACAAGAATTTCCGCGGCTTGCAAGCTTAACGGAATAAATTATTCCACATTTATGAACGGCCTTAAAAAGGCAAACATTCCGCTCAACCGCAAGATGCTTTCTGAAATAGCAATCAATGATGCTGAGGGTTTTGCTGAAATTGTAAACAAGGCAAAGGCCGCTCTTAACTGATTTTACGGACACGCTCCTTCTTTTTTACGGAATGGGCGTGTTTTTGTTATACCATATTATATTATGTTTTCGGAGAATGCCATGAATTTTATTTCAAGCAGGGAAAACCCGAATATAAAGCTTTGCCAGAAGCTTTTGTCCTCAAAAAAATACAGAAAAGAATATGGGATGTTTGTGCTTGAAGGCGCAAGGCTTTGCCTTGATGCCGCGGGAGAGGGCGTTCCTTTTGAATTTGTCCTCGTTTCAAGCGGGGCTTTTGAAAAAAATCCGGATGAATTAAAAATTTTGGAAAAGAGCTCGGGTGGCAGAATTTTTGAAATAAGCCCGGATTTGGCGCAAAAACTTTCGGATACCGGAAGCACTCAGGGGATTTTTGCGGTTTGCAAAACACTTGACAAAAAAGATATAACCAGTACAATATGTAATAATGGGAAATTTATAGTCCTTGACAATTTGCAGGACCCCGGAAATGTCGGAACGATTATAAGGACTGCTGACGCTGTCGGGATTTCAGCGGTTTTGCTTTGCGGGAGCTGTGAGATTTATAATCCAAAGACAATCCGTTCAACAATGGGTTCGCTGTTTAGGGTCCCTTTTATCGAAAACTGCGATTTGAGAGAAGTATTGGACGAATTTAAGAAAAAGGGCATAATTTCCTATGCGGCGGTGGTGGACTTTGACGCCGTATCTTTGACCGAATGCGATTTTTCCGGCGGATGCGCCGTAGTCATAGGCAACGAGGGCAGGGGGCTCCCGGATGAGGATGCCGGAATGTGCGACAAAAAGCTTACTATTAAGATGAAGGGCAGCATAGATTCTTTAAACGCAGCTATGGCAGCCGGAATTATTATGTGGGAAATGACCAGGAAATAGCCTCAAATTTTTAAACGGTGCGGTGAGCGTATGGAAAATTTGAAATATTGGGTATGGCTGACTCAGGTTTTTGGTGAAGGAAATAAGCGGATATGGGACGCTTTGGAAAAATTCAAAAGCGCTGAAAAGGCTTTTTATGCCGTTTTGGATGGCGAATTTGAAGGGCTTTCTCATGCGGAGAGGGAAAATTCAAAGAAAATAAGCCTTTCCAATGCTGAGGACTTGATTGAGTCCTGCGCCAAAAAAGGGATGAAAATCATTCCTTTTGACAGCAATGCTTATCCGAACCGTTTAAAGGGCATTTATAATCCTCCCGCGATACTTTTTTGCATGGGGGATTTGAGTTTTGTAGATAATGAAATCTGTCTTACGGTTGTGGGAACAAGGCATCCGTCGGCTTACAGCGTGAGGCTTGCCCAAAAGATATGCGGCGAGCTTGCAAAGGTGGGAGTCGTGCTTGTAAGCGGATTTGCTTTGGGGATTGATTCCATGGCGCATCAGGCGGCGCTTAAAAATCATACGAGGACGATTGCCGTTTTGGGTTGTGGGCTGGATGTGGATTATCCGAAAGAAAATTCGGCGGTTAAAAAGATTATTGCAAAAAGAGGAGCCGTGATAAGTGAATTTTTGCCCGGAACATCTCCAAACGGGCCTAATTTTCCGCAGAGGAACAGGATATTGTCCGGACTTTCGCTTGGGACGCTTGTTGTTGAGGCTGGTGAAAGGAGCGGCGCGCTGATAACCGCAGACCTTGCTTTGCAGCAGGGCAGGGATGTTTTTTGCGTTCCGCCGGCGGATTTGTTTGACCCGCGCTATGCAGGAGCGGTGAAGCTTTTGCGCGACGGGGCAATACCGGTGTTCAGCCACTTGGATATTATTTACGAATATTACGAAAATTTTGCTCATAAAATAAATCCGGAAAATAATGAAGAAAACTATTCTTTTAGGGAGGATTCCGCTGTTTTTGAGCGTGAATCCCCAAGCCCAAAAAAGCAAACAGGGTTCTCTTTTAATGGAAAGGAAGAAAAAATTCCGGAAATAAATTTTGATACGCTTGACGAAAGACAGACAAGGATAGTAAAATTGCTTCAAAACGGGGCTATGCTTGCGGATGAAATTTCGGCGCTTTCTGGAATGGAGGCGGATGAGGTTTTGTCCGTGTTGACAGAGCTTGAAATAGAGGGGATTGTCAAATCGCAGGCGGGCAACAGGTATTCGCTTTAAACAAAGTCCATTGCGACAGCGTGGTTGTTATTCTTGGAAATGGAGCTTGAAAGGATTGGTTTTAATAACATGTCAAATTTGGTCATAGTTGAGTCGCCCGCAAAGGCAAAGACAATTAAGAAGTATCTTGGGGGGAATTATGAAGTAATTGCCTCTATGGGACATATAAGGGACTTGCCTAAATCAAAGCTGGGCGTTGATATAGAGCATGGCTTTGCGCCTTTGTATATGGATATAAAAGGTAAGGAGGAGCTTATAAAGGAGCTTCAGAAAGAAGCCAAAAAGAGCGAAAAGATTTATCTTGCAACGGACCCTGACCGCGAGGGCGAGGCAATATCATGGCACTTGGCGCAGCTTTTAAACCTTGATTTAAATGAAGAAAACAGGGTTGCATTTAATGAAATCACAAAAAGCGGAATTGAAGCCGGGATGTCAAATCCCAGAAAAATAAATATAAATCTTGTGAATGCACAACAGGCAAGGCGAATTCTTGACAGGATTGTGGGATATAAGCTTAGTCCGTTCCTTTGGAAAAAGGTGCGCAGAGGCCTTTCGGCGGGACGCGTGCAGTCCGTTGCCGTCAGGCTTATAGTTGACAGGGAAAACGAGATAAGGAATTTTGTTCCGCAGGAATACTGGTCAATTGACGCAAAGCTCACAGCTCCGTCGTCAAGGAAGGTTTTTCAGGCCAAATTTTCGGGAATTGACGGGAAAAAAGTTGAAATTCCAAACAAGGAAAAAGCTGATGAAATCCTTGAAAGGATAAAGGATGCAAAATTTGTCGTAACCGGCATTAAGAAAAGCGTGCATAGGAAAACTCCGGCGGCGCCGTTTACGACATCCACCATGCAGCAGGAGGCGTCCCGCAGATTGGGATTTCAGGCAAGGCGAACCATGAAAGCCGCACAGGAGCTTTATGAGGGCGTTGAAGTAAAAGGCATGGGCGCCGTGGGTCTTATAACCTATATGAGAACGGATTCGCTCAGGATATCTGAGGAGGCAAGGGCGGCGGCATATAAGTTTATTGAAGAAAAATACGGCAAAAATTATATTCCTGATTCCCCAAGGATTTTTAAGTCAAAATCAAATGCCCAGGATGCGCATGAGGCAATCCGTCCAAGCATGCCTGAAATTACTCCCGATATGGTAAAGGACAGCCTTACATCGGACCAGTACAAGCTTTATAAGCTGATATGGGAAAGATTTATAGCAAGCCAGATGGCAAATGCTTTGCTCGATACGGTTTCGGTCGATATAGATGCTAACGGATGCAACTTTAAGGCATCGGGCTATTCGGTAAAATTTGACGGATTTACAGCTTTGTATGAAGAAGCAAAGGATGAGGACGATGAGGAGGGCACAGAACTTCCGCCTATTGAAAAGGGTGATGTTTTAAAGGTAAAGGCACTTGACGGGAATCAGCATTTTACCCAGCCTCCGGCAAGATTTACTGAAGCGTCGCTCATTAAAACCCTTGAAGAGAACGGCATAGGCCGTCCGAGCACTTATGCGCCGACGATAACGACAATCATTTCAAGGCTTTATGTAGAGCGCGAAGGCAAACAGTTGAAGCCTACCGCTTTGGGCGAGGTTACGACCGAGCTTATGAAGCAGCATTTTAAGAATATAGTTGATGTTAAGTTTACCGCAAAGATGGAAACCGACCTTGACGAAGTCGAGCTTGGCAAAAAGGATTGGGTAAAAACGCTGGATGAGTTTTACGGCGATTTTTCAAAGATTCTTTCAACTGCCGAAGAGGCAATGGACGGCAAGAGAGTAAAGGTTCCGGATGAGGAAACCGATGTTGTCTGCGAGCTTTGCGGAAGAAAAATGGTCATTAAAATAGGCAGGTTTGGGAAATTTCTTGCCTGCCCAGGGTTCCCGGAATGCAAGAATACAAAAAAACTTGTCCAGGAAACGGGAGGGCTTTGTCCGCTTTGCGGAGGAAAAGTTTTGCAAAAGAAATCCAAAAAAGGCAAGAAGTATTTCGGATGCGAAAAAAATCCAGAATGCAGCTTTATGACATGGAATACTCCGACGGCGGAAAAATGCCCGTCATGCGGTTCGACTTTGTTTAAAAAGGGCGGCAGGGCTGGAAAACTTGTGTGTGAAAAGCCTGGCTGCGGCTATGAACGGAGTCTGAAAAATGAGTAAAAAAGCAACCGTTATAGGTGCGGGACTTGCCGGCTGCGAGGCGGCATGGCAGCTTGCCAATGCCGGAATAGAAGTCGACCTTTTTGAAATGAAGCCTTTAAAATTTACTCCTGCGCATAAATATGAGGGTTTTGCGGAGCTTGTCTGCTCAAATTCGCTTAAAGCGGCAAGGGTGGACAGCGCCGCCGGACTTTTAAAGGAGGAAATGCGCCTTTGCGGTTCGCTTATAGTTCCATGTGCGGATAGGACAAGCGTTCCCGCGGGAGGCGCTCTTGCCGTTGACAGGGAAAAATTTTCGGACCTTGTCACTGAAAAGATAAAATCTTGCCCTAAAATAAATATAAAAACCGCTGAGGTTGAAAAAATTCCGGACGGCTATGTGATAATAGCAACCGGGCCTCTTACGGCGGGAGGGCTTGCAGAGAGCATTTCAGAGCTTTGCGGGGATTATCTTAGCTTTTTTGATGCGGCATCGCCGATAGTTTCATATGAAAGCCTTGATAAGGAAAAAATCTTTTTTGCTTCACGCTACGGCAAAGGCGATGATGATTATATAAACTGTCCTATGGAAAAAGACGAGTACCTTGAATTTTACAATGCTTTAATAAATGCCGAAAGCGTTCAGCTTAAAGAATTTGAGCAAAGGGAATTCAAGGTTTACGAGGGTTGCATGCCGATAGAGGTTCTTGCAAAGCGCGGAGAGGATGCAATGAGGTTCGGGCCTTTAAAGCCTGTGGGACTTGTAAATCCCAAAACGGGCAAAAGGCCGTATGCGGTGGTGCAGCTTCGGAAGGAAAACCGCGAGGGCACGCTTTACAATCTTGTGGGATTTCAGACGAATTTAAAATTCGGCGAGCAGAAAAGGGTATTTTCAATGATACCGGGGCTTGAAAATGCCGAATTTGCAAGGTATGGCGTAATGCACAGGAACTCATTTATAAACAGCCCGAAGCTTTTAAATCCCGATTTTTCAATGAGGGAGCATCCGCGTATTTATTTTGCGGGGCAAATTACGGGAGTTGAGGGTTATATTGAATCCGCCGCAAGCGGAATTGCGGCGGGAATTAACCTTGCGCGGAAAATAAATGGACTTGAACCAGTAGTTTTTCCGAGGGATACAATGATTGGCGCGCTTTGCGCTTATGTAAGCGACCCTTATGTAAAGGATTTTCAGCCGATGGGGAGCAACATGGGAATTTTGCCGCCGCTTGAAACTGAAATAAGGGATAAAAAAGAAAAATATGCGGCTTTGGCGCAAAGGGCGCTTGAAAGCCTTAAAGCTTTGTTGGAGGTTGCAAATGAAGATAATCGTTGATGCTTTCGGAGGGGATAATGCCCCTCTTGAAGTTATAAAGGGCAGCGCCATGGCCGTTGAAAATCTTGGTGTCGAGGTAGTCCTTTGCGGGGATGAAAGCGTAATAATGCAAACGGCAAAAGAAAACGGGATAAGCCTTTCGGGAATTTCTGTGATTGACGCAAAGACGGTCATAGACATACACGATGAGCCGTCTATGGTACTTAAAGAAAAATCGGATTGCTCCATGGCAGTGGGACTTAAAGCGCTTGCGGATGGCGGAGGCGATGCTTTTGTCAGCGCCGGCAGCACGGGCGCGCTTGTTGTCGGGGCAACCTTTATAGCAAAGCGGATAAAGGGAGTCAAGCGTCCTGCGCTTGCACCGATACTTCCCACAAAAAAGGGATACATGATGCTTATGGACGGCGGGGCAAATGTGGATTGCCGTCCGGAAATGCTTGTGCGTTTTGCAATTATGGGTTCGTGCTATATGGAAAAAATCCTTGGAATCAAATCTCCAAGGGTGGGACTTGTAAATGTCGGGGCCGAGGACAGCAAAGGCAGGGAGCTTGAGCTGGAATCCTACCGCCAGCTTATGGAGGCGCCGGTCAATTTTGCCGGAAATGCCGAGGCAAGGGAACTTCCTGAGGGCGAATTTGACGTTATTGTTACGGATGGATTTACAGGCAATGTTGTACTTAAACTTTACGAGGGCATGGGGCTCTTTTTCGGGCATACGCTTAAAGAAATGCTCACTGGCGGGATAGGTTCAAAAATTGCCGCGCTTTTGCTTTTGAAAAAAATAAAGGCATTTAAGAAACAAATGGATTATACCGAACAAGGCGGAGCGGCGCTTATGGGAATTTCAAAGCCGGTAATAAAGGCGCATGGAAGCTCAAATGCAAAGGCGTTTTACAATGCTATAAGGCAGGCTGACAATTTTGCCAAAAAGAATGTGATAGGAGAAATTACAAAAACGATAGAGAGTTTGGATGAAAGTTTAAGCTCCCGTGGTTGAGGAGAGGAGGATTTTCCATGAAGCAGTTTGAGGAAATAATCCATTACAGCTTTAAAAACAAAGAGCTTTTGCAGGAGGCGCTTTCCCATTCTTCTTATGCAAATGAGAACAAAAAATCGCGCAAAAGCAATGAAAGGCTTGAATTTTTAGGGGATTCGGTTTTATCGGTAATTGTTTCGCAGTATCTTTTTGAGCATTATAAGCACTTGCCGGAGGGCGAGCTTACAAAGATAAGGGCGTCGCTTGTTTGCGAAAGGGCGCTTTCTTCCTTTGCCCATCAAATTGATTTGGGAGAATACCTTTTCCTCGGCAAAGGCGAGGAGCATACCGGCGGACGTGAGAGGGCATCCATACTTGCCGATGCTTTCGAGGCGGTGATTGCCGCAATTTACCTTGACGGAGGGATTGAGGCGGCAAAGAATTTTGTGATAGGATTTATTCCAAAAGACATTGATATAAAAAAAGCCGTGATATTTAATGATTATAAGACAATTTTGCAGGAGATAATCCAGCAGAATCCGGAGGAAAAGATAGAATATGTGCTTAAAGGCCAGAGCGGGCCGGACCATGACAAGGCATTTGTTGTGCAGGTTTGCCTGAATTCCAACGTTATAGGCGAGGGTACAGGCAGGAGCAAAAAGCAAGCAGAGCAGATGGCTGCCAAGGAAGCTTTGGAATTGATGGGATATGCAACATAATAATATAGCGATTTTTGTGCCTCATATGGGATGCCCGCATACATGCAGCTTTTGCGACCAAAGGAGCATTTCAGGTTCGCAAAGGGCTCCGTTGCCGGAACAGGTGAGGGAGATTTGCTCCATGGCGGCGAGGGACATAAAAGACAAATCCGAAACTGAAATAGCTTTTTTCGGGGGGAGTTTTACAGCAATCGAAAGAGGATATATGCTGTCGTTGCTTGAAGCCGCCAAACCTTTTGTTGGAGAGGGCGGCTTTAAAGGGATAAGAATATCCACCCGCCCAGACTGCATAGATGAGGAGATACTTTCTGTTTTAAAAGGATATGGTGTTACGGCTGTGGAGCTTGGAGCGCAGAGCATGTCGGATGAAGTGCTTGCTTTAAATGAACGCGGACATTCAAGCGAGGATACACGAAAAGCATCGGCTTTGATAAAGAGTTTTGGCTTTGAGCTTGGACTTCAAATGATGACCGGACTTTACGGAAGTACGGCGGAGCTTGATAATTTTACTGCGGATGAAATTATAAAGCTGTCCCCGAAAACCGTAAGGATATATCCCACAGCAGTGCTTGAGGGAACAAGATTGGGGGAGCTTTTTAAAAGCGGGGAATATAAACCCATGGAGGCAGAGGAATCGGCAAAGCTTTGCGCAGGGCTTTTAAAGAAATTTTTAGATAATGGAATAAAGGTCATACGCTTGGGACTTCATGCGTCGGAGCTTGTTGAGGGAAAGCTTATTGCGGGAACTTATCATCCGGCGTTTAGGGAGCTTTGCGAGGGACTTATTTTCAGGAAGGAAATAGAAAAGGCTCTTTGCGGCAGAAGCGGAAAATTTCTCTTGCAAGTGCCGGTTGGCGCTCAAAGCAAGGCGGCAGGGCATAAAAAATCAAATATAGAGTATTTTGCGGCAAAAGGGGCGCATATAAAGATAAAAACTTTGCCGGAACTTTGCGGGTACAACATAAAACTGTCAGAGGAAGTTGATTGATGTATTTAAAATCACTTGAAATACAGGGATTTAAATCCTTTCCGGATAAAATAAAGCTTGAATTCGGCAAGGGGCTTACCGCTGTTGTAGGGCCGAACGGAAGCGGAAAAAGCAATATAGGCGATGCGGTCAAATGGGTGCTTGGAGAACAGTCTTCAAAAAATTTGCGCGGAGCAAAGATGGAGGATGTAATTTTTGCGGGGACCCAATACAGAAAACCCGTTGGCTTTGCGCAGGTTACACTTAATATAGATAATTCAAAAGGGCTTTTGCAGACCGCATCAGATGAGGTGAGCGTCACCCGCAGGCTTTACAGAAGCGGAGAGAGCGAGTATCTCATAAACGGGGAGCAGGTAAGGCTTAAAGACGTTTGTGAGCTTTTTATGGATACAGGTCTTGGAAAAGACGGATATTCCATAATAGGTCAGGGCAGGATTGCCGAAATCGTATCTGCAAAAAGCACTGAAAGACGAGAAATTTTTGAAGAGGCCGCGGGGATTTCAAAAATCCGTTATAAAAAAGCCGAGGCTGAAAGAAAGCTTGAAGCAGCACAGGAAAATATAGTAAGGCTTAAAGACATAATCGGCGAGCTTGAATCAAGGGTGGGACCTTTGAGGATACAATCCGAAAAGGCGGCGGAATTTATAAAGCTTTCGGAGGAAAAGAAAAGGCTTGAGATTTCCATTTGGATGAAAAAGCTTGATGAATTGAGAATTGCGCTTAAAGAGCTTGATGATAAAATTCTTTTAAATACCGCCGAGTATGAAAATATTGATGCGGATATCTCAAAGGCGGAAGAGAAGATACAGGAAATCTATAAAAAAATGCAGGAAAGCAACGCAAGGATTGAGGGGTTTAGACAGGAAATACTCCAAACCGAGCGCGCAAAGGGACAGCTTGGTTCTGAAATTGCCGTATTGGAGAATGATATAAAGCACGGCGGGGAAATCATCGAGGATATAAAGAAAAGACAGGAGAGCGCAAGGCTTTCAACGAAGGATACCGAAAACGAAATAAATCGACAGCTCCTTAAAGCGGATGAAATTGAGGAGCAGGAAAGGCTTTCAAGGGAAGAAATGTCTGCGGCCGAGACAGAGCTTTCGGCGCTTTTGGATGAAAGCGGCGGATTTAACCGCGAGTTTGAGGATGCAAGCGCCGCCTTGAATAAGCTTTATGTAAAGCGTTCAGAGTATGGTTTTGCAATATCTTCCGCCGAAAATTCAATAAGGGAAATAAATGAGCAACTCCTTATCGGAAAAGAAAACGAGGATGCGCTTGCCTTGGAAGCGGCGGATTTGGAAAAGGAGTTTAAAGAGCTTGCGGAGGGTCTTGCAAAGATAGAGGACAGGCTTTTGGAGCAGGAAAACAAGCTTTCCGGGTATTCAAAGCTTTTGGAGGCAAGGCTTGAAAAGCTTTCGGCGGCAAGGGCGGAATATTCCAAAATTGAGTTTGAAATAAGGGAAAAGCAGCAGAAAATAAAACTTCTTTCCGACCTTGAAAACAGCATGGAGGGCTTTGGCCACAGCGTCAAGGAAATTGTCCGTGCAGGTAAAAATGCGGCCATAAGCGGAATAAAAGGCACTGTTGCACAGCTCATAAAAGTGGATGACAAGTATGCCGCGGCAATAGAAACCGCGCTTGGCGGAGCGCTGCAAAATGTTGTTGTGGAAAACGAGGAAACCGCAAAGCGCTGCATAAGATTTTTAAAGGAAAAAAATCTTGGCAGGGCGACTTTTTTGCCGATTACATCTATAAATGGAACAGCTCTTTCCGAGTCCGGCCTTGACGGACAGGATGGCTTTATCGCGCTTGCGCATGAGCTTGTCGAGTATGATTCACGCTTTTCCGGCATAATAAAATACCTTTTGGGCAGGATTGCCGTTGCCGAGGACCTTGATTCTGCAACTTTAATTTCCAAAAAATACGGTTATAAATTTAAAGTCGTAACTCTTGACGGTCAGGTTATAAATGCAGGAGGTTCGTTTACGGGAGGCTCCGTTTCACGTTCGGCAGGAGTGCTTACAAGAAAGAATGAAATAGCAGAGCTTGAAGCATCAGTAAAAGAACTTTCTGCAAAGCTTGAACAGGAAAAAAGCAAGGTATTAAAACTTGAAGCGGAAAGCGAAAAATTAAAATTTGATATTGAGGGCGAAAAGGAAAAAATAGATATAATCAAGGGCGATAAAATCCGCTTTGAAGCTGAAAAAAAGCGCATAGAAGCAATGACGGAGCAAAATTGTTCAAGGCGCGAGGAAACCGTTTCACAAATTTTGCGCTTAAAGGAGCGCCTTTCGGAGCAGGAAAAAATTCTTGATGGGGCAAAGAGTGAACTTTGCGTATGCAATGAGGAAATCAAAAAACTGGAAAGCTTTGTTGAGGGAGCGCAGGATAAAAAGGATGCCCTGCACCAAAAACGAGAGGAACTTTCCGGAAGGATTTCGGAGCTGAAAATCAGGATTGCGGGATTTGAAAAAGACAGGCAAAACATTTTGGAAAACATTGAAAGGCTGAAAGCTTCCGGCAGGGAAATGGAAAATGTGTCATTGGAACTTGAAGCAAAGCTTGCTGAGCAGATGCAGGCAATTGATGACAAGCAGGCCCTTATAGCCCAAAAGCGGACTGAACTTGAAAAGTCAGAAGAAGTTATTTTGGAATTTTATGAAAAAATAAAAAGCGAGCAGGAAAATCATCAAAAGCTTGAAATGGAAACATCCCGCGAGCGTGCCGGATTAAAAGAGAAAAACGATGTAAAGGAAAAGTTTTCAAGGGAAATCACAAAGCTTGAAGAGAGAAAACTTTCAGTGCAAAAGGATTATGATGGAATGATTTCGGAGATGTGGGAGCAGTATAACCTCACACGTTCCGATGCATCGGCTTTAGCCGAGGAGATTGACGATATGCTTGCGGCGCAAAGGGATTTAAACGAGGTAAAGTCAAAAATCCGTTCCCTTGGCAGCGTAAATCTTTCAGCTATTGAGGAATACAAAGAAGTCTTTGAACGTTACAGCTTTATGTCGGAGCAGCTTAAAGACGTCGAAGTGTCAAAAAGGGAGCTTGAAAAGCTTATCGGCAATCTTACCGATGAAATGAAAACCCGGTTTTCGGAGAGCTTTGAAAAAATCAACCAAAACTTCAAGGAGATATTTGCAGAGCTTTTCGGCGGCGGAAAAGCGGAGCTTGTGCTTGAAGACCCGCAAAATGTGCTTGAAAGCGGCATAGAAATAAATGTTGCCCCGCCGGGCAAGGTAATTAAAAACCTTTCGCTTTTGTCGGGAGGAGAGCAGTCTTTTGTGGCGATTGCAATTTATTTTGCGATACTTAAATTAAGGCCGTCCCCGTTCTGCATACTTGACGAGATAGAGGCGGCGCTGGATGATGTGAACGTATCAAAATTTGCCGCTTACCTTAAAAATTTTGTGGATACCACGCAGTTTATAGTAATCACCCACAGAAGGGGAACAATGGATGAGGCGGATGTGCTTTACGGCGTCACAATGCAGGAAAAAGGAGTTTCCAAGCTTATAAAGCTTGACCAGAATGCGGTTGAGTTAAAAAATGCGTAAGTTAACGGGAGGTGCAAGATGGGATTTTTTGAAAAAATAAAGGAAGGTCTTAAAAAAACAAAGGAATCCATGATGAAGCAGGTTGAGCTTGTCATAAATTCCTTTACAAAAATAGATGAGGATTTTTTTGAGGAGCTTGAAGAGACCCTTATCGTAAGCGATGTTGGGGTATCGGCATCCTCCGAGATATGCTCGGAACTTAGAAAAAGGGTTAAGGAGCGAGGAATTACTGACCCCGGCGAGATAAAGGGGCTGCTTAAAGAGATAATCCTTGAAATGCTTGGGGAGGATACTCCATTGGAGCTTTCCTCAAAGCCGTCGGTCGTGCTTGTGATAGGCGTAAACGGTGTCGGGAAAACAACAACGATAGGAAAACTTTGCGCACGCCTTAAAGAGGATGGGAAAAGCGTGATTGTCGCCGCGGCTGATACATTCAGGGCTGCCGCAATAGACCAGCTTGAGGTTTGGACCAAAAGAGCGGGGGCTGATATAGTAAAGCACGGTGAGGGTTCGGACCCGGCGGCGGTTGTGTATGATGCTCTTGAAGCGGCAAAAGCAAGGGGAACTGACGTCGTAATAATAGATACGGCGGGAAGACTTCACAACAAAAAGAATTTGATGGATGAGCTTGCCAAAATTTCAAGGATAATACGCTCAAAAGCCGAGGGATGTTCACTTGAAGTATTGCTTGTGCTTGATGCCACAACGGGGCAAAATGCGGTAAGCCAGGCAAAGCAGTTTAAAGAAGCTGCCGGAATTACCGGAATAGTGCTTACAAAACTTGACGGCACGGCAAAGGGCGGAATAGTTATTTCAATAGCCGGAGATTTGAAAGTTCCGGTAAAGCTTGTTGGAGTCGGGGAAAAGATTGAGGATTTGCAGCCGTTTAATTCTAAAGATTTTGTAAATGCCCTTTTTGAATAAGGAAAGGACAATGGGAATGAAAATAGTTCTTGCGTCAAACAATAAGCATAAGCTTGAGGAATATAAAAAAATCCTTTCCCCGCTTGGATTTGAGGTGATTTCGCAATCCGAGGCGGGAGTGGACATTGAAGTTGAGGAAACGGGAACAACCTTTGAGGAAAACGCTCTTTTAAAGGCGATGGCAGTGCATGAGGCTTGCGCTCTTCCGGTGTTTGCCGATGACAGCGGGCTTGAAGTGGATTTTCTTGGCGGGCGCCCCGGCATTTATTCGGCAAGGTATGCCGGAAAGGATGCAACCGACAAAGAAAGGTGCGAAAAAATTTTAGAGGAGCTTAAAGGCGTCGAGCCGTCAAGGAGAACTGCGCGCTTTGTGTGCGTCATACAGTATATAGACAAAAATGGAAATGCAAAAACCGCAAGGGGAGAATGCGAGGGCATTATAGGCGAAACAATGTCAGGAAAAGGCGGCTTTGGATATGACCCGATATTTATTTTTGATGGGAAATCCTTTGCAGAAATGGGCGTGGAGGAAAAAAACAGGGTAAGCCATAGGGCAAGGGCGGTACAAAAATTTTTGGAGATATTAAAAGAGGGAAAATAATGATAACAACAAAACAAAGGGCTAAATTAAGGGCAATAGCAAACGGGATAGAAACCATATTCCAAGTGGGAAAGGGCGGAATAAATGAGGTCTTTGCCGCACAGGTGGATGATGCTTTGCGGGCAAGGGAAATAGTGAAAATCAAGGTGCTTGAAAATTCGCTCTACACCGCAAGGGAGGCTGCGGGCCAGCTTTCCGAGATGACGGGGGCGGATGTCGTTCAGGTGATAGGGAACAGGTTTGTGCTTTATAAAAGAAACGAAAAAGAACCTGTAATAATTCTTGAATAATGGAAAAGCTTGCAATTTTCGGAGGCACGTTCAACCCAATCCACAACGGGCACATAAATCTTGCAAAGAGGTTTAAGGATGAGCTTTCCCTTGACAGAGTGGTGCTCATGCCTGCAAAAAAAAACCCTTGGAAAAGCAGTGAGGAGCTTGTTTGCGACGAGGACAGGCTGAATATGTGCAGTCTTGCCGCAGAGGGGATTTCCGGCTTTGAAGTAAGCGATTATGAAATAAAAAAAGGCGGGACGAGCTATACGGTGGAAACGCTCAGGCATTTTAAGAAAGTCTGTCCCGATTCGGAACTTTATTTTATAATGGGCGGAGATATGTTTCTTTCTCTTGAAAGATGGTTTTGCTTTGAGGAAATTCTTTCCCTTTGCACAATTCTTGCCGCGGCAAGGCGCGGCGGGGAGTATGAAAATTTAAAAATTTTTGAGGATAGGCTTAAAGGGCTTTATGGCGCGAAAACAAGGGTTTTGGAGATGGAGCCTTATGAAATTTCGTCAAGTGAAATAAGAAAAATGATAAAATTAAGAAAAGATTTTTCTTGCTATTTGCCCGAAAGAGTAGTAAAATACATTATGAGTAAAAATTTATATTTCTGACGGTGTGGTGTAATTTTGTATACGATAGAAGAAATCAAGCTTATTTTAAAAAGCATGCTGTCGAAGAAAAGGTATATCCATAGCCTTAATGTTGCGGATGAAAGCGTAAAGCTTGCCGAAAGATGGGGCGGGGAAAACGAAAAGAAAAAGGCCTACCTTGCCGGACTTGTGCATGACGCCTGCAAGGATATGCCGCAGGACGAGCAAAAGCTTTTGGTGGAAAAAAGCAGCGGAGTTTGCGATGTGGAGCTTGAAACCCCTGCGCTTTGGCATTCTGTTGCAGGAGCATGGTATGTAAAAAACAGATTTTATATAGATGATGAGGATATAATAAATGCGGTAAGATACCATACTTCCGCAAGGGCGGGAATGTCCCGCCTTGAAGAAATCATCTATATGGCGGACCTTATTTCAGCCGACAGAAGCTACAGCGATGTTGAAAAGGTAAGGAAGCTTGCCTATTCAAGCCTTGAAAAGGCTATGCTTTATGCTTTGAAGTTTTCAATAATTGAAGTGGCGGGCAAGGGCTCAAAAATTCCAATTAATACTATTGAGGCATATAACCAGTACACGTCGGCTGGAAAAATTTAATTTCGGAGGCATTTTTTAGTGACACGCAAAAAAAAGAAAAAAAGACCATTAAAAGACAGAATAGTAATATGGATTTCAATTATCCTTATGGTGATTTCGGTGCTGTCCGTTGCCGTGGTGGCGCTTTGGAATTTTAAGCTTTTCCAAGGCATAAACGGAAGCGTTGTGAATGATAAGGATATACTTGGCAATCAAGATGATGGCAACGATATTAAAAATCCAAATTTAGGCAATCAAAAACAGGTGAATTTCCTTATATGCGGTCTTGACGAAAGCGAGCAAATGACCGACATCATAATGCTTGCCTGCATAGATTTGGGAAATAACACCGTAAACGTTCTGCAAATTCCACGCGATACTTATGTTGAAAAAGGCGTTGGCTCTACAAATAAAATAAACAGCGCATACAGCAGCGGGGATAAATCCCTTACTCCGATAAACAGGCTCATAAAGGTCATAAATGAGCAGTATAAATTGAAAGTCGACCATTATGCAACGGTTACGATAGAATCTTTCAGGAACATTGTCGATGCAATTGGCGGAGTACCGATAGATATGCCGTATTCGGTTGGAAATTCGCAGTACGGAATAATCCCGAAAGGCTATCAGGTGCTTGACGGCAAGCATGCGGAGTGGCTTGTAAGGCATAGGCATACCTATTATGACCAGGATATAGGCAGAATGAAAATCCAGCGCCTTTTCCTTGCTTCCGCTTTGCAGCAGGTGAAGAAAATAGGATTTAAGGAAGTCACAAAGCTCATTCCTGCGCTTTACGAGCAAGTTACCACCGATTTGTCGCTTTCCGAGGCAAGCGAATATGCAAAGCTTGCATTCAGCATAAACCTTGATTCAATAAATATGTTTTTAGTTCCCGGAGAGGGCGTGACGTATAAGGGCCAGTCGGTTTGGAGCATGCACTATTACGAAACGGCGGATATGCTTAATAAATATTTCAGGCCTTATACCGATGATGTTCCGGCGGAAGAGCTTGGCATAGTGGAAATTGCCCATACGGGAGAATATTACGAGGATACGCAGGACGACCTTCAGGATTTGCTTGACGGCACAAAGCCGGGAGAAAAGAAAAACGATAGTTCAGAGCCTGCATATACCCATGTTGTAACGCCAAAGACGGAATATACAACAACTGCAACGGAAGAGCAAACAACGACACAAACTTCTCCGGCGGATACGACAACGGCATCAGACACAACCGGAACATATTCATCCGATACAAAACAAAGCACGTCGTCGCAGACGACAAAAGATTCACAGACAAGCACAGGAGCACAAACAAGTTATGATGAGGAAGATGATGATTGAAAGGTGAGGCAGTTCAAATGACGCAGGAGCAAATTCTCCGTGAAGCGGTAAGGGCACTTGATTCCAAAAAGGCTGAAGATATTCAGGTCGTTGGAATAAGGGATTTGACCATTATCGCAGATTATTTTGTAATTGCAAACGGCACGAGCACAACCCATACAAAGGCGCTTGCAGATGAGGTGGAGTATAAAATAGGTCTTCTTGGCAAAAAGCCTGCAAGAGTGGAGGGCTATGCTTCGTCAAATTGGATTATACTGGATTATTCTGACGTGGTCATTCATGTTTTTTATAAGGAAACAAGGCAGTTTTATTCGCTTGAAAGGCTTTGGTCCGACGGTGAGCACGTTGATATAAGCAAGTATCTTAAATAAGGAATGGTTGTTATGAAATACGAGTTTGCTTCAATTGAAAAGAAGTGGCAGGATTTTTGGGATAAAAACAATACCTTTGCCGCTTCAAATGATTACACAAAACCTAAGTATTATGCACTTGTGGAGTTCCCGTATCCGTCCGGCAAGGGACTTCATGTAGGACATCCGCGTCCTTATACGGCGCTTGACATAGTGGCAAGAAAGCGCCGCATGGAGGGTTATAACGTGCTTTATCCAATGGGATGGGATGCGTTTGGGCTTCCGACAGAAAACTATGCAATAAAGAACAATATCCATCCGGAAATTGTCACAAAAAACAATGTTGAGCGTTTTAAATCCCAGCTTAAAGCGCTTGGGCTTTCATTTGACTGGACACGCGAGGTTAATACCACCGATCCGAATTATTATAAGTGGACACAATGGATTTTCATACAGCTTTTCAAAAAAGGCCTTGCCTATAAAAAGGAAATGGCTGTCAACTGGTGTACTTCGTGCAAGGTAGTGCTTGCAAATGAGGAGGTTGTCGGAGGAGTTTGCGAACGCTGCGGCGGCGAGGTTGTCAGAAAGGTAAAATCCCAGTGGATGCTTAAAATTACCGAATATGCCCAAAGGCTTATTGACGATTTGGCTGATGTTGACTACATAGAAAGGGTCAAAACGTCGCAAATCAACTGGATAGGCCGTTCTACCGGCGCGGAAGTGGATTTTGAAACAACTGCCGGCGATAAGCTTAAAGTTTATACTACCCGTCCCGATACGCTTTTTGGCGCAACCTATATGGTTATAGCTCCGGAGCATCCTTTTATAGAAAAATGGGCGGATAAGATTGGCAATATGGAGGAAATCCTTGCTTATAGGGAAAAGGCCGCGAGGAAATCCGATTTTGAAAGAACTGAAATGGCAAAGGACAAAACCGGCGTGGAAATCAAGGGCGTGCGTGCGGTAAATCCCGTAAACGGAAGGGAAATTCCTATTTTTATTTCCGACTATGTCCTTATGTCGTACGGAACGGGAGCAATTATGGCGGTTCCGGCACACGATACGCGCGACTATGAATTTGCAAAGGTTTATAACCTTCCTATAATTGAAGTTGTCAAGGGTGGGGATATAGAAAAGGAAGCCTTTACCGACTGCGCAACGGGAGTTATGGTAAACAGCGGGTTCCTTGACGGACTTTCGGTTGATGAGGCAAAGGTGAAAATCAAGGAATGGCTTGAACAGACCGGAAAAGGCAAGTCAAAGGTTAACTTTAAGCTGCGCGACTGGGTGTTTTCACGCCAGAGGTATTGGGGAGAGCCTATTCCGATAGTGCATTGTGAAAAATGCGGATATGTTCCCATTCCGGAAGAGGAGCTTCCGTTAAGGCTTCCCGAGGTTGAAAGCTATGTGCCTACGGATAACGGCGAGAGCCCGCTTTCAACGCTTGAAAGCTTTATAAATACAACCTGCCCGAAATGCGGCGGGCCTGCAAAGCGTGAAACCGATACTATGCCCCAGTGGGCCGGTTCGTCATGGTATTTCCTTAGATATTGCGACCCGCATAACGATTCGGCTCTTGCATCAAAGGAAGCGCTTGATTATTGGATGCCTGTGGATTGGTACAACGGCGGCATGGAGCATACCACGCTTCACCTTTTGTATTCAAGGTTCTGGCATAAGTTCCTTTACGATATAGGAGTTGTAAAGGATAAGGAGCCTTACCTTAAAAGGACAAGCCATGGCATGGTACTTGGCGAAAACGGGGAAAAGATGTCAAAGTCAAGGGGCAACGTGGTAAATCCCGATGAGGTTATAGCAGAATACGGCGCCGATACCATGAGGCTTTATGAGATGTTCATAGGCGACTTTGAAAAATCAGCTCCATGGAGCAGTACAAGCATAAAGGGCTGCAAGAGATTCCTTGACAGGATTTGGGCATTGCAGGAAAATGTGGTTGACGGGGATGATTACCGTCCGGAGCTTAAAGCCGCAATGCATAAGACTATAAAAAAGGTTACGGAAGATATAGAGGGAATGAAATTCAATACGGCAATTGCCGCAATGATGGCACTGCTTAACGATATTTCCGCAACCGGCTCAATAAACCGCGCCGAATACAAGGATTTGCTGATAATGCTTAATCCTTTTGCCCCCCATATAACTTCCGAAATATATGAAATTATGAATTTCGGAGGGTTTATCCATGAGCAGAAATGGGTAAAATATGACGAGGCGCTTTGCGTTTCGGATATGATTGAAATTGTTGTTCAGGTGAACGGAAAGCTCCGTTCAAAGCTTTCGGTTGAGGCCACGGCGTCTAAGGATGAAATTTTGTCGCTTGCCAAGAAAGATGAAAAGACGTCCGAGGCAATTTCCGGAAAAGAAATTGTAAAAGAAATTTTCGTTCCCGAAAAGCTTGTAAATTTTGTTGTGAAGTAATTTGATTTATTGTAGAGAAATTACATTAAATATTTATTTTGGGTAAAAACACTTGACTAAAACGCACGCATAATGTATAATATATTTTGTTACATTACTGTAAACCTCTGCCTAAGCGGCAAAGGGAGGGAATTATAATGGCAGAAATTCGTGTTGGAAAAAACGAATCTTTAGATACAGCGCTCAAACGCTTTAAGAGGTCATGCGCAAAGGATGGCGTTATTGCTGAGGTTCGTAAAAGAGAACACTATGAAAAGCCTTCGGTAAGGCGTAAGAAAAAATCCGAAGCTGCACGTAAACGCAAGTATAATTAATTTTTGTTTATATGTGGTTTGGAACTTGAAAAAGTGAAAGCGAGCGTGTCTGCTCGCTTTTTCATTTTTTAAAAAAGCTTTTCAGGGGGGAGAAAATGCTTTTAACTCCGACGATTGTTTTGGATTCCGTGCTGGATATAAATAAAGAACTGCTTGATGAGTATGGAATAAAGGGACTTATCCTTGATTTGGACAACACCCTTGCAAAGCATGGAAGCCCTGAGCCGGAAAAAGGCGTTGCCTGCTGGGTTGAAGAAATGAAAAAAAGCGGGATTTCAATGGTTATCGTTTCAAACAACAGGGAGGAACGCGTAAGGCCCTTTGCCGAGAATTTGGGACTTGACTTTGTCTGGGGCGGCAAAAAGCCGCTTGCGTCGGGATTTAAAAAGGCAAGGGAAAAGATGGGGCTTGAATTTGACGAGATAGCAATTGTCGGCGACCAGCTTTTTACAGATATGCTTGGGGCAAATATAAAAAGGATAAAGACCATTTTTGTTTTCCCGTTTGAAGATGAAAAGGGAATTTTATTTTCAATAAAAAGATTTTTTGAAAGACCTTTTTTGCCTAAACGCAAAAAATAAGGAGGAACTGCCTTGAAAAAAAGAGTACTTGTTATACACGGGCCGAATATAAACCTTACCGGCGAACGTGAAAAGGGCATTTACGGTTCGGACAGCTTTGAAACCATAAACCGTGAAATTGCGGATTGCGCTGAAAGCCTTGGATTTGACTGCGAGATATTCCAGTCCAACCACGAGGGGGCAATTATTGATAAAATCCATGAGGCGCGTCTTGATTGCGATGGAATTGTAATAAATCCCGGAGCATATACTCATTACAGCTATGCTATAAGGGATGCGATTGCCGCGGTAAAAATACCTTGCATAGAAGTCCATATGAGCAATATTTACGGCAGGGAGGAATTCCGTTCAAAGTCAGTGGTTGCGCCGGTTTGCGCGGGACATATTGCGGGATTTGGCAAATACGGATATTTTCTTGCCCTGCGCGGAATTTTGGAGATGTTTAAATGAAAACAGGCAAATTTGAAAAGCTTTTTTCGCTTCTGCCGGAAAGCATTGACTGCGCTTTGATAACATCCGATGTAAACAGGCGCTATTTCAGCGGAATGAAATCCTCCGCCGGAGTGATTGCGGCATTTAGGGAAAAGGCATACTTGATTATAGATTTCAGGTATTATGAAAAAGCCTCTAAGACGGTGGATGCCTGCGATGTTGTTTTGCAGGAAAAACTTTTTTCACAAATAAATGACTTGCTTAAAAAGCATGGGGCAAAAAAGGCGGCGGTGGAAGCAAACTCCATGACGCTGAGCGAATTTGAAGGCTATAAGTCCGGCCTTGCGGGAACAGAGCTTGATGGTTCCGGCACTTTGAGCAAGGCAATTGAAAAGATGAGAGGGCAAAAAAGTCCCGATGAAATTGAAAAAATAAAAAAGGCGCAGGAAATAGCCGAGGAAGCGTTTGAAAACCTCCTTAACCATATATGCGAAGGGAAAACGGAACGCGAGCTTGCGCTTTTGCTGGACGGTTTCATGCTTAAAAACGGCGCGGAGGCGATATCGTTTGATACGATTGCCTTGTCCGGAGCAAACACATCCCTTCCGCATGGGGTTCCGTCAGACAGGAAAATAAGAAAAGGCGATTTTTTGCTTTTTGATTTCGGCGCGGTTTATGACGGCTACCACAGCGATATGACAAGGACTGTCTGCCTTGGAAATCCCAGCAAGGAAATGCAAAAGGTTTACGATATTGTCCTGAAAGCTCAGCTTGAAGCTTTGAATGCCGCAAAAGCGGGGATGAAATGCAGCGAGCTTGATAAAATTGCAAGGGATATCATCAGCAATGCGGGATACGGCGAGAATTTCGGGCATAGCCTTGGACATGGCGTCGGACTTGAAATTCATGAGTTTCCCACAGCTTCGCCTAAAAGCGAAACGGTTTTGGAAGAAAATATGGTCGTTACGGTAGAGCCGGGCATATATCTTCCGGGGAAATTTGGCGTAAGAATAGAAGATTTTGCCGTAATTACCGGGGATGGATGTATAAACCTTACAAATACGTCAAAAAATTTTGTCTGCCTATAAAAAATGCTTGCAAATTTATAAATTTTAGGGTAAAATATAGTTAAGTTGTGCCGACTTGTTTTTTGGCATAAAGACGATTTTTATGGAGGGTATTTATGATAACAGCAGGCGATTTCAGAAACGGAGTAACGTTTGAAATGGACGGCGACGTTCTTCAGGTAATAGAATTCCAGCACGTTAAGCCCGGAAAGGGAGCCGCTTTTGTAAGGACAAAGTATAGAAACGTTATTACCGGAGCCGTAGTTGAAAGGACTTTCAGCCCGACAGACAAGTTCCCGACTGCTTTTGTTGAAAGAAAAGACATGCAGTATCTCTATTCGGACGGCGACCTTTATTATTTCATGGATAACGAAACATATGAGCAGATTCCGATAAACAAAAACAAGCTTGGTCCGAGCTTTGCATTTGTAAAGGAAAATATGGAAGTTAAGGTGCTTTCTTATAAGGGCAACGTTTTTGGAGTTGAACCTCCGTTCTTTGTTGAGCTTGAGGTTGTTGAAACAGAACCGGGCTTTAAGGGAGATACCGCAACTAACGCAACAAAGCCGGCAAAACTTGAAACCGGCGCTGAAATTAAGGTTCCATTATTTATTGAAACCGGCGATAAGGTTAAAATTGACACTCGCACGGGTGAATATATGGAGCGCGCATAATTACAATAAATATTGCTTGTTGTAATGCGCAATTTTGTTTAGGGAGGAAAGTGTTATGGGGCTTTCAGAAAAGGTGTCCTATCTCAAAGGCCTGATGGATGGTCTGGAAATTGACGTTTCAACCAAGGAAGGCAAAATTCTTGTCCAAATGGCTGACATCCTTGAGGAAATCAGCGATGCGGTTGAAGGCATGCAGGAAGAGATTGACGAAATTACGGAACTTGTAGATACGATTGACCAGGATTTGGGCGATGTTGAGGAAGCTCTGTATGATGACGACGACGAGTGCTGCTGCGATGACGATGAATGTTGCTGCGGCGATGAAGATGATGACGATGAAGAGCTTGATATGGACGACAACGAGCTTTATGAAGTTACTTGTCCTTCCTGCGGAGATACAATCTGCATAGACGAGGAAATGCTTGAAGAAGGTTCAATGGAGTGCCCCAACTGCGGAGAAACCCTTGAATTTGACTTTGACGATTCCGAAAATCCGGAAGGAAACGAGTAATCCGGAAAAATAAATAATGCAATAATTGCAAATCTGTTTCAGGGCGGGGTGCAATTCCCCACCGGCAGTGATGGCCGCAAGGCTTAGTCTGCGAGCGCCGCAAGGTGCCGATTTGGTGTGATTCCAAAACCGACGGTAAAGTCCGGATGAAAGAAACGGTGTGCGCAAAAAACACATCCACCCACGCCCGCAATATATATTGCGGGCGTTTTTGCTGCAGATTTGCCTTTATTAATAAACACCCGAAAGGGAAAATATTATTGGAGGTAATCAAAATGAACACAACGAATCTCATTGGCAAAAACGGAAGAATTTCGGTAAGGATGATGACGCTTACGGCGCTGTTGTCGGCAATTTCAACTGTGGTGATGCTTTTTGAATTTCCGCTGCCGTTTGCCCCGAATTTTTACAGGCTTGATTTAAGCGAAATTGTGGTTGCAATAGGCGCTTTTACATTGGGCCCTGTTGCGGGAGTTACTATTGAGCTTTTGAAAAATCTTCTTAATTTGCTGATAAACGGAACATCAACCGCCGGAGTGGGTGAATTTGCAAATTTTGCAATAGGCTGCGCTTTTATAATTCCTGCATCGGTAATTTACAGAAAGACAAACAGCTTTAAGGGTGCTTTGATAGGCCTTGCTGTTGGGACATTAAGCCTTGTTGTGGTTGGAAGCCTTATGAATTATTATTTGCTTATTCCGCTTTATGCAAAGGCATTCAATGCTCCGATTGACGCTTTTGTTCAGATGGGAAATGCAATAAACAAGAGCATTGTTGACTTGAAAACCCTTGTGCTCTTTGCGACTGCGCCGTTTAACCTTGTAAAAGGTATTGTTGCATCTGTGGCAACTTTGGTTTCGTATAAAAAGCTTTCGGCTGTTTTACATAAATAGCTTGACAAAGGAAAAAATATAGGATATAATAAATGAAAATTTAATAGCCTTATCAAGAGTGGTGGAGGGACAGGTCCTATGAAGCCCGGCAACCTGTGTGCTTTAAGAGCAAAACAAGGTGCCAATTCCTGCGGTTAATCCGAGAGATGAGGAATTTTAAAAAGATTCAATTAGCTTTCGGACTTTAAAAGTTCGAAAGCTTTTGTTTTATATAATTAAATTTAGGAGGAAACAAAAATGTCAAAAATTTTATTTACGTCCGAATCGGTTACCGAGGGGCATCCCGATAAAATCTGCGACCAAATTTCAGATGCGATACTTGATGAAATTTTAACCTGTGACCCTGACGCAAGGGTGGCATGCGAAACCTGCGCAACTACCGGCATGATACTTTGCATGGGGGAAATTTCGACCTCGTGCTATGTGGATATTCCTAAAATAGCAAGACAGGTAGTGCTTGATATAGGCTATGACAGGGCAAAGTTTGGTTTTGACGGGAATACCTGTGCGGTAATTACTTCTATACATGAACAATCCGGCGATATTGCAATGGGGGTTGACAAGGCATTTGAAGCAAAACAGGGGCTTTTGAATGATGAATTTGCTACCGGCGCCGGAGACCAGGGTATGATGTTCGGATTTGCCTGCGATGAAACTCCTGAACTTATGCCAATGCCGATTTCACTTGCGCATAAGCTTGCGTTAAAGCTTACCGAAGTAAGAAAAAACAAGACTCTTGATTATTTAAGGCCTGACGGAAAAACTCAAGTTACCGTTGAGTATATTGACGGCAAGCCTGCAAGGGTGGATACGGTTGTGGTTTCTTCACAGCATTCTCCCGATGTTTCTCTTGAACAAATAAGAAATGATATAATCGAGCATGTTATAAAGCCGGTTATTCCCGCTGAATTGCTTGACGATAAGACGATTTACTTTATAAATCCAACCGGAAGATTTGTAATAGGCGGACCTCAGGGCGACAGCGGCCTTACCGGAAGAAAGATAATCGTTGATACTTACGGCGGATATGCAAGGCATGGCGGAGGAGCTTTTTCCGGCAAAGACCCTACAAAGGTTGACCGTTCAGCGGCATATGCTGCAAGGTATGTGGCAAAGAACATTGTTGCCGCAAAGCTTGCAAGGAAGTGCGAAATCCAGCTTGCTTATGCGATAGGTGTTGCAAAGCCGGTTTCTATAATGGTTGATACTTTTGGTACTGGAAGCGTTCCGGATGATGAAATTGCAAAGGCGGTTGAAAAGGTATTTGATTTGCGTCCCGAAGCAATAATAAAAGCTCTTGATTTAAGAAAGCCACAGTACAGGAAGCTTGCGGCTTATGGACACATGGGCCGTGAGGACTTGAATGTTGCCTGGGAAAAGACAGATAAAATTGATGACCTTGTAAAAGCATTAAAAAGATGATTTTTTGCTGCCGCGGCACTGCTGCCGCGGCTTTTTGTTTTTTTATTGAGAAAATCGAATTTAAATGGATAAAAATTTGACCATTTTATTATCAAGCAGATATTTTTGTATTGATTATAAAAAATTGGAATGGTATAATAAAGCATAAAGTAGGTTATTTTGGCAAATAAGGTGAGTTTATGAAAAATAAAATACGGGTGTTTTCTTTATTAAAACTGCTTTTGGAGGAAACTGACGGAGAACATTGGCTTTCAACGAATGAAATTATAGAAAAGCTGGAAGCACAGGGAATTGAAGTTTTCAGAAAAACCATTCCGCATGATATTGAAGCAATAAGGGAAGCGGGATTTAAGGTTGAAACAGAGCGCAGCAGCGGAAATAAATATGCTGTGACGGAGCGGATGTTTGATAATACGGAATTAAAGCTTTTGGTGGATGCGGTAGCTTATTCAAATTGCATTCCCGTGAAGCAGAAAGAGGAGCTTATAAAGAAAATTTTAAAATTTGAAAGCAAGTATAACAGGGAAAACTTGACTCCATATAAGATACATCCCATAAAAACAAGTGATAAGAATGTGCTTTACAATGCAAATGAACTTATGTATGCAAGCATCAAGCATTTCAAGGTAAGTTTTAAAATGCTTGAATTTGTTGCTCCAAACAAGCAGGATTTTAAACATTCGGGCAAGGAATATATTTTTCATCCGTATGATTTTGTGTTTAATGATGGGAAATATTATGTTGTAGGGTACAGCCAAAAGCATTCTAAAATTATAAACATACGCATTGACAGGATAGCTGAATTAAAAGTGCTTAAAGAAAAATTTAAGTACCCGGATAATTTTGAGGCCGATAGCGTTTGCAATGTAGATTTCAATATGTTTTCAGGCGAAAGAAAAAAAGTTAGATTTTCGGTTGAGCCAAGCGCCATAACTTATTGGGTGGATAAATTCGGCCCGCAAAAGAATTATGAAACATATAAAAATAATTTTTTGATTGATGTAGAAACAGAAATTTCCCCAACTCTTTTTGGCTGGATTTGCCAGTTTGAAGGGAAGATAAAAATTATCTCCCCAAAGGAAACAGTTGAAAAATTTAACAAGCATTTGAAGGGGTTTAAGTAAAAATTATATTAAAAAATTGAGGTATTAAGTTATGCTGGCGCATATAAGCGAAGATGGGATAAGAAAGCAATCATTGGAAGAACATTTGCTTAATACTGCACGTTTGGCGGAAGAGTTTGGGAAACAATTTGGTGCGGGAGAAATTGCATATAATACCGGAATTGGACATGATATAGGCAAATGTTCGGATGAATTTCAAAAAAGAATAACTGGGCAGGGCGGCAAATGTGACCATTCGACGGCAGGGGCAAAAGAAGTTTATATTGATTTTGGGCTGCTGGGGAAATTGATGTCATATGCCATTGCCGGCCACCACAGCGGACTTATGGATTCTGGAACTTCGGGCGATGTAAGCGGAGGGACTCTTTATGCAAGGCTTAATGCCGAGATTCCTGATTATAAAAGCAAAATGCCTAAAATAGAATTTAAAAAAATTGAAAATCCTCCTTCTATTTTTAATCAAAAAGAAAGCGATGGCTTTTCGTTTGCATTTTTTACAAGGATGATTTATTCATGCCTTACTGATGCCGATTTTCTTGATACGGAAAATTTTATGACAGGGGAAAGACCGGCTTGCAAATATGATTTTGATGAAATGCTGAGCAATCTAAATAAAAAGCTGAAATCTTTTCAAAATCCTCAAAATCCGGTTTGCATGGCAAGAAATGAAATACAGGAGTCGTGCATTGAGGCTGCCAAAAGTCCTCCCGGCCTCTTTTCACTTACTGTTCCAACAGGGGCGGGAAAAACTTTATCTTCGGTGGCATTTGCTCTTAATCATTTAAAAAAAAATGATTTAAGAAGAATTATATATGTGATACCGTATACAAGCATAATTGAACAGACAGCAGCGATTTTTAGCGCAGATGATTTGTTTGGTAATAAAAATGTGTTGCAGCATTACAGTGGTTATGATTATTCAGGCGATGATGACGATTTTAATGAAGTTAAGCGGCTTGCTGCCGAAAATTGGGACATGCCTATAATAGTGACTACGAACGTTCAGTTTTTTGAAAGCCTTTTTGCGGCAAAAAGCTCAAAATGCCGGAAACTTCACAATATAGCGAAAAGCGTGATAATTTTTGATGAAGTTCAAATGTTTCCTGTGGAATTTTTGCTTCCATGCGTGAGAGCAATAGCTGAGCTTGTAAAAAATTACGGCTGTACGGCACTTTTATGCAGCGCCACTCAGCCGGCATTAAATCAATATTTTGAAAGCTATGGACTTTCGGCAATTGAAATAAGTCAAAATATAGAAAAATATCGCAAAATATTTAAAAGGTGCGAGATAGAAATTACAGGCGAAAAGGATATAGAAACTCTTTCAAAAGAGATACTGGAACTAAAACAATGCCTTGTTATAGTTAATACAAAAACGCATGCAAAAGAGCTTTATGAGAAAGTAAAAGGAGATGGGAGCTTTCATCTTTCAACATGGATGTATCCAAAGCACAGGAAAAGAATCATTGATGAAATAAGGGAAAGATTAAAGAATGGAGTGGTCTGCCGTGTGATTTCAACAAGATTGGTTGAAGCGGGAGTGGATTTTGATTTTCCGGTTGTGTACCGTGCAAAGGCGGGAATTGACAGCATTATTCAATCGGCAGGAAGATGCAACAGGGAGGGGAAACTTAAAAATGAAAATGGCGAGCCTGCAATGGGAAAAGTAATTGTTTTTGAAACAGAAGAAAAATATAACCTTAAACTTTCTCCGTTTAAGCGCCAGTTGGCTGCGGCTGAAAGCGTTATGAATAAGTACAGCAGCAAAGATATAGCTTCAAATGAGGCTGTTGAGGAATATTTCAAAGAGCTTTATTTTACCGAAGGCGACGGGCTTGACTTAAAAAATGTGATTGAGAGTTTTAATAAGGGCTATGATTTGCGTACTTTAAAAACGCAATTTAAAACAAATGAGGAACGAAAAAATCGTTTGTTTAATTTCCCATTTAAGGAAATAGCGGAAAAATTTAAACTTATCGATGACAATTCTTATGGTGTGATAATTCCGATAGAGGAGGAATGCAAAAAACTGGTTGGAGATTTAAAATCTTTTGGGGTTTCAAGAAATCTTTTGCGAAGCCTGCAAAAGTATACGGTAAATGTCTATGAAAATGAGCGTGAAAATCTTTTAGGTGGAGGAAATATAAAAGAAATTTGCGGGCTTTATGTTCTTGAAGATGTTCAAATTTACAATGACGCAACCGGACTGGATACAAAAATTGAAAGCGGAGCAGGAATTTTCTGCTGATTATGTTGTTTGGAAGAGGTGAAAAGATGAGTTACGGAATAAAAGCTGAAGTTTGGGGAGATTATGCGCTTTTTACAAGACCTGAACTTAAAGTTGAAAGAATGAGCTATGATGTAATTACTCCGTCGGCGGCAAGGGGAATTTTGGAAGCGGTGATGTGGAAGCCGGCAATCAGATATGTTATAGATAAAATACATGTTTATAACGAACCTGAATTTGCAAATATAAAAAGAAATGAAGTATCTGAAAAAATCAGCTGTAAAGATATAGAAAGTGTTATGAAAGGCAAAAAAGATAAAGCCTGCATTTACACTCAAGAAATTATACAGCAAAGGAATTCCACGGTTTTAAAGAATGTGCATTACATAATAGAGGCTCATTTTGAAATGACTGATGAAGCAGGAGAAAGGGATAATGAGGCAAAATTTCATGAAATGATTCTCAGGCGTCTTGAAAAGGGCCAGTGTTATCATCAGCCTTATTTTGGGTGCAGGGAATTTCCTGCAAAATTTAGAGCTTTTGAGGGAAAAATTCCGGAAAGTCCGCTTAAAGGGACAAGGGATTTGGGTTTTATGCTTTACGATATGGATTATTCAAAAAGCAAAGAAGGCGAAATCCAACCCATGTTTTTTAGGTGTATAATGCAGGACGGAGTAATTGACCTTACTAATGTTAAGAAGGTGAAATGATATGTTTTTAAAAGCTCTTGTAACATATTATGAGCTCTTGTGCAGTGACCCCAAAAGCGGAATTGCTCCCTTGGGATTTAGTCCGGTAAAAGTTTCTTATGAGGCGGTTATTTCCAAGAATGGTGATTTAAAAGGACTGACTTCACTTAAAAGACTTGACGGGAAGAAATCAGTTCCGGTAGAAATGATGCTGCCCAAAAGTGTTTTAAGGTCGTCCGGAATCTCTTCAAATTTTTTATATGACAATGCAACTTATGTTTTTGGAATTGATAAGGGAGATCCAGAACGCGCAAAAAAATGTTTTGAAAGTTTTAAAAACTTGCATGAAAGCATGCTTAAAGATGTTCAATGTGAAGAAGCGGAGGCATTGCTTGCTTTTTTGAATAAATGGGATTCATCAAATGCCGCCCAAAATAAAATTTTAGCGCCGGAAATAAGTGAACTGGCAAAGGGGGCAAATATTGTTTTTCGGCTTGATGGCAAAAAAAGCTACATACACGAGAATCCGCAAATAAAAGAGCGTTGGGCTGCAAAAGAAAATGAAACAAGTGATGAGCCTTTAATGCAATGCCTTGTAACAGGTGAAGAAAGTGCCCCCACACGTCTTCATACGGCAATAAAAGGATTATATAAAGGATTATCTTCGGGTAATCAGTTTATCTCATTTAATGCAAATGCTTATGAATCTTATGGCAAGGAAGATGGCCAAGGACTTAATGCTCCGATAAGCAAGTATGCGGCTTTTGCATATGCAACTGCGCTTAATTATCTTATCGCAAAGCCAAACCATAATATCCGCATAAGCGATACAACGATGGTTTTTTGGGCGGAAAGGGAATCAATTACATTTGATGAAAGCGAAGAAATAGCAAACATTTTCCTTGATTTTGTAGAACCGCAAGAAAAAGATGAAAATGTAAAAAAAGAAACCGTTGCCGATGAATATGCTGCAGAAAAAGTCAGGGGATATTTTAATGAAATAAGCAAGGGCAATTTGCCGAAAGTATCGGAAGAACTTGAAGATGTCCGTTTTTATATACTTGGAATTTCTCCAAATTCGGCAAGGATTTCGGTAAAATTTTTTATGCGGGACAGTCTTGGGAATTTTATCAAACAGATATCACAACATTACCTTGATATGCAAATAGAAAAGCAATATTCAAGCAACAAGGAAAATTTCCCTATATGGCTGCTTTTAAAAGAAACGGTTTCGCCAAAAGCTTCAAAAGGAACTTTGCCGCATTCAACAATGTCAAACGCCCTTATGAGAGCTGTACTTAATGGAGAGCCTTATCCATATTCGCTTTACAGCGCGGTTATTTCAAGGATACGCGCCGGCGATGACATAGGGTATTATAAAGCGGCAATAATAAAGGGTTATTTAATCCGTTCAAAAAGAGAAAAATATAAGGAGGTTCTTACTATGTCACTGAATCCTGATTACGATGCTGAAGTAAGCTATCTTTTGGGGAGGCTTTTTGCTGTGCTTGAAAAGCTTCAAATTGAGTCAAGCGGAGCGGAATTGAATACCACTATAAGGGACAGGTTTTTTACTTCGGCATGTTCAACGCCGGCAAATGTTTTTCCATCGCTTTTGCGTCTTTCAAGCCATCATATTTCAAAGGCCGAGTATGGAAAGCAGCATGACAAAAGGATATCGGAAATAATGGAAAAGCTTGATGTCAACAAAAATCCGTTTCCAAAAACTCTTTCCATTGAACAACAGGGGATTTTTATTTTAGGCTATTATCATCAAAAGAATGCTTTTTATGCAGGAAAATAAAAGGAGGAAAAATAAAATGAGCGAAGCAATTAAAAATCGTTATGAGTTTACAATCTTTTTTGACGTTGAAAACGGCAATCCGAACGGGGACCCGGATTCCGGCGGAATGCCCCGCATCGACCCCGAAACAGGATATGGAATTGTGACGGATGTTTGCCTTAAAAGGAAAATTCGCAATTATGTGGAAGCAACAAAAGAAAATTCAGAAAATTCAGTTGGATATGGAATATATATAAAAAATGGTGTAGTTCTTAATGCTCTTGAAGTTGAGGCAGGAAAAGAATTTGGTATTGATAATGAGTTGAAAGAATTACAAAAGGCTTCTACTAAAAAAGAAGCAAAAGAGATTGGGAAAAAAATAAAAAAAGATAATCCTGAAATAGATAAGCTTCTTTTTAGTTATATGTGCAATAATTATTATGATATCAGAACTTTTGGAGCTGTGATGACAACCTTTGTTAAAGGTGCATTAAATTGCGGACAGGTAAGGGGTCCGGTCCAGCTTGGTTTTGCAAGAAGCGTTGATAGGATTTTACCTCAGGAAATTTCCATAACCCGTGTTGCAATTACAACAGAGGCAGATGCTGAGAAAAAAGATAATGAAATGGGAAGAAAATATATAGTTCCGTATGGCCTTTACAGGTGCGACGGATATGTTTCGGCAAACCTTGCAAGAAAAACGACCGGATTTAGTGAAGATGACCTGAATCTTTTATGGGAAGCCCTTGTTAATATGTTTGATACTGACCATTCGGCGGCAAGGGGTAAAATGGCCACAAGGAAATTGATTGTGTTCAAGCATGACAGTGAACTTGGAACTTGCCCGGCATATAAACTTTTTGAGGCGGTATCTGCTAAAAGAAAAGAAGGTATTGAAGTTCCGCGCAATTTTTATGATTATGAGATAAAAATTAATAAGGAAACAATTCCTTCAGATGTTGAAGTAACTGAAATCATATGATATACTCTCCCGAAGATTACCTTATGCTTTCCGGCATACAGCATTTTTGCTTTTGCAAAAGGCAGTGGGGGCTGATACATATTGAGCAGCAGTGGAGCGACAATCTTTTGACGGTTGAGGGGGATATTTTGCATAAAAACGTGCATGACATCGGATTTGATGAAAAACGAGGGGATAAGATTGTCGTTCGCGGGATGGCTATAAATTCGGCGGAGCTTGGGGTGAGCGGAGTCTGCGATGTTGTGGAGTTCATGCGTTCAGAAGATGGTGTAAGCATTTTTGGGCGCGAAGGGAAATATAAAGTTATCCCTGTTGAATATAAGCGCGGAAAGCCAAAGGAAAACGATGCCGACAGATTGCAGCTTGCCGCCCAAGCTATGTGCCTTGAAGAAATGCTTTGCTGCAAAATTGAAAAAGGATTTCTTTATTATGGTGAAATCCGGCGGCGTGAAGAAATTGTATTTGATGATGAAATCCGTCAAAAGACTGTTTCCATGATAAAGGAAATGCATGGATATTTTGAACGCGGCTATACTCCAAAAACAAAAAGGACGAAATCATGCAATGCATGCTCGCTGAAAGATATTTGTCTTCCGGGATTGCAGAAAAATATCTCCGCCGGGAAGTACATCCGTGAAAGGCTTGATGAAACGGAATGAAAAAGCTGCTTAATACTTTATATGTGCTTGGTGAGGACAGGTATCTTTCGCTTGACGGAGAGAATATTGTAGTGCTTTGCGGCAGGGATGAAATAGGCAGAGTGCCTTTGCATAATATTGAAGCCGTGGCCGTTTTTGGATTTTCCGGAGCAAGCCCTGCCTTGATGGGAGCTCTTGCCGAACGCGGCATAGACCTTTCTTTTATGAGCCCAAGCGGCAAATTTCTTGCAAGAGTATGCGGCAAAGAGCGCGGAAATGTCCTTTTAAGAAGGAAGCAGTACCGAATTGCGGATGATGAAAATCAAAGTATTTGCATTGCAAGAAATTTTATAGCCGGAAAGCTGTATAATTCAAGATGGGTGCTTGAAAGGGCGGCAAGAGATTATCCCATGAGGCTGGATGCGGAAAAATTAAAGGGAAAGGCTGATATGATTGGCAAGTCTGCAAATCGTGCTTATGAATCTGAAAATGCAGACAGCCTCAGAGGGATAGAGGGTGAGGCGGCATCAAATTATTTTTCGGCGTTTGATGAGCTTATTTTGCAGCAAAAGGAAGATTTTTATTTTAACGGCAGAAATAAAAGGCCTCCACTTGATAATGTAAATGCCATGCTTTCGTTTGCCTATACTCTTCTTTCCGGAATGTGCGCTGCCGGACTTGAAGCTGCGGGACTTGACCCTTATGTTGGATTTTTTCACACCGACAGGCCGGGCAGGATATCTTTGGCGCTTGACCTTATGGAAGAATTGCGTCCTGTGTTTGCGGACAGGTTTGTAATAACTGCAATAAACAAAAGGCTGATTAACGGAAAGGATTTTATTAAAAAAGAGGATGGTGCTGTTTTATTTACTGAAAACGGCAAAAAAACTTTTTTGAAATTATGGCAGGAGCGCAAACAGGAAGAAATCCGGCATCCTTTTCTTGATGAAAAAATACAATGGGGTCTTGTGCCATATGTTCAGGCATTGCTTCTTGCCCGCCATTTGCGCGGGGATTTGGATGAATACCCGTCATTCATGTGGAAATAACGAAAAAGCAGGTGATGATGTGCTTGTTTTAGTCACATATGATGTGAATACCGAGTCGGAGAGCGGGAAAAAGAGGCTTAGGAAAGTTGCCAAGCAATGCGTGAATTATGGACAAAGAGTTCAGAATTCCGTTTTTGAATGTGTTGTTGATGCTGCCCAATTAAGGCTTTTAAGGGATATTCTTGAAGGAATAATTGATAAAGAAAAGGATAGCCTGCGTTTTTATATGCTTGGGAATGATTATAAAAACAAAGTTATACATATTGGGGCAAAAGAAAGTTTTGACCTTGAAGGCCCGCTTTTGTTTTAGTGCGAATGTGAAGCTAACATAAAAATGTCGGGTTATTCGCACTTCAAAAATGCGACAAAAATAAAATAAAGATTTAATTTTTATGCCCTAATTATTGATTTAAGTTTATTTTTATGGTAAAATAAACAAAAAAGTAAAATAATAAAAATGTTTTTTTACTTTTTTGCAGTCGCTCCCCCCCGCGGGGAGCGTGGATTGAAATATCCTCATCCATTTTATTTTGCGCTGTTACAAGTGTCGCTCCCCCCCGCGGGGAGCGTGGATTGAAATAAAACCGTCAAGCTGTTTTTGAGTGTCTGCCAATGTCGCTCCCCCCCGCGGGGAGCGTGGATTGAAATTGCTGCCGCGCTAAAATCAAGGTCAAATTTGAGCTGTCGCTCCCCCCCGCGGGGAGCGTGGATTGAAATAATACGCAAGCAACGCCACGAAACTTAATATCAGCGTCGCTCCCCCCCGCGGGGAGCGTGGATTGAAATCTTCGTGGTTATATTGCATGATAATGTCTGACATGGTCGCTCCCCCCCGCGGGGAGCGTGGATTGAAATCGCGTGGATTGAAATGGATGCGGAGCGGCTGGAAAATTGCGGTTTTTGCGTCGCTCCCCCCCGCGGGGAGCGTGGATTGAAATCTTGTTCTGCCGAAATTGAGCTTATTTCGGTTTGGTCGCTCCCCCCCGCGGGGAGCGTGGATTGAAATATCAAAAATTTCTTCCAATTTTTATTCCTCCTTTGTCGCTCCCCCCCGCGGGGAGCGTGGATTGAAATGCGCAAAGCTTTATTGGTTTTGGCTTTGTATTCCTGTCGCTCCCCCCCGCGGGGAGCGTGGATTGAAATAACAACAACATGGACGAGGATAAAATCTTGTTCGGCGTCGCTCCCCCCCCGCGGGGAGCGTGGATTGAAATTTTACGAATGCCCACCGCAAGGAGGGAACGGCGGGCGTCGCTCCCCCCCGCGGGGAGCGTGGATTGAAATACAGATGTTAATCAATAATTACCACCTCTCCGCAAGTCGCTCCCCCCCGCGGGGAGCGTGGATTGCCACCTCTCCGCAAGTCGCTCCCCCCCGCGGGGAGCGTGGATTGAAATACAGCTTGGGGATGCGGTTGACAATCCTAACCTTGTCGCTCCCCCCCGCGGGGAGCGTGGATTGAAATTTCAAACTTTACCTATATTTTGTCAAATATAAATATATTATTGCTATTCATTGTATATAATAGCAAAATAAAAATATCGGAAGAGTGATATTTATGTTTTTGTCGATTTTTGATTTAAGCGGCATACAAAGCTTTATATTTGCAACAAATAAACTTCGTGAAATTGCGGGAGCTTCTGCAATTGTGCGCAATGCTTTGAGCCTTAACGTCCCAAATTTAATAAAAAAATATACCGGAGCTGAAAAAATCTATATTGGCGGAGGAAATGCTCTTGTTAAATTCAATTATGAAAAAGATGCAAAAGAATTTGCACGCGAATTGCAAAAAATGGTATTTTTACAATCCGGGGGAGCATTGCGCATTTGTTTTGCAATAATAAAGGCAGATGAAAATAAATCTCTTGCAGAAAACCAAAAAAAATTAATGGAAGAACTTGATAAAAATAAAAAAACAGCACCTAATGTTTTTACAGCAAAAGGATTTTCAATTAACGCTCATGAAAATACTACATTTGAGCCTTTTTTGCTTTTTGGAAATAAAGTGAATACAAAAACAAAACATTTTAAACTTAATTCATATGAGCAATGTGATGATGAAAAATGTTTTGTTGATAATTTTGATATTTATAAGGTGAATGAAGAAGGCGAAAAAAATTATCTGGCCGTTATACATATTGATGGAAATACCATGGGAATACGAATACGCGAATTTGTGGAAAATTTATCAAAAGAGCTCTCACTTGCTGAACAATTAAAAAAGCTTGCTGTATTGTCGGAAGAAATAGACCAAACTTTTCACAATGTTCTTGATGAAACAATAAAGAGGATGTTTTCTGATAAGGACGAACTTCCTTTCCGTAAAGTTATTTGCGATGGTGATGACATAACAGTTATTTGTCTTGCAAAAGATGCTTTTAAATTTGTTGAAATATTTATGGATTTACTTTCTGAAAAATATCTGCCTTCGCTTGGTAAAGACAAAAAAATTACAGCTGGAGCAGGCGTTGCAATTGTCAAGTTTAGGTTCCCGTTTTATACGGCATATGAAATTGCCGAACAGCTTTGCAAAAACGCCAAAAGAAAAGCGCTTGATTTAGGGTATTCTGGAGAAAACAGCAAAAGCAGCATGGATTTTCATGTTTGCTATGGTGGAATAACCACTGAAATAAAAAAATTCAGAAATCAAAATTATAAGCAAAAAGATTTTAATCTTTCCTTGCGGCCGTATGTTTTTGGAGCAAGTGATAAAAATTTTGATTATAAAAATGGTTTTGAACAATCGCTGAAAGATTTTTATTATGGCGAAGACAAAATGTTTGCGAAAAATAAGCTTAAAGAGCTGCGGAATGCATATGTAATAGGTATTAATGCGGCAAAGCAATACTCCGAAATGATTAAAGCGCGTCATAAAGATAAAGAGGATGAAAAGGCCGTGCAAACAATTGCTGATAATATTGTTGAGATTAAATCAGGCAAATTTCAAGGCAAATATGCAAAATATTTTGATGTTTTGGATGTTCTCGACTTTTTGGCACCTGATGGCGTAGAGGAGGATAATGGCTGATGAAAATTATAAAATACCTTATCTCAATTGAACTTGTTTCAGACATGTGCTGCGGTACGGGTGAAGGCAACGGCAGTACTATTGATTGTCTTACAGCTTTTGATGAAATTGGATTGCCATATATCCCAGCTAAAAGGTTAAAAGGTTTGCTGCGTGCACAAGCTGAATTTTTATGCAAATACGGAGCTGCGACTGAAAAAGATATATTTGATTTATTTGGATATGTTAACGGCAAAAGAGGAGCAATCAGGGTAAATAATGCCGTACTCGAAAATTTTGAAATTCTGAAATCTGAACTTATTGGATGTGCTGAAAAATCAGAAGTTGTTGATGCATATTGTTCAGTTCGTGCACAAACTTCAATTGATGATGACGGTATAGCCAAAAAAGGTTCTCTTAGATTAATTCAGGTTGTAAATAAAGGCAATAGTTTTTACTCTAATATTTATTTGAACAATGCAAATGAAAACATTGAAAATTTGTTGGAAAATTGCGTAAAAACATTGCGCCATATTGGAATGAACAAGACTCGAGGCTTTGGAGAAGTTAAATGCAGTTTGACTAAAATTTTTGAAATAGAGGTTTCACCAATGTCCTTTGATGTAGATAGTTCCCAGACAACAGTGACATATAATATTGATTTGCTTGATGATGTAGTTATTTCTGGTGGAGCAAACTCATCAAAAGATTACATCAGTGGCAGCATGGTTCAAGGCGCATTTGCGAGATATGTTAAGGATTTCAAAGGATTTGATTTGTTTCTTAAAAATGTAATTTTTTCTGATGCATATATTGATGGATTGCTTCCAGTGCCTTTTAGCTATGTTTCAATTAAAAATAGACCTGAAAAAGTTTTCAGTTTGGCAGATGGATATGAAAAAGATTCAAAAGAGCAATATGTGCCTGTTTCAGGATATTTTAAAATTGAAAATGGGAAATTTATAAAAAATGCTGTTGAAACTGCTGTGCAGTATCACTATTCAAATAAAACCCATGATATTTTTACATATAAAAAAATATTAAAAGGTCAAAAATTCAGTGGGACCATAATCGCCCCGCAGTCATATATAAATGTTTTGCAATCTGTGCTTGAACAAAATAACGGAATTTTGTTTTTAGGGGCGTCTTCTTGTGCGCAATATTCGGCGTGCAGGTTTTCTTTTGGTGAAGAACAGTATGATAAAACGATAAAAGTTCAAAACATAATGATAGCCGAGCTTTTAACGGATGCAGTAATTCGTGATGAATATGGCGCTATAAGCAGCAATGCAAAAGATTTGGCAAATGCATTTAAAGAGCTTTTTGATTTTAAAGAATTTGAAATATATATAAAAACAATAACAGGCGGAGGCTTTAATAATAAATGGGGGCTGCCAATTCCGCAATATACTGCATTTGCAAGAGGCGGTGTTATTGTTTTTAAAGAATGTAAGGCAAAATTTGACAAAGAAATTCAAGAAAAAGGATATTTTAAAGACATTACATTTGGAGGATATGGTCAATATAAAATCCGTTTGGTTTCTCAAGAAAATGAGTTTGATGTTGTTGAACCTGAAAATGAAACTAAAATTTGCGATAAAAAGTCAGATGTTGTTAGAGAAGTATTAAATAAAATAGAAAACAACCGCAATATTGCATTAGTGGAAGCCAAAGCAATAGAATTTGCCGCTGTATGTGATATTAAAGGGCTTTCAAGTTCTGCTGCGATGCGGGTATATTCATTATTTTTAAAAAACAAGACTGTTTCTGAATTTGAAAATGCGGCTGAAATAAATTTTAAAACCAATGAATTATTGAGAAAATTTTCAAAAGGGTTGGTTGATGCGTATAATGGTTTAAAATCGCCAAAAACCAATGAACTTTTTGAAGCATTTGCAATGTCCTATTTAACGCAAATCAAACGCAGGTATCAACAAGGGGGCATCGAGGAATGAAAAATATAAAATATTATTTTACGGCAACATTTATTGCAAATTCTCCTATTCACGTTGGAAGCGGGCTTGATGAAAATAGCGACAGTGATATTTTGATTGATGCTTCAAAGATGCCTGTTATTCCTGCAACTGCGATTGCCGGAAAAATTCGTCATTATTTAAAAAGTTGCAATGGCGAATTTGATTTTATATTTGGAAAAGGCAAATTGGGCAAGAATATAGAAGATGTTCAAAGTGACATTATTTTTTATGATGCTGTTTTTGATGGAGAGGATAATCAGGTAATATCGATTCGCGATAATGTTAAAATTGATGAAAAAGGGATTGCTGAAAACGGCGCAAAATTTGATTATGAAATAGTTGAACCGGGAGCAAGATTTAATTTTAGGGCAGAATTAATTTGTGAAAATTTAGAATTTGCACATAAAATTTTTTCTGAAATAGTGCAAGGTTTTAATTGTGGAGATATTTTATTGGGAGCAAAAACTTCACGAGGGCTTGGCAGAATTTTAATAATTAATCCAAAATATATGGCTATTGATTTATCAAAAAACATTAAAGATTATATTGATTTTAATTGGGAAAAGGTTAGCAATGAATTTATTTCTGCCAAGAAAAATTTGAATTTATATGAAACTTTAAAAATTAAAATCACGGTAAATACGTTTATTTTTATTAGAAATTACGCTTGTGTTACTCCTGACAAACTTAATAACAATAAACTTGTTGATGCTGAACAGCTTTCACATCAAGATGGAAGTGCTGTAATCCCCGGAACTTCATGGGCTGGTGTTTTCAGGCATCATTTTGAGAGGATTTTAAATAAAACAGGGCAATCAACCGATTTGGTAAAAGAAATTTTTGGAGATGTAGATGAGCAAGCAAAATATAAAAAATCTTCAAAAATCATATTTTCGGAAAGTATTATTAAAAATTCAAATATGCACAACAGGACACGCACTGCGATAGATAGGTTTACAGGAAGTGCCGGTGATGGGCTTTTGTTTACCACAAGGCCATGTTATGGAGGAGAAGGGGAACTGATAATTAAATTGTTGAAAAATTTTAATGATATAAATAAAGTTAAAAATTTAATTGACATTTGCATTAGAGATTTTAATGCTGGATTTTTAAATATTGGCGGAGAAGGCTCCATAGGCGGCGGATTTATTAAAATGGAAGCTGGTGCTTGGCAATGAATGAATTTAAAAATATTTTTTCGCAAATACAACCTTATGATTTTAAAGGCATTGAAAAATTGCTTGATGATATTAAAGGCTATAAATATGTTGTGATTTACAATATAAATGAAGTTTTAATTGAATTTGCAGAAAAAATATCCGCAAAAAAACTTGAAAAATTTACAGAATTAAGAGCATTTAATAACGATGGGGAGCTTGCTGTACGTTCATATGGCGGAAAATATAAAGGCAGAATTCGTACTGATGGAATTGGGGGAAATACTGAATACATAGATGAAGCGCATTTGCTTTGGGGAGATAAAAATAAAAATAAAATTATTTCTAATGAATATACTTCTTTATCCGAAGATAGGGGAATGCAATTGCTTGTGCCGTTTATAGTGCCGGTTGGAGAGAATGCCTTTATAAAAATAAGAAATTATCTTTCTTCAGATTTGGATATTTTTCAGTTTGATGATTGGCGCATGGTGGAATTCTTTTCAAAAAAAGTCGAAATGGAGGAGGATTAATATGCCTAAGCAATATATTAAGAGTGAATATTTTAAGAATAATTATTCTGAACAAAATAAAAATAAAACAAAAAAAGATGAATTCTTTATAAATCCATATACATTCATTCCGATTGAAACCGGGCCTGAACGCAGTGAGGTTGCTATTGGCGAACATACGGGCTTTATTGAATGCACTATGACCATAAGGGAAGGGCATCCTCTTTTTATACCTAATACTTCCATGTGCTGGGAAAAAGGAGACCACAAAACTTATGATTTTTATTCTTATGATGATTTAAGCGAGTTTTTGAATCCTCCTCAAAATCCGCCTGAAAATCCTATAATTCCAGGAAGCGAAATCAGGGGCATGATTAGAAATATTTATGAACAGCTTACAAATTCATGCTTTATTATTTCAAATGAAGAAAATTTACTTTATAAAAGAACGCCTCAGCCTAAAAAACCGGGTGTGCTTGATAAAAAAAACAAAATACTTTTTGAAGCGGACAGATATATGCTTAATACTACCGGCAAGACTAATTTTGGGACAAAAATTGGGATAAATGAATTAAAAACTGGAGATCTTATTTATTTTAATCCTACCAGGCAAACATATGGAGAAATAAAAGGGAAAAGTATTGAAACCAAAGGCGTCGAGAGTTTGTGCAAAGAGAAAAAAGATGGCAATTTGGAAGGTTATGTTTTAATAGGCGAAGAATTTATCAAAAAACATCATGATTCAGTAATGGTTATTAAAAAAGATAGTTCATCTTATAAATTGTCAGATGATGATATGAAGCGTTTTAAAATACTTTTGGATTCATATAAAAAAGAATGTTATACAGATTATGAAAATGCATATAAAAATGAGTCTAAACGATATATTCCTGTGTTTTATGAAAAAATTGAAGATTTGATATATATGTCTCCGGCGCAAATTACAAAAGAAGTTTTCAAAACTACTGTCGGCAAATTGCTTGCAAAGGAGAAAAATTTTTATCACCAGTCTTGCAGTGACAAAAATAATGCTTGTCCTGCGTGCCGGTTGTTTGGAATGGTTGGTAAAAATGAAGATGGCGGTGCAATTGCAGGAAGAGTAAGATTTTCTGATGCAATTCCCAAAAAGGGAACTATACAGTGGTATGAAGGAAATGGTTGGCATACTTTGCCTGTTCTTGGGACTCCGCATTTGTCAGCAACGGAATTTTATCTCGAAGATTCAGAAAGCATTAAAGGCAAAGGGACATGGAATTACGAATATTGTACTACATATCAAGGCTCAAAACCAATATATAAAAAAATTTCACCAAAGCTTGCCGGACGAAAAGTATATTGGCATGGGAAATTTAAGTCAATTGAAGATGTGCCCAAAAAAATAAACCAAACCGTAAGATTAATGAACAAAGGCAGTTTTACATTTAAAGTTTATTTTCAAGATTTGACTGACGAAGAACTTTCCGACTTAAAATTTGCACTTGAACTTGACGGAAAAGGCATACATAAAATAGGGCGAGGCAAACCTATTGGAATGGGGGATGTAAAAATTGAAATAAATGATGTGAAGGAGCGTGTTTATTGCTACGATTCTGAAAAAGGTGAATTTAGAGCTGAATTCAATGACATTGAAATTGCAGAAACAAAACGTGACAAAAGTAAGATTTTAATATATACAAAACCAATGAATGCTGAAGATGAAAATTTGGTTTCATATCCTGCAACAAAAAATTCTAATAAAATATATGAATGGTTTGCAAAAAATCGCAAAAGGCTTACGGAAAATGATGAAAAACATTGTGCTATGAAACCTGAGATTCAAAATACTTTGCCTAAGATAGACAGTGAAAATCAAAAATTACCCAAACTATAAAAATGAATAGGAGGATAAATATGTCAAAGATTCTTATTACATCAGTAGGAGGCGGAGCTTCCAATAGTACTGTTTATGAAATTTTAGGGGAAAAAATAGAAAGTCCATATATTTATAAGGCCCTTAATCAAGCATATAATTATGATAAGATTATTTTTATCGGCACAGCTGGAAGCGGATGGAAAGAGCTTTATTGTTTTATTTGCAAAGAAAAGCAAAAAGAACCGGAGCAAAATTATATTGATGAACTTCAAAAATTATTTGATTCTGAGAATCCCCAAAATGAATGCATTGAAGATGTAAGAAAACAGCTTGAGCCTATTAAAAAAGTTTTTAATGACTCATATAATAGCTCATGCGAAATAATTGTGCTTAAATATGGCTTAAATGATGAAGAAAATAAAGAAAATTTTGAGCTTATGTTTAAGATTAATGATTATGTAAAGGATGGTGATGAAATAACTTTTGATATTACACATTCCTTTCGTTCGCTTGCATTTTATGAACTTCTTGCAGTTAATTATGTAAAGGAAGCCAAGTTGAAAAAAGTTAAAATATCCATATCCTACGGTATGTTTGATATGTCGAAAAATAATGGAATTTCCCCTGTCGTTGATTTGTCCATATTTATCACGATGATGGATTTAATTAAGGCGGCTGAAGAATATAAGCGCAGCGGGACAGCGGTTTTGCTTGCGGAATTGCTGAATAATAATAACCTTGGATTAAATCTTAATGAAGAAGAAATAGATGTCTTAAAAAAATTGGGCAGCGAAATTATATCCACCAATGATTTAGAAGAATTTAAAAAATTAATAAAAAAATGCAATGAAATTGTTAAAAGTGATTGCAATGAAACAATAAAATTTATTTTTGAGGAATTAAACAGACAATTCTATGAAGTTTTAAATGATGATATGCTTCTTTGCATAAGGCTTGCCAATTGGCATTATGAAAAAGGTCGTTACATAAATGCTGCAGTTACAATTACTGAAGCAATTATTAAATATTGTGCAAGTTTAATCGGAGTTGATTTATCAAATTGGAAAAATAAAAATGAAGTGAGCGGAGTAATTCTAAAATTAAAATCCTCAAATAATGCTGTTAAAGATTTTAAAAAGTGCTATGAAACAATAAATGATGTGCGAAATACTCTTGCCCATGCAGATAAATTATCAAAGGATAAGTTGAAAGATTTTAAAAATTGTATTAATGATTTTTATTCTCTTTATAAAAATAAATTTAAAGACCAAAAAGAAAACAAAGAAGCTCTTAAATCGGCATTGAAAATTATTTTTGATAATTTTGAAAAAAAGAAAGAAGATAAAGAAAATAAAAAAATAAAAAATAAATAATAATTTTTGCAATAACTTCAAATAAAATTGCCACCTTTTCACAGATGGCAATTTTATTTGGCATTTAATAAGAAATCAATAATTTTCGGCGCGCCTTGCCTTTCTAAGCTCGGAGCGCTTTTTTCCTGCCTCGAATTCGGCTTTTTCTTCGTCGGTGTCGGGGATAAGCTTTGGAACCGGTGCAGGATTGTCGTTTTCATCGAGGGCAACCATTACAAGATAGGCACGATTTATCAAATTTTTAGTGCCTTGAAGAGTTTCTACAAAAGTTTCGACTTTTACTTCCATGGAGGTTGTTCCCACATAAGTCATAGTGCCTATTAAAACGAGGGTGGAATTTACTCTTGCAGGGGATTTGAACTGCAAATTGTCAACGGCAACTGTTGTTACGTTCATGTTTGAATGTCTTCTTGCCACAACTGCCGCAACAATATCTATCCATTCCATAAGTCTTCCGCCGAAAAGCCTGTTGTATCCGTTTATGTGTTCGGGCATGAGTATTTGTATTTGTTCCGTGCGGGATTCATATACGTGTTTGGCTTTTTCAATTTCCATTCTATTTATGCACCTGCCTTGTTAATAATAATTAAAGTATATCATATATTAAACTCGAAGGGAATACGCTTTAAAATTTGCAAACAAAATTATATAAAACTCTTGACAAGTTATATAATTAGTGGTACAATTATTTTCAGAAAACAGCGGAGGGTGATTATGAAAAAATCGGTATATAGTATTATTTTAAGCGATGAAATTGTCGAGGAAATCGATAGGCTTGCTTATTCTCTGAAAACAAGCCGCTCAAATCTTATAAATGAAATACTTGCAAAACATATTTCGTATGTCACTCCCGAAAAAAGGATGAGGGAAATACTCTCAATGGCGCAAAAATTTTTGTCATCGGAGGGGAACTGCTTTTTTCCGGAAATGCAGTCGCCGTCTTTTCTTGATATAAGGGCGGCGCTGAAATATAAATATAAACCGACAATAAGGTATTGCGTTGAACTTTATACGAAATCCGGAGGGCCTTTCGGACGGCTTAAAGTTTCGGTGCGGACACAAAGTGAAAGCCTTATAAGGGAGATGGGGGACTTTTTTAAAATCTGGAACGCCATTGAGAATAAGCTTTTATATGGCAAATATGGCGGAAGAGTCCCATCAGCATATGAAAACAACTGCTATATGAGGGATTTTTATGTTTCGGGAGATTTAAGGAACTTCTCAGAGGATATTTTGGGCAGGGCGATTGCCGAATATGTTTGCGCGCTTGACAGGGGGGTAAAAATTTATCTTGGAAATGCGGATAACGGAACACAAGCATTTGAACTTGTTGCCCAAAGCTATGAAGATTACTTGCAAAACGCTGAAATGATAATATGATTTTTTGGAGGTGCATTTGAATGAACGCTCAAAAATTTACGCAAAAATCCATTGAGGCATTAAATGATGCCCAAAACCTTGCTATTGAATACCAAAATATGCAAATAGAACAGGAGCATTTGCTCTTTTCGCTGCTTGACCAAGAGGGAGGGCTTATCCCGGAACTGTTAAAGAAAATGGAAACTGACCCTCAAAGCGTAAAGACGGCGGTTAAAAATGCTATTGAAGGTATGCCCAGAGTTACCGGAAGCGGCAGGGAGCCGGGGAAGATTTACGTTTCCCAAGAGGTCGACAGGACTTTAAATGATGCTGAAAATCAGGCAAAAAGAATGCAGGATGAGTATGTTTCGGTTGAGCATATTATGCTTGCACTTTTTGATATGGCAAATTCAAGGCTTAAGGAAATTTTCAGAAGATATGGCATTGAAAAAAATAAATTCCTTCAAGTGCTTGCCTCGGTGAGAGGAAATACAAAGGTGACGTCTGATAATCCCGAAAGCACTTATGATGTGCTTAAAAAATACGGACAGGATTTAGTGGAACTTGCAAGGAACCAAAAGCTTGACCCGGTTATCGGACGCGACAGCGAAATACGGAATGTTATAAGGATTCTTTCAAGGAAAACAAAAAACAATCCTGTGCTTATAGGCGAGCCGGGAGTCGGAAAAACTGCCATTGCCGAGGGCCTTGCTTTAAGGATAGTAAGGGGCGACGTTCCCGATAATTTGAAAAACCGCAAAATCTTTTCGCTTGATATGGGTGCGCTTATCGCAGGAGCAAAATTTAGAGGAGAATTTGAGGAAAGGCTTAAAGCCGTTTTGCAGGAGGTTAAAAAATCCGAGGGTGGCATAATTCTTTTCATTGATGAACTGCATACCATTGTCGGCGCAGGAAAAACCGACGGCGCAATGGATGCGGGAAACCTTTTGAAGCCGATGCTTGCAAGAGGGGAACTGCACTGCATAGGCGCCACAACACTTAATGAATACCGCCAGTACATTGAAAAAGATGCGGCGCTTGAAAGACGTTTCCAACCGGTGCTGGTCGACGAGCCTACTGTGGAGGATACGATTTCAATACTCAGAGGGCTTAAAGAGCGCTACGAGGTTTACCATGGGGTAAAAATCCAAGACCAGGCACTTATTGCCGCAGCAACGCTTTCAAACAGATATATTTCCGACCGTTTTTTGCCGGATAAGGCAATAGACCTTGTGGACGAGGCGTGCGCAATGATAAGGACGGAAATGGATTCAATGCCTGCCGAACTTGATGAAATTTCAAGGAAAATAATGCAGCATGAAATAGAAGAGGCGGCGCTTAAAAAGGAAACCGACAGGCTTTCAAAAGAGCATTTGGAGGAAATTCAAAAAGAACTTGCCGAAATGCGCGAAAAATTTAAAGAGATGAAGGCAAAATGGGAAAACGAAAAGGCGGCAATTTCAAAGGTTCAAAAGCTGCGTGAAGAAATAGAACAGGTAAACGCCGATATCCAAAAGGCGGAGCGTGAATATGACCTCAACAAGGCGGCAGAGCTTAAATACGGAAAACTTCCCGGGCTTCAAAAACAGCTTGAACAGGAAGAAAAAGCAGCAGAGCAGGCAGGCGGCGAAAGCAGTCTTTTGCGCGACAGGGTAACTGAAGAGGAAATTGCAAGGATTATATGCCGCTGGACGGGAATACCGGTTTCAAAGCTTATGGAGGGTGAAAGGGAAAAACTTCTGCGGCTTGAAAGCATTTTGCATGAAAGGGTAATAGGACAGGATGAGGCAGTACAAAAGGTAAGTGAGGCAATCATTCGCTCACGCGCTGGAATTCAGGACCCAAACAGGCCGATAGGCTCATTCCTTTTCCTTGGTCCTACCGGCGTCGGAAAAACCGAGCTTGCAAAGGCGCTTGCCCAGGCGCTTTTTGATGATGAACACAATATAGTCCGTATAGATATGAGCGAATATATGGAGAAATTTTCGGTAAGCAGGCTTATCGGAGCGCCTCCGGGATATGTGGGATATGAGGAGGGCGGACAGCTTACCGAGGCAGTGCGCAGAAAACCTTATTCAGTTGTGCTCTTTGATGAAATTGAAAAGGCGCATCCGGATGTGTTCAACATCCTTTTGCAGGTGCTTGATGACGGACGCATTACCGATTCGCAGGGCAGGACGGTGGATTTTAAGAATACCATAATTATACTCACATCAAACCTTGGCTCACAGTATATCCTTGAAGGAATAACTGAGGATAATGAAATTTCGGACGAGGCAAAATCAGCGGTAAATTCGCTTTTAAGACAAAGCTTCAGACCGGAATTCTTAAACCGTCTTGATGAAATTGTATTTTACAAGCCGCTTTCAAAGACGGAAATTTACTCCATTGTGGACCTTATGCTTGCCGATTTGCGCCGCAGGCTTAAAGACAAGGAGCTTTCCGTTTCGGTAAGCGAACGTGCCAAGGATTTTATCGTGGAACAGGGCTATGACCATATTTACGGCGCAAGGCCTTTGAAGAGGTATATCCAGCGCAATGTTGAAACCCTTATTGCAAAGGCAATCATTTCAAAGGATTTGTCGCCCGGAACCGAACTTAAAGTTGATTTTGACGGCACAAAGCTTGTGCTTGAAGATTAAAAAATCGCTCCCGCGAAAAACGGGAGCGATTTTTTGATGCGCTTTTAAATATTTGCTTTCCAAAGCCCATGGAGGTTGCAGTAAGCATATGCGGCAATTGCTTCATCGTCTGCAAGCTCAAATACGGCTTCCGGCTTTTCTCCGGGATTTAAAGCCCGTCTTTGGCCGCCATGCTTTGTTTCAAGGTAAATCCATGCAATAAAGTGTTCGGCGGTCATGGGATGTTCAACGCTTCCAACTTTAACGGAAACCTTATTGCCTTCAACAGTGACTACCGGTACATGTTTTTCATGAGCGGCGTCAGTGGTGTTTGGAATAAGCTCTGTCATTTGTTCTCCGCAGCAGCTCATAGGAACTCCGGAATCATGGAGCATGCCTATAATATTCCCGCAGTGTTTGCAGATAAAAAACCTTTTTCCCATAATATTCAACCTCCTGTTATTTTGCAAACCAAAGTTTGCTTATGCAAATAATAGCATATTGAAGTCCGGCTGTCAATCTTCGGAGCCGTCGGAAATTACTTTTTTAAGGTTTTCAACTTGGCTGTGCAGGTTCTGCATCCTCAAATCGGTTGAGGATATTATATCCGCACATTCTTTAAGCTCGGCGGCAATTTCAGGCGGAACATTGCCGCCAGCCTTGTAATGGAGCTGGTGTTCAAGACTTGCCCAAAAATCCATGGCAATTGTGCGTATTTGAACCTCCACCTTTACTTTTTCCATCCTGTCTGAGAAGAATACCGGAACCTTTACTACAATATGCAGGCTTCGATAACCGTTTGGTTTGGGATTTTTTATATAATCCACGATTTTTACGACTTCTATGTCATTTTGGCTCATCAAAAGCCTTGCGACGGTGTAGATGTCGTTTATATAGGAACATATAACCCTTATCCCTGCAATATCGTTAAGGTTTTCCTTTGCTGATTGCGCGCTGACTTCAAAGCCTTTTCTTGAAAGCTTTTCAAAAATGCTTTGCGGCGATTTGACCCGCCTTTGAATTTGGTGAATTGGATTTCGTTTGTTTTTCACTTGGAATTCGCTGTCAAGGATTTCAAGCTTTGTTGCAATTTCCTTTGTTGCGGATTCGTACATGTTTTCCATTTCAAGGAGCTCTTGGGCAAAGTCTATTATGCTTGATGCAAGGCTTTGCCCGCCCTGTTCCATAAACAGATTGGCAACTTGTGTGTTTTCGGTCGGCATTTCAAATCCCTTTCCGGAGTAAATTTAGGCTTCTTCGCCCACTGTTTCAAACTGGCTGTTGTAGAGGTTTGCGTAAAATCCGTTAAGCGCCAGCAGTTCCTCGTGAGTGCCTTTTTCAACAATATCCCCGTTGTTCATGACAAGAATAAGGTCTGCATTTCTTATTGTTGAAAGGCGGTGCGCAATGATAAAGCTTGTTCTTCCTTTCATGAGATTGTCCATGGCCTTTTGGATGAGAATTTCGGTTCTTGTGTCAACCGAGCTTGTTGCCTCGTCCAAAATAAGGATTTTCGGGTCGGAAAGCACTGCCCTTGCTATGGTGAGGAGCTGCTTTTGTCCTTGCGAAACGTTGCTTGCCTCCTCGTTCAAAACCATATCATAGCCATCTGGGAGAGTCCTTATAAAGTGGTCGGCTTGGGCTGTTTTTGCGGCGGCAATAACTTCCTCATCGGTTGCATCAAGCTTTCCGTAGCGGATGTTTTCCTTAATGGAGGCGTTGTAAAGCCATGTATCCTGCAAAACCATTCCGAAGAGACTTCTTAACCCGTTCCTTGTGAATTGCTTTACATCATAGCCGTCTATGAGGATTGCTCCGTTGGTTACATCATAGAATCTCATAAGCAGCTTTACGATTGTTGTCTTTCCGGCTCCGGTGGGGCCTACTATCGCAATCTTTTTGCCCGGCTCGACAATGGCCGAAAAATCCTTTATAATCGTTTTTTCCGGGTTGTAGCCAAAATTTACATGAGCAAACTGCACCGAACCTTCAATTTCATTTGTGGGGACAGGATTTTCCGGGTCAGGGGCTTCTTCGCTTTCTTCAAGGAACTTAAAGATTCTTTCGGCTGCCGCGGCGGTTTGCTGCAAAACGTTAGACATATTTGCAACTTGCGAGATTGGCTGGGTGAACTGCCTCATATACTGGATGAACGCTTGGATATCTCCGACGGATATTTTCCCGTTTGCGGCAAAATATCCTCCAAGTATGCATATTGCAACATAGCCGAGGTTTCCGACAAAAATCATTACAGGCATCATTATGCCGGATAGGAACTGCGACTTCCATGCTGAACTGCACAGCTCTTTATTATATTCATTAAAGCGCCTTACTGATTCCTCTTCTCCGTTAAAAGCCTTTACTATTATGTGGCTTCCGAACATCTCCTCAATGTGTCCGTTTACATGGCCCAAATATTCCTGCTGGGCGGTAAAATGCTTTTGGGAGATTTTTACGATGAAGCTGATTAAAACAAATGAAAGCGGGAGCACAAAAAGAGCTATTACTGTCATTTGCCAGCTTATTGAAAACATCATTATAAGAATTCCTATTATTGTTGCAATGGAGGAGATTATCTGCGTTACGCTTTGGTTAAGGCTCTGGCTTATCGCATCCACATCGTTGGTTATGTGAGAAAGCACTTCGCCATAGCTTTTTGTGTCAAAATATTTAAGCGGGAGCCTGTTTATTTTTGCGAAAATATCTTTTCTGAGCTGATAGGTTATTTTCATTGAAATATTTGACATCACAAAGCCTTGCAAGTATCCAAATCCGGCGCTTACCGCATAAAATCCTATAAGGATGAACATGATGTTCCTTATATAGCCAAAATCTATCCCATCGCCGGTTCCAGTGATTTTTTCCATTATGCCGTTGTAAAGCTCTGTGGTTACAAGCCCGAGTATTTTCGGACCGACTATGTTGAATATCGTTGAAGCAACTGCAAGGATAATAACTATTAAAACTGCAGCCTTATATTTGCCTATATAGGCGATAAGCTTTTTAAACGCGCCTTTAAAATCCTTTGCCTTTTCTCCCGGAATCGGAACCGGAGGGCCTCCCATAGGGCCTTGGCCGCGCCTTTGCTGAGGCCTTTTCATATCCTTTTCGCTCATTGCAATTCCTCCTTTGAAAGCTGCGAAGACGCTATTTCAAGATAAGTCGGGCATGAGGCGAGGAGTTCCCTGTGCGTACCCATTCCGACGATTTTGCCTTCGTCGAGCACTATTATTTGTTCGGCGTTCATTATTGTGCTTACCCTTTGCGCAACGATTATAACCGTGCTTTCGCCGGTGTATTCTTTAAGCGCTTTTCTTAAAGCGGCATCGGTTTTGAAGTCAAGCGCCGAAAAGCTGTCGTCAAAGATGTAGATTTTAGGCTTTTTAACAAGTGCCCTTGCAATGGAAAGCCTTTGCTTTTGCCCGCCGGAAACATTGGTGCCGCCTTCGGCTATTTCCTTTTCAAATCCGACGTCGGGCTTGGAGATGAATTCCATGGCCTGCGCCACTGTTGCGGCGGTTTTTATTTCCTCATCGCTTGCATCTTTTTTTCCGTATCGCAAATTTGAAGCAATTGTTCCGGAATGGAGCACTCCCTTTTGCGGGACATATCCTATTAAATCCCTAAGTTCTTTTTGGGGGAGTTCCCTTACGTCAATTCCATCCACAAGGATTTGCCCGGCGGTCACATCATAAAAACGGGGGATGAGGTTGATGAGCGTGCTCTTGCCGGCGCCCGTTGAACCGATTATTGCGGTTGTTTTGCCCGGCTCCGCAGTGAAGGTTATGTTTTCAAGGGCATTTTCTTCGGCACCGTAATATTTAAACGAAACGTTTTTAAATTCAACCCTGCCGTTAGGAGCCTGCTGAAACTTTTTGGGTTTTTTTGGGTCAACGATTGAAGGCTGTGTCGAGAGGACTTCCGCAATTCTGTCCGCTGAAACCGAGGCTCTTGGAATCATTATAAACATCATTGAAAGCATGAGGAAGGACATGATTATCTGCATTGAATACTGCATAAATGCCATCATGTCTCCGACCTTCATTTCGGCATCGGAAATTTTGTTAGCACCAACCCATACTATAAGCAATACGGAAAGATTCATGACAAACATTATTGCCGGGAACATGAATACCATAACCCTGCTTATAAAGAGCATTACGCCGGTTAAATCCTTATTTGCCTTGTCAAACCGTTCTTTTTCAAAATCCTGGTTGCCGAATGCTCTTACGGCCATAATTCCGCTTAAATTTTCCCTTGCAACAAGATTCAATTTGTCTATAAGCTTTTGGGTGATTTTAAATTTCGGCACTGCAATGTTGAATACCGCTATTATCATTATTATAAGCACCGCAACGGTAAGCGCAATTACCCATGAGATTGACGGACCTTTCCTTAAAGCCATGATTGTTCCGCCAACGCCTATAATCGGGGAGTAAAAGAGCATTCTTATCGCCATTATGATAAGCATCTGCACCTGAGTTACGTCATTTGTGGTTCTTGTTATAAGGGATGAGGTTGAAAACCTGTCAAATTCGCTGCTTGAAAAGCTTTCAACCCTTGAAAACAAATCATACCTTATGTTGCGGCAGCTTTCCGCGGCAATCCTTGAAGCAAGGTATCCGACTGCAATTGCCGCCGCCGTGCCTATAAGGGTAATTACAAGCATTATCATGCCTGTTTTTATGATGTAGGAAAGCTGAATTGATTCCAAATCCATGCCAAGGTCGGTATAAATTTGCTTTACCGCGGCTATGCCGACTTGTTTAAGCATTTGTTCATCCATCATTTCAACGCTCATTACCGCATCGGTTATTTCCGTACCCTTCATTGCGTAATAAGCTATTCCTGCCGACTTGCTGAGAATGTTTCCTATTTCATCAAGTTCTTCTTTTGTCAGATTGTCTTTAAGAACATAGATATTTTTGTCCTTTGATGCCGGATACTTTGAAGTATAATTTTCATCACCGGCCTTTATAAGGACATAGGAATCGGAAATTTTCTTTGCATCGTCCGGCTTCATAAGGCTGCCGAGCTGCATAAAATAAGTTTCGCTCATTGCATCGGGCACGGTGCTGGTTATGCCGGATTGCTGCAAGCCTACGTTTACTATATCGGACATATAATTTGGCAAATTAAGGTCGCATATTGCTTCCACAAACAGAAAGACAATAGCGGCTATTATCATTGGGATAAATGGCTTTAAATATTTTGCCAGCTTTGACATCTCAATTATCATCCTTTCGGGAGTTTTGTTCGCTTTTCTTTTCGTCGCATATATTTTCAAGGATATCGCCAAGTTTTTCAAAAATCCGGATAAGTTCATCCGAATCATGTTCGCCTAATTTTTCAAGTACCTGCGCAAAAAAGTTGTTCGCCTCTTCCTCGCTTTTTTCGACAAATTCTTCGCCTTTTTCGGTAAGGCTTAAAAAAATCCTCCTCCTGTCCTGTTTGTCATAAATTCTTTCAACGAGTCCTCTTTTTTCCAAATCGGTTATCATAAAAGTGATTGCGGGTTTAGAAACGTTCATGAACATGCTGAGGTCCGATATTTTTATTTTTTCTCCGAGCGACTGAGCTTTTTTAATTCTGCGCAGCGCCATAATACCGGGCCTTGGCACTCCATCCATGCTTTCGGACATGATATGGAGCCTTACTGCCGCTTTTTTAATTCTTTGCAGTGTTTCATAAAACTTAAACCCCTTGCCTTCTTCCATTTTGCATCCCCCAAACAATTTACGGGCTAAAAAATTAACCCGCTTAATAGTTATTATACTTAACTATTTTATATTGTCAATAGAAATCTATTAAATGTTATAATTTTAACGAAAAATTAACGGCACGCATTGCCGCGTGCCGAAAATATCAGTTTTTATTGAATTCGGAGAGAATAAGTCCTTTGTTTCTTTCAAGAGCCCATTTGATGTTCCATTCGCTGGCAAAAAGCAGGAGGTAATTGCCTTTAAAGTCCTGAACAAGCTTTGTTTCGGAACTGAGGCTGAGCGTTTTAATGTCGAGGTCTTCGTTTTCAATCCAGCGGATGTATTGATATGGCAGACTTTCCCTTATGATGTCTACATTGTATTCGTTTTTGAGCCTGTATTCGAGAACTTCAAACTGCAAAGCGCCGACAACTCCGACTATTACTTCTTCAAGTCCCGTGTTTGGTTCTTGGAAAATCTGTATGGCACCCTCTTGGGCTATTTGGGTTGTGCCTTTTACAAACTGCTTGCGCTTCAAGGTATCTTTTTGCCTTACCCTTGCGAAATGCTCCGGCGCAAAGGTTGGAATTCCGGCGAATTTAAACTTTTTGTTTGGAGAGCAGATGGTATCTCCGATTGAGAAAATCCCCGGGTCAAACACGCCTATAATGTCGCCGGCATAGGCTTCTGAGATGATTTCCCTTTCTTGCGCCATAAGCTGCTGCGGCTGGGAAAGCTTCATTTTCTTTTCGCCCTGGACATGCAAAACTTCCATGTCCCTTTCAAATTTGCCTGAGCAAATCCTTAAAAATGTTATCCTGTCCCTGTGAGCCTTGTTCATGTTTGCCTGTATTTTAAAGACAAATGCAGAAAAATCAGGGTCAAATGGATTTATTTCGCCTGCGTCGGAAACCCTTGGAAGAGGGGAGGTGGTCATTTTCAAGAAGTCTTCAAGGAAAGGTTCAACTCCGAAATTCGTCAGCGCCGAACCGAAAAATACAGGGGAGAGCTTTCCTTTTTGCACTGCTTCAAGGTTAAAATCCTCGCTTGCGCCCTCGATAAGCTCAATGTCCTCAGACAAAGTGTTTTTAAGCTCCGTGCCTATGATTTCTTCAAGCTGCGGGTCATCAAGGGAATATTCCACCGCTTCCGCTTCATGCTGTCCGCCGTTCCCCTTAAAGGCAATCATTTTCCTTTTGTTCCTGTCGAAAACCCCTTTGAATTCCTTTCCGGAGCCGACCGGCCAGTTTACGGGATAAGTTTTTATCCCAAGCTCCTTTTCAATTTCATCGAGCAAATCAAAGGGATTTTTTGATTCCCTGTCCATCTTGTTTATAAACGTAAAAATAGGGATGTTCCTCATCACACAGACTTTAAACAGCTTGCGCGTCTGGTTTTCAACGCCCTTTGAAGCGTCAATGACCATTACCGCCGAATCCGCCGCCATAAGGGTGCGGTAGGTATCCTCGGAAAAATCCTGGTGTCCCGGCGTGTCAAGGATGTTTATGCAGTAATCGTTGTAGTTGAACTGCAAAACGGAAGAGGTAACCGAAATTCCTCTTTGTTTTTCTATTTCCATCCAGTCGGAAACGGCATGCCTTGAATTCTTTTTGCCTTTTACCGTTCCGGCAAGGGCGATTGCCCCGCCGTAAAGCAGGAATTTTTCAGTAAGCGTGGTTTTTCCGGCGTCAGGGTGGGATATGATTGCAAAGGTGCGCCGTCTTTCTATTTCTTTTACAAGGTCAGACAAAATTATTCCTCCAAAATAAAATTAAAAGCAAAGTCCCATTTATTTTATCACTTTTTTGCATGGTTTGCAACAGCAAAAAGCTGTCCGCCAAATGCGGCGGGCAGCTTTTGTCAGAGAGAGTGTTTTTATTATTTTCCGTAGTAAGCTTTAAGATACATTTCCTTAATTTCGCTCATGAGAGGATATCTCGGGTTTGCGCCTGTGCACTGGTCGTCGAATGCAAGCTCAACCATTTCGTCGAGGGTTTCAAGGAATTTTGCTTCCTCAATTCCGTATTCGGCAATGGTCTTCTTTATGCCGACCTTTGCTTTAAGCTCTTCAATTGCAGCAATGAGGTTGGCAAGCTTTTCTTCGTTGTCCTTGCCCTTGATTCCGAGGAAATCTGCAATTTCAGCGTATCTTTCAAGCACATGAGGATACTGGTACTGCGAGAATGTTCCCATTTTCTTGGGAGTTTCGGTTGCGTTGTACTTCATTACCTCAGTGATGAGAAGAGCGTTTGCAACACCGTGCGGCAGGTGATGGAAAGCGCCGAGCTTATGCGCCATGGAGTGGCATACGCCAAGGAATGCGTTTGCAAAAGCCATTCCGGCCATTGTGGAAGCATCAGCCATCTTTTCCCTTGCAACAGGGTCATTTGCGCCGTTATCATAGCATCTTGGGAGGTATGTGAAGATGTTCTTTATTGCTTTGAGTGCAAGTCCGTCAGTGTAATCGGTAGCCATAATTGAAGCATAAGCTTCGAGCGCGTGTGTGAGGGCGTCTATACCGGAAGCGGCAGTAAGTCCCTTAGGAGCGTTCATCATATTGTCCGCATCGATTATTGCCATGTTCGGGAGAAGCTCATAGTCTGCAAGAGGATATTTTACTCCGGTTGTTTCGTCTGTGATAACCGCAAACGGGGTGCATTCGGAACCTGTTCCGGCAGATGTCGGAATTGCAACGAAGTAAGCTTTTTGTCCCATTTTCGGGAATGTGTAAACTCTCTTGCGGATGTCCATAAATCTCATTGCAAGGTCCATGAAGTCAACATCCGGATGTTCATACATAACCCACATGATTTTTGCGGCGTCCATAGCGGAACCGCCTCCGAGTGCGATAATGCAGTCCGGTTCAAAAGCTCTCATTGCCTTTGCGCCTTCTTTTGCGGAGGCAAGTGTCGGGTCAGGCTCTACATCCGAGAATACAGTGTATTTGATTCCCATTTCGTTGAGCTTGTCGGTAATGGGCTTTGTATAGCCGTTGCTATAAAGGAACTTGTCGGTAACTATGAATGCCTTTTGCTTTCCGAGCACGTTTTTAAGCTCATCCAAAGCAACGGGCATGCAGCCTTTCTTGAAGTAAACCTTGCCGGGCGCTCTGAACCAAAGCATATTTTCTCTCCTCTCAGCCACTGTCTTGATATTGAGCAAGTGCTTAACCCCTACGTTTTCGGATACCGAGTTGCCGCCCCATGAGCCGCAGCCAAGGGTGAGCGACGGAGCAAGCTTAAAGTTGTAGAGGTCACCTATGCCTCCGTGTGAAGACGGTGTGTTGATGAGGACACGGCAGGTTTTCATTGCCGCATAAAATTTTTCCATTTTTTCTTTTTGGGTCACGGTATTTATATAAAGCGATGAGGTATGTCCGTATCCGCCGTCGGCAATAAGCCTTTCCGCCTTTGCGATTGCATCGTCAAAATTCTTTGCCTTGTACATTGCAAGCACAGGGGAGAGCTTTTCATGGGCAAATTCTTCATCAAGCTCAACTGAAGTCACTTCGCCTATGAGGATTTTTGTATCAACAGGAACTTCAAATCCGGCGAGCTTTGCGATGGTGTGAGCGCTCTGGCCGACGATTTTAGCGTTGAGAGCGCCGTTGATTATAATTGTCTTTCTTACCTTGTCGGTTTCTTCCTTGTTGAGTATATAGCAGCCGCGGTACTTGAATTCTTTCTTTACAGCTTCGTAAATTTTTTCATCTACGATTACGGATTGTTCAGAAGCACAAATCATGCCGTTATCAAAGGTTTTTGAATGAATGATTGAGCTTACTGCAAGGAGAATGTCCGCGGATTCGTCAATGATTGCCGGAGTGTTTCCTGCGCCTACGCCGATTGCCGGTTTTCCGGAAGAATAAGCGGACTTAACCATTCCGGGACCTCCGGTTGCAAGGATTATATCTGCACTTTTCATTACTTCGTTTGTGAGTTCAAGAGAAGGCACATCAATCCAGCCGATAATTCCTTTGGGGGCTCCTGCGGCAACTGCTGCTTCAAGAACCACCTTTGCGGCTTCAATTGTGCATTTTTTAGCGCGCGGGTGTGGCGAGAAGATGATTCCGTTTCTTGTTTTAAGGGCAATCAAAGCTTTAAAAATTGCAGTAGAAGTCGGGTTTGTTGTGGGGATGACCGCGGCGATAACTCCTATCGGCTCTGCTACCTTTTTAATTCCGAAAGCAGGGTCTTCTTCAATCACGCCGCAGGTTTTGGTGTTTTTGTATGCGTTGTAGATATATTCAGCCGCATAGTGGTTTTTGATTACCTTGTCTTCCACAATGCCCATTCCGGTTTCTTGAACGGCCATTTTTGCAAGCGGGATTCTTTGTTTATTCGCAGCGCTTGCGGCAGCAAAGAAAATTTTGTCAACCTGTTCTTGAGTATAAGTTGCGAAGATTTTTTGAGCTTCCCTTATTTCTGCAAGCTTTGCGTTAAGGGCCTCAACGGTGTCAACCACCATGGGAGCGGCGTTTTGTTCTTTTTGAGCCATTAGTCATACCTCCTAAGATATTTTCAAAACAGACAGCTTTTTCTTTTTTTCTTATTATACCAACTGCAAGCAATTTTAGCAATGCTTTCTTACATTTGATAATTTCTTAACAATATCATTATAGCAGTTCGTTAATTTATTGTCAATCTTTTTTTATGACAACTTTTTATTTATTTTGCCCAGCATTATATACAAAGTATACAAAATGGGCAATGTCTTTAAAAATAAGGGTAAACTTCATAAAAGCAAGGCTTTTTAAAGGTTTTGCAGGATTTGTTTGCCAAGAAAATTGCTTGAAAAAGCTTTTCTTTTGCCTGCTTTGAAAATGTTTTGGCATTAAATAAGTTTCCCAAACTTTATTAAAAATTTAACAAGTTTGTGCAAAATGATTAAATTAAATGAATTTTTGTCAAATATGCTGAAAACTATGGACATTTGCAAACAGACGTAGTATAATATCAACAGAACTTAAGCATGATAAAAATATTATTCATTGTTTAAGGCATAATAATTCTCAAAAGGAACGGAAAGGGGTTTTTGCTATGAATTTAACCAATAAAATTGCGTCCGGCGAAACGGTTGACGTTTACAGGGACGGAGATAAGGCGATCAAGGTTTTCAAGTCGCAGGATGCCAAGATAAAGGCGCTTTATGAGGCGCTTACGCATTCAAGGGTTGAAACCACGGGGCTTCCAATGCCGATTATTCATGAAGTTACCGTTTTTGAAGGCAAGTGGGCAATAGTAATGGACCATATCGAGGGCAAAACCCTTCATCAGATTATGAAAGAGGACCCTGCGAATCTTCCTGTTTATGTTGAAAAGATGGTTGATTTGCAGCTTGAGATACATTCCAAGACCATGCCCTTGCTCAGCAAGCTCAAAGATAAGCTTGTAAGGCAGATAAACAGCCTTGAATGCATTGACGATACAAAAAGGTACGAGCTTTTGACGCGTCTTGACAGCATGCCGAAGCATAAAAAGCTTTGCCACGGCAATTTTACCCCAATGAACATAATTATAGACGGAGAAAAAACATATATTGTGGACTGGGTTGCCGCAAGACAGGGAAATGCAAGCGCCGATGTGGCAAGGACTTATCTTATGCTTTGCCTTGATTTTCCGGAGGCCGCAGAGCTTTATCTTGACACTTTCTGCAAAAAAAGCGGAACGGCAAAGCAGTATGTTCAGGCATGGCTTCCTATTGTTGCCGCTGCGCAGCTTGACGTCGGCAAAGAGGAAGAAAAAGAATTGCTTTCAAGATGGATTGACGTTGTGGAATACGAATAATTTTAACGGCGGGCCTTGCGCCCGCCGTTAATTTAATGTGCATAAAAAATAGGATACTTGTTCTTAATTTTTTGCTGGACAAAAAAAGTGTGTTATGTTATAATAAATCAAACAAAAACCGGACAACCTTTAAGTTAATCCCGTGAGATTGACAAGGCAGTCGTTTTTATGGAATAGCTATAGCTGTATCTATAAGAATATGATTAAAACCTTTCCGTCAATCTTGGCGGAAAGGTTTTTTGTGTATAAGGGGGTGCCAGAGTGCTTTCGCAAAAAACTGTGATTATGGATGAAAATGCTATGAGGCGCGCAATGGCGCGCATAACTTATGAAATCCTTGAAAGGAACAAGGGGGCTTTGGATCTTTGCCTTATTGGAATTCTTTCTAGGGGAGCGCATCTTGCGCACAGGATTGCAGCAAAGATAAATGAATTGGAAGGCGTTGAAGTTGACGTAGGGATACTTGACATAACATCTTACAGGGACGATGAAAAGTATGTGTCCGATTCGGATAAGACCAAAATTGATTTTGATATAAAGGGTAAAAAAGTGGTTTTGGTTGACGATGTGATTTATACCGGCAGGAGCACAAGGGCGGCAATTGATGCCATAATGGAAAGAGGGAGGCCAAGCTGTGTCCAGCTTGCAGTGCTTGTTGACAGGGGACATAGGGAGCTTCCCATAAGGCCTGATTATGTTGGAAAAAATTTGCCCACATCAAGGGAAGAAGTAGTAAAGGTAATGGTCGAGGAGGCCGACGGCTGCGACAAGGTGGTTATTTTCGGATAAACAGCGGAGGTTTAATATGGGCAGGATTTTGCTTAAAAATATGATTCTCTTGCATGAGGACGGACAGGAAACGGGAGATATTCTTATAGAGGGAGAAAAAATTGCAAAAACGGGAACTTCCTTGTCCGAGGACGGCGTAGAAACGGTGATTGACGGAGAAGGCAGGCTTGCCGCCTGCCCGGGACTTTTTGATATGCACGTTCATTTTAGGGACCCCGGTCTTACACATAAGGAAGATATAAATACAGGAGCAGCGGCGGCTCTTGCAGGCGGATTTACGGGAGTCGCCTGCATGCCGAACACAAATCCCCCGATAGACAATGCCGAAACGATAAGGTATGTAATTGACAAAGCAAAAGATACCGGTGTAAAGGTTTATCCGGTTGCCTGCATGACAAAAGGCATGGTGGGAGCGGAGCCGTCGGATTTCATGGAGCTTAAAAAAGCCGGCGCGATAGCGGTTTCGGATGACGGGAAACCCGTTAAAAACGCTGAGATTATGCGGCAGGTGCTGGAACTTTCAAAGGAAACCGGACTTCTTGCAATATCGCATTGTGAGGATTTGGATATAATAAACGGCGGGATAATCCATAAGGGGGAAATTTCAAAGCGCCTTGGAGTTTCCGGCATGGACAGGGCTTCCGAGGACAGCATCACCGCAAGGGAAATAGCGCTTGCTTATTGCGGGGAAGCAAGAATCCATATAGCTCACGTCAGCACAAAGGGCTCTGTTGAGCTGATAAGGGACGCAAAGAGGAGAGGGGTTAAAGTAACCTGCGAAACCTGTCCGCATTATTTTTACTATACGGATGAAAAACTGCTTTCAAGGGATGCGGATTTCAGGATGAATCCGCCTTTAAGAGAAGAAAGCGACAGGATTGCAGTGCTTGATGCAGTGCTTGACGGCACGATAGACTGCATAGTTACCGACCATGCCCCGCATGCGGCGGAGGAAAAGGCGGATTTTTTAAAGGCGCCGAACGGCGTTGTAGGCCTTGAAACCTCTCTGGCGGCGGTGCTTTCAAAGCTTGTGCATGAAAAAGGAATGCCGCTTTACAGGATAGCTGAAATCATGTCGGCTGCTCCGAGAAGGCTGCTGGGACTTTCCGAGATAAGACTTGAAGCGGGATTTCCCGCAGATATAACGGTATTTGACCCGTTTTTGGAATGGACGGTAGAGCCTCAAAAACTTCATTCAAAATCAAAAAACACCGTATTTAAAGGCGAAAAATTAAAAGGCAGAACAGTGTATACAATATCCGACGGGATAATAAGATATAAGCTTGAAAATTAAAGGAGGATGCAAAATGTCACTTGACAGACTTATAGATAAAATAATAGCAACACAAAATCCAACCGTTGTGGGACTTGACCCTAAACTGGAATACGTTCCCGAATTTATAAAAAAGAAAGCTTTTTGTGAGGAATGTGAAAATTTAAAAGGTGCGGCAAAGGCAATTTTAAAGTTCAATAAGGGCATAATTGATGCGATATGCGATATAGTGCCTGCGATAAAGCCTCAGGCGGCGTATTATGAAATGTACGGACACCATGGGGTAAAGACGCTTGCAAAAACAATAGAATACGCAAGGCAAAAGGGAATGTATGTAATCACCGACGGAAAGCGCAACGATATAGGCGCAACCATGGAGGCATATGCTACTGCCCATTTGTCAAAAGTTAAGGTTGGGGAGGAAATCCTGGAGCCTTTCGGCGCTGATGCCCTGACTGTAAACGGCTATCTTGGCACGGATGGGATTTCTCCGCTGCTTAAAGTATGCAAGGAAGAGGACAAAGGTATATTTGTGCTTGTAAAGACTTCCAATCCCTCGTCGGGAGAACTTCAGGACAAGCTTATAGATGGGATTCCGGTTTATGAGGTAATGGGCAGGATGTGCGAAAAGTGGGGAGAAGATTTAAGGGGCAAGTATGGTTATTCGGCTGTCGGCGCGGTTGTTGGTGCAACTTATCCCGAACAGCTTAAAGAGCTTAGGGAAAAGCTTCCGCATACATTTTTCCTTGTGCCCGGGTATGGCGCGCAGGGCGGAGGCGCCGCAGATGTGGCAAAGGCGTTTGACAAGAACGGCCTTGGCGCAATTGTAAACTCCTCAAGGGCGGTTATGTGCGCATACCAGAAAGAGGGCTGCAATGAGGAAGAATATGCTGTTGCGGCTTTAAGGGAAGTAATAAGAATGAAGAATGAAATATGCTCACACATAGGAAAAATCGGCGTATAAGAAAGGAGAAGGGATAATGTCTTTGTTTAATGTCGGCAAAAAGGCTTATTTGATGCTTGCAAACGGGAAAATTTTTGAGGGATATTCTTTTGGGGCCGAGGGAACTTCTTTTGGCGAAACGGTCTTTGCAACCTCAATGACGGGCTATCAGGAAACCCTTACGGACCCAAGCTACTTCGGGCAGATTGTTACGCAAACCTTTCCTCTCATAGGAAACTATGGCGTGAATGATGAGGATTTTGAATCCAAAGGCTCCTATGTCAGCGGGTATGTGGTGCGCGAATGGTGCAATACGCCTTCAAACTTCCGCATGCAGGGGGATATAGACACATTCCTTAAAAAGCATGGGATAATAGGGATACATTCGATTGATACACGCTCCCTCACAAGGATTATAAGGGAAACGGGCGTTATGAACGGTGTGATAACAACCGAGAACATATATGAAAAAAAGGATGAATTCCTTAAAAAAATAAAAGAATTTTCAATAGTTAATGCAGTAAAAAGCGTTACCTGCAATGAAACACATAAATTTGCCGCCGAAAATCCAAAGTATGAAGTGGTGCTCTTTGATTTTGGATACAAGTACAACATAAGGAGGGAACTCCTTAAAAGAGGCTGCAATGTGACGGTTGTTCCCGCCGGAATTTCAGCTAAGGAAGTTGCCGCGTTAAATCCGGACGGCATAATGCTTTCAAACGGCCCGGGCGACCCGGCTGAAAATACGGAAATAATCAAAACTTTAAAGGAGCTTATGGCTTATCAAATACCGACATTCGGAATATGCCTTGGGCATCAGCTTCTTGCGCTTGCAAACGGGGCAAGGACGGAAAAGCTCAAATACGGCCATAGGGGAGCTAATCAGCCGGTAGTCGATATTGACCGCGACAGGACTTATGTAACTTCCCAGAACCATGGCTATGCGGTTGTGGGAGATACGCTTCCTGCCGAGGTGGGACATGTTTCGCATAAAAACGCAAACGACGGTACCTGCGAGGGAGTCCGCTACAAAAATGCCCCGGCATTCACCGTGCAGTTCCATCCGGAAGCGCATGGCGGGCCGCTGGATACTGCGTATCTTTTTGATGAATTTATAAGCCTTATTGAAAAACACAAGGAGGATAAATAAATGCCGCTCAGAAAAGATATAAAAAAAGTCCTTGTAATAGGCTCCGGCCCGATTGTCATAGGGCAGGCCGCGGAATTTGACTATGCCGGAACACAGGCATGCCGCGCCCTTAAACAGGAGGGGCTTGAAGTTGTACTTGTAAATTCAAACCCCGCAACGATAATGACAGATAAGGCAATGGCGGATAAAATTTATATTGAGCCATTGACGCTTGATGCTGTAAAAAGGATTATTGAGATAGAAAAGCCCGACAGCGTGCTTTCAACGCTTGGAGGGCAAACCGGACTTACGCTTTCAATGCAGCTTGCCGCCGAAGGATTTCTTGACAAGCATGGAGTAAAGCTTCTTGGAGCAAATCCGGAAACAATCCATAAAGCTGAGGACAGACAGGCCTTTAAGGATACCATGGAAAAAATCGGTGAGCCATGCATACCCTCAAAGGTGGTTGAAACGGTTGAGGATGCGCTTGATTTTGCAAATAATGTTATAGGCTATCCTGTTATTGTGCGTCCTGCGTTTACTCTTGGCGGAACCGGCGGAGGAATTGCAAACAATGCGGAAGAATTGCGTGAAATTGCCGGAAACGGACTTAGGCTTTCTCCGATAACGCAGGTGCTGATTGAAAAGTGCATTTCCGGATGGAAAGAAATAGAATTTGAGGTTATCCGTGACAGCAAGGGAAATGTTATTACCGTTTGCTCAATGGAAAACTTTGACCCTGTTGGAGTTCATACGGGCGACAGCATAGTAATCGCGCCGGCAGTTACCTTGACAGACAGGGAATATCAAATGCTTAGAACCGCGGCATTGAATATTATTTCTGAATTAAAGGTCGAGGGCGGATGCAACTGCCAGTTTGCCCTGCACCCGACAAGCTTTGAATATGCGGTTATTGAAGTAAATCCTCGTGTAAGCCGTTCTTCCGCGCTTGCCTCAAAGGCGACGGGATATCCGATTGCAAAGGTTGCCACAAGGATAGCAATAGGCTATACCCTTGACGAAATCCTCAATCAGGTTACGGGTAAAACTTATGCCTGCTTTGAGCCGGCGCTTGACTATGTGGTTGTAAAATTTCCTAAATGGCCTTTTGATAAATTTGTATACGGCAAAAGGACACTTGGCACGCAAATGAAAGCTACCGGAGAGGTCATGGCAATAGGCACAAGCTTTGAGCAGGCAATGATGAAGGCTGTCCGCTCAATAGAGCTTGGACTTGACACAATGAACCTTAAAAAATTCGAGGAGCTTTCCGATGAGCAGGTAAGGGAGCGTCTTTGCGTTATAGATGATGAGCGTTCTTTCCTTGTGTTCGAAGCGCTTAAAAGGGATATTTCCGTTGATGAAATACATGAAGTTACAAAGATAGACAAATGGTTCCTTGAAAAGCTTTTAAACCTTGTAAAGCTTGAAAGATGGCTTGCAGATGGGGAACTTACAATTGAAAAATACGATATTGCAAAGCGTTTCGGATACCTTGACAGCACGATTGAGAGGATTTCCGGACAAAAATGCCCTGCAAGAAAACGCGCCGTGTTTAAGATGGTTGATACCTGCGCAGGGGAATTTAAGGCCGAAACACCGTATTTTTACTCCACATTTGATGAAGAAAACGAAGCAAAGCAGTTTATGGAGAGAAAAAATACAGGCAAAAAGAAAGTCATTGTTTTCGGTTCCGGCCCGATAAGAATAGGTCAGGGAATAGAATTTGACTACTGCTCCGTACATTGCGTTTGGGCGCTTAAAGAAGAGGGCTATGAGGCAATTATCTGCAACAACAATCCGGAAACTGTTTCTACCGACTTTGATACAGGTGACAGACTTTATTTCGACCCGCTTACCAAAGAGGACGTTGAGGCAATCATTGAAACCGAACAGCCTTATGGCGTTGTAGTTCAGTTTGGCGGACAGACTGCAATAAAGCTTACAAAGCATTTAAAGGAAATGGGTGTAAATATACTTGGAACTTCCGCGGACAGCATTGATGCCGCCGAGGACAGGGAACGCTTTGACGAGCTTTTAAGCAAATGCCAAATACCGCGTCCGGAGGGCTTTACCGTAATGAACAAGGCGGAGGCCTTGGAGGCGGCAAACAAGCTTGGATATCCGGTTCTCCTTCGTCCGTCCTATGTGCTTGGAGGACAGAACATGATTATCGCCCATTCCGATAAGGATGTGGACGAGTATATGGATATAATCATGTCCCATGCGATTGAAAATCCTGTGCTCATAGACAAGTACATGATGGGCAAGGAAGTTGAGGTTGACGCAATTTGCGACGGTACGGATTTCCTCATTCCCGGCATAATGGAGCATATAGAGAGAGCGGGCGTGCACTCAGGCGACTCCATATCGGTTTATCCGGCGCAGACTCTTTCAAAGAGCATAAGGGAAACAATTATTGAGTATACAAGAAAACTTGCTTTGGAACTTAAAGTTATAGGTCTTGTAAATATTCAATATGTGGTTTATAATAATCAAGTGTATGTGATAGAGGTAAACCCGCGTTCATCAAGAACGGTTCCTTATATTTCAAAGGTTACGGGGATTCCCATGGTTGACATCGCAACCAAAATAATCCTTGGAAAGTCTTTGAAGGAACAGGGCTACCAGAGCGGACTTTATCCGGAAAGCGAATATGTTGCGGTAAAAGTCCCTGTTTTCAGCTTCGAAAAGCTTCATGACGTGGATACCCAGCTTGGCCCGGAAATGAAATCTACCGGCGAATGCCTTGGAATTGCAAAGAATTTTGCCGATGCGCTCTTTAAAGGGCTTGTTGCGGCGGGATATAAAATGAAGCGTTCCGGCGGAGTGCTCATTTCGGTGCGCGATACGGACAAGCAGGAAATAATCGGAGTTGCCGATAAATTTGCAAGGCTTGGCTTTGAAATTTACGCTACAAGCGGGACTGCTTCCGTGCTCAACAGGAATATGATAGCGGCAAATGTTGTAAAAAAGGTTTCCGAGGGAGAACCGAACATAATGACTCTGCTTGAAAGCGGAAAGATAGATTATGTCATCTCCACATCCGAAAAGGGAAGAAAGCCTGCGCGCGACAGCGTAAAATTAAGAAGGAAGAGCGTTGAACGCTCCATATGCTGCCTTACGGCAATAGATACCGCAAATGCGGTTGCCGATATTCTTGCCATGGACAAGAAGATAACAGAAGTTGAAATGGTGGATATTACCAAGATATAGCGCATCCGATACGGAAAGGAATAATGGCTATGAAGTATGTGCAGGGGAAGTATCCGATAATAGCGAAAACTACACTTGCAAGGGAAGTTTATGATTTTACCGTTTGCTGTCCCAAAATAGCAAGGGCAGCGGAGCCCGGACAGTTTGTGACAATTGCGGCGGATGGGTTTCCGCTCCGCAGGCCGGTTTCGCTTTGCGGGATAGACAAGGAAAACGGAACAATCCGCCTTGTGTTTGAGGTGAGAGGCAAGGGTACAAAGGAAATTTCCGGTTTGAGAGAGGGTGATATGATAGATATTATCGCTCCGCTTGGCAGGGGATTCAGACTGAAAGACTATAAGACGGCAATTCTTGTCGGCGGGGGGATAGGCACTCCGCCGATGGTGCCGCTTGCAAAGATATACGGTGAGAACTGCGTTGCCATAAGCGGATTCAGAAGCGCCCCAAACGTTATATTGCAAGAGGATTTTAAAGCAACGGGTGCTAAAACGGTGCTTTGTACTGATGATGGAACGATGGGCAGAAAGGGTTTTGTAACCGAAGCTTTGAGGGAGGAAATAGAAATCAAGAAGCCGGATATCATTTTTGCCTGCGGTCCGTCACCGATGATAAAAGGCGTTGTGGATATCGCAAAGGAGCATGGGATACCGAGCCAGATTTCGCTTGAAGAGAGAATGGGCTGCGGGATTGGGGCATGCCTTGTCTGCGCCTGCCGCACGGTGAGGAACGGAGAGGAATTTTACGCCCACGTTTGTCAGGACGGGCCTGTTTTTGAAAGTAAGGATGTGATTTTTTAATGGCTGACATGAGAGTTAATATTGCCGGTGTCGAGTTTAAAAATCCGGTTATAACGGCATCCGGAACTTTCGGATACGGCAGGGAATATGAGCATTTCTTCCCGCTTTCAAAGCTTGGGGGAATTTCCACAAAGGGAACCACAGCCGAAAAGCGCAACGGAAATCTGGCGCCGAGGATTGCGGAAACTCCGAGCGGGATTTTAAATTCGGTAGGGCTTCAAAATCCCGGCATAGATAAATTCATAAAGGTTGAGCTGCCTAATTTGAAAAGCAAGGGTACCGTTATTATTGCGAACATAGCTGGATTCAGCGTGGATGAATACGTAAAAATCTGCGAAAAGCTTGACGCTACAAATGTTGACATGATTGAAATAAATATTTCATGCCCAAATGTAAAGCATGGCGGAGCGGCCTTCGGGACATCATGCCAAAGTGCGGCTGAGGTGACAAAAGCTGTCCGCGCGGCGACAAAAAAACCGATTATTATAAAGCTTTCGCCAAATGTAACGGACATAACCGAAATTGCAAAGGCTGTTGAGGCGGAGGGTGCGGATGCCGTTTCGCTTATAAACACGCTTTTGGGGATGAGGATAGATATAAATTCAAGACGGCCGATACTTAAAAACAATGTAGGCGGACTTTCCGGAGCGGCGGTTTTCCCGGTTGCGCTCAGAATGGTTTGGCAGACGGCAAATGCCGTAAAAATTCCGGTTATAGGCATGGGCGGAATAAGCACATGGGAAGACGGAATAGAAATGATGCTTGCCGGAGCTTCGGCAATACAGGTTGGAGCGGCATTATTTAAAAATCCTTTTGCAGCGGTTGAAATTATTGACGGAATGAATGCTTATCTTGACAGAAAGGGAATAAAAAGCGTCAATGAAATTGTAAAGAAGGTACAGCCATGGTAACGACTACCGTATATTTAATCCGCCATGCGGAAGCTATGGGAAATATTGACGGAACATTTCAAGGCCACAGCGATTGCGAGATAAGTCCCAACGGGAAAAGACAACTTGAACTTTTAAGGGAACGTTTTAAGGAAATTGAATACGATGCAATTTTTTCAAGCCCGCTGAAAAGGGCGGTTAAAACTGCCGAGGCGGTGAATTTCCACCGCAGGCTTGAAATACATACCGACAAAGGGCTTATGGAAATAAACGGCGGAGTGTTTGAGGGACAGAAATGGACTGATTTGCCAAAGCTCTTTCCGGAAGCATATGATTTGTGGGAAAATAATTTCAGCAAATTTTATGTTGAGGGCGGCGAAAGCATGGAAAGCGTCTTTAACCGCATAACCCTTTCCATAACCCAGCTTGCCGCAAGGAACAGGGGAAAGACAATAGCTGTGGTTTCGCATGGCTGTGCTATAAGGAATTTCCTTTGCTACGCAAACGGCAAACCTCTCAGTAAAATAGATGAAGTGGAATGGGCAGAAAATACTGCGGTAAGCAAGATAGAATTTGACGGAAATTTAAAGCCGTCGGTAATCTTCCAGAATGATGCTTCGCATTTGACGGAAAACGAAATGACTATTTCAAAGCAGTCTTGGTTTAAAAAAGAACTGCTTTCGGCAAAGTAAACAGCTTTTTAAAATGAAAGGAACAGTGACCGGATGAAAATAATGGCGGTTGATTTTGGCGACGCCCGAACGGGCCTTGCTGTTTGCGATAGAACGGAATTTCTTGCTTCTCCTGTTGGAGTTATAGAGGAAAAGGATTTTGACGCCTGCGTGCAAAAAGTGGCTTATGCGGCAGAAGAATACGATGTAAAGGAAATTGTTGTAGGGTTTCCTAAAAATATGGATGGCTCCGTTGGGGCAAGAGCGGAAAAGTGCAAACTTTTTGCCGATGAGCTTGCAAAGCTTGTGGCTGTTCCGGTAAAGCTTTGGGATGAGCGCAGAACCACCATTTCGGCGCATAATATTTTAAATGAAACAAACGTAAGAGGCAAAAAAAGAAAGGAAATCATTGACGAAGTCGCCGCCGTGATTATCCTTGAAAGCTACCTTGAATTCAGAAAAAACAGTGAGAAGAAGGATTAATCCTTTTTCTTTGAGAAAAGCTCCATTGCTCCGACGATTAAGATGAATACGGCAAAAATTTTTGATAAAAGGTCAGAGCCCAAGATATTTGCAAAATAAGTTCCTAAAAATGCTCCCGCTGTTCCGAAACATATCGGCAGGAGCATTTTTTTCCATTCAAAGGCAATGAGATGATTTTTTCTGTGCAAAATGATTGAAAGTATGGCAATGGGTATGAAAAAGACAAGATTGATGCCCTGAGCCGATATTTGCGGGATATCTGCAAAGATTGTCAGGTATATGATTAGGACCATTCCTCCGCCAAGGCCGAGGGATGCCGCAAGCCCTGCAAAAAAAGCTGCAATAACGGCAAAAATTATATTCACGAAATCAACGCCCTTATTCCGGAGATGATTAGCAGTACGCCAAAAATCCTTTTGAGTATAATGGACGGGATTTTTTTAATTAAAAAACATCCTGCGACGGCTCCGCCAAGCCCGGGCAAAGAGAGCAGCAGGGCGGTTTTCCATTCAAAAGCGCCTTTTTGCAGATAAAAAAATATGCTTGCGGCGCTGATTGGCAGTATTAAGGAAATAGATGTTGCATGGGCCTTTTTGGTTTCAAGACCGCCAAGACAAAGCGCCGGCACTGCTATAACCCCTCCGCCGGAGCCGAAAAATCCGTTTGCAAAGCCAATTGCGGCGGCAATTGCCGATAAAAGAGTTTTTTTCATAAAACCTCCAAAACAAAAAACTTCCCGCGGGACACTAAAAGTGTTCCCGACGGGAAGCGTATCATTACAGTAAAAACGTGGATAAAAAAATAATAACCGCCCAGTCGTCGCGTGGTAGAATTAAACCCGCTCTCGGCAGGTGGGTATTGTCCTGAATGTTTCACGCTCCCTTCGTCCGCCCAAAGGCGGGAGGTCTGCAATCCGCATTCAGAGCCCAATTCCCTTTTATAAATGTGTTCGGATTTATAAAAACCACACACCATCGAACAGGGCAGAAATTATCCGAGGTATTCCTCAGTACTATTTAGTATATCACAACTGAAATCAAATATCAATGGAAATTTTTAATCAGCTTAAGTGGTGATGATTGCATCCGCAGCCTTCATCACCGCATTCGTCCTCATCATCGTCATCAAACATTGTTTCGATTCTTTCCATAAACATTTGTCCGATTCTATCAAATTCGTTATCGTCATCAATAGAAACGAGGATTTCTTCGTCGCCTTCAAACTGTGATTTAAGTATTACAAGTTCGCCGTCGCCTTCAAGCAGTTCGGAAGCTTCCGGATAATAAGGAACCATTGCAAAATAACGCTGGTCATCGACTTCCATTACATCAAGCAGTTCAAAGGTCTGCTCTTTCCCTTCCTCATCCACAAGGGTATAAAGGTCAGGAGTAAAATCTAAAGTATCGGACATATTTACCTCCAAAAATAAATCTATTTGGCACCCAACATTTTTATTTTACTATTTTATTATTTACATGTCAAGCGATAAATGTAAAAGTAATATTAAACAAAGAAAACAATATTTTTTTCAAAAAACTATTGACATTACACAAAAGATGTGCTATATTATAACCAGGGAAAGAAAATAAGCAAAAAAAGCTTAAAAATCCCAAGATTAAATCCAATGGCAGCCAAAGCAAATGATATGAACCGGGAGGCCGGAAATCATCTTTAAAAGGCAAAAGCCAAAGGAAAAAAGAATCGGAAAGGAAGCGAGTCCAATGGAAATGATGGAAGAACAGAAGTCAGAGAGTATTTCTTGCGGCTCGTTTGTAGCCGGGTTGTAAGTAAAAGAAAAGCGGAAGTAAAAACTTTTAAGCTTAAGACTTAAAAGAAAATCTTCAAATCGAAACGATTAGTTTAAAATTGAAAGCAACCTAAGATGCCGCTGTCGATGAAATATACTTAATTTTGATAAGTTAAAGGAATTTTACCCTAAAAGAAATCCTCTTTGACTGTAAAGAAAAAAGGAAAACATGCCGGTGAATGCCGGAGGTTACGTCCTTAAAGGCTTTAAATAAAGGGCTACATAAAATAAATTTGAAGGGTGAGTCCAATGAAATAGTTATTGAAAGCAAATTGTAAAACCTCTTTTAAAGAAAAAGGTGGTTAAGATGTGGAGCTAAGCTGAATTTGCCGAATAATTTAAGAGGGAAAGTGATGCGTATGCTCAAAGTAACAATTGCTTTCAGGATTCCGATTATTTGATGGATTGGAGTGAGACCACCAGAAAGGTCTGCTGGCGGCAATGACCGCAAAATTTAAAATGGTTTCAATTAAGCTTTAAGTTTTTTAAAAGGCCTAAGGGGGCTAAAAAATCAAAGAAGGCAAGGTGGTAGTTATGATGATTGGCTTGGTTCTTGCTTTCCATGATAGGAATGATTGATAAAAACTTAAAGGGGTGAGTCCAGCAGGACAGTAGGCAAAGTGATGAAAGTCACTTTAAATTATCAGCGATTTAAATTTTGCCGAGAAATGTTCGGTAAGTCAGGAGTGAGTCCAGTGGCATAAGATGCCGGGCAGATTGCCGAATTGATGAATAAAGTTTTGGGGGCAGCCAGTAGGTTGCCCCCGTTATTTGTTTGAATAAAATGGAATATAATGGCAATACTCCTTTTAAAGGAGGATGCCGTTATGAAGAAAATTGATATTGCCCTTTTGGCGGGACTTGTGATTGCAATAATCGTTTCAAATTTAAGCGCTTTTGCGGATAAATACAGCGATATAAAGAGCAGCGTGATAAGACTGCATATACTTGCAAATTCGGATAGTGAAAGCGACCAGGCATTAAAGCTTAAAGTTAGGGATGAAATTTTAAAGCAGACTGCTGATTTATTTGATGATAACCTTTCTTTTGATGAAACAGAGAAAAGAGTTGCCAAAAATCTTGATGTGTTTGAAGAAATCGCCCGCGAAACGATTTTGAGCAATGGGTATGATTATCCTGTTAAATGCAGACTTGTAAATATGGAATTTAACGACAGGCAGTATGATGACTTTACCTTGCCGGCCGGAAGATATGATGCTTTGCGAATTGAGATAGGAGATGCGCACGGACATAACTGGTGGTGCGTGATGTATCCTCCGCTTTGCCTGCCTGCTGCTGAGGATATAGAACAGTATTCCGATATATTTACCCCTGATGAAATTAAAATGCTTAAAGAACCCGGACGCTATAAAATAAAATTTAAAATTGTAGAGCTTATTGAAAAACTTAAAAATTTCTTGGAAGGCAAGGATAAAACCATTGTGCTTGAAAAATAAACTACAAAAATCATGCCGCAAAATTATATAAATTGTCAAAAAAAATAATAGACTTTTTGAGAGTTTTATTTTATACTAAAAATATAGATTAAAAATCACGGGGTTATGATATGAAGTATAAAATACTTGTTCTTGATGTCGACGGAACGCTTACAAATTCGGAAAAACAGATTTCCGAAAAAACCAAAAAGGCTCTTATGCATGCCCAGAAAAAAGGCGTTAAGCTTGTGATAGCTTCCGGCAGGCCGACTTTTGGGGTTATGCCTTTTGTAAAAGAACTTGAAATGGAAAAATACGGCGGATACGTTCTTTCTTTTAACGGAGCGAAAATAACGGATTGCAAAACCGGCAAAATCATGTATGAGGATTCAATTTCTCCTGAAATGGTGCCGGCAATATATGATATTTCAAAAAAACACGGGGTAAATATTTTGACTTATGAGGGTGATACGGTTATAACCGAAACCCTTGATGACGAGTATCTTCAAATTGAATTGCGCATAAATAAGATGAGTGCAAAAAAAGTTGATAATTTTAAGGATTATGTAAAATTTTCTGTACCTAAGTTTATAATGCTTGGCGATGGCGATTATCTTGGCAAAATTGAGCCGGATGTTGCAGGAAAGCTCAGCGGACTTAATGTTTACCGTTCCGAGCCTTTTTTCTTGGAGGTCATGCCGCAAAATATAGATAAGGCATATTCGCTTGGCAGACTGCTTGAAAAGCTTGGACTTTCAAAGGATGAAATGATTGCCTGCGGGGACGGGTTTAATGACAAGTCAATGATAATGTTTGCAGGGCTTGGAGTTGCAATGGAAAATGCCCAGCCTCCCGTAAAGGAAGTTGCGGATTACATAACCCTTTCAAATAATCATGACGGAATTGCAAAAGTGGTTGAGGAGTTTATATTGGCTTAAAAAAGGTTTTTTAGGAGCATAGACGCATTTTGTGTCTGTGCTTTTTTAATTGTTGTCAAAAATGTTGACAAATGTTTACTTAAGAGGTAAAATATAATTAAAGTTTTAATATTTCGGAAATTGATTTTGGATTTAATGGCAGAAGGGATTTTTTTAATGAAAAAATATTTAGGTCTGTTATTGACAGGAATTTTTATTTTTATTTTATCCGCATGCGGTTTGAGCGGAATTGATAAGTCTGTATCCGAAAACGCAAATTCAATCGTGCAGGAAATTGACACTTCTATGCCTGCCCCGTTTGGAGAAGAGGACCAAGGTGATGCTGACAAAAATTTTGCATATTATTCTCCTTGCAGACATAAGTTTGATGAAGTTACAAGCAATTTAACAAAGCTTGTTGACCAGAACGAATTTAATAAATGGTGCGATGCAAAGAAAATAAGTGATAAAGCTCCGACTAAACTGACGGATTATTTGAATTTATATTCTTTTATTGTTGATTTTAATATATCAAATGATGTATTGAAAAAAGTTTTGGTTGATGAAAGAGATTTCTTTAAATCGTTGAATTGGTATGATGACAGCTATGATTATCATTATACGGATGATGAAATAGAAATCTTGTGCAGCAGGGATGAATCCAAAATCATGGAGCATTTTGCATCAAAATATTCAATTGTGAACAATGGCAGGATTTATAGCCCGCATTGGGTTTATACCCATACCATTCAAGCATATGAGGCCGAAAAAATCCCGCCGGAACTTATAAAGGAGAAAATGGAGGTTTATAAAGAAATTCCGTTTGTTTCTAATGCGCGTGAAGCGTTTGAAAAAAAGCTTAATGAATATGTTAAAGCATAAAAGCATAAAATCATGCCGCCTTTTGGCGGCTTTTGTTTTGGATATAATAAATTTGCAAAAAGACGGCGGTTTACAAATATAAACCATTGTAGTATAATTGATTTAAAGTTAAGTGAAAAGGAATTTTAAAAATATGGGCAAAAAAGTTCTGCTTGGAATGAGCGGAGGAGTTGACAGCTCCGTTGCGGCAAAGCTGCTGCTTGATATGGGATATGAGGTGACCGGAGTTACTCTTAAGCTCTTTTCGGATGATGATATAGTTTTGTGCGACAGGGCAACAAGAACATGCTGCTCGCTTTCTGATGTTGAGGATGCCCGCAGCGTTGCCTTTAAGCTTGGAATAGACCATTTTGTTTTTAATTTTAAGGATGAGTTCAAAGAAAAGGTTATGGAACATTTTTCTAAAAGCTATATTGAGGGTAAAACACCCAATCCATGTATAGAATGCAATAGGCATATAAAATTTGACAAAATGCTTAGGCGTGCAAAGGAACTTGGATTTGATTATATAGCTACCGGACATTATGCAAGCATAAAATTTGATAAAGATTTAAAAAGATATCTGCTTGTCCGCCCAAATGACCGAACAAAGGACCAGACCTATGTGCTTTATTCGCTTACTCAAGAGCAGCTTGCGCATACGATTTTTCCGTTGTCCGGTCTTGAAAAATCACAGGTGAGGAAAATAGCCGAAGAATGCGGACTTGTAAATTCAAGAAAACCCGACAGTCAGGATATTTGCTTTGTTCCTGATGGGGATTACGTTGAATTTATTGAAAAAAATGAAAGGGATTTGCCTCCGGAAGGCGATTTTGTGGATATGTCCGGCAATGTTTTGGGCAGGCATAAAGGCATCATACACTATACGATAGGACAGAGAAGGGGGCTGGGGATTACTTTCAATAAACCGGTTTATGTGATAAAAAAAGATACGGCTTCAAATACCGTTGTTCTTGGCGATGAAAAGGACCTTTTTTCTAAAACCCTTGTTGCGGGGGATGTCAATTTGATTTCGGTAGAAAAGCTTGAAAAACCAATGAGGGTTACTGCAAAGGCAAGATATACCCAAAAGGAACAGCCTGCGACAATAGAAGCTTTGGGCGAAAAAATACTCGTGACTTTTGATGAACCGCAAAGGGCGCTTACCCCCGGCCAAGCCGTTGTATTTTATGACGGCGATGTGGTCGTGGGTGGCGGAACCATAGAATGATTGTTTAAAAGAGGAGGATGCTTTATGGATGAAAATTTGAAAAAAATCTGGCAAAAGCGAATTGAAAGGACAATGGAAAATTTAAAAAAGAATAATATTGATGCTTATTATGCCGAAAAGGCTTCCGACGTTGTACCTATTGTCGAAAGCCTTGTGGCGGAGGGGAGCATAGTTGCTTCGGGCGGCTCGGTTTCGCTTGAACAAAGCGGGGTTGCGGCACTTTTGCGCAGCGGCAGGTATGAATATCTTGACAGGTCGGCACCCGGTGCGGATTCTGATAAAGTTTACAGACAGTCTTTTTTTGCGGATGCTTATTTTTGCAGCTCAAACGCCGTAACGGAAAAAGGGGAGCTTTATAATGTCGACGGCAGGAGCAACAGAGTTGCGGCAATAGCTTTCGGCCCCAAATCGGTCATAATGGTTGTAGGATACAATAAGATAGTTAAAAATATAGACGAAGCAATAGAAAGGGTAAAAAAGTTTGCCGCTCCGGCAAATACCGTAAGGCTTTCGTGCAATACTTATTGCCACGAAAAGGGAGAATGCTTGGGAAACGGCGGTGAAATCTGCTCCGGCTGCGGCAGCGATGAAAGAATATGCTGCAATTACCTTATTTCAGCAAAACAAAGGGAAAAGGGAAGAATTAAAGTCATTCTCGTCGGGGAAGAACTTGGCTTCTGATGGTATAAAAAATTAAAATTTATACTTTGAGTAAATCTCGGAAATGATTTTTTGTGCAACCATATTGACCTTTTCAAAATCCACGGCATTTATATAGAATTCTTCCATTTTGTCGTGGATTTTTTTTGCGTTTTTAAGTGAAAGCACAGCTTCTTTTTTAAGTTCTTCGGCGGCCTTTCTGCTGAATTCAATGCGGTGTTTTTTGCTCTGGATGTATTCCTTATCGTAAAATCTAAGTGCATTTATACATTTAGTTTGATTTGTGGGTATGCAATTTACCGGATTTGAGGATAAAAATGCAAGTTTGAGTTCGGGGATGAGCACATGTTCGAAAATGCTTGAATTAAAGTGGCAGCACTGGCTGACTATTGCATTATAGCCCTTTGATGCGGCAATGTCGGCAATCCCCTGCAAAAAGCAATCTCCGGCGGCAAAATAAGGGTCGTTTATTATGATTATGTTTTCGTAAAAGTCTACGGGCATGGTTGTGTAGCCGTCCATTGTTATGGCAGAAAGCTTTTTGTAGCTGATTTCGCCCTCTTTACTTTCTTTTTTGGGCAGGAGCTTTTTTGCCATGCGGCTTGTAAAGGCGCTTAGCTTCATAATATTGAGCGCCGAGTGTCCTATTGAATATATGTCTGAATTTATTGAGGCGAAAGCAGTTATATATCTTTTGCACCTTGAATGCCACGCGGCGTTTTCATCGGTCAGCCTTTTTATTTCATCCTTGTGCTTTAAAAGAGTTTCGCTGTCCCAGCATTCGCCCAGATTTACTATGGATTGAAATGCTCCGGGGTACGTGGCGTCAAAAACATGGGGCGAAGTTCCGTCAACGATAACAGTTTTGGCATTTTTCAAGACAAGCGCGTCAAGTGAAAGCGGATCGCCTGAACAGTAATAAAGTTCAAGCTCATCTTTATCGGAGAATTCAAGGGCTATTTTTTTAATTAGATTTGATTTTCCGGTTCCGGGACCGCCTTTTAATATGTAGGTGTAAAAGCCATCCCCTTTAATTTGGCTCTCGAAGTTTGTTTTAAATCCGTCCGGAGTACTTTCTCCGAGGAAGTATTTCAACGCTGCGGAAAACATATTATCCCTCCAAGGAAAGTTTTATTATATTTTATGTGAAAACTGCTTTTTTGGATACAAAAATTACCGGAGGATTTCAAAAATGGTTGATAAAATTATAAAAAAGGCAATAGAATATGATGCAGGCGATGCAAGGAGAGTTCATCACCTGCTGAAAGTGCATTCTTTTGCAAAAACAATAGGAACGCTTGAAAATTTAGGCCAAAAGGAATTGCAGATTCTTGAAATTGCTGCAATCCTGCACGATATAGGGATTCATGAGTGTGAGCGGAAATATTCAAGCACAGGCGGAAATTTTCAGGAAATTGAAGGCCCTCCGATAGCAAAAGAGCTTTTGGAGGAATTTAATTTGCCGGAGGATGTGCTTGAAAGAGTCCTTTTCTTGATTGGACATCATCATACATATTCGGGAATTGACGGAGCGGATTATCAAATCCTTGTTGAAGCTGATTTTCTTGTCAATATTTACGAGGACAGCATGGATGAAAAGCAGGTAAAAAGCATAAAAGAACGTATTTTTAAAACCTCTTCCGGCAAATATTTTCTTGAAAAGCTTTATTTGGATGCAAAAAATTAACGCTAAAACTTGATTATTAGGGATAAAAGTAGTAAAATTAAAGAAAAAGCTTCATTGGAGGAAAAGAAAAATGTCAAAATCTTTTATTGTCGAAACTTCGGCAAGACATGTCCATGTGACAAAGGAACATCTTGAAATTTTGTTTGGAAAGGGCGCAAAGCTTACGCATAAAAAAGACCTTTCCCAGCCGGGGCAATTTGCCTGCGAGGAAAGGGTTACTATTGTCGGCCCGAAGAGCGAGCTTAAAAATGTTTCAATTTTAGGACCGGAACGTCCGTCAACACAAGTTGAACTTTCAGCAACCGATGCCCGTTCAATAGGTATAACTGCTCCGATAAGGGAATCCGGCGATGTTGCAGGTTCTGCTCCATGCAAAATAGTAGGCCCATGCGGCGAAGTTGAAATAAGCGAGGGCGTAATAATTGCAAAGCGCCATATCCACTTGACTCCCGAGGCGGCAAATGAGCTTGGCGTTGAGGATAAGGAAATCGTTTGGGTAAAGATTGACACAAAAGAAAGAAAAGCAATCCTTGGCGATGTTGTTGTAAGGGTTTCTCCTAAATTTGCCCCTGCAATGCATATTGACACCGACGAATCAAATGCCATTGGCGCAAGCGGCGTTGTTATGGGAGAAATATTCAGGTTTTAAAGGATTATAAGCATTTTGCGTAAATTTAAAAATCCCCTGATTCTTTAAGAATCAGGGGATTTTTTTTATCTTTTTCTTTCGGTAAGTTTTATTCTGACTTCTTTCAAAGCGTCGTTAAAATATTTTGAGTATGCCCTTGGATGTGCCTTAATAAGCTGCCTTTTGAAAAAACCTATTTTTTCGGTAAGTACGCTAAGCTCATCCTTGAGTTCCTGCAAGCGCTCTTTCAGCTTTGCGGAATATTCCGAATTTTCCATTTTTTCTGAAAGCTGTTCTTTCAGGTTGTTGATTTCGTTCTTTACCATTGTAATGTTTTCAAGCAGCTTGTTTACATCGACTGCCGTGCGTATAGCGTTTATGGCGTCTGCAAGGAATATTGCGGAAATGATGTAAATTATTACATATGAAACTTTTACGGGAATTGAAAGCACAAAGCTTTCAATTGGGGAATGAAGAAAATATGTCAGGACAACCGACAGCACTCCCCAGAAAAGAGAGGAAATCAGGCTTATCCTGCCCTTGAAATTGAATCTTTGGTGGCTGTAGTCCCAATATTTCATTTTAAGCGTGGATTCCATAAGCCATCCGGTAAAATATTCAAGTATAGTTGAGCTTGCCATCCCGCAGATGTATACAAGAAAAATGTTCCACTTTACCGGAAGGGTTGCAAAAAGTATTGAAATTGCCCCAAAACCGTAAAGCGGAAGATACGGCCCGCGCAAAAATCCCCTGTTGACGAGTCTTTTTTCATTTACTGATACTATTACGGACTCTATAATCCATCCTGCAAAGCTGTAAATGTAAAAAAATAAGACCCATTGCCAAATGGTGTATGAATACATTTAAGCCCTCCCTAAACAATGAATATAGAAAATATTATACATTATTTTAAATAGCATGTCAATTGCAAAATAAGGTTATTCCGACTTTTTTGTACATCTCATGATAAGTTTTTGCTTTTCTTGTTCAACTATTTCAAGAAAAAGCTTTTCGTATTCATTAAATGCAAAATCCTTTTGATAAATGATTATGTCCTTGTTTATATCGGAAGCAAGGGAACATTTCCTTGCAACAAGCTCATGCCTGAAAAGTATTTCGTCAGGTATGGGAGAAACCCACATGTAAGTATTGTGCACGTTTTGCAATAAGTCGAATTGGCTCCCGCGTTCATATATATAAACCCTTTTAGGCGGCAAATCCATCTTTGCCGTTCTTTTTATTTGTGAAAACGGGAGAGTGTGCACTTCAAAAAAATTCTGCACAAGCTCTATATAGCCGTTGAGCATGTGGAACGGGATTGTTTCATATTCGGCCAAATCGTGATATTTGGACATAATTATTTCCGTTTCAAATTCCCAAAGCAATCTGCTTTGCAAACCGTTTTCTTTTAAAAGGGAGAGAAAATAATCCTCATAAATTTTTTGCACCCTTATTATTCCAAAGCGTGATTCACCGGATGTCACTTCGTTTATTATTGCCATGTCGCTGGTTTCTTTAAGGCTTATGGAAAGCTGCTCTTCCTTTTTCAGCTTTTGCAGGAATTTTGTAAACGCAACTGAAATATAGGTTGCCCGCGGAATTGAAACATTGAATTCTATTCCCTTGTCCTGTGGGGATTTATAAAGGGATTCAAGTTCATTTATCTGTGAAAGTATGGTTTTGGCGTATTTTAAAAATTCGGCACCTTTTTTGGTTGGTTCAACGCCTTTTGCGGTGCGCTTGAAAATGGTTATGCCTATTTCGGCTTCAAGCTCTTTTATTGCCTTGCTTAAATTCGGCTGTCCCATGTAAAGGTTATTTGCCGCTTTGGTTATTGAACCGGTATTTTCAACCTCGACGACATATTTTATATGAGAAAAATTCATTGCAACCATCCCTTTTCGGAAATTTAAAATCAAAGCAAAAAGCACCGGCTTTTGCGGAAAAATCATTTCTTTTGCAAGAGCAAATGCAATATGTTTCAATATGCAAAAATTTATATGATGCCTATATAAATTATACATTACCAAGAAAACAAATACAATGATAAAATATTAACAAAGACAATGAAGAAAATCAAAGGAAAAGGATGTAGCGGTCTGTATGTATGAAATTTTAAGAAAAAAGGAGCTTAATCCGACGGTTGTGCTTATGGAGGTTTATGCTCCGATGACGGCAAGAAAGGCCCAGCCGGGGCAGTTTATTATTTTGAGGGTGGATGAGCAGGGCGAAAGAATACCTCTCACCATTGCAGATTTTGACAGGGAAAAGGGCACTGTCACAATAATATTCCAAATTGTCGGAGCTACCACCGAAAAGCTTTCAAAACTGAGCGAAGGCGACAGGCTTTGCGATTTTGTCGGCCCGCTTGGAGTTGCCTCACATACCGACGGGCTTAAAAAGGTTGCGGTAATAGGCGGAGGAGTGGGGTGCGCCATAGCATATCCGATAGCAAAGAAGCTCCATGCCCAAGGTGCGGAAGTTCATTCCGTGGTTGGATTTAGAAACAAAGAGCTTGTGATTCTGGAGGATGAATTCAAAAAAGCCAGCACGAAGCTTTTTGTTATGACGGATGACGGTTCTTACGGTGAAAAGGGACTTGTCACAAACAAGCTTAAAGAGCTTATTGAAAGCGGCGAAAAATACGATGAGGTCATAGCCATAGGCCCGCTTGTCATGATGAAATTTGTTTCGCTGTTAACAAAAGAATATAACATAAAAACTGTTGTGTCAATGAATCCCATTATGATTGACGGGACAGGAATGTGCGGAGGCTGCCGCCTTACGGTTGGAGGAAAAACGAAATTTGCCTGCGTTGACGGCCCTGATTTTGACGGGCATGAGGTTGATTTTGACGAGGCTATAGAGCGTTCAAATATGTATAAGGATTTTGAACATAAAAGGCATGAGGAAACCTGCCGCTTGTTCCAAAAGGTCAATTAGGAGGAAATTTCATAATGGCAAATATGTCGCTTGTTAAAAATAAAATGCCGCATCAGGATGCGGATGTCAGAATAAAGAATTTTGATGAGGTTGCCCTTGGATATACCGAGGAGCAGGCCGTTGACGAAGCAAACCGCTGCCTTGGCTGCAAGCATAAGCCTTGTGTCGGAGGATGTCCGGTTGCAATTGATATACCGGGATTTATAGAAAAAATAAAAGAGCGTGATTTTGAGGGTGCATATGAGATAATATCAAGGTCAAGCTCGCTTCCTGCCGTTTGCGGAAGAGTTTGCCCGCAGGAAACCCAGTGCGAATCAAAGTGCGTCAGGGGTCTTAAAGGCGAACCGGTTGCAATAGGCAGGCTTGAAAGATTTGTTGCGGACTGGCATATGAAAAATTCAAAGGATACTCCTGCCGCACCTCAGAAAAACGGCCATAGGGCGGCGGTTATCGGCGCCGGCCCTGCCGGGCTTGCATGCGCGGGAGATTTGGCAAAGATGGGCTATGATGTTACCGTTTTTGAGGCGCTCCACCTTGCCGGAGGAGTTTTGGTATATGGAATCCCCCAATTCAGACTTCCCAAAGAAATAGTGCAAAGGGAAATTGAAAATTTAAAGGCGCTTGGGGTAAAGATTGAAACCAATGCCGTTATAGGAAAAGCTCTTGCGGTTGACGAGCTTTTTGAAATGGGCTTTGAGGCGGTGTTTATAGGCACCGGAGCAGGACTTCCGAGATTTATGAATATCCCCGGGGAAAATTTGAAAGGCGTTTATTCCGCAAATGAATTCCTCACAAGGGTAAATCTTATGAAAGCATATCGTGAAGACAGCGATACTCCGATACTCAGGGCGAGAAATGTTGCCGTTGTCGGCGGAGGAAACGTTGCAATGGATGCCGCAAGGAGCGCAAAAAGACTTGGTGCGGAAAATGTCTACATAGTTTACCGCCGCGGCGAAGCGGAAATGCCTGCAAGGCTTGAAGAAATCGAACACGCAAAGGAAGAGGGAATAATCTTTAAGACGCTTACAAATCCTGTTGAGATTATAGGCGACGAGCATAAATTTGTTAAAGCCTTAAAATGCGTTGAAATGGAACTTGGCGAACCGGATGAATCCGGAAGAAGAAGTCCGGTGGTAAAAAGCGGTTCAGAATTTTTGCTTCAAACCGAATGCGTGATTATGTCCATAGGGACATCGCCCAATCCGCTTATAAGGAATACCACAAATGGGCTTGAAACAAATAAGCATGGATGCTTTGTTGCGGATGAAAACGGAAGAACTTCAAGAGAGGGCGTTTTTGCAGGCGGCGATGCTGTTACAGGAGCGGCAACGGTAATACTTGCCATGGGCGCTGGAAGACAGGCGGCAAAGGCAATGGATGAATATATAAGGTCTAAAAGCAGATAAAGAGCAAAAATGTATGTTTGGAGGATGGAAAATGGGAAATAAGCTTGATTTTGCCAAGGCCGATGAAATTTTGGCGCAGTATGGGAAAAAGGAATCAGGTTTGATTGCAATCATGCAGGATATTCAGGCGGAGTACAGGTACCTGCCGAAGGAAATACTTGAATATGTCGCAAAGGAACTTGGAATAAGCATAGCAAAGGTTTACAGCGTCGCTACATTTTACGAAAATTTTTCGCTTGAGCCGAAGGGCAAATATGTCATAAGGATTTGCGACGGAACTGCCTGCCACGTAAGAAAGTCAATACCAATCCTTGAAAAGCTGCGCTCAGAGCTTGGGCTTTCGGCTAAAAAGCATACTACTGATGATATGCTTTTTACGGTTGAAACGGTTTCATGCCTTGGAGCCTGCGGACTTGCCCCCGTTCTTACGGTAAATGATGAGGTGCATGCCGCAATGACTCCGGAAAAGGCTGTGGAGCTCATTGAAAAGCTTAAAAAGGAGGCGGCTCTTGATGAATAGGATAAATACTGTTGAAGAATTGAAAAAGATAAGGGAATTTGCCGAAAACGCCCTTGAAAAGCAAAAGAAAAAGGTGCTCATATGTGCAGGAACCGGCTGTGTTGCAGGAGGTTCGCTTAAAATATACGATAAAATTAAAAAACTTTGCGAGGAAAAAGGTCTTGATGTTTGCGTTGAACTTGGGCATGAATTTCATGACCATAAGGGCGATAACCTTATAGGAATAAAAAAGAGCGGATGCCATGGCTTTTGTGAAATGGGGCCGCTGCTTAAAATAGAGCCTGACGGAATTCTTTACATAAAGGTAAAGCTTGAGGATTGTGAAGAAATCGTCGAAAAGACAATTTTAAAAGATGAAGTCATTGAAAGGCTTCTTTATAAGCTTGACGGGAACACCTATAAAGCACAGGAGGAAATTCCTTTCTATAAAAAGCAAACAAGGCTTGTGCTTGCAAACTGCGGCAGAAATGATGCCGAGGATTTGCTTGAATACATTGCCAAGGGCGGATATGAGGCTTTGACAAAGGCTTTGTTTGAAATGACTCCTGATGATATATGCAAGCAAATTTCGGAATCCAATCTCCGTGGAAGAGGCGGCGGAGGATTTCCTGCCGGAAAGAAATGGGAACAAGTCCGCAGACAGGCCGAGCCGGTTAAATATGTTGTCTGCAACGGCGACGAGGGCGACCCGGGCGCATTCATGGACAGAAGCATAATGGAAGGCGACCCGCATAAGATGCTTGAAGGCATGATAATTGCCGGATATGCAACCGGAGCGCATGATGGATATATTTATGTCCGTGCCGAATATCCTCTTGCGGTAAGCAGACTTAAAACCGCCATTGAAAAGGCAAGGGCGGCAGGCCTTTTGGGAAGGGACATCCTTGGTTCCGGATTTGATTTTGACATACATATAAATAGGGGTGCTGGAGCCTTTGTATGCGGCGAGGGAAGCGCACTTACCGCTTCAATCGAGGGTCATAGGGGAATGCCGAGGGTAAAACCTCCGAGAACGGTTGAACAGGGACTTTTCGGCAAACCGACGGTGCTCAACAATGTTGAAACCTTTGCAAACGTTCCGCTTATAATCATTAACGGAGCGCAGTGGTACAAGTCCATAGGCCCTGAAAACAGCCCCGGAACAAAAGCGTTTGCCCTTACCGGAAACGTAAACAATACCGGCCTTATTGAAGTTCCGATGGGCACAACGCTCAGGGAAATAATTTTTGATATAGGCGGAGGAGTAAAGAACGGCGGGGAATTCAAAGCCGTGCAGATAGGCGGGCCTTCCGGCGGATGCCTTACCGAGGAGCATCTTGACCTTCCGCTTGATTTTGACAGCCTTAAAAAGGTTGGCGCAATGGTTGGCTCCGGCGGACTTGTTGTTATGGACAAAAAAACCTGTATGGTTGAGGTTTCAAGGTTCTTCATGAACTTCACGCAGAACGAATCATGCGGTAAATGCGTTCCTTGCCGCGAGGGAACAAAGAGGATGCTTGAAATCCTTGAAAGGATTGTCCGCGGCGAGGGAACTCTTGAGGACTTGGATATGCTTGAGGAGCTTGCGGAAACAATTTCAAAAACCGCATTGTGCGGACTTGGAAAAAGCGCGGCATCTCCTGTTCAAAGCACGCTTAAATATTTCAGGGACGAATATATTGCTCATGTGGTTGATAAAAAATGCCCCGCAGGGAACTGCCAGGCGCTTAAAAAGATTTATATAGACAAGGAAATGTGCAAAGGCTGCACAAAGTGTTCGAGAAGCTGCCCGGTCGGGGCGATAAGCGGCAAGGTAAAGGAGCCGTTTGAGATTGACTCCTCGAAGTGTATAAAATGCGGCGCCTGCATAACCATATGTCCGTTTAAAGCAATAAAGGAGGCGTAATAAAGTGAGCAAGGGAATAATGTATATAGATGACCAGAGGGTTGAATTTGACGGCGAAAAGAACGTGCTTGCTGTTATAAGAAAAGCAGGAATAGATATGCCGACATTCTGCTATTATTCCGAACTTTCCACATACGGCGCCTGCCGCATGTGCGTGGTTGAAAACGAATGGGGAGGCATTGACGCTTCCTGTTCGATGCAGCCCAAGGATGGAATGAGAATAAAGACAAACACTTTAAAGTTAAGAAAGCATAGAAAAATGATACTTGAGCTTTTGCTTGCGGCGCATTGCCGCGACTGCACGACCTGCGACAAGAACGGGAAGTGCAAGCTTCAAGAACTTGCAAAGCAGTTTGGGATAACAAGAGTGCGCTTTAACGATACCCGTGAAGAAATGGAACCGGACAATTCAAGCCCGGCAATAGTTAGAAATCCAAACAAGTGCATTCTTTGCGGCGACTGCGTGCGTGTTTGCAGCGAAATACAGGGCATGGGAGTGCTTGATTTTGCTTTCCGCGGTTCAAGACTTCAGGTTATGCCGGCATTTAACAGAAAGATGAGTGAAACCAACTGCATAAGCTGCGGCCAATGCGCGGCGGTTTGCCCCACAGGAGCAATAACAATTAAAAAAGATATTGACAAAGTGTGGGAAGCGATTTATGATAAGAAAAAGAGGGTAATCGTACAGATTGCTCCGGCGGTAAGAGTTGCTCTTGGTGAGGAATTTGGACTTCCGGCCGGGGAAAATGTGCTTGGAAAGCTTGTAGCCGCACTTAAAATGGTTGGATTTGACCATGTGTACGATACAACCCTTGGCGCAGACCTTACTGTTATGGAAGAATCAAAGGAATTCTTAAAACGCCTTGAAAACGGCGGCCCGTTCCCGATGTTCACTTCATGCTGTCCGGCATGGGTAAGGTATATAGAAACCCAAAAGCCTGAAATGCTTGAAAATATTTCTTCCTGCAAATCCCCCATGCAAATGTTCGGGGCAACTGCAAAGGAACATTACAGATCCATGGAATCCGTTGATGAAAAGGAAACCATTGTGGTTGCGATTATGCCATGCACCGCAAAGAAATACGAGGCGGCAAGGGAAGAATTCCAAAAGAACGGCATAAGGGACATTGACTACGTTCTCACAACACAAGAGGCTGCTGCAATGATAAAGGAATGCGGCATAGTGCTTGACGAGCTTGAAAATGAAACTCCCGGAATGCCTTTTGGAATGGGCAGCGGCGCTGGAGTGATATTTGGAGCCACCGGCGGCGTGGCGGAAGCCGTTATCAGAAGATGCGTTCCCAAAAAAGACAGCAAAACGCTTAAAGAGCTTGAATTCTGCGGCGTGAGGGGCATGGATTACGTTAAGGAGGCTTCCATTGACGTTGACGGCAGGGAAATAAAGATTGCCGTTGTGCATGGACTTAAAAATGCCCAGGAGCTTATCAAGAAGATAGAAAATAAAGAGGTTTATTATGACCTTATAGAAGTTATGGCATGCAAAGGCGGATGTGTTGGCGGCGCAGGGCAGCCGTTCGGACAGACCGATAAGAAGATTAAGAGGGCAGAGGGACTTTACAATGCCGACCGCCTCTCGCAGATAAAGCGTTCTGAGGAAAATCCGATGGTTATGTCGCTTTACAATGGTGTGCTTAAAAAGAATAAGCATGAGCTTTTGCATGTTCATTATGGAAACGGCGACGGTAAATAATTTCCCATCAGGGAAAATAAGGAGGAGCATATGGTATCCGTAAATGTATGTGTTGGCAGTGCCTGCCATTTAAAAGGCTCTTATGATTTGATAAGCAGCCTGCAAGAGATAATAAATGACAATAATTGTTCCGACAAAGTTGAAGTAAAGGCGGCTTTTTGCCTTGGCCACTGTTCCAATGCTGTTTCCGTAAAGTTTGACGATGAGGATAAAGTTTACCAGCTTGACCCCAAGGATGCGAAAGCATTTTTTGAAAATGAAATATTGAAAAGGATATGAAAACATCCCCCTGCATCAGATGCAGGGGGATGTTTTACATATTTAAGATATCCTCAATATAAAATTTTGTTAAAAGCTCCTGATAAGCTGAAAAGCCTTTGATTTTAATAGCTGAAGCCAATTCTTTAAGTTCAGGGGATGCAAGTTTGTCCATTTTTGCAAGCCTTATTTTGTCAATGGGTTCTTCGGATATGATTTTCAGGTAATCTTCAATCCTATATCTCCAAAGGGTCAGCTTGCTGCCGTATCTTTGCTTTAATTTGTCTGCGATAGCAAGGCCCTCCGGGTCAAAATCCCCGGAATAGTAAATATTATCCGCATGGTCAGATAGTTTGTCTAGCAAAACAAGGGAAGCAAGCTTTACTTGACCGTATGTGCATATAAGGGATGGCTTTTTGTGGGATGTACTATATAAAACTTCCGTAAATATGGTGGGATTTTCAAAAACAAAAACTTTTCCGTTTGAACAGGCTGCGTAGTCAATTCCGCTTAAATTATATAATGAAAGCTGCATGGGTTCGCTGTATTCATAAAAACCTTGCCATCCGGGATGCGGTTTCCCGTTTTTCCAGCCGATAAGACCGCTGCATGTAGTAAAGCTGGATATTTCATCGTTTATAATGCCTGCTTGGTAAAGCAATTCGGATTTTTCTTCGGAATTTTGCGGGAAAGGCTTGTTCAAAAAGTATGAAGCGGAATAGAGCAGAAGTTTTCCTGCTAAGGCATCATAATCAAAGCAATGTGGATTTTTGCTTATTTCGGAAGCAAATAAAGCCAACCGCACAGTATTTGTGCTTTCAAAAGAAAGCCTGTTGACCCCGATGCATGCAAAATCCAGATTTTTAGCCAATATATCCGGATTTTCATCATAATGTTTGCTTATGAGCTTGTATGCATTTTCTTTGCTTCCCAATATGCTTTTCAGCCATTTTTCAGCCCTTGTTCCTTCATGCCTGCCGATTATTTCCGCAAAAAATTTTTCTTTTTGGCTGATATACAGATTTTTTTCTTCTTTTTTGGATATGAGGCTGTTTTGAAAATAGCTTTTTAAGACATCTTCAAAATAAACTCCGCAAAATTTGCTTTTTTCAAGGGCTTTAATCAAGCTTTCCATCGTTATGGAAGCACTTTTTTTGTTATAGTAATCCTTGCAAAGAAACCCCGACAAAGCTTCTTTTTCGGCAGGCATAAGATTGTCCAAATTAATGGTGCCGCCCAAGTGGCCAAGCGAGCAGTATTTGTCCCGGATTTTTTCAAACATGCGCTTAAATCCTTGGTTTGATTTAAAATATTGAACACACTGGGTCAGAAGTTCTTCATTATTTGCAGACATGCTTTATTCCGCCTTTCTATGTCAGCAGTGATTTTACCTTTCCATCCCAATGGTATCGGATAACCGTCACAAAATCAGCATTGTCGGGCCGCAAAAGCTCACAGATGGAAAGAGAGGGGACGGTGTCATAATCTCCCCAAAGAATTTGAGAATTTATTATGAAATCCAGTTCCAATTCGCCAAGCAGCCTGAACATATCCCTGATATTTTTTTCATCCACTCCTGCAAAGGCCTCGTCCAGCGAAATAATCCTGGGGCAATCCTTGCGGGCTCCCTGATAGCGCGCATATACGGCAGAAAAAAGAGGCACATACATGGCCATTGCCTTTTCGCCGCCGCTGAACTGATAAAAAGCATTATTTGTCAGCTCTTTTTTGGCTTGACCGGTTTTTATAAAGTATAGTTTAAATTCAAACCATTTTCTGTAATCAAGAATTTCTTTCATTATGCTGTGAAAAGTCTGGCTTTTGCCGCTTTCCTCTAAATTTTTTCTGGCTTCGGCAATTTTGGAGCGGAAGTGTTCTGAAAGGCGGTTTAGGCTGGCTTCAGGCATTATTGTGCCCTCCTGTTTAAGAAGCGCTACCAGCTCGCTCGTATCCATCTGGTCCTCTGTTTCTGCTTTTTTGCTGCTCCATTTGAGGCTGAAAGAAAGCCCGCTGGAAGTATTCATGGATTCCATAAGCTGATTGATTTTTTTAACCCATTGTTCGCTGTGATAGATTTTTGCCCTGATTTTTTTGCTTATATTTTTTACCAATATGTCTTCGAAAAGTTGCCTGTCGCTCTCGCGTAGCAGTTTTTCATTTTCTTCTATTCCCTCTTTTATGAATTCCATTAGGCTGTAAAAATTAACATCTTTGCCGCGAACCTTGCCGGAAACATCATATCTTCTGGATTTAGCCAAAGCCTCATTTATTTGCGGGATTTCAGAGTTGCCTTCCCTTATAAAAATATTGTCAATTTTCACCATAAATTCCCTTAAATAAGGGCTGTTTTCCTGAAATTTTTCAAAAAGAAATTTTATTGTGTCTTCCCTTTGATATTTTTCATCCGTTTGTATTTCTCTGCATACTTTTTTAGCTGTCAGATATGGGTTTTCATTTATCTGTTCGGAATAAACATATCCAAGATTATAATCCTCACGGAAAATTTCTTCATATATTTTATAAAGCTCCTTGTTTAAATTCAGCTTTACATTCAGTTCCGAAAGTGAAAGATTATATTGATTGCAAGCGGCTTTTTCTCTTTCGCTGCGTTTTGCTTCTTCCTTTATTGTTTGAGGGATTTCGTTCAGCAGGCGTATGCAGGTGTCTATTTCCTGTTTTATCTGCTGATAGTCTGATAAATTCAGCTGTTCAAGACAATTTTGGTATAAATTTTGGGTTTCTGCTGTTTTGCGCCGGTTTGATGTGATATCATAGCTTATATTGTCCATATCCTCTTCAAGCGCAAGCTTATTTTCTTTAAGCATATTTAAATTTTCAAGGTTTTGAATGAGTTTTGAATGCTCATTTTCCAATTGGTGTATAGAATCCTTGTATTGCAGAGCGCTTTTAAAAGCATTTTCAAAAATTTCGAGATTTGCCTTTAAATTGGCCTTTTTGGCGAGTTCAAAAGCTGCGGCCTGCATGGCTTTAAGTTCTTCATACAGCTTTTTTTCTTCCTGTTCTTTCTTTGCGACATCCTCAATGCTGCGGTCAAAATTGAATTTGGATTCTTTTAATTGGTTTATGGCAACAATTAAATCTTCCTTGTCAGGAAAATTGTCATATTCCTTTTTCAATATTGACAATCTGACAGCGATAGAATTGATTTTTTCAGAAATCTCGTTTAATTGGGTTTCCAGTTCCGCAAGCTGGGCTTGCAGTTTTTGTATGATTTCTTCACGAAATCTTTTCCTTGCAAGGGCGCCGATATATTTTGGAACATAGAGGCTGTCTGCCATGCCTTTTAGGATTCCTATTCCATATTCGCCATTTTCGCTGATGTAGGTTGAACTGCTGTTTTTGTCAATAAGTATGCTTCTTAAAACATTGTCCACGTCCTCAAAAGTTATGCCGTTTACGTCGATTTTCTCAACCTTCAAATATTCCGAAAGGCTGTTGGCAAGAATGTTTGGAGAAGCAAAAAGATATTTGTCCGATATTTTGCTGTCAATCCCCATAGCTTTTTCCCGATATTTTGCCGGAATTATCAAGGCATCCAGCAGACCCATATCTAAAAGAGCCTCTTCTATATGTCCCTTTATACTTTCAGGAATGTCGTTTTTAAAATCCACGGCTTTATAAAGTGGTATAAAAGGGATTCCTTCGGATTCCAGCCTTTTTCTGTTCAGGATTACTTTTTCATCCCTTGCAGGTTCGGGGTCTTTTTTGTTTTCCCATTCTGCAATTTCGGCTTCAAGTGCTTTTTTCTGCTGCGTTATGGAATCAATGGATGATTTATGCTGGAACATCTGCCTGTTAAGTTCACCTTCAAAAATGAGGTATTCTTTTCTGATATGGGAAATTACATCGTCAAAACTGCTGTCGGGCGCAAAATTATTTATTTCTCTGGAAACCTGGACAAGGGCATCGTCCGATATTTTAAGTTCAATGTTTTCTTTTTTCCATGCATATGTTTTTTCAATCAATTCTTCTTTTGTTTCCTGCAAAAGGATGCCGGACTGTTCAAATAGTTTTTCCATTGAGTTTCTATGCTCACGGCTGGCTTCCAATTGATGAAATATCCTGTCATATTCTTCGTTTTTAAGCTTTTCCTTTTGCAGGGCTTTTATTGCTTCTTCTATATTTTTCATTTGCCTTGTCAAACTGTTTTTTACATGATAAAAATTATAAGGTTCTCTTATGTTCTTTTTCAATTCGCCCCTCATAAATGCATGCTCATCAAAGGCAAAATCATCGTATATGGTATCCATTTCCTCCAAATAATTTTCCAATGATTGTTGAAGGCCTGCATCTTTATCTTCGCAAACTTTGATTTGGCTGTTCAATTGAATTTCCGAGTTCTTCTTTTTTTGAAGCTGCAGCTCCTTTTCTTCCTTTTCCTTTTTAAGGGTTTCCAGAGTATTTTCCAGTTCAAATAATTTTTCCCTTAAATGCATGCTGTCATGGCGTTCCAATTCTTTTTTCTTTTCTTCCAGCGTCTTTTTTTGGATTTCCAATTTTTCGAGATTTGCTTCAGCTTCAATGTAAGCTTGTTGAGAAGAGGCTATTTTGGATTCAAGCTCTGCTTTTTCTTTTTCAATTTTTTCTATTTCGGCGCCGCAGTTAAAAAAAGCTTTGGCTTTATCAAGCAATATGTGATTGTTGTAGCGGTCATAAGCCGCCTGTATTTTTTCGGCCGCTTTTTTGCTTTCTTTAAGTTCGTCCAGTTTGCTTTTAATATTATCCATATTTTCTATGGCTTCAGACATAGGCCTTAAATCATCTTCCGAAAGGGGCTGAAGGGAATTTTCCATAATTTCATAAATGACCGTGGGCTTGAAATCCTTTGAAAGCTTTGGGCTTCTTAAATTTACAAGGAGCTTTATAAGTTCATCATACTCTTCTGCATTTTCAAATCCGAAAAGCATGTTGTTGACCATTTTCATATAATCGCCGGAAGTATCGCAGACCTGACCGCCGCCTCCTATGCGGTTTTCAAGTTCTTTTTTTGTAAGCGGGATTTTTTCTCCTACATTTTTATAAAGGTAAAAGTCATGCCCAATCCTTCGCCCGTCGGTGATGCAAAAACCCCACGACTGCAAAGGCTTGCCTCTTACTGCTTTCATGCCCATGCCAATGGTAAGCAGGTTTCCGGTTTGGGTCTTTTTAAATTCCATAAACAGATATCCGGTATTTTCATCCTTGCCGTTATCTTCTTCTCCAAGAAGGTAATTTTCCAAGCGTCTGGCTTTTGAACCGAAAGGGTCCAGCCTTTCGGGACTTTTATTTCCGTCCAAAAGCAAAGGGATGAAGCTTTGCATGGTTACGGATTTTCCGGAGCCGTTGGAACCTCTTAAAAGAAGCTTGCCGTCGGAGAAATCGAATACTTCTTCGTCATAATACCAGAAATTGATGAGTCCTGCCCGATTTATAATCCATCTGTTGCTATCCAACATTTTCACCATCCTCTTTTGAAGTATTGAAATCCTCAGGATAACGGCCGGCAATTTTGCCCGCCAAAGGCATAATCCTTATTTCTTTTTTGTCATTTATAAATTCAAGCATGCCGTAACCTTCCATGTACTTTGCAATTTCATGGATAAGGCTGTCCAAAGGCATTTCCCTGTATTCCTTGCTCCATCCTGACATATTTTTATTTTTAAGCTTTTCCGCCATAGTGTTGAATGCTGCGTTGGAGATGACGATGGTATCATCCTTTGCCGGAACCAGTTCGCCGCATTTTACAGATTCAACAATGAGGTAATTCATTTGCAGCACAATATCGCTTATGGCTTTGTTTTCAGGGAAAATATCCTTGAAGTTTTTGTCTTGGCCGGCTACAAGCATAGCGCCGTTTCTGTGTACATGAAAGCTGCATCCCAAATAAGCTTCCATGTCATTTTCAATGAGGCTTCTTTTGTTTTTTATATAAGCATAGTCAGGGTCGTCCGGACCCTCATTATATATTACGGGAGACATGACAACCCGGCGGTAAACCCTCTGGCGCCTTATTATGCCTCTATCGCTGTCAATTTCCATTAAATCTTCTTTTTCAATATCTTTATAGGACTTGCAATTAAATATGTTTATAGTAAAATTTCTCATAAAATACCTTGAAAGGCCTGTGCTTTCATATAAAACTTCTGAAGAGGCGTCATTTGCAAAATTTTGCTCATCACCGTCGTCCGCCTTTATCATTCCGATATCCGCGGCAAAACGCAGCACTTTAATAAGATGCCGCCTGTGCCTGAACAAAGTCCAGTCAACTTTTTCATCTCCGGGATAATTAGCCTGTATAAATTCCGTTATTTCGGATAATACAAACTGTTCGTCCCTGCCCTTGTCCTCTAAAAACATAAGCAGCAGGCATAAAAATGCGTATTCCATTTGATTGTCAAAATCCTTTATTCCCATCCAGCTTTCTGCCTTGCCGGGGATTTTTTCCAGCTTTATCAGTTCCGGATTTGAAATGATATGGTAGCCAAGCTTTTCGCTGAGAAAGGTTTTGAAAGATGACGAGCAGTCTTTGATTCTGTAATATAAGTCTTTATCTTCTTCCTTGATAATCCAGTAATTGTCTAACAATATTTCAAGCTCTTTCATAATTTTTTTGCCTGCTTTTCCTTTTTGTTTATTCGTTTGGAATTTTCTGTTAAAATTCTATTCTTCAAATTTCAAGACGTATGCCGGCATCTCCATTGTTCCGTCGGAGCAATGCAGAACGCATCTTTGACTGCTGTTTTCAGGGTCAAGTATTCTGTAAATTCTGCCGTGTTCGGTTTTGGAGCGGCGGCTCGGAGAGTTAAGCCCGCGTGCAAGCCATCTGAGCAGAATGGAACGTATATGGCTGTCAATTTCGGGAAGTTCGGCGAAAACTATTTGGTTTTCTTTGATATAGCTCTCTATAATTTGCCGTTCTTCTTCGCGTTCCTTTATAATTTTTTCAAGCATATCCGCCTTGCGCTGTTGATTGTCGGCTATTGGGGATTTAAGCGTTTTTTCCTTGTAATTCCGGATTCTTGGCTTTATGGTGCATATAAATGCTTCCTCATCATAAATTCCGCTGTTTATGCTTTCAGTTTGTCTTATCATATCTGCTTTAACATGGCGCATATTGAAAATACCGAAAGATACTGCCGAAAGTTTATGAGCTTCTTCTATGGTTTCACACTGAATAAACATTGTGCACAGTTTTTTGTATTCTTCTTTCCTGTTTGCGGCGCTGTTGCGGCTTTCAGAAATCTGGGATGCATAGCGGGTTATTTTCCGTATAATTTCATTTGTTATTCCTAAAAGCTTTTCGGCTTCGCTTTCTTTTCCGTTTTCACCTAAAAACCAGTTTTTCAGGCTTTCCCAGCGCCCGTATATGTTTTCTTTAATTGCTTCGGTGGGTATTTCAAAATCCATTCGCGGGATGTTTATTTCAAAATTATGGATTTTTTCAAGAACGATTGATTCTTCCTGCCTGTTGATTCCGCGCAAAATGCTTTCAATAGCGCCGGAATTATATTGCAGTCCTTTAATGAAATCTCTCAGGTAATCTATAAATTTATCCTTAAATACGAGGAACTCATGGGTTTTCATCAATTCTTCGGCCTTTATGCTGTAAAAATCCCTGATATAATCCTGATAATTTTGATTCAGCCTTTTAAAATTGTTGTTCAAGGCATTCCACCAGGCGCCGACCGTTTTTTCGTCATTACTTGCCATCAAGGGGAACTTTTCAAGCTCAATCCTCAGGCGTTCCAGCAGGGAAGGCTCAAGGGAAGCTGTTTCTATAAACAGATTTTCCAGTTTGATGGTGAGTCTTTCAATTTCAACCGAATATTCCGAAAGCTGATAACGAAACTGCTTGTTTTTGAATTCTTCTACGCTGTACACTTTGGATGTGTCCTGCATCGGCAAAAGATTTTTCCATTGCACCAATACTTCCAAATCCTGCTTTAAAGTATCCATGGTATAGTCTTCAAATTCAGAATGTTTTTTGAGTTCCTCATATACATCTTCTTTATACATCCAGTATCTCATTTTTTCATATTGAAGGTAGAAAAATCTTAAAATTGTCCTGTACCTCCAAGCATTGTCTACTGTAAGGTAGCGTGCTTCATCAAGCTGCTTCAAAAGCTTAGCATTTATATCCATGTTTTTTTCACTTTCTTTGCATCAAACTGATTTTTTCTTTATTTTAAATTTGCCCTAAAAATATAATGAAATATTTTTATATATTTTAACATTTTGTATCTGCAATAGTCAATATAAAAGGAATTTTTTTCAATAAACAAGGAGTGGCGCCTTAAAGCGTCACTCCCGTTTTAAATATGGCTATTTCCCTGAAATCGTTGATTTCGTTTTTTGTCTTTTTTCCGTTAGCAAATTCAATTGCAGCATTTATAAAATCCTCTAAAATGTCATTCATATCTGCGCCATTCAGAAGTTTTCCCGCATCAAAATCAATCCAATGCGGCTTTAAACGGAAAAGCTCGGAATTTGTTGATATCTTCACTGTGGGCACGTAGGTTCCGAAAGGAGTTCCCCTGCCGGTGGTGAACAAAATAAGCTGGCATCCGGCGGATGCAAGAGCGGATGAGGCGACAAGGTCATTCCCCGGCGCTTTCAAGAGATTAAGTCCGTTCTTTTTAATAATTTCCCCATAATCCAAGACATCAGTCACTTCTGCCGTTCCGGCTTTTTGTGTGCAGCCGAGGGATTTTTCTTCAAGGGTGGTGATTCCTCCCGCCTTATTGCCGGGGGAGGGATTTTCATATACCGGCTGACCGTAGGACATGAAATACTCTTTAAATCCGTTTACAAGATTTACAATTTTTGAAAAAATCTCCTCGTTTTGTGCCCTTTCCATAAGCATTGTTTCGGCGCCGAACATTTCAGGAACCTCAGTCAGAACGACAGTCCCGCCCTGTGCGGTTAAAAAATCCGCAAACCTGCCGAGCAGGGGATTGGCCGTAATTCCCGAAAATCCGTCGGAGCCTCCGCATTTAAGCCCGACTTTAAGTTTTGAAAGCGGGAAATGCTCCCTGACATCATTTTTCATATTTGAATAAAGTTCGTCAAGCAGCTCCGCGCCTTTTTCAATTTCGTCTGAAACATCCTGCGCGGAAAGGAATTTTATTCTCTGGGCGTCATAATCCCCAAGCGCCTTTTTGAAACCTTCGATGGTGTTGTTTTCACAGCCGAGCCCAAGCACAAGCACCCCGCCGGCATTTGGATGCTTTGCGGCGCCGGCAAGGATTTTTCTTGTCATTTCAAGGTCGTCACCAAGCTGTGAGCAGCCAAAACTGTGCTTTAAAACAAAAGTGTTGTCAATCTGCAAATCCGCGTGTCTTTTTTTAAAGGTTTCCATAATTTTTTCGGCAGTTTGATTTACACATCCGACTGTGGGGATTATCCAAAGCTCATTTCTTATTCCGATTTCTCCGCTTTTTCTTTTATATCCTTTAAAGGTAAGGTGCCTGTCGTCAAAATCATTTTGAAAATATTTTTTGCAGAATGAATATTCATTTTTCCCCTGCAAATTGGTTTTTAAGTTATGGGTATGAATAAATTCGCCGACACTTATATTTTTAGCGGCATGGCCTATCGGGAAACCGTATTTTATTGCATTTTCGCCTTCTTTTATGTCGGAAAGGGCAAATTTATGTCCGCGTGGGATGTTTTCTTTTACCTTTATTTCCATATCCCCGACAAGGACGGTTTCTCCTTCTTTAAAATCTTCGAGGGCAACCGCCACATTGTCCGAATTATGTATGCGCAAAGCCTTTTTCATTTTGCATCACCTAAAATTTCCTTTAAAGCTTCCTTAATGCCGGATTTTTTTATTTTTTCAATATACTTTGCAGTTGTTTCAGTTAAATTTGAGATTTCGTTTAAATCCATTCCCCAAAAATCCTTTTGTCCAAGCGCATTTTTTGCAATAATGCCAAAGTTTTCTCCATTAAAACCGCTCCAAAGCCTTTTGAAAAATTCCAAAACAGCAGTATCGTCATTTAAAGGCATTTTTTCATCACCATAAAAAGTTATCAGCGATGCAAGTGAAAAAACAAGCCTTTTTGGCAAAAATCCATTTGAATTAGCAAAGTCAATTAGGCTTGGCAAATTCCTTGTCTTGAATTTTGATACGGAATTTAATGCAATGCTTGAAAGACTATGCTCTATAAACGGATTTGCAAACCTTTCAAGAACATTTTCGGCAAATTCTTTCAGTTCGCTTTCGGGAAGCGTCAATGAAGGGATTATTTCCTCATATATAAGCCCTTTTATAAAATCTTTTAAAAGATTGTCGTTTAATGCGTCTCTAACAGTGTTAAGACCGCATTGCAAGGCGACGGGAGTAAGTGCCGTATGCGCTCCGTTAAGAATTTTTACCTTTCTTTCCCTGTAAGGCGTCATATCATTCACAAACTTTACATTAAGTCCTGCCTGTTCTGCCGGAAATTCATGTTTTACAAAATCCGGAGCTTCAATCACCCAAAGATGGAAAAATTCCGCCGTATCAAGCAGCTTATCCTCATAGCCAAGCTCATCTAAAATTTTTTCGGCATCTTTGGGGTATCCCGTAACAATTCTGTCGACAAGGCTGCAGCAAAATGTATTTCCGTTGTTCAGCCAATTTGTGAAATCTCCGCCCAGATTCCAAAGTTTGGCATATTTTAAGACAGCTTTTTTAAGTTCCTCGCCGTTTCTGTCTATAAGCTCGCAGGGGATTATTATAAATCCCTTGCTTTCATCACCGCCAAAAGCCTTAAATCTTTCGTATAAAAATACCGTCAGCTTTGCGGGGAAACTTTTGGGCGGCCTGTCGTCGAATTTATCGCTTTCGTCAAAAACAATCCCAGCCTCAGTGGTGTTTGAAATTATAAATCTAAGTTCCGGTATTTTTGCAAGCTTTAAATACTCATCATAGTCACGGTAAGGATTTACACCTCTGCTTATGCTGTTTATAACCGAATATTCCCTTGCAGGCTTTCCATCCTTAAAGCCTTGAAGAACAAGGGTAAAAAGCCCGTCCTGAGCGTTTAAAGCATTAATAAGACCTTTTTCTATCGGCTGGACTACAACAACGCTTCCATTAAATCCTGCGGTTTTATTCATCCTGTCAATCTGCCAGTCTACAAATGCCCTTAAAAAATTTCCCTCGCCAAATTGCAGGACTTTTTCAGGGTATTTTTTATAATCAGCATAAGTTTCTTTGCAAAGTTTCATTTTCATACACTCCTACATTTCCCATCCGGGAAGATATTTTTTTGTCGCAGAAAGCATTTTGTCCAAAAGCTTTTTGCTGTCGTCAAGACTTGCCGAAACAAGCGGGTCGTTTGCAAATGCCCTGAAAGCAAGGTCTTTATCTTTAAACAATGCCGCTTTTAAAACCGTTTCCTGATTGTAAACATGCCTTATAACCAAATTGTGCACATCCCATGGAAGCTCACCCGCTACGGCGGGAATGACCTTTCCTCTTGAAAAAAGGGCATTTGTTTCGACAACTGCGCCAAGCGGGATGTTTTTTATTTGTCCGGCATTAGGAATATTTACATTGGTAAACAAATCTCCAAGCCCCAAAAGCGCCTTTATTTGGGCAACTCCTTCCTCACCGGTTTCTTTAATGACAAAATTTTCCTCGCCGCTTGATAGTCTTCTGCTTCTTTCGAGCCTGTTTTTCAGGTCTTCTTTCCGCCATTTGACGGGAGTAAGCTCAAATCCCCATTCATGCACGGTCTGCGGGTCTTTAAGATACCACTTTCCGGGACAGAATTCAGCCAGATGCCTGTCGCCTGCCGCAGCAATTATTCCATATCTCTTGAATAAATCAAACTTTACCCTCTGAGAAGATGAAAAATATTTATTCATCCAGTTTTCATTGCTTTTTTCGGCAAATCCGGTTTCATAATATTTTTCTGCAAACTTGGCATATATCGGAAAGATGTCGATATCATTATAAAATGCCCTGTCAATCCATGTAAAATGGTTTATTCCAAGCACGTTTACGGATATTTCCCGCCTGTGAGGCTCTTCTATGCCTAAAATTTCAGAAACCGCCTGCGCCAAAAGCTTTTGCGTGCCAAAAACCTCGTGGCAGCAGCCAAAAGCCTTGATTTTCGGGAATACCTCGTAAAGCGTCCTGACGCATAGGGTCATTGGATTTGTATAGCTTATCACCCATGCTTCGGGGCAGTATCTTTTTATATTCTCGGCTATTTCGGCATACATGGGGATTGTTCTTAATGCTCTTACAAGCCCTCCGGGGCCGGTGGTATCTCCGACAGATTGATAAATTCCATATTCCTCAGGAGCATGGACATCTGATTCCATCTCATCAAAAGTTCCAGGCATTATGGAAATTACAACAAAATCCGCTCCGTTTAAAGCATCAGATATATTTTCAACCGCTTTATACCGCCAGCGGCTTTTTGCATCTGTTCTTTCGGAGAGCCTGTTTCCGATTTTTTCATTGTCAAGCGCCGCATTAAAATCTATATCGTACAATTTTACCGTTCCGCAAAGGCTTTCCTCTGCCGCAAGGTCGCTCATAAGCCCCCATGCCCAGCCTCTTGAGCCTCCGCCTATGTACGCAATATTTAAATTATCAACGTGATTTCCGGAATGTTTCACTTTAATGCTCCTTTCGCGGTTTTAATTCCGCAATTTTCAGCTATATTATAAGACAATTTTAAAATAATTTCATCACATAAATTGCTTTTTTAGAAAAGTTTTCGATATATATTGCTTTTTTAAACGAATGTGGTAAAATGTTTTTGAGGTGAATGCAAGTGGCAACAAAAAATCCCGACCTTTTGAGCGGCGGGAAGGATTTTGGAATGGAATTTCTTACAAGAAGCAAATCAAAAAAAGATTCTTTCAGCGTTTTGCCCGGAGAGCATTATCATGACCATTATGAAATTTTTTATCTTTATTCGGGAGAGAGATATTATTTTATACAAAACCAAAGCTACTATATAAAAAAGGGCGACCTTGTGATTATAGATGCTCTTGATTTGCATAAAACTCTTGACGGGGATACGGAGCAATACCAAAGGTTTTTAATAAATTTTAAAAAAAGCTTTTTGCCTGAGCATGGAGAGGAGCTTTTAAATTGCTTTTCATCCGGCACAAACGTAATGCGCCTTAATGAAAGCGAACAGGTTTTTGTTGAGGAGCTTCTGCTTAAAATGTTTTCCGAACACAACAGCAGGCGATTTGGACGTGAAATTTACTTGAAGTCGCTGCTTTCCGAGCTTTTGGTATTTATAAACAGGCTCCCTTTTGAGATTTATCCGAAAGAACTTTTTTCATACAGCCCCATGCATCTTAAAATTTCGGAGGCGGCAAAATACATCCAAAGCCACTGCGGTGAAATTTTGACGCTTGAAGATGTTGCAAAGAAATTTTATATAAGCCCATATTATTTTTGCCGGAAATTCAAGGAAGTAACAGGCTTTAATTTCAGCCAGTACTTGAACCTTACAAGAATTAGGCAGGCGCAAAAGCTTTTGCTGCAAACGGATTTAAGCGTATCGGAAATCTCAGGGATGACCGGATTTGAAAGCCAAACGCATTTCGGCAGGATTTTCAAGGCGACAACGGGGCTTTCTCCGCTGCAATATAGAAAAAGGCATTTGAATCCGGAATTTAATGCAGAAAACATTTGATTTTTAATTTAAATTATGATATCTTTTAATTTGAATAATTGTTGAGGAGAATAGGGATGTTCTATACGATAAAGCAGGCGGCTGAAAAAACAGGACTTACGGAGCATACAATAAGGTATTACGACAAAGAAGGCCTTTTGCCGCTTTTGGAAAGAAGCCAAGGCGGAATAAGAAAATTTTCCGAGCGTGACATAGAATGGCTGGGGCTTATATGCTGCCTTAAAAATTCCGGAATGCCGATTGAGGAACTCAGGGAATTCATGCAGCTTTGCCTTAACGGCTCAAAAACTTGCGAAGAGCGGCGCAAGCTGCTTGTTAAGCACAAGGAGCATATACTTTCCCAAATGGAACAGCTTAAAAAAAGCCTTGATACAGTAAACTACAAAATAGAGCACTATAAAGAAATAGGGATTTTTCATATAGATTCGGCCGAATAGCAAAAATAAAAATAAAGGTACTTGAAATTTTCTTTGTTTTGTGATATAATTTTTTAGTCATTTGAATAAATGGAAGCGTATCGAAGTGGTCATAACGGGCTTGACTCGAAATCAAGTAGTCCGCAAGGGCTCGTGGGTTCGAATCCCACCGCTTCCGCCAAACAGGCTTAGCCTGCAAGCAAAACGCTCCCCACAGTGTGGGGAGCGTTTTATTTTTGTATGTTTTTGGGGCTTTAATTTATTTTTTATTAAAACTTATTAAAACTTATTAAGACTATTGAACATCATAAAAAAATATGACATAATGATTATATGAAAATAATAAAAGGATAATTTGATTAAATTGCCCCGCATATTGTGCGGAGAAAATGAAATTTGAGCACGAGCAAATTTCATTTTATAAATGCGATATGCAGTCATGGAAAACAGCTGCAAATGAGAAAATTGGCAAAATCCCATGCTGACGGCATACTGTTTGCGAGCGCATGAACAGATAGAATAAAAGCAGCGTTTTTCAGCGCCTTTTTAAAGCATTGCAAATAAAAAGGCTTTATAAAAATTCAAGTATAAAGAGTGTGTTTTGACAGCATGAAACTTTAAAAATTCATCACAAACTTGCTTTGACGCGTTTTGCTCAGGACTGCCATAAATAATAAAGGAGGAATCTTAAGTGAAACAGCAAATTCTATCTGAAATCAATAGCAAACTGTCTGCATTGGGAATACGGGTGCAGAACGGAAATGGCGCGGACATTTCAATCAGCACGGAATTTCTTGACGCGGGTTGGAGCACAGGCAATAAAAAAATAAGCTATGAGGCATCAATCTTTGCAAATGAGCAGGAAAATGCAATTTATATGTATGAAAAAACAACAGAGATAGGACAAGGAATATCATTTGGAGGGGAAAGCGAATCGTCGTTTCAAAGCGGGACGACTCTATTCCGCAAGGTGAAAAGCATCCAGTACGGCATTGATGGAAAAGCATACGAATATACTCTTGACTTAGGCGCCATAACAAAGACGGTTAAAGAAACCGCAAAGCGGTATGGGTGGAAGTTTAAAATTGTACTTAATAAAGATAAGGCAATGTATCCGGCAGGATATGTGCAGTCATTTGCACAGCCTTTTAAACAAGCACAACCGGTTGAACAGTCTTTACAAACCAATGGCGGTTTTTGCTCTAATTGCGGGATGCAGCTTGCGCAGGGTGCAAGATTCTGTGATAAATGCGGAAAACCGGTTGGCAATCAGACTTCTCAGACAGCCGTTCCGCCTTATGTACCTCATGAACAGCCTCAACCGAATCCAATTAATCCACAGCCGCAATACGGGAACCCGCAGGGAGCATTTTATTCCGCCGCACCGAAAAAAACGGCGGAATAGGCGGCATCTTCGGACTTATAGGATTTATACTTTTAGGAATTTTACTTGTCTTAATGCTGGTGGCGGCTCAAGGAACTGCAGCCGGATGGATTGTTTCTCTCATCATTTTCTCGGCGGCTTTCTTTATTCAGCGTAAATTGAAGAAAAAAGGCTGTTTGATTAACTTTATCCTGTGGATAATAACCGGGTTCCTTTTGCTTATAGTTTTAACGATGTGTACGACGGGCGAGCTTAATTATTCCACTGCAAGCTTGAAAAACGCACATATGACCACTGCGATGGATGCAAGCGGCAAGCCTGTTGATGCAGTGCGCTCGTATTCGCCGAATGCTCCGGAGCTTGTCGCCGTTGCCGAATTGCATAATGCTGCGGCCAATACGAAAGTAAGGTTTGTTTGGAAATATATCACAGGCGATATGCTCATTAAGGAGTACAGCTTGGACAGCGGAAACAGCGGCTCCGATATTTATATTTTCAGCAACCTTACCAATGACAGTCCATGGCCTGAGGGGAAATATAGAGTTGAAATGTATATTGAAGACAGAAAAACGCCGGATGCGGAAGTTGATTTTGAAGTGACGGCAGTTGCTGATAGTCATGCTGCAGATGCAGCTTCCTCACAGTCTTTTTCTGCTGTATTGCCCTATGAAAAAAGTTTTATGCTGAATGACGGAAAAAGCATTGGAAAATTCAGATTGTTTGTTTCTGACGGAACAGGGCTTTACCAAGGATATAACGGCCAAATTATCTGCGAATTTTATGTAAAGTTTGATACAAGCTCATTGCCTGCTGATTTCAAAATGAAGCCGGAGCAAGCCGTTGAAAATAATGAGATGGGGCTTCCGGCATTAGACGGTTTGATAATGGCGGTTTGCTCCGATAAAGAAGCGTATCATACAACCGGATTGAGTTATGCGGAAGCAATATATAATAACGGGGACATAAAGCCATTTTTAGAAACTGAGGGCGCAACGGCAAATATCAGCGCTCAAAGCATTAAGGAGTTGGCTGCAAAATATCCTAAAATGCAGGTTTTAAGATACAATCAGAACGAAGTCGGAATGACAAAAGAAGGGGATGCTTGGATTACTCATGCTGAAAAGGCGTTTGGACTGCATCCGCCTGTTGCAGAAGGAAATATACCGTGGGATGAAATCTTAAAAGATTTAGGCCTGCAATAAAAAATGAAATGTTTAAAGCATGACGTTTATTTGAAAAATGGCATATATGCGTATGGTGCCTTTCAGTTGAATTGGGGATGGCAAATAAAAATAAGAAGGGGATATGTTTTTGATGAATATGATTTACGAAGATGTTGATTTGGATTTTTATGATTTGGAAAAAGAGCCCCCCTTGCCTGTATATGAGAATAGTGAAATTTATGGGGACAGCACGCAAACTGAGAAAATTGTGGTTGAATCGGATTCGTTAAGGACAACATCAGACGCATTGGCAGCAGGTGGATTTGAATTTCAGAAATTGCTTACATATGCTTTGGAATATTTAAAAAGAAACTGGGCTTTTTTGTCTGCAATATTTATTCTTTGGCTGATGCTTGGCTCGAGAACAAGCTCTCTATTTATTTATAGGATTCCTATTATAGGATTTATATATCAATTTATTACAAGCAGTCCGATAAAAGAAATTTTGATATTTTTCACAGCTGCGTACAACGGGCCAGTGGGTTTTTTGGACAGCGGGCTTTCTCCTTATACGTTTCTTGTAGCGTTAACAGGAAAATCTGCATATCTGCTTGCCATGACCGGTGTTTTGATTCCATCGGTTAAAGCGCTTGTTAAAAGCAAAGATACTGAAATATTGACTTATAAAGAGAATTTTCAAAGGTTGACACAAAACCTTAAAGCAATTTCTAAGAATTTGTATTTGTTGGGATTTGCTTTAGCCGGTGCGGGCGGAGCCCTTGTAATTTCCAATTTGCTTACCCGAAACGGGAAAATGGATAAGACATTTGTATTATTGCTTCTTTCATTTACTTTATTTAAAGGATTGGCAGGTGCGCTTCCTTCTGCTTTAGATTTCATTGCACGGCGTCTTATGGCTTTGTATACAAGACTTTTGCCGGGAGGAATTGAAAATGGTGCTGTTCATTATGAAAATATAAGAACAGGAGCAACATTAGGATTTATATTGGCTTTAATAGTGGGTTCTGCGGGTGAAAAATCAGGATATATTTTAGGAGTTGTCTTGATTGTTGCAGGAGCAGTGCTTTCTATAATTAAAAAGGAGAAAATTTGATGGCCATTAGAAGGTTTACCGACAGAGGGGGCTTTATTTCAATTTTTAATGATGAAAACGGCGATTATATGCGTACAGGTATTCTTGATGCCAACGGGATTGATACGGGAGAAGAACCTTTTTGTTCCGAATTTCCACAGCTTCTTGATATAGGAATAATGGGGCACTGCATACACGGTCTTAACGGTCTGTGTTCTTCCTGCGGAGTAGAATGCTATCAGAGCGGAGCATACGAGAACCAGCCTAATATGATTTTCGAATACTTTAAAAATATTATTTCGCAGTGTGAGGGAAGGACTTTTCAGGTTGCATTGGGCGGCAGGGGAGACCCTGAAATGCATGAAAATTTTGAGGATATTTTAGCCTGCTGCCGTCATTTTGGAATTGTACCAAATATAACCACATCAGGCTATGGCCTGACCCGGAGCCTTTCATCTGCAATTGCCAAGTACTGCGGCGCGGCGGCAGTGAGCTGGTATAAGACGAGTTATACATACAGAGCAATTGATATGCTTCTTGAAAAGGGCGTCACAACAAATATTCACTTTGTATTGGGAAAAAACAGCATTTCGGAGGCTGTTGAGCTTCTTGAGCAAAACAAAATACCACAAGGGGTTTCGCGTATAATATTTTTGCTGCATAAACCTGTGGGGCAGGGCAGCAGAGAACGGGTTCTGTCAATTGAAGACCCGCTGACGAGGGATTTTTTTCAGTTGATTTCAAAGCCTGAAATAGTTGAAAAAATCGGATTTGACTCCTGTCTTGTGCCGGGAATTGCTGCCCATTGTCCACAAATCCCTCACGAATCCTATGATGCCTGCGAGGCCGGACGATTTTCGGCATACATTGGACCTGACCTCAAAATGACACCATGCAGCTTTGATAAATCGGATAAATTTGCTGAAAGCCTCTATGAAAAATCAATTTCGGATATTTGGAACGGGGATAAGTTTTACGGTTATAGGGAAGCCTTCAAAAAAAGATGCCAAGGCTGTGAATTTGTCAGCCGGTGCCTTGGCGGATGTCCGATAGAGGGCGAAATAAATCTTTGCGGCAAATACAATCAGAAATATAAATAAGGATGGTTGAATGATAGATGAAAGTTAGAAAAGGATTTGTAACAAATTAAAGTTCAACAAATTTTGGCGCCATGCTGGTTACTTCCCTGGCCGGAATTTGTGCGGCATCATTAATTTCACCCTTTGAATATGATGAAAATGCTAAAGATAAGTCCTATGTTAAATTGGTAGTGGAAGCGCCTGCAAGCAGAGTGCTCCGCCCCGGACAGGTTGTTTCCATATCGGCGCAAATATTAAAAGCAAGAATAGTTGAAGGAAAACTTGAAGATACTGTTTCAGTAGTCGGCGGAGCGGAAATTAAATGCACATCCGGACAGGAAATCATTGTAATGGACCCGGCAAAAGCATCGGATGGCTCTTTAAGTTTTTCTGTTATTGATGACTTGGATGCTTTGATAAAGTTTACAAAAACCATTTCATTTTCTGTTACGGGATACTGTGATGGAAAAACTTTGAAAGCTGATGTAATGTTTACCGTTCCGGCATTTTCTGTTTCTCCTGTCAGCGGAACTTTTGTTGTCGGGAAAGGAACTGAGGAAGTCATCAAGCTGCAATCCAATTTCAAATCGGATTACAGGTATGAATTTTCTGATGAGAGAATGCTTGATTCCTTGCCGCTTAATACAGAAGATTACTGCGAAGAAATAAAGTTAATTGAAGATTTTGAGGATGCTGATAAAAGATTCGATATGTTTACCTGCAAAATTGTCAAGGATTATAAACTGGAAGCGCCAATTGATGGTTTTGCAATGAAGTCAAATTATCGTGCCGTATTTTTACGGGAATGCATACTTTTGCCGAAGAGCACCAAAATCCCCATTGTCATTAAATGCTATAAAGATGAACAAAGTGATAAAAGGACACAGGAAGCATACTTGTTTATTGTAAAAGTATTGAAATATGACCCCAAAACTAAAAATCTGGCAACTGATATTGAACTCACAAATAATCTTAGTTTTTCTTTTGAGCCTGTTTTAGATTCTAATAATGGCAGGTTTACTCTTGATAAGGCTGAAAAGGCGGTTAATGATGCCAAAATTACAGCAGAGCTTTCTCCAAAAGATGGTATTGCCACATCACAAAGGCCTTATGCAATTTACAGGATATATGCAGGCGCTTTTTGCGAAGCTGAAACCGATAAAATTAATCTGAAAATGAAGGTGTCCTGCAATGACAGTGAAATAGAAGAAATTGAAGTCAAGGCTCAATTAAGGCCCAAAATAAACTTAAAGGGCTTGATAACTCAATTTATTGAATATCCGGCAGGAACTTATGTCGCTACGGTTATGAGTCTTGGAAATGTTGATGCTTATATTGAAGCCCTTGATAAGCTTGATGATATAAAGATAGTCGGGACAGGAAATCCAAAATATGATGTTAATACCAATATAATGAGCCTTAGGGATATCCCTGAATCAATAGAAGAATTTGCGGAAATTCAAACTATTCACCACGAGCTGTGCCATAAAATTGAACAAATAAAAGGCGATAATTTTTACAGGGGCGGTTCATGGGGAGAGCGCCACAGTTATTTTATACAGTACCTTACTGATGCGGCGAAGATATTGGCGGACATCGAGCGGGGAAAGGTTTCGGATATCAAAGGTTCTTTGGGCGAGGCCATATATAAGCTTTATATGGTTTGCAATAATGCCGACAATATCGAATATCCTCCAAACCAAGGTGAAATAAACGATTGGTTTGGGGTACGCTCCCTTACGCCGCATCAGATTTTTGACAAATATCTGAATTTTTCTGTTTATTGCAGAAATTCATCATTGGATGAAGCGGTAATAAAACAGGTTGAAAAAAATGCAGGGTCAGAGTATTTCCCGGGCGACATAAAAGGCTATTGGAAGTTTAACGGGGGGCTGTTTGACCAGGGAGAATGGATTATTTTATGGCAATACGGGAATTTGCAGAAAATTAATGTAAAATGTACAGGGTATACTTTAAAAGAATTAAGCAGAAAATGGCTTGGAGGAAACAGGCTGGCTTTTGAAGTAAGATATGAGGTTGTTCGCTTGTCGGATAATGATGAAGATGAGCTTATTGCAATTTTTGATGCCGGTACATTTGACCCCGGCAGCTGGGAGTATCCGAAGGTGGATAAATTCTCCGTCAAATGGAAGGCTGGAAGAACTTTAAGTGATTGTATTCTCGGAGCGCATATGGATAAGGTTGTTGAGCTTGTTAGGAAATAAGGAATAAAAAATCCCCTTATTTGCTGCTCATTTTATGCGGCGAATAAGGGGATGTTTATAATCAAAATTTCACTCCCTGTCGGTTTTGTAAGAAAGCCTTAGCTTCATGGGCCTGCCGTAATCGCCAAAACCGGTGCCGAAAAGAGTAAGTCCTCCGCAGTGAGGAGTTTCCTCCGGCACGGAAAATCTGAATATTATCGGCGTCTGATGGTTTATGTTCAGGTCCTTTACGGTCACATCGGAAATCTTGCTGCTGCCATCTATAAAGGTGCCCTTTTCGTTGACCGTAAGAGTTTTAAGCAGACCGAACTGATTCAAGCTGTTTCCCCACCAGTCGGGAGTGAATCTGCCCCGCCTGTTTCCGAAATCCCCCGGGCTTATCCAAAAGCCAAGGGGGATTTCGTTTATGGAAAAATGTATATCGGATGGGTAATCATCGCAAACTCCCGGGCATTCGGAGGCAATTTCAAAGGAAAGCCTGAATTCTGAAAGCTCCTCGCGCGGTTTTAAGCGATTTGGGAGGGTGTATTCGATAAATCCGCTGGCGAACCAAAGAATTGAGGCGTTGTATCTTTGGGGAAAAGAAAAGTATTTTGGGTCGTCAAGCTCTCCGATTATTTCGGTGACGGTTGCTATTCCACAAGTGGGAGAAATCTTGTAGTTTGTAAAAAAACCTATTTCAATGTCATCACAATAGCAAAGCTCTTCATTTTCGGATGGAGCTAAATTTACCGCAAGCATATCATGAATGGGTCTGCATATTTTCATGGAGCCTCTTTTTCCGGAAGTCGTGCGGATTTCTATAAGTCCTGCCTCTTCAAGCTGTTTTATGTGCATGGAAATGGCGCTGTTTGTAAGCCCGAGCTTTTGGGCAAGGTCATTCAGGTTCATATCTTTATTTTGGTATAGCAGTTCAAGTATTTGAATTCTTGCGGGAGCACTGAGTGCCTTAAAGACTTCAATGGCATTCGCCATATTTTCAAAATGCAGCATAAAAGCTCCTTTAAAAGTTTATTATAATTTAATTATATCCTATTTTTTAATAAAGTCAATGCTTAATTACTAAATAAAAATATGTATATTTAGCTGATTTTTCACTTGACAAGGGGATAATGCTGTGCTAAACTACAATTAGTTTAATAATATGTTGTATTATTAAATAAATCACTTAAATAATCAAAAGGAGTATTTGTATGAGCAAGCTGGTCATCAATCCCCACAATAAAAAAGACCGTATAAGCAAGAACATATACGGCCATTTTTCCGAGCACCTTGGAAGATGCATTTATCAGGGAATTTATGTCGGAGAAAATTCGCCAATTCCAAATACAAACGGCATGAGGAACGACGTTGTCAATGCGCTTAAAGAAATCAAGGTTCCTGTACTCCGCTGGCCGGGCGGATGCTTTGCGGACGAATATCATTGGAAGGATGGAATCGGACCAAAGGAAAAGCGCAAAAAAATGATAAATACACACTGGGGCGGAGTTGTTGAGGACAACAGCTTTGGCACACATGAATTTATGGAACTTTGCGAGCAAATCGGCTGCGAGCCTTACATAAACGGCAACGTGGGAAGCGGCACTGTTCAGGAAATGTCCGAATGGGTGGAATATATGACTTTTGACGGAGTGTCGCCGATGGCTCAGCTCAGGGCTGAAAACGGAAGAAAAGCTCCTTGGAAGGTAAAATATTTTGGCATTGGAAACGAAAACTGGGGATGCGGCGGAAATATGCGCCCGGAATTCTATGCTGATTTGTATAGGCGTTTCCAGACTTATGTAAGAAATTACGGCGACAATAGGGTTTATAAGATTGCCTGCGGCGCAAATTCGGAAGATTACAACTGGACGGATGTGGTTATGAAGATTGCCGCTCCGTTTATGGATGCAATTTCGCTGCATTACTATACAATTACCCATACATGGCAGAATAAGGGCAGCGCTACCGGATTTAACGAGCATGAATGGTATCTTTGCTTGAACAAGACGCTCAAAATGGACGAAATAGTAACAAGACATATTGAGATTATGGATAAATATGACCCTGAGCATAGGATTGCACTTATAGTTGATGAATGGGGAACATGGTTTGACGTTGAGCCGGGCACAAATCCGGGCTTCCTCTATCAGCAGAACACAATGCGCGATGCCCTTGTTGCGGCAATAAACCTCAACATCTTCAATAAGCATTGCGACAGGGTGAGAATGGCAAATATTGCCCAGATGGTCAACGTGCTGCAATCGGTAATCCTCACTGAGGGCGAAAAGATGGTTCTTACTCCGACATATCATGTGTTCAATATGTACAAGGCGCATCAGGATGCAACATTGATTGACAGCTACATTGAAACCAAGGAAATTGCACATGAGGATGTTAAGATACCAAATCTTCATGAATCCTGTTCAATTGACGAAAATGGCAGGATTACGGTTACCGTTGCGAACCTTTCAACAAAGGACAGCTATGATATTGACGGCATAATTGTTGATACAAAGATAAACAAGGTAAGCGGAACAATCCTTACGAACGAAATGGGCGCGCACAACACATTTGACAAGCCGGATGTTGTAAAGCCTGCTCAGTTTAAGGATTTCAAGGTTACTGAAAAGGGAATTGACTTTAAAATTCCGCCTTGCAGCGTAATTTCGCTTACGATTGAATAAAATGGAATCCTATTGCAGAAAATGCCTTTTAAAGGACATCTCAAAGGAAGAATATTTTAAAAACGTCTATGAGTATATAAAAAGCCTTGACAAGGAAATAAAAACCCCCGACGGCGAGTATGAAAGAAGGCTTGGGATTTGCAAGGAATGCGACAAGCTTGTAAACGGAATGTGCGCCGTATGCGGATGTTTTGTCGAGGTCAGGGCGGCAAAGCGTATAAACTACTGCCCTGACGTCAATAAAAAATGGTAAAAAAGCGCCGGATGAAAAAATCCGGCGCTTTGCGTATTTTTGAGGGATATGCGGGAACAATAATGTCCGTACATTTTTATTGCTTTAAATATTTTCAACAAAAAATAGAGAAAAACTATTGCAAAAATAAAGGGAATATGCTATAATCAATACAAAGTTGTATGTACATATTTTTAGAACACAAACAAAAGTATCAACATATTTAAACAATTACCATAGGAGTGATTTTGATGAGCAAATACACCATAGGCGTTGACTACGGTTCGCTGTCCGGCCGCGCGGTTTTGGTTGAAACCTCTACGGGAAAGGAAATAGCATCCGCAGTTTACGAATACCCCCATGCGGTAATGGACAAAACCCTCCCAGACGGAACACCTCTTGGACATGACTGGGCATTGCAGCATCCTCAGGACTATATTGATGTGCTTGCAAAAACAATTCCGGAAATACTTAAAAAATCCGGAGTGAATCCTGCCGATGTAATTGGCATAGGAACCGACTTTACCGCCTGCACGGTGCTGCCCGTTAAAAAAGACGGAACTCCGCTTTGTTTTTTGGATGAGTATAAGAGCAATCCGCATGCATATGTAAAGCTTTGGAAACACCATGCCGCACAGGATAAAGCAAATAAACTCAATGAAATTGCCGAAAAGAGGGGCGAGGCATGGCTTAAAAACTATGGCGGAAAGATTTCTTCTGAATGGGCAATACCAAAGATTTGGCAGGTGCTTGATGAAGCTCCCGAAATTTATAATGCCATGGACAGATGGATAGAAGCCGCCGACTGGATTATATGGCAGCTTACCGGCGTTGAAACAAGGAATTCCTGCACAGCCGGATACAAGGCAATCTGGAACAAGAAAACAGGATATCCTTCAAAGGAATTTTTCAAGGCTCTTGACCCGAGGCTTGAAAATGTTGTGGAGGAAAAGCTTGGCACGGTAATTGTTCCGCTTGGCGACAAGGCTGGAGAACTTACCGAAGAAATGGCAAAGCTTACCGGACTTAAAGCCGGAACACCGGTTGCGGTTGGAAATGTCGATGCCCATGTGTGCGTTCCGGCGGTTGGAATTGACGGCCCGGGCAAAATGCTTGCAATTATGGGAACTTCCACATGCCATATTATGATGGGTACCGAGGAACATCAGGTTCCGGGAATGTGCGGAGTGGTTGAGGATGGCGTAATGCCGGGCTATTTTGGCTACGAGGCAGGACAATCCTGCGTTGGCGACCATTTTGCATGGTTTGTTGAAAATTGCTGCCCTGCATCTTATTTTGAGGACGCAAAGGCAAAGGGCATGAACATACACAAGTATTTGAGGGAAAAGGCTCAAAAACTTAAGGTTGGCCAAAGCGGACTTGTTGCGCTTGACTGGTGGAACGGAAACCGCTCTGTGCTTGTTGACGTTGACTTGACGGGAATGATTCTCGGCATGACGCTGCAGACCACTCCGGAAGAGATTTACAGGGCTCTTATAGAAGCTACCGCTTTCGGAACAAGGATGATTATAGAAAATTACCGCGAACATGGCGTGCCGGTTGAGGAATTCTTTGCATCCGGCGGAATAAGCCAAAAAGACCCGCTTATGATGCAGATTTATTCGGATGTGCTCAATATGCCGATTAAGATAGCCGGCTCCGAACAAGGCCCTGCGCTTGGAAGCGCAATTTTTGCATCGGTTGCAGCAGGCAAAGCTGCCGGAGGATATGATGACGTATTTGAAGCGGCGCGCGTGATGGGAAATGTAAAGGATGTTGTATATACTCCGATTCCGGAAAATGTCAAGGTATACGATAAGCTTTTTGCGGAATACCGCAAGCTGCATGATTATTTCGGCAGGGGCGCAAACGATGTGATGAAGCGTCTTAAAGAAATAAAGAAAAGCATTTGATTTATAAAAAAGGAGAAATTGCCATGTCAATGAAAAATTATGAATTTTGGTTTGTCGTTGGTTCACAGGATTTATACGGCGAAGAAACTTTAAAAAAGGTTGCAGAACACGCAAAAATAATGGCGGATGCTTTTGATAAGGCACCTGAAATCCCATGCAAGGTTGTTTATAAGCCGACGGTGCTCACTCCGAATTCCATTGAAAGAACAGTCATTGAAGCAAATTACGATGAAAAATGCGCCGGAATCATCACATGGATGCATACTTTTTCACCCAGCAAAATGTGGATAGCAGGACTTTCAAAGCTCCAAAAGCCAATGCTTCACCTTAACACCCAGTTCAACAGGGATATTCCGTGGAACGAAATAGATATGGACTTCATGAACCTCAACCAGTCAGCTCACGGCGACAGGGAGCATGGATTTATCGGCGCAAGGCTCAGACTTCCGCGCAAGATTGTTTCCGGATACTGGGAGGATACAAATGTCCGCAGCCGCATAGGCAATTGGATGAGAGCGGCTGTGGGTGCTTATGAAAGCCGCAGGCTCAAGGTTTGCCGCTTTGGCGATAACATGAGGGAAGTTGCCGTTACCGAGGGCGATAAGGTTGAAGCTCAAATCAAGCTTGGCTGGCAGGTAAACGGATACGGCGTCGGCGATTTGATAAAGAGGATGAATGCCGTTACCGAAGCGCAAATTGACGCTAAAATGGAAGAATACAAGAGCAGATATGATATAAAGACCGATAACATAGATGCTATCCGTTATCAGGCAAGGGAGGAGATTGCCCTCAGGCAGTTCCTTGAAAACGGAGGTTTTGGAGCATTTACTGATACTTTCCAGGATTTGCAGGAAATGCGCCAGCTCCCAGGACTTGCAGTTCAGAACCTTATGAAAGACGGATACGGCTTCGGCGGAGAGGGCGACTGGAAAACCGCCGCTCTTGACAGGGTTATGAAGCTCATGGCGGACGGCCTTGCAGGCGGAACAGCTTTCATGGAAGATTATACTTATCATATGGAACCGGGCAGGGAAGCTATCCTTGGCGCGCATATGCTTGAAGTTGACCCGAGTATTTCGGTTACAAGACCGCAGATTGAAGTTCATCCGCTTGGAATAGGCGATAGGGAACCTCCCGCAAGACTTACTTTCCAAACTGGGGATGGTCCGGCAATCGTTGCTACTCTCATTGATATGGGTGACCGTTTCAGAATGATTGTAAACGACGTTGAAGCTTGCTCTCCGTATGAAGATATGCCGAAACTTCCCGTTGCAAGGGTTATGTGGAAGCCTCTTCCAGACCTTTCGACTTCCGCTGAAGCGTGGATTCTCGCGGGCGGAGCGCACCATACGGTTATGAGCTACCAGCTTAATGCAGAGCATATGAGGGATTTCTGCGAAATCATGGGAATTGAATTCATTCATATAAACAAGGATACAACTATTCCTCAGCTTTCAAAAGAACTTATTTGGAACGATATTGTTTGGAAGCTTAAATAATCCGGAGGGACAGAAATGCTTGAAGAACTTAAACAGCAGGTGTACGAAGCCAATATGCAGCTTCCGAAGCATGGCCTTGTAGTATTCACATGGGGCAATGTTTCCGGCATAGACAGGGAAAAGGGGCTTTTTGTAATAAAGCCTTCCGGCGTGCCGTATGAGGATTTAAAGCCTGAGGATATGGTTGTTGTTGACCTTGAAGGCAAAAAGGTTGAGGGGAAACTTAATCCCTCCTCCGATACTCCGACTCATGCCGAACTTTACAGGAAGTTTGCTTCAATCGGCGGAGTGGTTCATACACATTCAAGATGGGCGACCATATGGAGCCAAGCCGGCAGGGATATCCCGCCATATGGCACAACTCATGCCGATTATATATACGGCCCTGTTCCATGTACAAGGGAGCTTTCGCAAAAAGAGGTTGAGGGCGATTATGAGCTTGAAACCGGAAAGGTCATTGTGGAGCGTTTTGAAAAAGACGGGATAAATCCGCTTTATGTTCCGGCGGTTTTGGTAAAATCCCACGGCCCGTTTGCATGGGGCAAAAATGCTGCCGATGCGGTGTATAATTCGGTAGTGCTTGAAGAGGTCGCTATGATGGCGTGGCATACCGAAATGCTTGCGCTTTCGCAGACAAGGCCGGATATGCCTTCTTACCTTAAAGAAAAGCATTTTATGCGCAAGCATGGACCCAACGCCTATTACGGGCAGGGCAAACATTAATAAGCTATAACTTCTTCCTTAAATTATTTCCCCCTGCAAGCGCCAAAGTGTGTAAAGCAGGGGGAAAGCTTTATTGACAGGAAAATTTTTAATGGTATAATTATTGCAGCAACTGCTGTGGGAGGTATCAATGGAAAATTTGCCTAAATATAAACTTCTTGCCGATTTGCTGCGGCAGGAGATATCCTCCGGAAAATATAAATATCTTGACAGGCTTTTGACGGAAAACGAACTTGCGCAAAAATATAATATGAGCCGCCAGACGGTGCGGCAGGCTATTGGTCTTCTTGAAAAGGAGGGCATAATAACAAGGCGCCGCGGCAGCGGGACTTATATAAGCAAGCCCGGAAAAACACGCCAAAAGACAATGACCGTGGGGGTAATTTCAACTTATATAACGGAGTATATCTTTCCGTCAATTGTCCGCGGGATTGAGGGAGTGCTCACTGAAAACGGCTATTCGCTTTTGCTTTCGGCAACGAGGAACAGGGTCGACAGCGAAAGGAAACTGCTGCTTGATTATATTCAGAAAAATGTTGACGGACTTATTGTCGAGGGAACGAAAACCACACTTCCCAATCCGAACATATCCCTTTACAGGGAAATAAGGGATATGGGAGTGCCGATAGTTTTTATAAACGGATTTTATCCGGAAATGACGGATTCGGTTTATGTGGTTATGGATGATTTCGGCGGAGGCCTTGAAGCCGTAAGGCGTTTGATTTCCCAAGGATATTCAAATATTGCCGGAATTTTCAAAAGCGACGATATGCAGGGGCATAAGCGTTATGCCGGCTTTACAAGAGGGCTTATTGAGGCCGGAATTTCATTGGCTGATGATTCCGTTGTATGGTATGGGACGGAAACTATGGATATGATTTTTGAGGAAGGGGAAAACTCTCCGCTTTCCAAAGCCGTTAAAAATGTGGAAGGCGTGGTTTGCTACAATGACCTTATAGCGGTGCGGCTGATTGATTTTATCCAAAAAACCGGCAGGAGGGTTCCTGAGGATGTAAAGATTGTCAGCTTTGACAACAGCCATTATTCTGAGCTTGGCATTGTAAAAATAGTTTCGCTCAACCATCCTAAAGAGGAGCTTGGGAAGCTTGCGGCCCAAAAGCTTTTGAATATGATAAACGGCAGAAATGAAAGGCCATCCGTTCTTCCGTGGGGCATTGACGAATAATGTTCTTTTTTGTGCCTTATTGACAGACGTAAACAGGAATGGTATGATAATCTTGCCGGTTTTTGATTTTTTGTTTATTTTTTGAAAGGCAAGGTTTTTGAATGCAAACGGATTATTTGGCAAGGACTAAAAGATGCAATATAGCCTTCGGAGGGATGCAGGGGCTTTACTATGCCGCAAACTGCATATTTTTTGGATTTTTAATCTCATATCTTTCATATAAAGGTTATTCATATATTGTGCTTGGGATGGTTTCAACGGTCATAGCCGCATCTACTATGGTATTTCAGCCGGTTTTGGGGTATATTATGGACAGTTTTGTTACTCCTAAAAAGCTGATTGCGGTTATGGTTGCCGTTTCTCTGCCGGTTTCGGTAGTGTTTTTTGTTGTTGACGACAGCAGAACGGCGGCAATTTTGATAATTGCGCTTATGTCGTTTTTGCAGAACACCCTTGCCGCGGTGGTGGACAGCTGGTGCGTGAGGCTTAGGGAAAAGGGACTTGATATAAATTATCCGGTCACGCGTTCGATGGGTTCTGTTTTTTACAGCTTTTCCGCGCTTTTGGTGGGATTTTTGATTTCCGGCATAGGATATTCGGTAATTGCCCCCGGATATATAATAGCAAGCGTGCTTTTTCTTGTTTTTGTTTTCATGGCGGATGATGTCGAGTGCAAGAACAAGTCTGAGGACAAGGGTTTTCAGGGGCAAAGGATAAGCCTGCCTAAGGCGTTTAAAATCCTAATGGGGAATTTTGATTACAGGATTTTTTTAATAAGCTACTTTTTTTACAGCATAAGCATGAGGGTAGTCTGCACTTTTATTGCAAATATTATTGCTGAACGCGGCGGAACTTCGGCGCATCTTGGCGCGGCGCTTTTTATAGCGGCATTTTTTGAACTTCCTTTGCTCTGGATATTTTCAAGGTATGCAAAGCGCATGAGCCTGCCTCTTGTATATACGGCGGCACTTTTGCTTGGCCTTGTGCGCGTGGTCAGCCTCAATATCTTTCCAAGCCTTGGCATGGTGATGTTTTCGCAGTTTTTTCAAGGCTTTTCGTTTGGACTGTGCATACCTTTTGTGATTGAGTATGTAAACGAAAAGGTTGATGAAAACCTTAAAGCAACGGCAATAACCATAGCTATGGCTGTTGCTATGGGAGCCGCTTTGATTATAGGCAATTCACTCGGCGGAGTGATAATTGACCGTTTCGGGATGACAGGCCTTGGTGTTTTTGTAATTTTTTGCATGGTCGTTGCATTTGCCGTTTTTTTGGTTCCATATTTGCTGCATAAAAAACAAAAAAATTAAATTACGGCGGGCAAAAAAGCGCCCTGCCGTTTTGTTTTTTAAATATTTTCAAAAAGAACTGGTGAATTGAATGAAGCTGATTTTTAAATATCTTTTTAAGGATTATAAAAAAGAGGCCGTTCTCGGGCCGGCATTTAAGCTTTTGGAGGCTGTTTTTGAGCTTATAGTGCCGCTTGTTATGGCGAATATAATTGATATCGGGATAAAAAACAGGGACAGCGCCTATATTTTAAAATCAGGCGGAATAATGGTCCTGCTTGGGATATGCGGCTTTTGCTCAACGCTTGTGTGCCAGTATATGGCATCAGTTGCCGCGCAGGGAGTCGGCACAAGCCTTCGCAGCGGGCTTTTCAGGCATATAAATTCATTTTCTTATGCGGAGCTTGATAAATTCGGCGTTCCATCACTTGTAACAAGGATAACCAATGACGTGAACCAAGTCCAGACAGCAACGGCAATGCTGATAAGACTTGCGGTAAGGGCGCCTTTCCTTGTCATAGGCGCAACGGTTATGGCGGTTATGCTGGACTTAAAACTTTCACTCATATTTTTTGCGGTGATTCCAGTTGTTTCGGCAATACTTTATTTTGTGATGAGCCGCTCGGTGCCTTTTTATAAAACAATGCAAAACAAGCTTGATAAGCTTTCACGCATAACAAGGGAAAACCTTGAAGGAGCGAGGGTTATAAGGGCCTTTTCAAAACAGGAAAGGGAAGAAAAACGCTTTGAAGAGGCAAGCTCCGACCTTACATCAACTGCTGTTTTTGTGGGAAGGATTTCAGCATTGCTGAATCCGTTGACTTATGCCGCCATAAATTTGGCAATAGCCGCAATCATATGGTTTGGCGGGATAAGGGTTGATTCCGGCGCTCTTACCCAAGGGCAGGTAATAGCTTTTGTCAACTATATGACGCAGATTTCACTTGCGCTGGTGGTTGTTGCAAACCTTGTCGTGCTGTTTACAAAGGCATCTGCCTGTGCGGTCAGGATAGAGGAAGTATTTTTGCAAAAGCCGTCGGTAGAGGAGCCTTTGGAGGAAAGCGCAAAAGAAAATCCTTTTGCTCCTGCGGTGGAATTTAAGGATGTGTTTTTTTCTTACCATAAAAACAACGAATACGCTCTTTCCGGAGCATCGTTTAAGATAAACAGGGGAGAAACGGTTGGAATAATCGGCGGTACGGGCAGCGGAAAAACCACTCTTGTAAATCTTATTCCGCGCTTTTATGATGTTGATAAGGGTGAAATTTTAGTAAACGGGGCAAATGTCAAGGAATATAAATTTAAGACTTTAAGAGGCAAGATAAGGATTGCCCCGCAAACTCCGGAGCTTTTTTCGGGAAGCGTTGAGGAAAACATAAAATGGGGAAAGTCTGACGCAAGCGGCGGGGATATTGAAAGAGCGCTTTCAACGGCGCAAGCCGAGGATTTTGTAAAAAATCTTCCCGATGGAATTGGCAGCAAGGTGCTTCAAGGCGGGAAAAATTTTTCCGGGGGGCAAAAACAGCGCCTTTCAATAGCAAGAGCGCTTGCAGGGAAGCCGGAAATACTAATCCTTGACGATTCTGCCAGCGCGCTTGATTATTCCACCGAGGCAGCTCTCAGAAGCGAAATAAGAAGCCGTACGGAAGGAATAACGGTAATCATAGTTTCCCAAAGGGTGAATTCAATAAGGCATGCCGATAAAATAATCGTTCTTGATGAAGGAGAAATTGCCGGAATAGGCACGCATAGGGAACTTTTTGAAAACTGCGGCATTTACCGCGAAATCTGTCTTTCACAGCTTAGCGAAGAGGAGGCGCGGAAATGAAGAAAAATATTTTAAAAAGATTTTTTGTTTATATAAAGCCGTATTGGACTTATGCTGCAATTGGATTTCTATGCGCCATAGCTGGAATAGCCCTTTCGCTTTATGCTCCTGTTGTTTCGGGGCGGGCGATAGATAAAATAATCGGCAAAGGCAACGTGAATTTTTCTGGGATTTTTGGAGATTTGCTTGTTTTTCTTGTGGCAATGGTTTTAAGCGCCGCTTTTCAATGGGGACTTTCTTTTTGTGCAAATAAAGTCACCTATGGAACTATCAAGGGTCTTAGGGATGATGCCTTTAAAAAGCTTGGCAGACTTCCTTTAAGGCATATAGATTCAAATCCTCACGGCGATATAATAAGCCGGGTGACAAACGATACCGACCAGCTTTCCGACGGGCTTTTGCAGTTTTTCACCCAGTTTTTCACCGGTAGCGTAACGATTTTAGGAACCTTGGCATTTATGTTTTCGGTAAATTATATCGTTGCGTTTGTGGTTGTTCTGCTGACTCCGCTTTCGCTTTTTGCCGCATCGTTTATAGCAAGGCATTCGTTTAAGATGTTCAGCGAGCAATCCGCAATAAAAGGGGAACTCAGCGGCTGCGCGGAGGAAATGATAGGCGGCTTGAAAACGGTAAAAGCCTTTTGTCATGAGGAAAAGGCGGCTGAAAAGTTTGACGGGATAAATGCAAGGCTTCATAAGTGCGGCATAAGGGCGCAGTTTTATTCGTCCCTTACAAACCCGTCAACAAGGCTTATAAATGGATTTGTCTATGCTGCAACCGGAGTTGCAGGCGCTTTGCTTGCAATAAACGGCAGGATGAGCATAGGTCAGATTTCCTGCTTTCTTTCCTATGCAGGACAGTATACCAAGCCTTTTAATGAAATTACCGCGGTGATAACCGAAATGCAAAATGCCTTTGCTTGCGCCGAGAGAGTTTTTGCTTTGCTTGATGCGCAAGAAGAAACCGATGACGGCGGCGAGGAAATTAAAAGCTGTGAGGGAAGAGTTGAATTCTTAAATGTAAATTTTGGCTATGATGCTAAAAAACAAATCATAAAGGATTTCAGCCTTTCCGCAAAACCTGGCGAAAGGGTGGCAATAGTCGGTCCTACGGGATGCGGCAAAACCACGCTGATAAATCTTTTGATGAGGTTTTATGAAACGTCGTCCGGTGAAATAAAAATTGACGGTAAAGATATAAAATCCCTTTCGAAGAACAATCTGCGCCGCCTTTTTGGGATGGTTTTACAGGATACATGGCTTTTTTCCGGAACTATAAGGGAAAATATAGCCTACGGCAAGGAAGACGCGTCATTTGAGGAAATAGTTGAGGCGGCAAAGAAGGCTCATGCCCATGGCTTTATAAAAAGGCTTGAAAAAGGATATGACACGGTTGTTTCGGACGACGGCGGGAACATCTCCCAAGGGCAAAGACAGCTTTTGTGCATTGCAAGGGCAATGCTTGCAATGCCGCCCATGCTGATACTTGACGAAGCTACTTCAAGCATTGATACAAGGACTGAAATAAGCGTGCAAAAGGCTTTTTCCGAGATAATGCGAGGCAGGACGAGCTTTGTTGTCGCCCATAGGCTTTCAACTATAAAAGAAGCCGATACGATAATTGTAATGCGTTCGGGCAGGATTGCCGAAAAGGGAACCCATGATGAGCTTCTGGAAAAAGGCGGCTTTTATGCAAAGCTTTATAAAAGTCAGTTTGGAGGAGAATGAATTTATAAATTTTGATTAAAGCAAGCAAACTTAAAGACCTGCTTTTTAGAAGTTAGAAATTAGAGGTTAGATGTTAGAAATAAAAGCACCTTATCTTAATAAGAAAAACTTTCCGCTAATGAAGTTATTGAGGCAAGTAAAACAAAAAGACCTGCTTTTCGTCGTAAAATTGGAGTAATGAGCACCAAGGCGAAAAGCAGGTCAACATTTTTTAGCCGTCATTCGCCGTGCAGGGCATAAGCGAATGCGCAATGCCCGTTGCCTTTTTAGTCGTTAGTTGTTAGACGTTAGATGTTAGATGCTGGTAAATTAGAATAAGACCTTTAATGTAAAAATATTCAAATCTAATTTCTAACCTCTAATCTCTAACTTCTAAATGAATAGGCGGATGAGGACATATAAAAAAGCCCCGCAGGGCGGCGTCTTTTGCCTACTTTTCTTCGCTGATGAAGAAAAGTAGGCAGGGGGATAGAAGAATTTAAATATTCTAAAAAATTAAAAAATGGGGGACGGAGTCCCACCCATTTATATTAATGAAAACAACAATATAAACGCAATGCTTTTGTGATTTTAAACAAAAATACTTTTTTCAAAAAAATATTATTGTATTTTTTTAATCTATATGGTATTATGGAAACCAGAAATTAATTTTTGGTTTCCATTGCTTGAAAGGAAATTCGTATGGATGATTTAAAAATTAAAATTATAATTCATGCAATAAATGTCTTTCGCAAAAAAGGATTCAAATTCACTATGAGTGAAGTTGCGGCAGATGCCGGAATAAGCAAAAAAACAATATATAAAGTATTTGAATCAAAAGAAGACCTGCTTTTGGCTATAGCCGACTATGGAAATGAAAAAATTCAGGAGCGAAAAAAAGAAATTATTTCAAGCAATCTTGAGACCAGTCAAAAAATACGCGAGGTTATAATTGCCTTGCCAAAAGATTTTATTGATTTGGATTTTAGAAAATTCGATGAACTTGCCAAAACATATCCCAAAGTTTATGAACGCGTTGCAAAACATATTGAAGATGATTGGGAACCTATATTTGAACTTTTGGAGCAAGGCATGCGCGAAGGCAAAATACGCCGGATAAATCTTCAAATCTTACGCGAAATTATAAGTGCAGCCGTTAAATATTACCTTGCTTCCGGCGAACTTACACGCCATGGAATAAATTATGCTGACGCTCTTGAAGAAACAGTTTCAATTATAATGGATGGAATCCTTGCAAAAGAGTAGAATTTAAATTTAAAAATCTTGGGGGTGTTATTGTGAATTTAACACTAAAACAAAAAATTGCCTACGGAATCGGAGCAGTAGGAAAAGATATGGTCTATGCTCTTTCATCATCGTATATTTTATATTATTATCAAGATATTATAGGTTTAAATTCGGCTTTTGTCGGACTTATTTTAATGATAGCCCGAATTTTTGACGCATTTAATGACCCCATTATGGGGATTTTAGTAGCCAAAACTCACAGCAAACGATTTGGCCGTTTCCGTCCATGGCTTTTTACCGGAACCGTCCTCAATTCCTTTGTTCTTTATGCAATGTTTGCAGCTCCCTCAAATTCAGATATCGCAGGCAAAATGGTGTTTTTCAGCTTTACATATATACTTTGGGGCATGACATATACTATGATGGACATCCCCTACTGGTCAATGATTCCGGCCGTTACCGAAACTCCAAAAGACAAAGAGGTCCTTTCAATAATTGGAAGGACCTGCGCCGGAGTCGGCTCTGCCCTGATTGCAATGTCAACAATGATGTTGGTTCCGATTTTAGGCGGAGGAAATGAAAGAATTGGTTTTAAATATTTTGCGCTGATTATAGCTTTGATTTTTATTATTGCCGAAACAATCACTTGCGTTTTTGTAAAAGAAAGAAATATGGAACGCATAGAAGTATCAACCGTAAAACAAATGATTAAAGCTTTGCTGCAAAATGACCAGGCAATTATAATCGTTATTTCAATAGTGCTGATAAATATGTCTTTATTCACCACAAGCAATTTAATCATTTATTTCTTTAAGTATGATGTCGGAGGCCAAAACTGGTATGCTTCTTATACCTTGTTCTCAACTATATGCGGTGGGATGCAAATTTTGGCCATGATGATTTTCTATCCGCTTTTGCGCAAAAAGCTTACTACTGAGAAAGTTTTCTTGTTCTGCATGTTTTTTACAATTTTAGGATACCTGATTTTGCTTATTCTTTCTGTTTCCGGAATAACTGAATTCGGACTTTTGCTTATCCCCGGAATAATAGTTTTCTCATGCAACGGCATGCTGTCAGTACTTACAACGGTATTTTTAACTTATTCCATTGACTATGGCGAACTTAAAACCGGCTCACGTGAGGAAAGCGTGATTTTTTCCATGCAGACCTTTGTTGTAAAACTTTCTTCGGCCATAGCAGTATTTATCACAGGAATAGGACTTAATGCAGTAGGCTTTACCGGCAATAATTCCGACACCGGAGAAAAAGTCAGCCAATCTGTCGAAGCCTTAATGGGATTAAAGCTTTTAATGACAATTTTCCCGTCAATCGTATTGATTCTTGCTACATTTTTATTTGTCAGAAAATTCAAGCTTAAAGATACTTACATACAGGAAATTCATTTGAATCTTCTTAAAAAGAAGGCCTCTGAAAAATAAAACCTTGGCGCATAACATCCGCCAAGGTTTTAAGAGAATATTTTTTAAAGTTTACGCAGCTGCCGCATTCTTTTCCTTTTTGAATTTTGAAAGAATGTCAGTTGCCGCAACAAAGACAACAAGAATGATTACAAGTATCATCGTATTCTGCCAGTAGCCGGAATTTATATCCCCGCTTATTGTTTCCTTAAATACCGAAACCGCATATGTCATCGGCATGAACGGATACAATGCATTAAAGAACTTCGGAACGGTTTCCATTGGGAATGTTCCTCCGCAGGACGTAAGCTGCAGGATGAGCAATGCAATCGCAAGGAATTTGCCAAGATTTCCAAGATGAACTATACAGAACTGCACTATCGAAATCGACACAAGCGACACAAGGCAAAGCGAAATAAAGTACATTCCCATGTGCTTTGGTTCAAGACCAAGGCAGCATGTGAGAACTATTCCAAGCAAAATCGCCTGTGCAAAGCTTATGAGCAGATAAGCAAAGCTCCTTGCAATCTTGTGGCTGCTGGTTCTGGAAAGGAAAGAAAATCTTCCGTCAACGTCAAAGTATATTCCAAAAAAGATTATCAAAGCGCCAACCCAAAGCGAAAGCGACATAAAGTACGGCGAGAAATAAGTTCCGTAATTGTCTATGGGATTTATAGGCTCGCTTTTTATTTCAACGGATTTGCTTACGAAATCTCCGAGGCCGTCAATGGCTTCAAGCTGTTTTTTGCTGTCTTCAACCGAAGAATCAAGTTTTTCCTTTGCAGTTTTTACGGCTTTATCAAGTTCAGCTGTTCCGGACGAAAGGCTTTGCGCGCCGGAAGCTATCTGTCCGGATGCGGACTCAAGTTTTGCAGCTCCGCCGTTTGCCGTTTTTATGCCTTGTTCAAGACTTTTTGCGCCTGCCGCAAGCTTTGATGCACCGTCAGAAAGCTGTGATGATGCCGCCGAAAGCTGTGTTCCGGCACTTTGAAGCGAAGACACCGCCGCTGCATTCTGCGGATTTGAAAGCTTTTGGATAAATGCCGCAAACTGCGGGTCTGAAAGCAGTTCAGGATGCGCTTTTACATAAGCGCTTATGAAAGAAGATGTTTCGTTTACGCTTGAAATAAGGCTGTTAACTCCGGATACATATGAATTTATGCCGTTATTGAGTGTTGATGCTCCCGAAGCAAGGGCCTGTGCCGATGTGCTTGCCGTCTGGGAACCGGATTGCAGCGAATCCATGCCTTTTTTAAGTTCGCCAATTCCTGCTGAAAGCTGTGATGTCCCGTCTTTCAGCGAATTTGCCCCATCGGAAAGCTTTGAGGTTCCGTCTGAAAGTTCCCCAAGTCCGTCGGAAAGCTCATCAAGTTTTCCCGGCATGCCGTTTACCTGGTCGGCAAGGGTATCAACCATTTCTTTGGTAATGGATTCCCTTAGACCTTTTTCCATTTCAAGCACTGCACGGCTTAAAATCTGTCCTGCAAGGTAATTTCTCTTTTCATTTGCGGAAAATATTATTTCCGCCGTTTGCTTGTCTTTTTCATCGGCACTTGCTATGCATTCCGAAAAATTCTCCGGAATTTTTATCATTGCATAGTATTTTTTGTCCTCAGTGCCTTTTTTTGCATCATCTTCATCGGTAAAGGAAAATTTGAAGCTGCCGTCCTCTTTCAGCTTATCGCAGAATTCATTTCCCAAATTCCTCTGCTCGCTGTTGATTTCGGCGCCCGCATCGTTGTTTACAACCGCCACGGGAAGATTTTCAAGCTTTGAATACGGGTCCCAGAATGCGCTTAAATAAAAAAAGCTGTACATAAGCGGGATTATTACAACCCCTATGATTACGGCAATTTTTATTATGTTGTTTTTGGTAAAAATTTTCTTTGCCATAAAAGTCATTACCTCTCTTTCATGACAAAGTATAGCACCACACTCCGATTTTGTAATTAGACTTTAACAATTCGTTGTCAAAATTAATTACACCGCAAAAAAATTGTCTTGTTTTTAGACAACGAGGCGGATTTGTCTATGGAAAAAAAACTTTGCAGATGTAAAATATAATCAAAGAGGTGTTCATAATGTCAGAATCAAAATTAAAACATGCCGCACTCAGCCTTGCAGCGGATATTACATTAAAAAGCATGCGGCATTCGCCGGAAAGATGCGCAAGAAATCTCATGGAGCTGGGGCTTTCCGCGTATCCTTCAAGCGTTTCAAAAGAAGATCATGACATTGTGTACGAATCTTTTAAAATCTTATGCAAAAAAGGGGACGCCGCAAAGGCAAAGGATTTGTTTTTATCTATATTTAAATAGAATCCATGCTTTCCCACTGAAAAATCCGCAAAGGTCAAAAGCCTTTTGCGGATTTTTCTTTTATCCGATTATAAAAAATCCCACCGCAACTATAATGTAGACCGAAAGAAGCTTTAAGCCCTCCATCCAATTTGTCTTTCCGGAGGAAACAATCTGGTTTGCAATCAGTACGCTCGCACCGAATATAAAAAGCTCCACAGGCTTGAAAACTATGCTCATCGGCGTAAAGAAAAGGCTTAAAAGCACAAGCAAGGGTATTACGAACAATGCTACCTGCAAGCTCGAACCAACCGAAATTTCAATGGTAATATCCATTTTATTTTTAAGCGCCATCATCATTGCAGTGCTGTTTTCTGCGGCATTTCCCACCGTAGGGATAAGTATGAGTCCTATGAACATCTTGGGAATTTCTATAATTTCCGTCATAGGTTCAATGCTTTCAACCAAAAGTTCGGATTCAACCGCAATGAACACAGCCGAAACCGCAAGAATAACTATGCTTGCAGGAAAACTCCATTTGGCATCTATATCCTCGGCATGCTCAACGCCATACAGGTCCTCTTTTGTCTTAAAAGAATAAATAAGTCCCACAATATAAATCACAAGCAGTATAACGCTTGTAATTATGCTGAGGCCTCCGTATTTCCCCGTTATGTCGCCCTCAGAAACGGAATGGGAAAGGAAAAACACCGCCGGAATGGCAAGCCCTACAACCGCAAAAAGCAGCATTGTTGAAGTAAAGGCTCCCCCTCTGGCGTCAAAATTAAGTTCTTTATGTTTAAGGCCGCCTATAAAAATGCTGCAGCCCAAAACCAGCAGGATGTTCCCCAGAACCGAACCGGCAAGTGATGCCTTTACCACATCAAGCATTCCCGCTTTAAGCGCGAAAAAGGCAATTATAAGCTCGGTTGCATTCCCAAGCGTTGCATTTAAAAATCCGCCAAGCTTTGGGCCGGAATAGGCGGCAATTTCCTCGGTAGCCATGCCAAGATATCCCGCAAGCGGAACAACTGCAAGGCAGGTCATAAAAAATACCGCGGCCGCATTCCATCCTAAAAAATATCCCGCAATGCTGAGCGGAACAAAAACAAGCAAATATTTAATGTATTTCATGCGTTCCCCCGTACAGAAAATTTTTCCGGTTAAAACCGGCTTACTATCCATTATATCGGTGTGGCACGAAAATGTTAAAAAAATTGGCGCAGGAGCCTTTGCTTTTTTTGTAGACAAATTTTTAAAAATATAGTATAATGAATTCGGTATGCAAAATGCCAAGTATTTTTGAAACAGGAGGTAAATGCTATGGACACGCTGCTCGGCCTTTTAAAGCAAAACGCAAGACTTTCAAACGCTCAGCTTGCGGCAATGCTTTCAATGACGGAGGATGAAGTCGCCGCCAAGATTGAGGAGTATGAAAAGGCGGGAATTATCAAGGGTTACAGCGTTATCCTTGACGAAGAAAAAGCCGACAAGGACCTTGTAACCGCGTTTATTGAGCTTAAAGTGACTCCCCAGCCGGAATTTGGCTTTGATGAAATAGCCAGAACGGTTATGATGTATGACGAGGTCGAATCAGTCGCGCTTATGTCCGGAGCATACGACCTTGCCGTTACGGTGAGCGGAACAAATTTAAAGGAAATTGCTTTATTTGTCGCACAAAGGCTTTCTACCATTGACGGCGTTCTTTCCACCGCTACCCATTTTGTTCTTAAAAGATACAAAGAAAAAGGGATTTTTATAGGTGCTGAGGCTGCTGACGAAAGGGGCTTTGTTTCCCCGTGATTGATTATGATAAAATCATTCCCGATGTGGTCAAGGGAATAAAGCCATCCGGCATAAGAAGATTTTTTGATATTGCCTCAGAGCTGGAAGGCGTAATTTCGCTTGGTGTGGGCGAGCCGGATTTCCCTACCCCGTGGGCCGTTCGCAAAACGGCAATAAAAACCCTTGAAAAAGGTAAAACGGTTTATACCGCAAATTCGGGACTTATCGAATTAAGGCAGGCTATAAGCGCATATCTTAACCGCCGCTTTAAGCTTGAATACAATCCCAAAAACGAAATGATTGTAACTGTCGGCGGTTCAGAAGCAATAGACCTTGGGATACGCGCGCTTATCCGCCCTGGCGACGAGGTCTTGATTGTTGAGCCTTGCTTTGTATGCTACGGCCCGCTTGTGGAGCTTGCGGGAGGAATCCCTGTTCCAATCGAAACAAAGGAAGAAGATAATTTCAAGCTTACCGCCAAGGCGCTTAAAGAAAAAATCACAGAAAAGACAAAGGTTTTAATACTCCCCTACCCTAACAATCCCACCGGAGCGGTTATGAAGAGGGAAGACCTTGAACCAATTGCCGAGGTTTTAAGGGAAACAAACATTATTGTAATCTCCGATGAAATTTACTGTGAACTTACATACGGCTTTGAACACACTTCCATTGCCGCTCTTGACGGCATGAGAGAAAGGACTTTGCTCATAAACGGATTTTCAAAATCCTATGCAATGACCGGATGGAGACTTGGCTATGTGGCTGGCCCCGCTCCGATTATATCCCAAATGCTCAAGCTGCACCAGTATGCAATAATGTGTTCGCCGACGGTAAGCCAATATGCGGCAATTACAGCTTTAAACGAATGTGACGATGAGGTTAAAAAAATGGCCGCCGAATACGATTTGAGGAGGAAGCTTTGCGTTGACGGATTCAACCGCATGGGTCTTTCATGCTTTAATCCGGAAGGCGCGTTTTACGTCTTCCCTTCAATAAAAAGCACGGGTCTTTCCAGCGAGGAATTCTGCACAAGGCTTGTAAATGAGTACAAAGTTGCAGTTGTTCCCGGAAACGCATTCGGAAAAAGCGGAGAAGGTTATGTCAGGGTTTCATATGCTTATTCAATAAAGCATATAATTGAAGCATTAAAGAGGATAGAAATGTTCCTTGACAGCTTAAAAAAATAAAAATCCTTTTGGATATTACGGGCAAATGCCCTTGCATATGGAGGAAATATATTTAATATGGATAGTTCAGTTGCCGTCCGAACGCCCGCGAAGATAAATTTGACTTTGGATATTGTAGGAAAACGTTCGGATGGTTACCACTTTATGAAAACGGTCATGCAGTCCGTTTCAATCTGCGATACGGTTTCGGTTGAGCTTACGGATAAGGACGGAATTGAAATTTCCTGCGACGACGAAAACGTTCCGCGGGATGAGAAAAACATAGTACATAAGGCGGCGGCGGCTTTCTTCGAATATACAAAATTAAAGCCGTGCGGACTTGATATTTCAATTGAAAAAAACATACCCATGCAGGCCGGACTTGCAGGCGGAAGCGCAAATGCCGCCGGAGTCATAGTTGCATTGAATGAACTTTTTGAAACAGAGCTTTCAACTCATCAGCTTTGTGAAATAGGAGTAAAGGTCGGTGCGGATGTGCCATTTTGCATTGCGGGCGGAACCGCTCTTGCTGAGGGAATAGGCGAAATCCTTACTCCGCTCCCGGCCATGCCCGAATGCAGCATAGTTGTCGCAAAGGGAAAAGAAGGAATTTCAACTGCAGAGGCTTTTAAAAAGTACGACGGTCTTATAATAGAAAAACACCCGGACAATGATGAAATGGTTGTCGCCCTTGCTGTGGGAAATATTGAAAAAATCGGCGAGCTTTGCATGAATGTGCTTGAAGAAGCGGCAGATATCCCCGAAATTCAAATGATAAAAAAGACCATGCTTGATTGCGGCGCCCTATGCGCTGTAATGACCGGAAGCGGTTCGGCGGTATACGGGATTTTTCCAAAGAAAAAGCATGCGCTTGCCTGCCTTGATGAGCTTGACGGCCTTGCGGATTTTGCAAAGCTTTGCACGCCAATTGATTCTGGTGCTCAAATCATAAAGTGAATAAACTTGCATTTTTAAAATATTTACTTTAAAATCTTTAAAAATTTAAATTTCAGTTATAAAATTAAATTGTTTAAAGGGCGCATATATGTTGGATGCGCCTTTTTTATGCTTAAATATATAGCGAAAGGAATTTTATTATGTACTCTCTCCTGCTTGCAATCATATACATAGCATTTATCAGCCTTGGGCTGCCGGATTCGCTGCTTGGCTCGGCATGGCCTGTCATGTATCCCCAGCTTGGAGTGCCGATGTCTTATGCCGGAATTATTACCATGATTATTGCCGGAGGGACCATAATATCCAGCCTTTTATCATACAAGCTGACAAGCCGGCTCGGAGCGGGATTTGTTACCGCAATCAGCGTAATGATGACCGCTTTGGCTTTGTTTGGATTTTCCATATCAAACCACTTCCTGCTGCTTTGTCTTTGGGCAATCCCTTATGGCCTTGGCGCGGGAGCAGTCGATGCGGCTTTGAACAATTATGTGGCACTGCATTACGCCTCCCGCCATATGAGCTGGCTGCATTGCTTTTGGGGCGTTGGGGCCTCAATCAGCCCGTACATCATGAGCTATTGCCTTACAAACGGCTTTGGGTGGCACAACGGATACAGGTCGGTTTCCTTTTTGCAAATAATATTGACAGCAATGCTTTTTATAAGCCTACCGCTTTGGAAAAGGGAAAAAACGTCAGAAAACGGTGTTTCTCCAAAAAACGCCTCTCCCCGACTTATGCAAATCTTTAAAATAAAAGGCGTAAAATTTGTGCTTTCAACATTTTTTTGCTATTGCGCCCTTGAATCCACAACCGGGCTTTGGGCAAGCAGCTATCTTGTAAATTCCCGCGGAATCGATTCTGAAACCGCGGCAAAATTTGCCTCGCTTTTCTTTTTGGGAATAACCTTTGGCAGGTTCCTCTCCGGCTTTATTGCCGACAAAATGGGGGATAAAACTCTTATCCGGCTTGGAACAGGCATATTGCTTTTGGGGATGGCTTTATTGATTTTGCCTGACCGCAGCGGGACGGCTGCTTTGGCCGGACTTGTAATAATCGGTTTCGGATGCGCTCCGATTTATCCCTCAATAATCCATTCTACACCGGCAAATTTTGGTGAAGAAAACTCTCAGGCAATCATAGGCGTTCAAATGGCAAGCGCTTATCTCGGAAGCACATTCATGCCCCCTGTTTTCGGTCTTATTGCCGACAAAATAAATATCGGGCTTTATCCCGAATATTTGATTTTATTTGCAGTCCTCATGCTCATCACATCTGAAATGCTGAACAAAACAGCAGGAGTAAAATTAAAATAAAGATTTGCCTCAAAAATTTCAAAAAAAGCTTGACATGGACTTGCTAATGTGGTAAGATATATAAGCGTTAAGTTTGCGCCAGTAGCTCAGTCGGATAGAGTAACTGGCTACGAACCAGTAGGTCAGGGGTTCGAGTCCCTTCTGGCGCGCCAGCTTTCAACGCTATGCCGAACTTGTTTTTAGGTTCGGCATTTTTTGCATTGTTGTTTGAATACGATTACAATGAAACGGAGGCTCCCAAAATGAAAAAAAGCTTTGTTTTGTCCGCGGTTATCCTTTCCTTTATTTTAGGCGGCTGTTCAAATTCCGCAAAATCCTCTGACATTACGGTGCAAACCGAAACTGCTCAAACTTCAAGCGAAACATCACCCGCGTCCTCGCAAGAAAATTCAGCCATTGTCCTTTCAATCCCGGAAATAAACCTGCAAAAGAAAACCCTGCCCGAAAATGAGGCAATTGATTTTGTACGCAACATGAAGGCCGGATGGAACCTCGGCAATACCTTTGACGCAGTTTCCGACGGAGGATACAATGAGGCAACGGAAATGAAAATCGAATCTTCATGGTGCGGAGTTGCCACTACAAAAGAAATGATAGACGAAATTAAAAAAGCAGGATTTAATACCGTGCGCATACCCGTTTCATGGCACAATCACCTTACCGACGGCAATTTTACAATAAGCCAAAAATGGCTTGACAGGGTAAAAGAAGTCGTTGATTATGCAATAAGCAATGATATGTATGCAATAATCAACATCCACCACGATATAGACAAAGCATACTATTATCCATCAAGCGAATGCCTTGAAAATTCCAAGAGATATATTTCTTCAATATGGACCCAGCTTTGCCAAAAATTTGGAGATTATGACAACCGTCTTATTTTTGAATCGGTAAACGAACCGCGCCTTGCCGGCACAAACTACGAATGGTGGTTTGACAAAAACAGTGCACAGTGCATTGACGCGGCAAACTGCATAAACGAACTTAACCAGCTTTTTGTGGACACGGTACGCGCATCCGGCGGAAACAATGCCTCGCGCTATTTGATGTGCCCCGGATATTCGGCATCGGCAAGCTCGGCGCTTATGGACGAATTCAAGCTTCCAAAAGACAGCGTGCAAAACAGGCTCATAGTTTCAGTGCATGCCTATACGCCGTATAATTTTGCCCTGCAAGGCCTTAACGAAAGCGGCAGCAAATCAGACTTCAAAGCCTCCAACTCTTCCGATACAGGTGAAATAACAAGCTTTATGGACAGTCTTTACCAAAAATTTATAAGCAATGGGATTCCCGTTGTAATAGGAGAATTCGGGGCAAGGGACAAAAATTCAAACACTCAGGCAAGGATTGATTTCTCCGCATATTATGTTGCATGCGCCCGCGCAAACGGGATTACCTGCTGCTGGTGGGACAACAATGCTTTTTCCGGCAGTGGCGAAAACTTCGGGATTTTCGACAGAAAATCCCTCTCATGGAAATACCCCGAAATAAAGGATGCAATAATAAAATACTGCCAGTAAAAAAGAAGCCGTCAATTTGACGGCTTCTTTGATTTTTTACAAAAATTTGACTTTGCCAAAACATTTTTCCTTTATTATTTTTTAAAAGGAGTGTGCAAAATGACAGATTTTCATTTCCCGGAAAAAAATGCAGGATATACGCAGACCGAAGAAAAAATAATTGATTATTTTTATCAAAATATAAACTTGATACCGTTTTTATCAATAGGAACAATTTCAGAAAAACTTGGCGTAAGCGAAGCAACTCTTTCACGCTTTGCAAAAAATGCCGGATTTAAAAGCTTTAAAGATCTGAAAGCGGCAATTGCCGAAAAATACGAAACTCCCGCCGAAAAAATAACCGGAACCCTTGCCGAAAAATCAGGGATTTTTGAAATGCTTGAATATCAAAGATACTGCATTGAAAAAACTATGCTCCATCTTTCTGAAAGTGAAGTAAAAAAAGCAGTCGATAAAATTGCTGCGGCCCGAACCGTTTATATTTACGGAAAAGGCGCGAGCTTTGCTCTTGCGGAACTTTTTTCTTTCAGGCTTTCAAGGCTTGGGAAAATGACAAAAATACTCCCATCAGGCGGTTCGGAGCTTTTTGAGGGACTTGTTCATGCCAAAGAAGGAGATTTGGCTTTAATATTCGGCTTTCAAAAAATCCCGCGTGAAGCAAAAGTAATTCTTGAACATTCAAAAACAGCCGGATTTAAAACTATACTTATAAGCGGAATGCTTTTCAATGACCAAAACAAGCATGCTGACATAAATCTTTTCGTTTATCGCGGGGAGCCGAAGGAATATCACTCAATGGCGGCCCCGGCAGCCCTTATAGATGCAATAACAGTGCTCTTAGCCAAATCCCTTGGCGATGCGGCTATGGAAAATCTTGCGAACCTCTATAATTTAAAAGAAAAGTACAAAGAAGAAATCCCAAGATAAAAATTACAATTTTATTACAGTTTTATTGTAAATATTGCAAACGCCTCCGAAGTGTTGTAAAATTAAGGCATCCGGAGGCTTTTATTTTTTATATTTTGAAAGGAGAATTTTTAATGTTTAAGACTTTTTCAAAATTTATTGCGGCAGCAATTGCCTGCACATTTTTTGCCATTATGTTCATCGGATGCGATTTTAAAAGCGCTTTTGCAGATAAAACCATTAGTGCCTCAACCGAAGCCGAGAAACCAAACGAACAATCAAGCAGTGCTGATGATGCCGTTAATGCCAAAATCACTGGCTCTTTTTGCGCAACCGTACGCTGGGTAGGGCCGGACTACTGTTTGGATGATTCCACCCCAAACACGGTAATGCTGACTCTCTTCCAATCGGCTCCTTTTTTAATATTTCCCGGCGAGGAAGCAGCCTCTAAATTGGAAGTCGGAAAAACATATTATTTTGAAATTGAAGATACCCCAATTGGCAGCATCCCGAAATCCGAATTTGACAAAGGGGTAATTACAGAAAAAGCTTTTGTGTTATATCCTATAAAAATCAAAGCATTTAGGCTTGCAAAAGAAGATGAAATGGGACTTAATTCACCAAATTTAAAGTATGAGATTCAAAAAAATTAAAAACACTTATATATTATCAAATAATTTTTATAATATAAAAAATGCTCCGGCACACATTTTATGTACTGAAGCATTTTTATAATGAACCAAATGCGTCTTGTTAATATTAAGAAACATCTGATTTAAAGAATTATTCACACCAGCCGAGAAGAAATATGGTATAATTTGCATATTAATAAAAGAAAATGGCAGTTAATAATATGAAACAAGAAATATTTTATGGCATAAAATCACCTAAAAGACCGTTTTGTGCCCATAAAACTCCATAAAAAACCATTTTATCTTTTTTAAAGGCTAAAATTAAGATGATTTATTTAGAGGTTCCTTAAATTTTTATTTGGAGATGATGTTAAATGTCAAGCATTAAAAATTTATTAAATCCACCGATTGAAATTGTCCAAGGCATTGAAAAACTAAATGCTCTGGAAAAAGAACATCCTGTATATATACCACTTCCCAAAGTCGCTGCGTTTTTAGGAGCGAATGCAGAGGGCTTAAGGAATAGCATTGAAAAAGGTCAATGTCCATTCGGCATTGGCTGGAAAAAGAGCAATTATGGAAACAAAGCGTTTAAAATACCAACAGTTACATTTTACCTTTGGTATACGCAAGCTGCTTGTTTCAGACAAAATTATTGTGATTGACCTGCTTTTTGCTGTTCTATGTATTCTTCAAGACATAATCCGCTGTCTTTAATTTTTTTAGCATGATACAGCCCGACAAAACGATAGTGCCAAGGCTCGTAATTTATTCCGGTTATGTCGGTTTTATCTTTGGGATAGCGCAAAATAAAGCCGTACTTGTATGCATTTTCGCTTAACCATGCAAAAGCTTTGGTGTTTTCAAATTTTTCAGAAAGCGACGGGCATTCGTCCGACAAAACGTCCGCGGCAAGGCCTGTGGCATGTTCGCTTTGTCCCGGAATTGCAACATTTTTTGCAGTCATTGCATATGCATCTTCATAGCTGTATCCTTGCGCCTGATAGGATTTTACGTCGCTGTCAAAAATAGCCTTTTGCTTTTCATAACTGCGGTATGCAGAGCAAATGATTAAAGAAATACCGTCTTTTTTTGCATCTGAAATCATTTGTATCATATAATCGGCAATGCGGCGGTCCATTTTAAACTTCATGTAGCTTTCATAAACCGTTTTGGTTTCTATTGAATAATCCTGCGGCAGGGGATTGTTTTGGTTTACCAGAAACAGCGCCCATTCGTGATCTATTTCTCCGTTTTCCGGCAGCGATAAATCGACTGTTGTTTGGGTCGTTGTGGAAGCCGCAGATATTTCCGCCTTGCTTTTTTGAGTGGTTTCTGCGGTGGATTGGGATGTTTGAGCGCTTGTTATGGAAGCTGAAGTTGTAGTTGTAGTTGATTCGGATGGCACAGTTTCATTGCTTGCCGCTTTTGTGCTTGTTGTTTCTCTTGAAGCAGGGGAAGTATCCGCCGAAGTTTCTGCAACGGAAACTTGGGTTGTTTCAATTTTTGTGCATGCCTGCATAAAAAATGCAGATATTAAAAAACAGGCTAAAACAAGCCGTTTTACTTTCTTGTTCATTTTATCGGTCCTTTTGCGTGGAATATTTCCAGTTTTTTATATTGTAGTACTGTATTTTACAAATGTCAACAATATTATAATATTTTCTATAAAAACATCCCCGGCCCACATTTAAGTGAATCGGGGATGTTTTTAATATTTATCAAACTGAAATTCCATATCCGGTTTTTTAATGCTTGAATAATCGTAATCAAGATTTATTTGAGGGGATGCGGTTTCATTTTCGTAATTTTTCAACTTAAATGTTGATATTTGCTCTTTGAGTATGTTTGCCTGTGAGGAAAGCTCTTCGCTGGAAGCGGCGCTTTCTTCGGCTGTTGCGGAATTTGTCTGCACAACGGCAGAAATTTGCTCTATGCCGCGGTTGATTTGTTCGATGGCCTCTGCCTGTTCGGCGGAAGCTTTTGAAATATCCTCCATTGCCTTGGAAACAAGCGTTGTCTTTTCTTCGATTTCCGAAAGGGAAGAAGCGGTTTTTTCGGCAATTTGCGAGCCGTTTCTGACGATTTGGATGGAATTTTCAATAAGTGATGTCGTCTGCTTTGCCGCATCGGCACTTTTGGAGGCAAGATTTCTAACTTCATCGGCAACCACTGCAAAACCTTTGCCTGCGGCTCCGGCACGTGCTGCCTCAACCGCCGCATTAAGCGCCAAAATGTTGGTCTGGAAGGCAATATCGTCTATAACCTTGATTATCTTTGATATTTCGTTTGATGAATTGTCTATTTCTGACATTGCGGAAAGCATGCTGCGCATTTGCTCCATTCCGCGTGCAACTTCTTCGCCGGCATCATTTGCATACTGTGCGGCAAGGGAAACATTCTTTGCGTTTCCGTTAATTTTAGATGAAATCTGCATAATTGATGCTGAAAGCTCCTCAATTGAGCTTGCCTGTTCGGTTGAGCCCTGCGACAGCGACTGTGCTCCGCCGGATACCTGTTGTGCCCCAAGCGAAACCTGTTCGGCGGCGCGGTTTATTTCGGAAAACATATTGTTAAGCTGCTCCACCGTGCCCTTTAATGCTATGCCCATTGTATCTTTTTCGGAACGCGGAGTGACTTCAATGCTTAAATCACCGCGTGCGAGCGCCAGCACTACCGAAACCTGCTCCTTTATTCCGGCAATCATTCTGCCGAATGCTTCCGCGAGCATTCCGGTTTCGTCGCGGCTTTCAACTTCTACTGCTATATCCGTATTTCCAAGGGCAATTTCATTTGCCGCATCAACCATTTGGTTGATTGGCTTGCTGATTATCCTTGAAATGTATCTTGCCAAAAGTATTGAGGCCAAAAGTCCCAAAACAACCACACTGGAAAGTACTATTGAAAGGACTATGAAAAGCCTGTCGTTTGAATCGCTTGTGGCCTTTGCGTTTTTAAATCTGTTGTCAAGGCATTGATGGAAGTTTTCAAGCATTTTGTTGTAAGATTCCCCCATTGCCTGCCCTGCTTTGTTTGCCTCACTTGCTTTGCCTTGTTTTGCAAGCTCAAATATTTCTTTGGCTGCCGGTATGAAAGTGTTGTTGACAATTTCGTCGGCCTCTTCATACAAAGCCTTTGATGAAGCTGTAACTATACTTGATTTGTAATTTTCATATGACTGTGCATATGCTTCTGTAAGTTTATTGAAATCTTCTTCAAATGATTTTATAAGCTCTTCGTTTCCGGCATTTCCTATTGCAATCCTTAAATCAGCGTCCATTTTGTAAATGTTCTCGATTACGCTGAACATATCATTCAGCGGCAGGGTTTGTTTTTCATAGAGTTTAGTATCTGCGGCATCCATTGCAAACAGTCCGCCTATGCCGACCGCGCCGATAATTGTTGCGATAATAGATATCACCAAAAATCCTGCGGCAAGCTTTTTTGAAATTTTCATGTCTTTGAGTTTCATATAAATTCCTCCATTTAATGTCTTTTGGATTTTAAGGCCGGAAACAAAAATCCCAGAACAACAGCCATGACGCTATGCGTCATGGCTGTTGTTCAGAGGTTTTTCAGCTAAGGTAAACAAAGTATAGGACAACTTAAATTTCATAGCAAATGGCCATGTTTTTAAGTATTAAACTGAGTTTATTTGAAAGGCGTTTCATTTTGTTTTTCAAGGTGCATTACGACAAATTTTTATAAAATTCAATAAAAAGCGACTGTAAAACAGCAAAAAAAATAAAGTATTTTAATACATATTACACTTTGCCCTTGCTTTTTAAGAATGATTTTTGCAAATATTTTTGCAAAAATTATTTTATTGCCTGTTGTTGCATAATTATAACAATGGTATAATTAAAATGAGTTTTTATATCCAAAATATTCATTTTTTATAAGTATTAATTGCTAAAACTTTGAGATGATAGAATTAAAATAATTTTTGTTTTTTATTTTTGTCAAACATATTATAATTGGAAATTTCCAAAATGTCAATAGAAAATTTGGAATTTTCCAAAAAAGAGAGGATAAAATTATGATTTGCCGCATACAGTATCTTATGGAACAAAATAATATAACTTCCTCTAAACTTTGTTCAGATTTGGGACTTGCAAAAAGCTCGATAACCGATTGGAAAAAAGGAAAGGCAAAACCGTCTGTGGAAGCCTTGATTAAAATAAGCAGATATTTTAATGTTTCACTTGATTGGCTTATAACGGGAAAAGAATATGAAAAAAAAATTTCCGATGAAGAGTTGGAAATTTTAGAAATATACAATCGGTTGGATTCTGAAAAAAAAGCGGAGGCTCGCGGATTTATCAAAGGACTTTTAGCGGCGAAAACGTTTTAAAAAAAGGGTGAAATTTAAATCATGCATATTTTCATTTATTTTTACAAAAAAGAATAAAAAAACAAAAATCCATCCTGTAAAATACAAGATGGATTTTTTATCATTAACATTGGCTGGGGTGCTAGGATTCGAACCTAGGGAATGGTGGAGTCAGAGTCCACTGCCTTACCGCTTGGCGACACCCCAATGTTTTTTTGGTTGGGATAGATGGATTCGAACCATCGGAATGACGGAGTCAAAGTCCGTTGCCTTACCTCTTGGCTATATCCCATCATAGTTCCTTATCGGCAGCACGGACTCCCATCGCTGCGACTTGTATATTATATCAAAACAGAAGGATGAATTCAAGTATTTTTTAAAAAATAGTCAATATGCACATAACTGCCTTAAAATTTAAATTTATGAATATTAAATATGACGATATATAATATTTTAAGCAAAAATGTGTAAAATATAATTTGGCGTGAGTAAATTAAAGGAAAGCGTTAAAAAAAGGAATAAATTAAATATAATGAAATATATCTGTTAAAATCAATAAAATCCCTTGACATTTGAGGAAATATGCCGTATTATTCAAGTGTTTGCAATTATTTTGCCGACAGGAAATTTTATTTTTGGGATTGGATGTGATGATAGGGTTGAACGATAAGCTCAAGCTTTACGGTTTTAACAACCTTACAAAAACACTTAGTTTTAACATTTACGATGTCTGCTACGCAAAGACCGAAAGGGAGCAGAAGGATTATATAAACTATATCGATGAGCAGTACAACAGCGACAGGCTTACAAAAATCCTCTGCGACGTAACTGAAATGATAGGTGCTCATGTGCTTAATATTTCTAAACAGGATTACGACCCTCAAGGGGCCAGCGTGAATCTGCTTATTTCGGAACGCAAGGTTACCGAGGATATGATAGACCGCTCATGCAACCTTGGGAATTTTTCTTCGGTGCTTGAAAAGCGAGAAAGCCTTTTGGGACATCTTGACAAATCGCACCTTACGGTTCATACCTATCCCGAATTTCACCCTGATAATGAAATAACCACTTTCAGGGTTGATATAGATGTTTCCACGTGCGGGAAAATATCCCCGCTTAACGTGCTGGATTATCTCATAGGCAGCTTTGATTCCGATATAATAACAATAGATTACCGCGTAAGGGGCTTTACAAGGGAGATAACCGGCAAAAAATGCTTTATCGACCATGACATTACTTCCATACAAAATTATATAGACCCAAAAACCTTGCTTAAATATGATGTTATGGATGTAAACGTGTACCAGTCGAACATTTTTCATACAAGAATGATGATAAAGGATATTGTGCTGCAAAATTATCTTTTCAATATTGACGCATATGAGCTTTCACCTAAAAGAAGGCTTGAAATTGTTGACAGCTTAAGGAAGGAAATGATAGAAATTTTCAGCGGCATGAATATATATTAGGCGGGAGGAATGGAGATGCCGGTTCTTTCTCAAGATAGGGCGCCTATTTATGAGGCGCTTAAAAGATACAGAAATGCGCGGATAGTTCCGTTTGACGTTCCCGGACACAAGCAGGGCAGGGGAAATCCGGAACTTGCCGAATTTTTGGGCAAGCAGTGCCTTTCAGTTGACGTAAATTCCATGAAACCGCTTGATAACCTGTGCCACCCCGTTTCGGTGATAAAAGAGGCTGAAGAACTTGCCGCAGAAGCCTTTGGCGCCGAGCATGTGTTTTTTATGGTGAACGGGACGACTTCGGCCGTACAGGCGATGATTTTGTCCGTCTGCAAGGCGGGGGATAAGATAATCATGCCGAGAAACGTCCACCGCAGCGCCATAAACAGCCTCATACTTTGCGGGGCGGTGCCGGTATATGTAAATCCGGATGTTGAAAAAAAGCTTGGGATTCCGCTTGGAATGAAAGTTTCCGATGTGGAAAGGGCGATTCTTGAAAATCCCGACGCAAAGGCCGTTTTTGTAAACAATCCTACATATTACGGCATATGTTCGGATTTAAGGTCGATTGTAAGGCTTGCCCATGAGCATGGAATGCTTGTGCTTGTGGATGAGGCGCATGGGACGCATTTTTATTTTGGGGAAAACCTTCCGGTTTCCGCCATGGCTGCCGGGGCGGATATGGCAGCCGTAAGCATGCATAAAACAGGAGGTTCGCTTACCCAGAGCAGCTTTGTGCTTCTTGGCAAAGGTGTTTCGGAGGGGCATGTGCGTTCGGTGATAAACCTGACGCAGACCACCAGCGGTTCGTACCTATTGCTTTCCTCGCTTGATATTTCAAGGCGGAATCTTGCGTTGAGAGGAAAAGAGATATTTAAAAGGGTGGTTGAGCTTGCCGAATATGCAAGGGGGGAAATCTCATCAATCGGCGGATATTATGCTTTTTCAAAGGAGCTTATAAACGGCGACAGCATTTTTGATTTTGATACGACCAAGCTTTCGATTTTCACAAGGGACATAGGCCTTGCGGGAATTGAGGTTTACGATATTTTAAGGGATAATTACGATATACAAATTGAATTTGGGGATATAGGCAACATTCTTGCGATAATTTCCGTTGGCGATAACCAGATGGCGATGGAGCGGCTTGTTGCTTCACTTTTTGAAATAAAAAGACTATACTCAAAGGATAAAAGCGGGATGTTTGACCATGAGTATATAAATCCCGTGGTAAAAATTTCTCCGCAAAAAGCATTTTATGCACAGAAGAAAACCCTTGACATAACCAAAAGTAGCGGATATATAAGCGGCGAATTCGTGATGTGCTATCCTCCGGGGATTCCTATTGTTGCTCCGGGAGAACTGATAACGGATGAAATACTTGACTATATAGCCTATTCCAAGGACAGGGGCTGCTTTATGACGGGAACGGAAGATATGAAAATTGAAAAAATCAATGTCGTTGTCGGGGAGGAATAATAAAGATGGAGCTTTGGTTTACCGAAAATCATACCCCAAATGTGCGCTTTTCAATAAAGGTGGACAAACAGCTTTGCACCCAAAAAAGTGATTTCCAGCGCATTGATGTTTTTGAAAGCCCCGAATTCGGGCGATTTTTAACGCTTGACGGAATAATGATGCTGACCGAAAAGGATGAGTTTATTTACCATGAAATGATTGTACATGTGGCAATGGCAACAAATCCCGATATTGAAAACGTGCTTGTGATAGGAGCGGGGGATGGTGGAACGGTAAGGGAACTTGCAAAGTACAATTCCATTAAAAATATTGACATGGTTGAAATTGACGAAGAGGTTGTGAAAATTTGCAGGCAGTATTTGCCGCAGACGGCATGCAGGCTTGATGACCCGAGAGTGAATATACTTTATCTTGACGGACTTAAATACGTCAGAACAAAAACAAATGAATACGACCTTATAATAGTGGACAGCACAGACCCGTTCGGCCCGGGCGAGGGGCTTTTCACAAAAGAGTTTTACGGCAATTGCTTTAATGCTTTAAAGTGCGATGGAATACTTGTAAATCAGCATGAGAGCCCGTATTATGAGCAGGACCGCATATCCATGATGCGCGCGCATAGGAGGATAAGGGAATTTTTTTCGGTCTGCAAGGTTTATCAGGTGCATATACCGACCTATCCGTCCGGACATTGGCTTTTTGGTTTTGCTTCAAAAAAGTATAATCCGCTTGATTTTGACCCATTAAGGTGGGAGACTTTGGGCATAAGGACAAAATATTATAATACCGAGTTGCATAAAGGATGCTTTGCGCTTCCGACGTATGTAAAGGAAATGCTTGAAAATGCTGACGCTGTTTGAAATTTTACAAAATAAAGAAATGAAGAAATGTCGAAAAGCGGGCATAATTGTAATGAATAAAAATTTTGAGGGGATTTAATTATGCTTAAAAAAACAATTATGCTTTTTTCGGCAATTTTAATTTTTTCATCTTGTGCAAGAAATGCTCCGAGCGAATCGGAAGAAACTGAAACAAGCACTTTTGCAACGGAAACCACTCAAGTTGTGGATACCTCTTTGATACAGACGACGTCGGCTTCAAGCGCCCTGCCGTCTTCAACGGCAATAACTCCGGCAAGGACTCAGGCGACGACTATAACAGCGGCCGCAACAACTGCCGCTCCGACAACGCCGGCAACGGTGCAGACGACGGTTCAGACAACGCTGACGATTCCGCCGCAGACAGTTTCGACACCACAGGTAATTTTACCGCAAACTTCAACTGCCCAACAGACTGTTCCGTCTGCATCGACGGATTTCAAACAGGCGGTTGTCGACCTTGTGAATGCAGAGCGTGCAAAGGCGGGAGTCGGCGCTCTTGCGGTTTTGCCGTCAGTTGAGGAGGCGGCGCAGGTGCGAGCGAGCGAGCTTATTATAAGCTTTTCACATACAAGGCCAAATGGAACGTCTTGCTTTACGGTTTTAAGCGAACTTGGGGTGGGGTATTCTGCAAGCGGCGAAAACATTGCGGCAGGGCAGAAAACTCCGCAGGCCGTTATGGAAAGCTGGATGAATTCAAGCGGCCACAAGGCAAATATTTTAAATCCCGATTTTACGCATATTGGAGTCGGATATGCCGAGGGTGGGAATTACGGCACGAACTGGGTGCAACTTTTTGTAAGGACAAAGTAATGGAAGATGCAAGATTTTTGACGATATTTTTCAATAATCTTGCATTTTTAATAAATTAAAAATATTTTAAAATCGTTGTGCAGGAGAAAATCCGCTTTGTCTGGCAAGCATTGGATTTAAATTTTATTGAAAGTTATATGCCTTTAAATTTCATTTATATTTTTGTATGGATGGTAGAATCTATAATTTGAAACTTAAAAAAATTAAGAATTATGTTCATTATATTGATTTTTTGAATTTTTTCAGAGAAATACTTTCAAAATTAAAGGAAATATGATAAAATAAAAAGCACTTATTAAATTACATTCGAGGGTGTGTAATAATGTTAAAAAATGGATTGCCAATGGCGCAGGGACTTTACGATCCTGCATTTGAGCATGATGCTTGCGGAATGGGCTTTGTTGTAAATATAAATGGCGAAGCCTGCCATGATATTGTGGACAACGCACTTACCGTTCTGGAGAATTTGAGCCATAGAGGAGCAAGCGGAGCTGATGAAAATACCGGTGACGGGGCCGGAATCCTTGTTCAGATACCGCATGAGTTCTTTAAGAGGGAATGCTCCGTTTTGGGCTTTGAGCTTCCTGAGAAAGGGCATTATGCCGTAGGCATGATATTTGCGCATAAGTATGATGAATTCAGAAAAACGCAGATGGAAATGTTTGAAAAGATTGTCAGGGAAGAGGGGCAGGAAATCCTTGGATGGAGAGAAGTCCCCATTGACAGGACTATGGTCGGAGAAACGGCAAAATCTGTTATTCCAAGATTTATTCAGGTTTTTATTGGAAAGAGCAGCAACGTTGCCGAGGGAATGGATTTTGAAAGAAAGCTTTATGTTATAAGAAAGCGCGCCGAAAAGGCAATAGTTCCTTTGAGCGAGGAAAACGGCGGAACTTTTTATGTTTCAAGCCTTTCTTCAAAAACGATAGTTTACAAGGGAATGCTTACCGCCGAACAGCTTAGGAATTTTTACCTTGACCTTTCTGACCTTGATTTTGTTTCGGCGCTTGCAATGGTTCACTCAAGGTTCAGCACAAACACATTCCCAAGCTGGGAAAGGGCGCATCCGAACAGATACCTTGTGCATAACGGCGAAATCAATACGATAAGAGGAAACGTAAACTGGATGAGGGCAAGGCAGAAAACGCTTGATTCCGATTTGTTTGAGGATATTTCTCAGGTTTATCCCATCATTGACGAAACCGGAAGCGACTCATCAATGTTTGACAACAGCCTTGAATTCCTTTACCTTACGGGAAAACCGCTTCCGCTTGCCATGATGATGATGGTTCCCGAACCGTGGGAAAAGAACGACATCATGTCAGAGGAAAAGAGGAATTTCTATAAGTTTCAGGATTTTGTCATGGAGCCTTGGGACGGGCCTGCGGCAATGGGCTTTACTGACGGCGAGGTAATCGGCGCAATGCTTGACAGAAACGGACTCCGTCCATCAAGGTATTATGTGACGAAAGACGGCATGGTTGTGCTTGCGTCGGAAGTCGGCGTGGTTGATATAAAGCCTGAAAACGTAAGATATAAGGGAAGGCTTGAACCGGGCAAAATGCTGCTTATAGACACAAAGCAAAAGCGCATTATTTCCGATGAGGAAATCAAGTCCACTTATGCAAGGCAGCTCCCTTATGCTGAAATGATTAAAAGGCACATTTTTTCATTGGAAGATTTTGCATCAGGCGCAAAGACGGACTGCAAGACTTATTCCGAGGATGAGCTTATAAAACAGCAAAAGGCCTTTGGATATACTTACGAGGATATAAATAAGATAATCCTGCCGATGGCGAAAAGCGGTGAGGACCCGGTTGGCGCAATGGGAATGGATGCGCCTTTGGCTGTGCTTTCTGAAAAGCCGCAAATGCTTTATATGTATTTCAAACAGCTTTTTGCACAGGTTACAAACCCTCCGATTGATGGAATAAGGGAAGAAATTGTAACATCCAGCAGCATTTTGCTTGGAAATGCGGGAAATCTTTTAAATCCTGATAAAGAAAAGACTGCAAGCATTTTCCTTGAACATCCTATTCTTACAAACGAGCAGATGGCTGAAATCAAGGCCCTTGACAATGAAAATTTCAAGGCAGTGACTGTTTCCATGCTCTATAAGGTTTCCGAAGGGGCAAGCGGAATGAAAAAAGCCCTTTCAAGGATATTTAAGGAAGCGGACAAAGCAATCAAAGACGGGGCCAATATAATTGTTCTTTCAGATAGAGGGGTAGATGCCGAAAATGCGGCGGTTCCGGCGCTTCTTGCATCATCCGGACTGCACCATCACCTTATAAGGCATGAAATCCGCACAAATGTCGGTATTGTGCTTGAATCCGGCGAGCCGAGGGAAGTGCATCATTTCTGCACACTTATAGGATACGGCGTTACGGCAATAAATCCGTATATTGCATATGAAACAATAAAGGATTTGGCAAACAAGGGCCTTTTGGGCGATGAAAGCTGCGAAGAGGCAATCAAGCATTACATCAAGGCAAGCGTAAAGGGAACCCTTAAAGTGCTTACCAAGATGGGAATTTCAACAATCAGAAGCTACCACGGGGCACAGATTTTTGAAGCGGTTGGCATTAAAAAGGATGTAATAGACAAATACTTTACCCATACTCCGTCAAGGCTTGAGGGAATTGGACTTGAAGAAATCGCCAAGGAAAACGAAATGAGGCATGACAGCGCATTTAATGAAGCTTCGCCTTATGCCGATACCCTTGAATCGGGCGGACTCTTCCAGTGCAAGGAAGACGGGGAAGTGCATATGTACAATCCCGAAACCATTTATCTCCTCCAAAAAGCTTGCAGAGATGGCGATTATAAGCTTTACAAGCAATTCTCCGCAAAAATCAATGAGGAAAACATCATAACCATAAGGAACCTTTTTGATTTTAATTTCAATGCGGGAGAAAATATTCCGATTGAGGAAGTTGAATCCGTTGATTCCATTGTAAAAAGGTTCAAGACCGGGGCTATGTCCTACGGCTCAATAAGCAAGGAAGCACATGAATGCCTTGCGATTGCCATGAACAGACTTGGCGGCAAGAGCAATACGGGTGAGGGCGGCGAGGACAGCGAACGCTTTAAGCCCATGGAAAACGGGGATTCAAAGAGAAGCGCAATCAAGCAGGTTGCTTCGGGACGTTTTGGTGTAACATCCAACTATCTTGCAAATTCGGATGAAATTCAGATAAAGATGGCACAGGGCGCAAAGCCGGGCGAGGGCGGACAGCTCCCCGGAAGCAAGGTTTATCCGAGCATAGCCAAGGTAAGGCATTCAACTCCGGGAGTGGACCTTATTTCGCCTCCGCCGCACCATGATATTTACTCCATCGAGGATTTGGCGGAACTCATCCATGACCTTAAAAACGCAAACAAGGATGCAAGGATAAACGTAAAGCTTGTTTCCGAGGTTGGCGTCGGAACTATTGCTGCCGGCGTTGCAAAGGGCAAGGCGGACGTTATTCTCATAAGCGGTTATGACGGCGGAACGGGTGCATCTCCGCTGACCAGCATTAAGCATGCGGGCCTTCCATGGGAGCTTGGACTTGCGGAAACACATCAGACACTTGTGCTCAATAAGCTGCGCGACCGTGTTGTGCTTGAAACAGACGGAAAACTCCTCACAGGACGCGATGTTGTCATTGCGGCAATGCTTGGCGCCGAGGAATACGGTTTTGCAACCACTCCGCTCATTGCGCTTGGCTGCGTGATGATGAGAGTCTGCAACCTTAACACTTGTCCGGTGGGAATTGCCACACAGGATGAGGAACTTAGGAAGTGCTTCTCCGGAAAGCCTGAATATGTCGTAAACATGATGAGGTTTATTGCGCAGGAAATGCGTGAAATCATGGCGAAATTAGGCATAAGAACCATAAATGAACTTGTGGGCCGCACAGACAAGCTTAAAGTGAAGGAAAATATACAAAACTGGAAAGCTTCAAAGCTTGACCTTTCAAGAATTCTTTATCAGCCTTATGCCGATGCAAGCGTTGGAAGATACAATACCTGCACCCAGAACCATATGCTTGAAAACAGCCTTGGCATGAAAAAGCTGCTTAGGATGTGCAAGCCTGCGCTTGAAAACAAGAAAGCCATAAGGGCAAAGCTTGCGATAAGGAATACGGACAGAGTCGTGGGGACTCTCATCGGCAGCGAAATTTCAAAAAGGTATGGCGAAGAGGGCCTTCCGGAGGATACAATCAAGCTTGCTTTTGCAGGTTCGGCAGGACAGAGCTTTGGCGCATTCATACCAAAGGGCATGACGCTTGAGCTTGAGGGCGATGCAAACGACTATCTCGGCAAGGGCCTTTCAGGCGGAAAGATTATTGTTTATCCGCCGAAGTCCGCTGATTTTGAGCCGGAAAAGAATATCCTTATAGGAAACGTTGCTTTCTATGGCGCAACCAGCGGTGAAGCTTACATCAACGGCATTGCAGGCGAAAGGTTCTGCGTGCGCAACAGCGGAATCAAGGCCGTTGTTGAGGGTGTCGGCGACCACGGTTGTGAATATATGACCGGCGGAAAGGTTGTAATCCTTGGCAAAACGGGAAGAAACTTTGCGGCGGGAATGTCCGGAGGAATTGCTTATATCCTTGATTTTGACCCGGTTTACTGCAATAAGTCGATAGTTTTGCTTGAAAATATAGAATCTGATGAAGAGCTTCTTGAAGTAAAGGGCATGATTGAAAAGCATGTTGAGTACACTCAAAGCCCGCTTGGCAAAAAGATTCTTTCTGACTGGGATAATTATTCCAAGAGGTTCACAAAGGTTATTCCAAAGGCTTATAAGAAGATGATGGAAAACATTGCCCAAGCTTATAAAGAGGGACTTACGGGCGAAGTTGCAATCATGACCGCTTTTACAAGAAGCATTAAAAAATAATCGGAATTAAGGTGAAATGCAATGGGTAAAGCTACCGGATTTTTGGAATATAAAAGAACTGATGCAAAAAAGCGTCCTCCCGAGGAAAGACTTAAGGATTGGAATGAAATACGCCTTGGGCACGACGAGGAAACAATAAAAATTCAGGCCGCAAGGTGCATGAACTGCGGAATTCCTTTCTGCCACGGAGGAGCGCTTTTAAATGGAATGACCTCCGGTTGTCCTGTGCACAATCTCATTCCGGAATGGAATGATTTGGTTTACAAAGGACAATGGAAAGAAGCATATAAAAGGCTTACAAGGACAAATCCCTTTCCGGAATTCACCGGAAGGGTTTGCCCCGCCCCCTGCGAGGGCTCCTGTACGGAAGGATACCATATGGAGTCCGTTACCATAAGCAGCATTGAGTATGAGATAATGGAAAGAGCGTTCAGGGAAGGCTGGGTTGAAATTAAAAAGGCTCCGTCCACCGGCAAAAGAGTTGCCGTTGTAGGTTCCGGCCCTGCCGGACTTGCTGCTGCGCATTATCTTAACATTGCCGGACATGATGTTACCGTTTATGAAAGGAATGACCGCGCCGGTGGGCTTCTTATGTATGGGATTCCCAACATGAAGCTTGATAAGGCGGTTGTTCAGAGAAGAATCGACCTTATGGAAAAGTCGGGCGTTAAATTTGTACTTAATACGGAAGTCGGAAAGACCATAAGCGCCCAAAAGCTTGTTGATGAGTACGATGCCGTTGTGCTTTGCGCCGGAGCAACAAAGCCGAGAGGACTTTCAGTTGAGGGCAGGGATTTAAAAGGTGTTTATTTTGCGGTTGATTTCCTTACGGAAAATACCAAGGCGGTTTTGAATAAAACCGAAAGCAAAATAAATGCAAAGGGAAAGAATGTAATCATAATCGGCGGAGGAGATACGGGAACCGACTGCGTTGCAACATCAATCAGACAGGGCTGCGAAAGCGTTGCGCAGTTTGAAATCATGCCCGAGCCGCCGCATAAAAGGGATGAGGTTTCAAATCCATGGCCCGAATGGCCTAAAAAGCTTAAAGTTGATTACGGGCAGGAGGAAGCGATATCCGTTTATGGCTCCGACCCGAGAAATTACCTTATCACAGCAAAGAAGATTGTTGGAAACGACGCCGGCGAGGTAAAGGAAGTTCATACCGTAAACGTGTCATGGGAAAAGGATTCTTCCGGAAGAGTTGTTCCCAAGGAAGTTCCGGGCAGCGAAAAGGTTTGGAAAGCCGATATGGTATTGCTTGCAATGGGCTTTGTGGGTCCTGAGGATACCATTCCGTCCGAGCTTGAGCTTGAAAGGGATGCAAGGAGCAATGTAAAGGCGGAATATGATAATTTCCAGACTAATGTGGATAAGGTTTTTGCCGCAGGAGATATGAGAAGAGGACAAAGCCTTGTTGTATGGGCAATACAGGAGGGCAAACTTGCCGCAAGGGAAGTTGACAAGTTCCTTACGGGCAAATCTCTTATAAGATAATTGAAAAAAACCGCTCTTTTAGGACGCTTTTTTGTTTTTCAGTGTCGCCGCATCCTTTTTAAGCATAGTATGGAAATGAATATTATGCTTTGGGAGTGATTTATTTGGTTATATATACCGTCAAACGCGGCGACAGTGTGTATAAGATTTCAAAAAAATACGGAATACCAATGCAAAGGATAATTGCCGATAATCAGCTTGAAAATCCAAACGTGCTTGTTCCGGGACAGGCGCTCGTGCTAAGGAGCGATTATCTTTTTCACAAAGCATATCAAAAGCAGGATATAAGCTCAATTGCCAAAATGTATGGGGTTTCGGAGGAAAGCCTTTTGGCGGCAAATCCGGAAATTGAAAGCACAGGGCAAAACCTTTACGGGAAGATGGTCCTTATACCCCAGCCTCCAAATAGGAAAAGGTCAATAGAAGTAAACGGATATGCTTTTCCATACACTCCGATGAATGTGATAAACAGCACCTTGCCGTATCTTACTTATATAAGCATTTTCAGCTATCAGGTGAAACCGGATGGAAGCCTTATACCTATTCCCGATGAAAATATTGTAAATGCAGCTCTGAACGGAAATGTTTTGCCGATGATGGTAATTACCAACATCAGGGAGGGAGGAAGCTTTGACAGCGACATAGCTCATGTGATTTTAACCGATGAGCAGGTTCAAAATACTCTTTTGGCAAATGTTATTGAAAGCCTGCGCGATAAAAATTACCGCGGCCTTGACATTGACTTTGAGTATGTTTTCCCGGATGACAGGGAAAATTATAATAGATTCCTTGAAAAGGTCGTAAATGCTCTGCGCCCTCTTGGATATATCGTGGTAAGCGCAATTGCTCCGAAAACAAAGGAAGACCAGCCGGGGCTTCTTTACGAAGCGCATGATTACAAATTCCATGGAAGCATATTGGACCATGTGATTATTATGACGTATGAATGGGGCTATACTTTTGGGCCCGCAAGGCCTGTATCGCCGATTGACGAAGTGGAAAAGGTTCTGCAGTATGCCGTTTCGGTGATTCCGCCCGAAAAAATACTTATGGGCATGCCGAATTACGGATATGATTGGACGCTTCCTTTTGTTCCTGGCTCGGCGGCAAGGTCTATCACGAACCTTGAGGCTGTAAGGCTTGCCGCAAAGGTTGGGGCGGAAATTCATTATGATGCAAAAGCCCAAGCCCCGTATTTCAATTATTATGACAGCGATAAAAGATTGCATGAGGTTTGGTTTGACGATGCAAGGAGCATAGAGGCAAGACTAAAACTTGTCGATAAATATAACCTCGGCGGAGCAAGCTATTGGACAATAAATAATTTCTTCCTGCAAAACTGGCTTGTGCTGCAAAATATGTACAGGATAAAGAAGATATGAAAAAAACCGGCCGCAGATGCGTGCCGGTTTTTTTGCGGGTTTAAGGTGTTCCAGTAATTGTAATTCTTTGAATTTGGCAGGTTACCAGAAAATCTACAGTTTGTTGGCCGGCAAAAACAATCATGCCGTATTCGCTTGCAACAACAGTTTCGTTATTGCCAATGTCAACTCCGCCTATACGGACGCTTGCCGATGTTCCGACGGGAAGAAGTGCTCTTATTGCCTCTTCGCAGAATCCTTCGCAGGTTGTCGGAGGTTCTGTCGGAACAGGCAGATACTCAATTTCGGTGGAATAGGTTGCGCTGGTGATGGAAAGGAGGGCTATCTTGCATATCGGAATATATTGCGGATTGCCGTTTACAAGCTGCAGCAGTCCGTCGCTTACTGTTCCAAGCCTTCCGCTTGTGTTTGTTCCGTCCTCTGTTCTAACGACAAAGACATCTGTTGGATAAATAGTCCTTAATTGGTTAAGCACATACACAAGCTGACCTGTGCATACGCAGTCGGCGGATGGCCCGGCAGGCCCCTGAGGCCCTTGCGGTCCGGCAGGTCCCTGTGGTCCTTGCGGTCCGGCAGGCCCAGCAGGCCCTTGCGGCCCCTCAGGTCCCTGTGGTCCGGCAGGCCCGGCAGGCCCGGCAGGTCCGGCAGGTCCGGCAGGTCCCTGTGGTCCGGCAGGCCCGGCAGGTCCCTGTGGTCCTTGCGGCCCGGCAGGTCCCTGTGGTCCTTGCGGCCCGGGAAGCCCTATCGGTCCAATCGGCCCGGGAGGTCCGGGAGGTCCCGCCACGCAGCAGCATTGGCAATTATAGATTTTGGTCTTTGGATTGAAATTTGGGTTATGCGGGCATCTTTCGTCTTCATGGTTTTGTTCATGTTCTTGGTTTGGAGAAGGTCTTTTTTGACGGCTGTCAAAAGATTTATCATTAGCCATAAACTACTCCCCTCATAATTTTAATATTTTAAATCTGCCATAATATAATATGAATGTTTTTAAAATTTTGCTAAAATGGATTTTGATTGCCTTGAAAATTAAAGCGTTTGCAGTTATAATTAAGGTGAAATTTCAAAAGAAATGGTGATTTTTTATGGAAAGACGCGATAAAATTAATTACTATTTGGATATAGCCGAAACTGTGCTTGAAAGGGGAACATGCCTTAGGCGCAATTTCGGAGCAATTATCGTAAAAAATGATGAGATTGTTTCAACGGGATATGTCGGCGCGCCGAGAGGCCGGGCAAACTGTTGCGACCTTGGATACTGCACAAGGGAAAAGCTGAATGTGCCGAAAGGACAAAGGTATGAGCTTTGCCGCTCTGTCCATGCCGAAGCGAACGCAATAATTTCGGCGCAAAGAAAGGATATGATAGGCGCAACGCTTTATCTTGCCTGCCATGACGCAAAAACAGGCGAGCTTTACGGAAATGTCGAGCCTTGCTCCATGTGCAAAAGGCTTATTATAAATGCCGGAATAAGCACCGTTATAGTAAGGAATACGAAGGATGCCTATACTATAATTGATGTTCAGAGCTGGATAGACAACGACACCTCAATAGATGGTACAGAAGGCTATTAAACACAAGATGTAGTTATTTTGCACTATAATTTCATCAAAATGTAGAACTAATTCTATGCCGCAGACCCCCTTTCGGATTTGACTTTTTGAGGGAGAAGTGATACTATACTAATTGAGGAGAGAATTAAGCGGCGATTGATTTGAGGGAGGGTCATTATGAATTTTGTACAAGGCACATGGAATGAAAAGATAGACGTAAGGGATTTTATAGTAAAAAACTATACCCCTTACGAGGGCGACGAGTCATTTTTGGCGCCTGCAACCGAAAAGACCAAAAAGCTCTGGGGAAAAGTGCTTGAACTTATGAAAAAAGAGCGCGAGGCCGGAGGAGTTCTTGACATAGATGAAAAAACAATTTCATCAATTACTTCCCACGCCCCGGGATATGTGGATAATGATTTGGAGGAAATTGTCGGACTTCAAACGGATGAGCCTCTAAAAAGGGCAATAATGCCTTTCGGCGGGATAAGGATGGTGCATACTTCCCTTGAAGCGTACGGAAGAAAGCTCCCCGATGAGATAGATACTATTTTTAAGTACCGCAAGACACATAATGACGGGGTTTTTGACGTTTACACCGATGCCATGAAAAAGGCAAGGCATTCTGGAATTATAACCGGCCTGCCGGATTCTTACGGCAGGGGAAGGATTATAGGCGATTACAGGCGAGTTCCACTTTATGGCGTGGATAAGCTGATTGAATTTAAAATTGCCGCGAAAAAGGCGCGCGATGATGAACCTATGTACGGCGATACCGTTAGGGATTTGGAGGAAATAGCCGAGCAGATAAAGGCGCTTAAAGAGCTTAAAGCAATGGCGCAAAGCTATGGCTTTGATATTTCAAGGCCGGCACAGGATACCAAAGAGGCGTTCCAGTGGCTTTATTTTGCTTATCTTGCTGCGGTAAAGGAGCAGAACGGCGCGGCAATGTCATTAGGAAGAGTGTCCACGTTCCTTGATATTTATGCTGAGAACGATTTGAGGAGCGGACGTTTTACCGAGGAGGAAATACAGGAAATTGTCGACCATTTTGTTATGAAGCTCAGGATGGTGCGTTTCCTTAGAACTCCATCATACGACGAGCTGTTTTCGGGCGACCCTACATGGGTTACCGAGGCAATAGGCGGAATGGGCGAGGACGGAAGAACCATGGTTACAAAGATGTCCTACCGCTTCCTGCATACGCTTGTAAATCTTGGGGCGGCGCCGGAGCCAAACCTTACGGTTTTGTGGAGCGTAAATCTTCCTGAAAACTTTAAAAAGTACTGCGCAAAAATTTCAATAGAAACATCTTCAATACAGTATGAAAATGACGATATCATGCGTCCGAAATTTGGCGATGATTATGGAATAGCCTGCTGCGTTTCCGCAATGAGGATAGGAAAGCAAATGCAGTTTTTCGGAGCGAGGGCGAATCTTGCAAAGGCTTTGCTTTATGCGATTAACAATGGCCGCGATGAAAAGAGCGGCGAGCAGATAGGCCCAGTTGTCGGTGAAATTTCGGAAGGCCCGCTTAAATATGACGAGGTTTGGGCAAAATTTGAAACGGTTTGCGAATGGCTTACAAAGCTTTATATAAATACGCTCAATATAATTCATTTCATGCACGACAAATATTGCTATGAAAGACTTCAAATGGCTTTGCATGACGAGGAGATTTTAAGGACTTCCGCATGCGGGCTTGCAGGGCTTTCGGTTGTGGTTGACAGCCTTTCGGCTATAAAATATGCAAAAGTAACTCCGGTAAGGGATGAAACCGGACTTATAGTTGATTTTGAGATTGAGGGCGAATATCCACAGTTCGGAAACAATGACCCGAGGGTCGACAGCATTGCAACGCTTGTAACGGAAAGCTTTATGAAAAGGCTTGCAAGGCGTAGGACTTACCGCAATTCCGTTCCGACCATGTCGATACTTACGATTACATCAAACGTGGTTTACGGCAAAAAAACAGGTTCTACTCCTGACGGCCGCAAAAAAGGCGAGCCTTTTGCCCCGGGAGCAAATCCAATGCACGGGCGCGACAGAAACGGCTGCGTTGCCTCAATGCTTTCAGTTGCAAAAATTCCTTACGAGTATGCCGAAGATGGGATTTCCTACACGTTTTCAATAGTTCCCGCCGCGCTTGGCAAATCGGAGGACGAGAGGGTATCGAACCTTGTATCGCTGCTTGACGGATACACAAAAGAAACGGGACACCATATAAATGTGAATGTAATGAATCGCGAAACCTTGATTGATGCCATGGAGCATCCGGAAAAGTATCCGCAGCTTACGATACGTGTTTCCGGATATGCGGTTAACTTTATAAAGCTTACAAGGGAACAGCAGCTTGATGTTATTTCAAGAACCTTCCACGAAAGATTTTAAAAATATGGAGGAAAATGAATGAGGGATGTAAAGGGGAGAATCCATTCGACCGAAAGCTTTGGCGCGGTTGACGGCCCGGGCATAAGATTCGTGGTGTTCTTGCAGGGATGCAGGTTAAGATGCCTTTACTGCCACAATCCGGATACATGGGAATGCCATGGCGGAATGGAAGTTTCCTCTTTGGAGCTTGTTCAAAAAATCCTCCAATATAAAAATTTTATTGAAAAGGGCGGAGTGACTCTTTCCGGCGGAGAACCGCTTTTGCAGCCTGAATTTTGCGAGGCGGTAATAGACGGATGCCATGAGAACGGGCTTCATGTTGCAATAGATACCGCCGGAGCTGTTCCGCTTGAAAAATCAAAGGGCGCAATAGAAAAGGCGGACCTTATCATTTTGGACATAAAGGATATTGATGACGAGGACTGCATAAAGCTGACCGGATTTTCCAATGCCGAAACCTTAAAAACGCTTGATTTTTGCGAAAAAATCGGCAAGGCGGTCTGGATAAGGCAGGTGCTGCTGCCGGGATATACACTTAAAGAGGACAAGCTCCATAGGCTTGGCAAGTTTTTAAAGCCTTATAAATGCGTAAAAAAGGTCGAGCTTTTGCCGTATCATAAGATGGGGCTTTATAAGTGGGAGCAGCTTGGCATCAAATCGCAGATAAAAGACATAGAGCCTCCCGGCGAGGAGGAAGTAAAAAAGGCAAAGGAAATACTTTTGGAATACGGATTTAATTGTTAAATTAAGAAATGTTAAAAATCCCGCAAAGCTATTTAAAAGCTTTGCGGGATTTTCTTAATAAAGCGCATTTTTTGTTGTGCGTGGGAACGGGAGCACATCGCGGATGTTTGAAAGTCCGGTCACATACATGATAAGCCTTTCAAAGCCAAGGCCAAAACCGCAGTGCCTTGCGCCGCCGAATCTTCTTAAATCAATATACCATGAATAATCTTCTGGATTAAGTTTGCATTCCGCCATGCGCTTTTCAAGGATATCAAGCCTTTCCTCGCGCTGGCTTCCGCCGATAAGCTCGCCCACTCCGGGCACAAGCAAATCCATTGCGGCAACGGTCTTGCCGTCGTCGTTAAGCCTCATGTAAAAAGCTTTTATTTCTTTCGGATAATCCGTTACGAAAACCGGCCTTTTGAATATTTTTTCGGTGAGGTATTTTTCATGCTCAGTCTGCAAATCGCATCCCCAAAAAACGGGATATTCAAAGCTTTCGCCGCTTTCTTCAAGCAGCTTTATCGCCTCGGTGTAGGATACATTTGCAAAATTTGAGGAAACAACCGCTTTAAGCCTTGCAATAAGCTCTTTATCGTAAAATTCGTTGAAAAATTCAAGCTCGTCCGGACATTCGTCAAAAAGAGTATTTATAACATGCTTGAGCATATTTTCTGCAAGTTCCATGTCGTCCTGCAAATCCGCAAAAGCCATTTCCGGCTCAATCATCCAAAATTCAGCGGCATGCCTTGGAGTATAGGATTTTTCGGCGCGGAAGGTGGGCCCGAATGTATAGATTTTTCCAAGAGCCATTGCCATGCACTCGCCTTCAAGCTGGCCGGAAACGGTAAGGGAAGTCCTCTTTCCGAAAAAGTCCTCGGAATAATCTATTTTTCCGGCATCGTCAAGAGGTGGCTTTTCAAGGTTAAGAGTCGTTACTTGGAACATTTCACCGGCACCCTCGCAGTCGCTTGCTGTTATTATCGGGGTATGGACATAGCAAAAATTGTTTTCGTGGAAAAATTCGTGTATGGCCTGAGCACAGACGCTTCTTACCCTGAATGCGGCGGCAAAAGTATTTGTCCTTGGCCTTAAATGGGCAATGGAACGTAAAAATTCAAGCGAATGCTGCTTTTTTTGCAATGGATATTCTGGAGAGGATGCGCCTTCAATTGAAATTTGTGATGCTTTAAGCTCGAACGGCTGTTTAGCTGTTGGAGTCGGAGTTAAAACTCCTGTCGCATAAAGTGCCGCACCGACATTTTGCTTTGAAATTTCCTTAAAATTTTCCATGCTTTCTTCGACAACAATTTGCAGTCCCTTGTGGCAGCCTCCGTCATTTAAATTTATAAAGGCAAGGCTTTTTGAAACCCTTATGGATTTTACCCATCCGGCAACCGTTACCGTTTTGTTTTCATATTCTGAAAAATTTTCGTACAGCTTTTTAATTTCAATGCGTTTCATGATAAAGGTCCTTTCATTAAATGATTGCATATAAATTTGTTTCCCATGCGGGAATATATGGCTGTCGGCGGATAAAGAGCTTATAGTTTGGATTCAGTTCTTTGATTAGCAGCGGCAGCTCAAATATGTCCTCGTTGCGGTGGTAAAGAGAAACCATAAGCTTCGGGGAATATTTTTTAATTGTTTGCTTTGCTCCAAACAGAGCCATTTTTTCGCAGCCCTCAACATCCATTTTAATGGTGGAGCAAGGGCCGTCGTTAAGTATGCTGTCCACACTCCTTGCGTGGATTTTTTCGCCGGATTTTGATACCGACGATTGCCTTCCCGCCTTGCTTGAAAATGGGATAAGCGTGTCGCATTCCCAAACGGCAGAATTTATTAAAGAGGTATCCCTCATGTTTTGAGTATTTTTAGTAAGCTTTCTGAAATTTTTGCGGTCCGGTTCAAGGGCGATTATTTTTTTGTATTCGGGGCAGATGGATGAAAATTCTAAAACCGTGTCGCCGTCATATGCACCAAGGTCAAGATAAATCTCCCCGGGAAATGTTTTTATTATATTTTGAAAAACTTCGCTTTTAGGCGTTGCGGAGGAAATGAGATAGTTTATTTTTCCGCTTATTTTAAAGTTTATTACATCTGCAAAAACCCGCCTTGACTGCTCATCTTCAAGCATGGAATAGACTTTTTCCAGTTTTTCAGCATTTTCAAGGCAATATTGGTATGTGAACAGCCCGTCGCCGGCAACAGGAACATCCGGTGCCACAAGCGTATGCCTGTGCGAAAGATTTTCTATTCGGTTTATTAGGGATTCATATCCGGCCGCAAAAGCAAGCACGATTATAAAATCATCAAGAAAATTTTCTATTTCGGAAAGCGAATGAACTTTATGCTGTTCAAAATAATGTCCTCTGACAAATTCATCGCTTGCAAAAAATCCCGAAACAGCTATTCCGTACTTTTTCATTGCCGACATTATTTTTATTGCCCCGTCGCCCATCCCGTAAATGAATATGGGTATATCGGAAGAGGCAAGAAACTCCCAGCAGTCCTTTTTTTCCTTTATAAAATCGAGCATTGAATCCTCCTTGCCAAAGAATAATCCTATACTGCCGTATAGGATTGGAAATTTAATATTCAAGGTCTTTTAAATGCTTGCAGTAAAACTGTCAGCGCCGCCCAAGCAAGGTTGTATGCAAGCGCTATTGAGCCTGTAAGCTGATTAAATGTTGAAAATGCGGTAAGCGCCAGCGCAATTAAAAGCCCCGCTATCGCGCAGGCCGCCTGGACGCAAATCCCGACAGCGGCGTTTTTTCTAAGCTTTTTAGCGGCAATAATCAGGGATGCAAAAGAAGCAAACCTGCCTGCACAGGCAAGCGTTGTGCTTTGTTTTGGCGTGTATGAAGTTATTTCGTCAAAGGTCTTGTGCAGCCTGAACGGTATTATTTTAAGCATGTCCGGCGATATGTCAAACATTTCGGAAAGCCTGTTTATTGAAACAATGGAATCCACCGAGCGCAGGATTACATAAACCTCATTTTTTTCAAGTTCTTTAAGCCATTTCTGGACTTCAAGGCTTGCCTTCAATTCAACCACAAACATTGCCGAAAGCTCTCCGGAAATGGAAAGGTATATTGCGGATTTGCCGTTCTCGGTATATTCCTTTTCGCGCTCCTTTGTGGGAAGCCCTCCTATGCTGTGGTTTATCATAAGTTCCCTGTTGCCAAGCAGGACGCGCTTGTTGTTTATCCATCCGCAAAGCCCGAGTGAATCTTCATAGATATAGCTTTCAACGGGATTGAGCATTTCGGTCTTTCCGGCAATAATATCATAAAACATATGCTTTAATATGCTTCCGGCATGGCTTGTAAGGCTTGCGGCCTCAACGATTGCCTCATCTATCCTTGTGTCCGAAAAGATTTTTATGGCGGAGAGATTTATCATTCCGTGCGGGAAAAGCTGTGCGACATCCACAAGCACCGAATTGGTGTCCGCAAATTCCTCAGTGCTCTGATATGAAATTATTGCCGAGGAATTTTCAAGCGCCTTTTTGGCGGCGCCTCTCATGGGCAGATTAACAACAAGTATCGCCGCAAAGCACGAGCATAGTGAAATGCAGCCTGCAAATGTTGCCGCAGAGAGATAAATGCTTGAAGCCATGGAAATATTCTTGTTTAAAAGCCATGTCAGAACGCCCAGCAAAAGCGATGCCGCGAAAATAACCGGCGCCGCTATTTTGCAAAACTTGTCGGTTATGTCGGGAGCATATGAGTTTTTAAGAAAATCGCTTATAAATTCCGTTTTCCTCATTGCCGCAAGGACGGGGAAGTCGGACATTGTTCCGCGTGTAAACTGTGCGGCTTTTTCCTCATCATCTATTGTAAATATGGCATATCTTTCAAAATCTCCGGAAACGTAGCGGAAGTTTTTTTCCGTCCTTGAAACAATCAGAATTTTTCCGATTGTGTTGAAAAGCAATGAAACTATTGCCGGGGTTATGAATATGTTTACTTCCCCTTGTTGTACCAAAGACGGGCTTGCAAGGCAAAGCATGGCAGATGTTATGCTTGAAACCACCGCAAGGGCGCTAAGGCTGTCGCAATCGGCCTGCAATTTAAACAGCTTTGCAATTCCGCATGAAATTACGGTATAAGAAACAAAAACCGATAAAAGTCCGAGTATTGAGAGTATGAAAAGATAGGTAAGCGGCTGCGAGCGCATATTTATTATTTCCGGGACAGGCAGCCTGAAATCATTTGCAAGCGTTATGTAAATGCTGACGAGTGAAGTAAAAAGCAAAAAAACAAATCTTCCCGCAAGAGTGCCCTTAAGCTGCCTTATGTCGTGCATAACGGAAGGAGCATCTCCAAAGCCTTCAAAATCGGCAATATCGTTTTCTTCTTCCTCTTTCAGTTCGTCTTCATCGCTTTCTTCCTCATCGCCCACAAGCACAAATTCCTCAACTTTTTTCTGACGCCTTTTATTAAGCTCCCGAAGTTTTTCGAGTTCTTCGGCAGTTTTTTCTATCGGTATCTGTTCGGTATTGGGAAGTATTTTATCATCAAGGTTCAAATCTATATCAGAAATGCTTTTTCTTGAAATCGGCTGGATTAGCGATGTCCGCGCAATCCTTTCATGTTTTATTCTTATAAGGCTGTCGATAAGCTCCGTGTTGCCGGATATTGTATGCTGCAAAGGACGTATAGGCTTGTCCTCAAAAGAAAGCTTTTCGGGATGTTCCTCCGTTTTTGCGGATTTTTTATTGGTTCTTTGTACGGGGATATCGTCTTCTTCAATTTGCTTTTTAAAAAGCTTTTTCTTCTTTTTTTCTTTTTTAAGTTTTGGAAGTTTTCCCGTACGGCTGTCTTCAAAACTTTCAACCGCCTCAAAGGCGTTGCTTTTTTGCGAAGACTTCATGTCTATTTCAATAGTTGAAAGCTTTTTTTGACCAAGCAGTATTTCCGTTTCGCCATCCTGACTTTTTTTCTTTGCTTTTTTGGGAACTTCCGGTTCGTCTTTTAAGTCATCTATTTCAGAAGCAATTGAAGCCTTGCTTTTTTTCTTTTTGTCATCCTTTGGTTTTTGGGAAAGCTCTTTTTCAATTTCAGCCCTGTCGGTGCTTTTTGAGGAGAGCAGGGCATCAAGGTCAAAGCCGTCCGTGGCGGAATGGCCGTCTTTATTAGGATGTTCGTTGAGTATATCGTCAATTGAAAAATTCTTGTCTGACAAGGGTGCCACTCCTTTGCATATTTTTTAAAGGCCGCTTTGGCGCTGCCTTACGATTTCATACATGAATATACCGGCGGCCACCGAGGCGTTCAGCGAAGTTATTTTCCCAAGCATGGGAAGGCTTAAAATAAAATCGCATTTTTCTTTTATAAGCCTGCCCATTCCGTTTCCCTCAGAGCCTATTACAAGCGCACAAGGCCCTTTCAGGTCTGTTTTGGTGTAATCCGCCCCTCCGGCATCGGTTCCGTAAATCCATATGCCTTGTTTTTTAAGCAAATCAATAGTGGAGGCTATGTTGGAAACCCTTGCGACAGGCAGCCATGAAGCGGCTCCCGCCGAGGTTTTAAATACTGTAGAATTCAGCGAGGCGCTCCTGCGCTTTGGGATTATTATTCCGTCAGCTCCGGCTGCTTCGGCAGTTCTGATTATTGCCCCAAGATTGTGCGGGTCCTCAATTTCATCGCAGATTATTATAAACGGCGAAGTGCCTTTTTTTGCGGAAACCTCAAGTATGTCCTCGACGCTTGAATACTGGGCGCATGAAAGCACAGCCACAACGCCCTGATGGGATGCCCCGCCGCTCATTTCTTCAAGTTTTGCGTTGTTTGTATCCTTTACCACAACGCCCTGATTTTTTGCCATTGAAACTATAAGCCCGATGCTTCCTGTCTTTTCGGAGGCAACATAAAGCGTGTCTATCGGCTTTTGGGCTTTAAGAGCTTCCAGTACCGGATTTCGTCCTATTATTATGCTGTTTTCAAAGTCCTTGTCTTGTTTTTCATTTTTATTGCGCATAATCTATCTCATTTCCAAAAACTATTTTAACTTTAAATTTATGAACATTATAGCATTTTTTCTATAAAAATACAAGGATATTCCGTTAATTTTGCAATAAAGGAAAATTTCATATAAGCAGTAAAATTATAACTGCGAGAGCTGAAAGCACAAGCGTTATCCCAAGAATAACAACTAATTTTTGCCAAGTAAAGCTTTTTCTTTTAAAGCCAAGCGAATTCAAATAATTTATTGCTTCTTCCGAAAGCTCCCTTTGCGGCATGGAGCTTTTTTCAGGCTTGATATAAAGAATGGCCTTTTCAAAGTATTCGTTTTGGGTGTTGTTGATTTCAACAATGCGCTTGTTCACGCCTTTAATCATAGGGCATCCTCCAACTTAACAAAAATTTGCAAATATTTATGGATATTATGCCCTAAACAAAGCACATTATACAAAAGGTAATAAAGCCTTTATACGAAAACCTGTTGAAAACCCTGTTGAAAGTCTTGAAAAGTATTGAAAAACATGTTGAAAACCCTGTTGAAAAGGTTGAAAAGTACGTTCTTAAAACCGTTCGACATTTTTCATCCTTTTGTTGAAAAGGTATTACCGTTTGTAAAATCCGTATAAAATTTCGAAAATTATCTTGAAGTGAGGAATTTTATTGCCCTTTCTATGCTGTCCTTTGAATTTCCCCAGTCTGCGCCGTTATTTCGGTAGTCGTACATGGAGCAGAACTTAGAAACGTCCTCATAAAGCGAGGAGAGGTATTTTGAGGCAAGCTCCCTGCAATCTGAAATAAAGCTTTCAAGCTCATCCTTTTGAAGAAATTCCGGAGCTTTTGCGCATAAAAGCTCATAATGCACAAGGCAGAGCATTTCCTGTTCACGGAATAAGTTTTTGAAATCCTTTGAGGAGTAGAGTTCAAAAAGAGTTTTAAACAGTCTTTCCATGCCCCAGTTTATTTTTTCGCAGACAAAGCAGGAGGAATTTACTTCGGAAAGCTTTTTGGTTTTGGCATTTTTAGCTTCAAAGAGCCTTTTTTTAGAAAAAACCGTTTTTTGCACTTCTTCGAGATGGGTTTGCAGCATGAGGCCCAGCGAGAGCCTGTTTTTCTGTTTCATCATCTGGTCGAAATGGGTCTTGCAAAAGCCGAGCTTGTTGGTTTCAATCCGCACATCCGGTTCCATCATTGCGGCGCCCATGATGTATTCCACGGTGCGGTTTTCAAGGGTATCCCTCATTCGGCATATGGGACAGCCGCATTTTGGCTCAAAAATTTCGCTTATCGGTATTGTAAGTATGCTTTCTCTCATGGTTAACTCTCCCGTCTTGCATTATTTATTTTATTTTATTATAATTATTAAAAATAATCAAGAAAAAAGGGAGAATAATGGACTACATAAAAAAAAGCGGCGACATATGCTTAAAGCAGGAGGATTTTGACTTGGAGCAAACCCTTGACTGCGGCCAGGCATTCAGATGGGAAAAGACTTCCGACGGCTTTTTCGGATTTTTCTTAAATAAGCCTTTGGAAATAAAAAAGGAAAAGGATTATTTTATTTTTAAAAATACTTCCGAAGAGGATTTTTTAAATACTTGGGCTGATTACTTTGATTTGTCAACCGATTACGGCGAGCTTAAAAGGATTTTTTCTGAGGACGAAACGCTTTCAAAAGCATGTTCGTTTGCGTGGGGGATAAGGCTTTTAAAACAGGATAAATGGGAGGCGCTCTGCTCATTTATAATTTCACAAAACAATAATATCCCGAGGATAAAGGGGATAATTTCAAGGCTTTGCGAAAAATACGGAGGATTTCCGCCGCCGGAGGAGCTTTGCGCATCTTCCGAGGAAGACCTTGCTCCTCTGCGGGCGGGATTTAGGGCGAAGTACATCCTTGATGCCGCAAGAAAAACTGCATGCGGTGAAATAAATCTTGATGAGATTTCAAAGCTGGATATTTCAATTGCGCGCAAAAGCCTTATGGGCATATGCGGAGTAGGGCCAAAGGTTGCCGAATGCGCCCTGCTTTATGGAATGTATCGGGTGGAGGCGTTCCCCGTGGATGTTTGGATAAAAAGGGTAATGGAGAGGTACTATCCGAACGGGCTTCCTGATTACGTTCTTCCATATGCGGGAATTGCCCAGCAGTATCTTTTTCATTACATAAGAAATTTATAGAAATCTTACAAAGCGGAAATATAAAATCTATTAAATTTTGCAAAATCCATCCGATATATTTATAAAGAAGGAAAATAGAAGTTAGATATTTAAAATTCTAACATCTAACCTCTAACTTATAACTTCTAAAAAGGAGGGATTTTCAATGAACATCTATGTAAATGAAATTTATCGTGTAAACGGTCCGCAAAAAATTGACCCTAAAAACAACCGCAAAGGCAAATTTGCCGAAGTTTTAAAAAAAGCTTCAAAAAAGAACGGGCAAGGGGATTTTAAAGATGAAATTTCATTGAAAAATCCCGACGCAGGACTTGGAAAAGCATAAAAAAGGGGGCAATTTTCCCCTTTTTTATTTTATTTGACAATAGTTTCACAAAAATAATTGCAATTTCCGATGCAATAGGGTATAATATAATTATGGTTCAGCCAATTTAAAACAGGAGGATTTTTATAATGCTGGTATCTGCTAAGGAAATGCTTAATAAGGCAAGAGACGGTAAATATGCGGTGGGACAGTTCAACATCAATAACCTTGAATGGACAAAGGCTATTCTTCTTACAGCGCAGGAGCTTTCTTCACCGGTTATTTTGGGAGTTTCCGAAGGCGCGGGAAAATATATGGCAGGCTATAAAACCGTTGTAGGAATGGTTAACGGCATGCTTGAAGAACTTAAAATAACTGTTCCCGTTGCGCTCCACCTTGACCACGGAAGCTATGAGGGAGCTCTTAAATGCATAGAAGCAGGATTTTCATCCATAATGTTTGACGGTTCTCATTATCCGATTGAAGAAAATATTCAAAAGACAAAGGAACTTGTAAAAATCTGCAACGAAAAGGGCTTGTCGCTTGAAGCGGAAGTAGGCTCAATCGGCGGCGAAGAAGACGGAGTAGTGGGCGCCGGCGAATTTGCAGACCCGAATGAATGCAAGGCTATCGCCGAACTTGGCGTTACAATGCTTGCCGCAGGAATAGGAAACATCCACGGCAAATATCCCGCAAACTGGCCGGGACTTAATTTTGAAACCCTTGCGGCTGTAAAGGAAAAGACAGGCAATGTTCCGCTTGTTCTCCACGGCGGAACCGGAATTCCCGAGGATATGATTAAAAAGGCAATTTCTTTGGGAGTTGCAAAAATCAATGTAAATACCGAATGCCAGCTCAGCTTTGCGGCTGCTACAAGAAAATACATTGAAGAGGGCAAGGACCTCCAAGGCAAGGGATTTGACCCAAGAAAGCTCCTTGCGCCGGGATTTGAGGCAATAAAGGCAACCGTAAAGGAAAAGATGGAGCTCTTTGGCTCAGTAGGAAAAGCTTAATAATAGATTTGCAGTTTTTGGCACTTCTTTTGGCACTTCACTTTTGCTTTAATGCAAAAGTGAAGTGCTTTTTATTTTTTTTAGTTTATATGTGACATAATCACAGAAAAAATCATGATTGCAATGTATGCTAAATTAAAGAGGTTATATTATCATATATTAAAAGTTTTCATTAAAAAACGGGGGCAGTATGAATTATCTTGTTACTTTTTTAGAGGGTCTTATATCATTCATATCTCCTTGCATACTTCCGCTTATTCCAGTTTACGTCATGTATTTTGCTGGGAATGGCATTGAAAGCAAGAAAAGCAAAGCTATTTTAAATGCAGTAGGGTTTGTTTTAGGCTTTACGATATTTTTTATATTGCTTGGAGTTTTTGCTTCAGCGGTAGGAAGCTTTTTAATTGAATATAAAACGGCGCTAAATATTGTTACCGGAGCGATTGTGGTTTTATTTGGACTTAATTATATAGGGTTGATTAAAATTTCTGCCCTTAACAGCAATTCAAAATTGAAAACAGAAATAAAACCGAATAATTTTTTAAAATCAATATTGTTTGGAGCGGTTTTTTCTATTGGCTGGACTCCTTGTACAGGAGCTTTTCTTGGTTCGGCATTAATGATGGCTTCGCAGCAATCAAAGTGGTTTGAAGGAATGACGCTGCTTCTTGCTTATTCATTAGGGCTTGGGATTCCATTTATTATTTCTGCGGTGTTGATTGACAGTTTAAAAAATGCGTTTAATTTTATAAAGCGTTATTATAGGGCAATAAATATTGTTTGCGGTTTGTTTTTAATTTTTGTCGGAATATTGATGATGGCAGGCATATTCAGCAAAATAGCATTATTTTTAAATTAAAAGAGCAAAGGAGCATATTATGAAAGATAAAATAAAGGTTTTTTTGATTGCCGCTGCAATTGTTTTAATGATAGGAGCTTCATATTATTTTTATCAAAAGTTGTCTGAAAAGGAACTATCAGAAAATTCAAATACATCATCGGAAATTTCAACAGAAAGTCAAACAAGCTCATCAGAGCAATCCGCTCCTTATTTTAAGGTTTATGATGCAGATGGAAACAGTGTAAATTTTAGCTCTTTTGTTGGCAAGCCTGTTGTTATAAATTTTTGGGCAAGCTGGTGCGGTCCATGCCAGTCAGAATTGCCATATTTCCAAAAAGCTTACGAAGCATATGGAAAAGACGTGAATTTTCTTATGGTTTCTCTTACGGGAAATGGAAATGACAGCGTTGATAGCGTTAATTATATTATTTCAGAAAATAATTATACTTTCCCTGTTTATTATGATAATGATAATGAGGCGGCAATTCAATACGGGATTCGTTCTATACCGATGTCATGTTTTATAGATGAAAATGGGAATATTAAAGATGTTCATATTGGCGCAATGCAGGAAGAAACTTTAATGTCTGCTGTCAATGAGTTAATTTCTAAAGAGAAATAGGCATAAAAAATCCGCCTTCGAGGGCGGGTTTTTTATGCCTTGACAAAGATTATTGAATTTCAGAATAGCTTGAAAATTCTATCTTTAAATCCTTATCAGGAACTTCAAAAGCGGAGAGTGCTCCGGTTTCTTTGTTGAAGATTATTTTAAATTTTTCGGAATTTATCTCGCCATCCAATATCATCTGGCCGTCTTTTTGAGTACAAACAGTGTCCGCTTTTTCGGAAGTTTTGTCAACGGCATCAAAAAGCATGCGCAAAACACCCTTAACCGGCGCGGTATCTTTGGGCACAGTAAATTTCAGCCCAAGATAGGAAGCGGTGATTTCATCGCCGTTAAAAGAAAGCTTCACTCCGGAAAGGGTTTTTGGGGAAGTGAATTCCACATCCCACATTCCGTTGCCAAGACGGTTTATTGTCGCCTCGGCAGTAAAATCCCCGCAGGCAATTGATGCCGTGCCGGTAAAAAGCTTGTTTAAATCCGGTGTGGCGGAAGTTTTTTCTCCTTTACAGGAGCAAAGCATGAATATGCATACAAGCGAAAGAAAACCTGCGGCAATTTTTTTAAAAAACATCTTAAACGCCTCCGCTCAAAATAAGAACAAAGGCTTTCAAAAGCCTATCTGTTCATTTTTTTGAACAGCAAAGGCAGATGGGCTATTACATCCGTGGGGAGCATTCCCTGCATGGAAAGATTTTCAGCAGTCATGTCGGCAGCCATGCCGTGCAGGAATACGCCTGCTGCTGCGGCTTCTGCCGGAGGGATTCCCTGCGCTATGAAGGAAGCTATCATGCCTGTAAGAATATCGCCGCTGCCGCCCCTGCTGAGCCCGGGATTGCCGGTGTCGCTTAAAAAGCAAAATCCATTGTCCGCGGCGATAAATGTAGGAACTCCTTTTGCAACTACTGTTGCCCCAAGTTCGTTTGAAAGCTTTATGGCATATCCGAACCTGTCTTTGAGTACTTCTTCAACCGTAATGCCAAGAAGCCTTGCAAGCTCTCCCGGATGCGGAGTAAGGACGACGCCTGCCTTTGCGTTCTTGATAATATCTATGCGCGAGGCAATGCAGTTTATTCCATCCGCATCCAAAACAATTGGAGATTTCAGGTTTTGGATTAAAAATTCCACAAGTTTTTGAGTATCTTCACTTACTCCAAGGCCGCAGCCGATGATAACAGCCGATGCCTTTTCGCATCCGGCAAGAATTTTTTCTGCATTTGAAAAGGCTATTTCGCCATTTTCATTTTCTTCAAGAGGCAGATACATTGTTTCGTAAATATTTGCAGAAAGGGCGGAGCATACGCTTTTGGCGGAAGCTATCGTGCAAAGCCCCACTCCGCAGCGCAGCGCCGCAAGCGTTGACATTGCGCAGGCGCCCGGCATTTTTTTAGAACCGGATATGTTTACAAGCCGTCCGAAAATTCCCTTGTGTGAATCCGGCGCACGAGGAGGAATTATGGTTTCCATGTTTGAGAATTCAAGCTTTGATATGGGCCTTTCAATGTTTGAAAAAGCGTTTTTGGGAATTCCGATATCTGCAACCAAAAGTTCGCCGCAATATTCTTTTAAAGGAGAAAATTCCTGTCCGAGCTTTTTGTAGCCAAAAGTTACCGTATAATCGCATTTCAATGTATTTTCAGCAATTTCACCGGTCAGGCAATTTCCGCCGCTTGGGACATCCACTGCAAGCTTTTTGCAAGCTGCGCGTGCAGTATATGAAAAGCATGCCTTTATTTGCGGCGGCAGCTCGCCGTGGAATCCCGTGCCAAAAACGGCATCGACAATAAGCGCCGCAGATGATATTTCGGAAAAGATTTTTTCTATGTTATCGTTGAGAAAGAGCACTTCGGCAGATTCACCGCTTAAATCCAAAAATGCTTCTCCGGCGATTTCAGTTGCCGGGTCGCCGCACATTAACACAACCGTAACAGGAAAACCTGCCTGCGAAAGCATTTTTGCCGCAACAAAACCATCTCCGCCGTTATTTCCGTTTCCGCAGAAAAATATTATCCCTTTTGATAGGTCAAGCGGCAGTTCCGTTATAAACTGGGCAAGTTGAGTCCCTGCATTTTGCATAAGGGTTTTGTAGGAAATTCCGCCGTCGTTTGAATTTTTTTCAATAATTTTCATTTGTTTTGGGGTAACCAGATACATTTGCTAACAGCTCCCTTTTGTCATTTATAAAAAATGCGAAAACCGCTAAACTATGCGGTTTTCGCTTCTTTATCAGTTTAAGTGTGCAATTTTATTGCTTCTAAAATAGATTGATTTAGTATGCAATAACTATTGCCGTGGCAAGGTTTTTTGAATGGCTTATGCTTACTTTCAAGTTGTTGCCGTTAATTTTAGCACTTAAAATTTTTTTTGCCCTGCCGGTTACGCTGATATAGGGCGTTCCCATATAATCCCTTAAAACCGAAACCTCGTTCAAGGAAAAACCTCTTATTCCTGTGCCCATAGCCTTTGCAAAAGCCTCTTTGGCACAGAAATTTCCGGCAATGATTGCGGGGTTGAAAGATTTCTCCATAAAAAATTTGAGCTCGGAGGGTGAAAAAACCCTTGAAAGAAACCGCGGTTTTTTAATGCTTTTTTCAATTCTGTCAATTTCTATTATATCTATTCCGACATTCATTGCCAAGACTCCCCTTTATAATAAGCTTTATGCTGAATTTATTGGTATATGTTTTGGTGGATGTTTCTTGGGAGATAAGGCTTTATTGCGCCGAGGACCTTTTCATTCGGAGAGAAAATAAGCCTTACATGCCCGTGTTTTGAATGATTGAATTCGGCGTAATAATTTTCGTTTGCAATTCCGGAAGAAGCCATTATTGTAGTTCCGTCAAATGAAGCGGGAGCCTCATTTGCTGGCCCGAATTTTTCAAACGATGAGGCCTTTGCGGTAATAAGCCTTTTCCTGCGCCTTTTTGCAAAAATTTTATCAATATCTATTTCACCATTGGTGACAATGTACTCATATTCGATATTGAATCCGGTTATAAGATAAAATGCCCCATATATGCATCCAGCGGCAAGCAGCATTCCAATCATTCCAAGTCCGAACATTCCGGAAACTATCATTAGAGCAATGGAAAGCACCGCTGCAAGAAGTCCTATTCCTATTTTAAGCAAAATATCCTTTGCGGTAGATTGTTTTGCCACTATTTGTTCGATAAAAATATCCATTTTTACCTCCGAAGTAAAAAGTATTTATAATATCCTTATATTGCGAATATTATATCACATTTTTTTCATAATTACAAGGGCTGCATAGAATTAAAAAGTGAAATTTGCAGTAAAGATTTTATAAAATCCATTGTTGATTTATTTTAAAAATGATTTAATATGACTGCATAAATTTATTTAAAAATTACAAATGGCATTTAAAAAATCTATTGACTTAAAGTTGTTTGTATTTATAATTTATTTTGATTGTTATAACATTATCATGGTATTGTATATTGTTCATGGTAAATTTTTTGTTATTTTTGATGGCGCTAAGAAATTTAAAATTGGAGATGAATATATGAAAATAAAAAAAATAATGGCGTATGTATTGTTATCAACCATGATATTTGCATTGCCGGCTTGCAGCAACAAAGAAAATACGAGTAACGCAACTTCAACAAAAACAACAGAATCGGAAACGACGCAATTATCTGAAGAATCTAAAGAATCTTCTCAAACAGAATCTGCTAAAGCAGAATCAGAAACAGAGCAAAAAAATACGCAAGGAAAGGAAACTGATGGTAAATATATTATGAAAGAACTTAGCTTTAAACGTGATGATTTTAATATTTACGGACAGATTTATCTGCCGGGAGATGGAACCGGCACATATCCAACCGTTATTATTGGGCATGAATTTGGCGCAAACCATAACAGCGTTGCTAAATATGCGGAAATGTTTTCAAAATCCGGTATTGCCGCATACATATTTGATTTTTACGGCGGAGGCAATTCAATTAAAAGCGACGGAACCATGCTTGATATGTCCGTATTTACGGAAGTTGATGATATGAACGCTATATTGGACCGGATAAAAGAACAGGATTTTGCAGACCAGAAAAATATATTTTTAATGGGGGCCAGTCAAGGAGGATTGGTTGCGGCAATAACGGCATCGGAACGTGGTACGGAAATCGGCGGGCTGGTTATGTTTTATCCGGCATTGTCAATTCCCGATGATGGGAGAGCGCGATTCAAAAGCATTGATGAGATACCGGATAAAGTTTCCGCGCTTGGTGTTACTATAAGTAAAAAGTATTATGAAGATATTTTTAATCTTGACGTTTATAATACAATTAACAAGTACACCGGTGATGTGCTGATTGTTCATGGGGACAGCGATGGCCTTGTGCCTGTTTCTTTTTCTGAACGGGCTGTGGAAGTTTATTCGTCCGCAAAACTTATAAAGATTCCCAAAGCCAACCATGGTTTCAACGGAGAAGATGCAAAGCAGGCCGGACAGGAAGCAATTAAATTTATTACTGACCATTTAAAAAAATAATTTTAAATAATAAACCCCCTTAACAGTTTATATTAACCGTTAAGAGGGTGTTTATTATAAGCAGGATATCAGCTGTTAAAACAAAAAAATAGTGAAATAAGAAAATATTGATAAGGCAATTGATGCAATGAACATTGACAAAAGCGGACGCAATGCGCGAGTGCGCAAATGGGAAAGATGCACGTTAAGACCTAATCCAACCATGCCGGACGCTAAAAGGAATGGCCCTATAACATTTGAAAAAGTGGTAATAATGCTTTTGGGGATATTGCAGTAAGTTCCTATAATGCTTGCAATAAGGAATCCAATTAAAAACCATGGAAATGGTGCGGATTTTTTTGCTGCTCCATCTTTATTTTTGCGGCGCATAATAAAGGAAAGGATAAAGCTTAAAGGAATCAATAAAAATACGCGCCCTAATTTTGCAAGCAATGCTATAACCAATGCGTCAGAACCTACGGGAGAAGCTGCTGCAGCTACATGGGCAATTTCATGAAGACTGATTCCGCTCCAAATGCCAAACATAGCATCGCTCATGGGAAGAAATGGTCTGATAAGAGTATAGGCAACCGTAAAGACGGTTCCGACCAAAGCAATTATACCGGCGCCAATAGCCGTATCTTCATCATCGGCTTCTACAATCGGAGAAACTGCTGCGATTGCAGCGGCGCCGCAGACACCGGTTCCAACTCCTAAAAGCAAAGATAATTTTTTTTCTGCTTTAAAAAATTTGGCAAATAATAACGTTAGAGATATGGCGAGGATAATCGATAAAGCATCATGTACCAAAAGAAGGCCGCCCTCTTTTAGAACAACATCTATGTTTAATTTAAAGCCGTAAAGAATGATTGCAAAACGCAGGATTTTATATCCGGAGAATTGAATTCCGGTTCGCAGTTTTTCCGGATATCCGGCAACGTTGCGGTATATTACCGCAATGATAATTGCTGTAAGCATGGCGCCGATATTGCTTAAAACCGGAAGTTTTGCAGCCATTGTTCCGATTGCCGCAATTCCAAAGGTAAAAATTATCCCTAAATAAAACCAAGGATTTTTCCATTTTTCTTTTGCCATAACATTTGTTTCCTTTCAAATATTTTTTGTATGGATAAATAAAGATTTCAATTTACTAAAATCATTCACCTTCCCGTTGTGTTTTTGCTAAGATAATGATATAATAACATCTGACAAAGTATATGTAAAATATTATTATTCTAATAATATCGATAATAAATAACTAATATATAAAGGGATGTTATATGACTTTACGTGACCTTGAAATCTTTTGTGCGGTATGTGATGCAAATAATATGACGACAGCTGCCGAAAAATTGTATATTTCTCAATCGTCTATCAGCCAAGTTATTTCCAATATTGAAAAGGAATTTGGAGTAAAATTGTTTGAGCGATATTCAAAAAAGCTCTATATAACTGAATCCGGACGTATTTTGCAGGATTATGCAAAACATGTTTTGCTTTCTTTTAATGAAATGCAGGATAAATTGCGGGGCTACGGTATTATTAAAGTTATTCATGTTGGAGCAAGCGTAACTATCGGTACACAATTATTGCCTGAAATAACAAAGATTTTTTCAGAAATTCAACCTGATGTAAAAATTCAGGCATTTGTAGGAAATACCAGTATTGTGGAAGAAAAGATTTTAAAAAATGATCTTGATTTAGCGCTGATAGAAGGTAATGTTTATAGTCCGCATATAATATCTAAACCGTTTCTTGATGATGAGCTTGTACTGGTTTGCGGAAGGGCAAATCCGCTTTATAATAAAAACAGTATTGGAAAAGAAGAATTGTCAAATTTGCCATATATTGTTAGAGAAAATGGCAGCGGCACACGTGAATTGTTTGATAGGGTTATGAATGCAAACGAAATAACTTGGGAACCAGTTTGGGTCTGCAATAATACTGAGGGAATTAAAAATGCTGTAATTGCTGGAATAGGTGTTACCGTTATTTCAAGGTTATTGATAAAAAAAGAACTGCAAAATGGAGAGCTTCATGTTATAAATATTGAAGATATTGATTTTAAAAGAAAATTTAAAATGATATATCATCGCAATAAATATATTTCCGAACCAATTCGGAAATTGATGGAATTGGTTTTTGCAAATTATGCGGCAATAACTGAAAAATAATATTTGTCAATTTTTTGAATAAACTTATTTTCAATCCCCCTTGCAAATTTTTTAATTATTATATATAATAGAAAAGTATAAACGCAATGACTGAGAGAGTAGCCGGCAAGTAGCTTTTAAGAGAGAGGAGGCCGGCGGCTGTAAGCCTCCTTAAAGCAAAAGCCTGTGCGAAGTTCGCTCACGAGCGGCCTTGCCGAAATAACAGTAAGCGGGGACGCATTGCCGGCGTTAGCGGCAGGGGAGTGTCGGCTCTTTATAAAGGGTGGTTTATAAGCAAGGATTATGCGCCTTGTCCCGTTTTCGGGGCAGGGCTTTTATTTTTGCGATACTAAATGATAAAGGAGAATAAAAATGTTAAAGGAAGCACTTGAAAAGATTGAAGCGCTTGCAAAATCTGAGCTTTCGCAGTGCGCGGATGAAAAGACCCTTGAAGATTTAAGGGTTAAGTTTTTGGGCAAAAAAGGAGAACTTACCGCAATACTTAAACAGATGGGCTCGCTTTCGGCAGAGGAGCGCCCTGTGATAGGACAGCTTGCCAACAAGGTGAGGGAGGATATTGAAAGCGCAATAACCATGCGCCGCCAGTCGCTTAAAGAGGAGCTTACGGCATTAAGGCTTAAAGCAGAAGCAATTGATGTAACTCTTCCCGGGAAAAAGCGCGAGGTGGGAAAACTTCATCCGCTTACACAGGTTCTTAACGAGCTTAAAGATATTTTTCTTGGAATGGGCTTTGATATAGTGGAAGGCCCTGAAATTGAAACCGACCATTACTGCTTTGAGGCGCTCAATATGCCTAAAACGCATCCGGCGCGCGATACTCAGGATACCTTTTACATCAATGAAAACGTTGTGTTGAGGACTCAGACATCCAGCGTGCAGATACGCACGATGGAGAAAACCAAGCCTCCGATAAGGATTATTTCCCCCGGCAGAGTTTACCGTTCGGATGCCGTGGATGCAACCCATTCGCCGCTTTTCCATCAGATTGAGGGCCTTGTCGTTGACAAGGGAATAACCATGGGCGATTTGAAAGGCACACTTGAAACCATAATGAAACGTCTTTACGGCGAGGACGCAAAAATAAGACTTCGTCCGCACCATTTCCCGTATACGGAACCGTCCGCGGAAATAGACGTTATGTGCTTTAAGTGCCAGGGCAAGGGCTGCCCGCTCTGCAAGGGCGAGGGATATATTGAGCTTTTGGGCGCCGGAATGGTTCATCCGAAAGTGCTTGAAGGCTGCGGCATAGACCCGGAGGTTTACAGCGGATTTGCTTTTGGACTTGGACTTGAAAGAATAGTTATGAGAAGATACGGAATCAGCGATATGAGATTGCTTTACGAAAATGACCTGAGATTCCTTGAACAGTTTTAATTTTTGAAAGGATGTGGAAATATGAATTTATCAATGAAATGGCTTTCCGATTATGTTGATATAAATATGTCCGTGCATGATTTCTGCCACGGGATGACAATGTCCGGCTCAAAGGTTGAGGGCTATGAAACAGAGGGCGAGGAAATATCAAACGTTGTAGTGGGCAAAATACTTTCGGTTGAAAAGCATGAAAATTCCGACCATCTGCTTGTCTGCATGGTTGATGTGGGAAAGGATTCTCCCTTGCAGATTGTAACCGGCGCGCAAAACGTAAAGGCCGGGGATGTCGTTCCCGTTGCCCTTGACGGTTCAACACTGCCGGGCGGGGTAAAGATAAAGAAAGGCAAATTAAGGGGAGTTGAAAGCTGCGGAATGCTCTGCTCGCTTGGCGAGCTTGGGCTTACAACCCATGATTTCCCTTACGCCGTATCGGATGGGATTTTTATATTGCAGGAAGACTGCAAAATCGGGCAGGATATTAAAAGCGCAATAGGCCTTGATGATACTTCCGTTGAATTTGAAATAACCTCCAACAGGCCTGACTGTATGTCTGTTTTGGGGCTTGCAAGGGAGGCGCATGCCACCTTCAACATCCCATTAAATATAAAAGAACCCGAATTTAAAGGAAACAATGAGGATATTTCATCAATCCTTTCGGTTGAGATTGAAAATAAACAGCTTTGCCCGCGCTATATAGCCGGAATCGTAAAGAACGTCAAAATAGGCCCGTCTCCACGTTGGATGAGGGAGCGTTTGAGGGCAAGCGGAGTTCGCCCGATAAACAATTTTGTTGATATTACAAACTATGTGATGCTTGAATACGGCCACCCGATGCATGCGTTTGATTTAAGGTATGTAAAGGGCAATAAAATCGTTGTAAGAAACGCAAAGGACGGCGAGGGGATAACCACTCTTGACGGGATTGAAAGAAAGCTTTCGCCGGAAATGCTTGTAATTGCCGATGCGGAAAAGCCGATTGCTGTTGCCGGAGTGATGGGAGGCGAATACAGCGGAATTATGGATGATACTTCCGTTGTGGTTTTTGAATCAGCATGCTTTGATGGAGCTTCCGTGCGCCTTACAGCAAAAAAGCTCGGCATGAGAACTGATGCCTCCTCGCGCTTTGAAAAGGGGCTTAATCCGCAAAACGCCCTTCCTGCAATAAAAAGGGCGCTTGAGCTTGTCCAAATGCTTGGCGCGGGGGAAGTTTCCGGAACCCTTATAGACAGGGATTTTTCTGATAAGACCGAAAAGGGCGTTGAATTTGACCCGCAGTGGATAAATTCTTTCCTTGGCACAAATATATCTGCCGAAGAAATGAAAGAATACCTTTCAAGGCTTGGATTCAAGGTTGAAAACGGTTTTGCCTATGCTCCGCCGTTCAGGGTTGATATAGAATGCAAGGCGGATATTGCCGAAGAAGTAGCAAGGATTTACGGTTATAATAATATTCCTTCAACGCTTGTAAGGGGAGAGGCAAAAGCAGGGCTCACCCCAAAGCAAAAGTATGCAAGAAAGCTTGAAAATACCATGCTTTCGCTTGGATTTAATGAAATAACGACATATTCGTTCATATCGCCAAAGTATTTTGATAAAATCCTTTTGCCTAAGGACAGCAAATTAAGAAATACAGTTACGATAACAAATCCATTGGGCGAGGATACAAGCGTTATGAGGACAACTGTGCTGCCGTCTATGTGCGAGGTGCTTTCGCGCAATTACAGCAGCCGCAACCTTTCCGCAAAGCTTTATGAAATAGGGAATGAATACATCCCTGCCGAGAGAATGGAGCTTCCGTTTGAGCCTGCACGCCTTTGCATTGGAATGTATGGGGACGGAATTGATTTCTATGACATAAAGGGAGCGGTTGAGGAAATACTTGAAGAAATGGGAGTTTGTGACTATGAGGTTTCCGCTTGCGCCGAGGGATGCGCATTTGATGAATTTCATGCTTTCCACCCCGGCAGGAGGGCTGTAATTTCTAAAAATGGGATTGCTATTGGAATAATGGGCGAGCTTCATCCCGAAGTGCTTGAAAATTATGATATAGGAACAAGGGCTTATGCCGCAAAGCTCAATATTCCGGAGATGATGGAACTTTCAAACCTTGAAAAAGTATACAGGCCGCTTCCGAAATATCCGGCTGTGACAAGGGATTTGTCCGTTGTATGCGACGACAGCATTCCGGTTGCGGAGCTTGAAAAGGCAATAAAATCGGCGGCAGGGAAAATACTTGAAAAGGTTTCACTTTTTGATGTTTATAAAGGCAAGCAAATTGCTGACGGCAAAAAGAGCGTTTCGTATTCGATAGTTTTGCGTTCGCATGAGGGGACTCTTACCGATGAGCAGGCTGACAGCGCGCTTAAAAAGATTTTAAAGGCGCTTGAAGCTTTGGGCGCAGAGCTTAGGGAATAAAATTTTCTTAACTATACTTGCTAAACTTTGAGAAACGGTATATAATAAAGTCAGAATACATTATGAGGAGGGTTAGGAATGAATGAGCAGACAATGACATTTTCGGTGCATGAAGATAAGGAAAAGGAACTTAAAAAAACGCTTACCGCAGTTTACGATGCTTTGCGTGAAAAGGGATATAATCCAATCAATCAGATAGTCGGCTATATTCTTTCTGAGGACCCGACATATATCACCACCTACAACAACGCAAGGAGCTTGATAAGGCATATTGACAGGGACGAGCTTTTGCAGGTTCTTGTAAAATCCTATCTCAACGACTAAAAAAGTCAAAATAAAAAAAGAGCTGCCGTTTTAAGCGGCAGCTCTAAATTTTTACCCTTATTACTTCTTGGGAACGCTTTCCCAGTCTTTAAGGAAACGTTCAATTCCGGCATCTGTAAGCGGATGCTTAATCATCTGCATAAGCACGGAGTAAGGAATTGTTGCAATGTCACAGCCAAGCCTTGCACAGGTTGTAACGTGGATAGGATTTCTGATTGAAGCGGCAATGATTTCGGTCTGGATGTTCTGAACCCTGAAAATATCAACGATTTCCGAAATGAGGTTCATGCCCTCCATTCCGATATCGTCAAGCCTGCCAAGGAACGGGCTTACATAGGTTGCGCCTGCGCGTGCAGCCATAAGAGCCTGTGCGGCGGAGAAAATCAAGGTTACGTTTGTCTTTATTCCCATTTCGGTAAGACGCTTTGTTGCTTTAAGGCCTTCGGCGCACATGGGGATTTTAATTACAATATTCTTGTGGATTTTTGAGAGGGGAATGGCCTCTTCAACCATCTTGTCCGCTTGAAGGGAAATAACCTCCGCGGAAATAGGCCCGTCCACTATGCTTGTAATTTCCTTTACGACTTCCTCAAAATCCCTGCCTTCCTTTGCGATAAGGCTTGGATTTGTAGTAACGCCGCAGATTACCCCCAAATCGTTTGCTTCCTTAATTTCCTTTACGTTGGCGGTGTCAATGAAAAACTTCATTTTATATCTCCTTTTTAATTATGGATTTATAACTTCTTCCAACTAAATATAGTACTATTTTAAGCGTTTTTTGTCAATGGGAAAAAAGAATTTTTACTCAATTACCGTATATTGCTCAGCGGCGCTTTCTTTTGTGGCGTGTTCGGAAACCGAAAGCACCTTGACTTTAAGCGGCTTTGTCCCCATGTTTATTTCTATTATGTCGCCCGTTTTCACTTCGTATGAAGCGCGGGCAATTTTTCCGTTTACTGCTATTTTACCCGCATCGCAAGCTTCGTTTGCAACTGTGCGCCGCTTGATAAGACGGGTTGTTTTCAGGTATTTGTCAAGCCTCATAAAACCTCTCCATAAAATAATAGGGTGGAGAATATCTCCACCCGTAAAATTCCAAAGAAAATCATTTATTATGCCGCAAAAGATTTACTTTGCGTCAACTGCATCTTTAAGAGCCTTGCCTGCTTTAAATACAGGGGCCTTCTTTGCCGGAACCATGATTTTTGCTTTGGTAGACGGGTTGATTGCTTCCTTGGCCTTGCGCTGGCGCACTTCAAATGTGCCGAATCCTACGAGCTGAACCTTGTCGCCTTTTGCAAGCGCGCCGGAAATAGCTGAAATAACTGCTGATACAGCCTTTTCAGCATCCTTCTTGGAAAATTCTGTGCTTTCTGCAACTGCGTTGATTAAATCGGTCTTTGTCATTTTCAAATCCTCCAATATTTTTTTGATGGTTACCCATCATTTTTTTACTGACCTTTATTTTTCTCTGCCAGTTTTTGCTTTGCCAGACGCCAATAAACGTCAAGCTCATTTATGCCAAGGGTTTTCATATCAATCCCCTGAGGCCTTATTAAATTTTCGGTTTCGGCAAACCTTTTTATAAATTTTTCGCAAGCCTTTGAAAGACATTCTTCCGGGTCTATTTCAAGCTTTCTTGCGACATTTACAGCCGAAAAAAGTACATCTCCAAGCTCGTCTTCAATTTCGCTTCTGCATTTTCCGTCAAGAGCCTTTTTAAGTTCGCCGACTTCCGATTCAAGCGCTTCAAAAGCATCAAGCTCGCTTTTGAAATCCATACCTGCGCGTTTTGCCCGCTGGCCTATTTTATAGCTTTTCATAAGTGCCGGAAGTATTTTCGGCACGCTTTTTAGCGTATCCGTATAAGTTTCCTGTCCCTTTGAAGCCTGCTTGATATTGTCCCAGTTTTTAAGCACTTCGCCGGAATTTTCAACGCTTATTTCGCCAAAAACATGCGGATGCCTTTCTATCAGCTTTTTGCAGACTTCATCGGCAACGTCGCTGAAATCGAACACGCCCTTTTCGGCCTCCATCTGGGAATGGAAAACCACCTGCAAAAGCACATCGCCAAGCTCCTCGCGAAGGAGTGAGGCATCTTCCGCATCAATAGCTTCAAGAACCTCATAAGTTTCTTCAAGGAAGTTTTTCCTTATGCTTTTATGATCCTGTTCGCGGTCCCACGGGCATCCGTTTTCGCCACGCAAAATTTTCATTATTTCAACGAGGTCGTTTACATCGTATTTTTCTTTAAACTTAAAGTCGTACATTTTTTTCTCCAAGCTTGAAAAATAATTCCATTGATTATATTAACCGATTATGCGCAATATTTCAAGTATTTTTTAAAATTTTCTTTTTAAAAAAGCGATTTTATTTCGTTTTTGGTGATTCCGCCTGTAAAAAACAGGACTAATATGTAAATTATTCCACCAAGAAGTATACTTATAAGCAAAGAAAGCCTTTCTCCGACAATTTCAGCAAGAAACAGATTGGCAAGAACAGCGCTGATGGCGCAGAAAATTCCTCCCAAAAACGGCTTAAAAAAGAGCTTGTTCCTGTTAAGACTTGTTTTGGTTTTTTTGCAAAGGAGTTTTATTGAAGCATAGCTTGTAAGAATGTAGCAAATCACTGTTGAAAGAGCTGCGCCGTTTATGTTTATTTCGGGGATTGACATAAAGGCTATGTTTCCGATAAGCTTTGCCGCCGCACCTATGAGCATTATTTTAACCGGCAAGTCGGCATATCCTATTGCTTGCAGCATTGAAAAAACGGGGATGCTTAGGGATAAAAAAATCGAGCCTATGCCGAGTATTGCAAGCGCCTCAAAGGATACCGCAATTTCAGCCTCCCTGCCCGAGTATAGGAACATAAGGATTTCCTTTGAGAGGGCGCAAATTCCTATTCCGGATGGCACTGCTATAAGGGAGGAGGCAAATATTACTGATTCCACGCTTTTTTGTATGCGTTTTTGATTTTTTGCCGCCCAGCTTTCTGCAAGAGTGGGAAATATCCCCTTGCCGAAAATCCCGGCAAGGGATGGAACAAGGTTGAATACCGTAAGGGCGAGTCCGGTAAAAGACCCGTAAATAAAGTTTGGCAATTCTTCCTTTGGAATATTTATATCTTTAAAAAACAAATAAGCGTTTTGCGATTCAAGCATTCTTGTTATAGTTCCGAGGTCTATAAGGGATGTTATATTTGCCGCAAGCGAGCCTATTGACATGGGTATAATAGTTTTTGCAAGTCCAATGGCAATTTCCTTTGAGCTTTGGATAGTTTTGTTTTGAAGAATTTCTTTTTTTCCGATTCCATCCCCAAATATTTTATGCCTTAAAATAAGAAAAACCATTCCTAAGGCCGAACCTGCGGTTACGCCCAAGACAGCCGCCGCTGCCGAATAAGCAAGCGCAAGGTTTTCCGGAGATGAATTTTTGACGTCTGTAAAAAATCCGGCAAAGCGCATGAAGGCTTCCGGATTTTCATGGGCATATTCAAGCACGAGCAGGGCAAAGCCAAGGCCTGCGGCAAGCTTTGCAAAGCTCTCCGCAACCTGCGACAGAGCTGTGGGGTACATGTTTTTAAGCCCTTCATAATAGCCTCTGTAAACAGACATAACCGAGCCGAAAAATATTGACGGCGCAATCATTAAAACCGCCGGAAGCGCTTCCGGAGTTTTGGCGATATGCTTGCAGAACGGCAAGGCAAATACGGCCATCAAAAGCGATGCCGCAAGGCCCGAAAGCGAAAAAACAAGTATGGAAACCCGTTTGATTTTTTTTATGTTAAGGTATCTGCCAAAGGCTGAATTTTCGGCAACAAGCTTTGCCACGGCGGCAGGAAGGCCGGTTGTTGAAACTGCGTAAACCGGCAGAAAAAGCCCGTATGCGCAGCTGAAATATCCCATTCCGGTACCGCCAAGCACATTGGCCAAAGGAATTTTAAATAGCGCGCCTATTATTTTTGATATTATCACCGATGCGGCAAGTATTGCCGAACCATATAAAAAGCCCTGTTTTTTCAAATTCATCCCCCGTATGCTTTAAATTTACGATAAATTATTATGTTGCACGGACAGGGAATATGATTTTGATTTTTGCATTTTAAATTTTATTTTGTGGAAATATGAAGCTGTATATATTCGCGCGGAGAAATACCCTCAATTTTTTTAAAAACTTTGCTGAAATAAAAAGCGCTTTCAAAACCAAGCTTATCTGCAATTTCATAAATTTTATCGTTGCCTTGTGACATCATTTTTTTTGCAGCTGAGATTTTTTCAAGAGTTATATATTCTACAAAACTGATTCCGGTGCAGCGGGTAAAAAGCTGGCTTAGATAATTTGGACTGAAACCAAAAAGTGCGGCGACTTCATTAAGGGAAAGCTTTTTATTTAAATTTTCGCGGATATATTTTTGTACATTTGAAATAATGCGGTTTTTATAGTTGCTGCGGCGGCTTAAAAAAGCTTCACATAAGCCATCCCCAAGCTTTTTCATCCATGCTGTTATGTCAGAAACCGATTGTTTTCTATAAATACTGTGATAACCGTCTGCTTCATCTGAAAAAATCTGCTTAAGCAATTCCTCGCCATCAGGCAGCAGCAGATTTGCCATATACATAAGCGTACATGCGGCATCCATTGCTTTAGCCCATTGTGATGGAGATTTGCTAAAATGTTCACATAATTCATACATTACATCTTTAAGAGCATCCGGGTCAAGCTGGTTAAATGCTTTTGCTATGTTTTTTTTGTACGCTGAAAAATCAAATGCCGCAGGTTCGTATGGTTTTACCGCTTCTTCAAAGAACAATATAGGTTTTTGCAAAGAAAGAAAAGTTAAAATTTGCCTTGCAGTATAGCATGAACGACCGATATCAAACGGGTCTGATACCTTTTCACCTACTGCAAAAAGCAAATCCACGTTAAAATAGTTATGTACGATAAGCGCAGTGCGTTCAATAATTTGTTTTAAATGAAATATATATTCCGAGTCTTCTTGTTCACTTATGCAAAAAGTTATGTTAAAATGCCGTGTGTCAAGTCCGGTAATATAACAGGCCATAAATTTGTTTATAGTTTCTTTTATCATTTGCAGCGTGCCGGAATAAAGCAGCATACGCTTTTTTTCTTCAATATTAAAACTGCAAATTTCACAGCAGCAAACAGTATAGGCGAAAAATGAAAAATCCAATCCAAGTTCTTTGCGTTGAATGTCAAATTGTTCGCGTGATTCAAAAAGATTGTTGTAAAGACGGATAAAGAATTTTTCATAAAAAGATTCAATTCCAGCAGCACCGCTAAAATTTGAAAATGAGCTGTCTTTTTTTAATGTTCGCAGCATTGAAATTGCCTTTAAAATTGTGTTTTCTAAAATTTCAGAAGTAAGTTCCATTTTTACAAGATAGTCTAAAGCCTGATATTTAATAGCTTCTTTAACATAAGCAAATTCTTCATAACTTGTAAGCATTATAAAAAGAGGAAGATTTTCATCTTTTTCACGGCAGCTTTTTAAAACTTCAAGCCCGTTTGCCAAAGGCATTTTTATATCTATAATTACTATGTCGGGTGATTTTGTGTGTATAAGTTCAAGAGCTTCTTTTCCGTTGTGGGCTATGCCGCAAATACTGATGTCATAATCTCCCCATTTAAGCATTGATTGAAGTCCGATAAGAGATAGTGGTTCATCATCCGCCAAAAGCAATTTAAACATATATATTTCCTCCGAAATCTTTTGAGGTTATAATGGATGGCGAGGAAGATGTACATTTATGCAAGTATATTCTCCGAGGTTGCTGTTTATGGATATACCAAAATCTTTTCCAAAATTATGCTGTATTCGTTTATGCACGTTTAAAATTCCAATTTGCTTAAATAATGCAGAATGGGTATTTTCTTCGCCGTTAAAAATTTTTTTAATAGTTTCGACTTTCATTCCGATTCCGTCATCAAAAACAGAAATCAAAATTCCGGTTTCTGTTTCACAAGCTTTAATAAGAATACATCCTGTTCCGCCTTTTGGTTCTATTCCATGAAAGATAGCATTCTCAACTAACGGCTGCAAGGTAAACCGCGGGATGCAGTTATTTTTAAGGTTTTCAGGAATATCAATTTCCATAGTTATAAGTCCGCCGTATCTGTATTTTTGAATGATAAAATAGTCATTCAGCAAAGAAAGTTCATCTTCAAGGCTGATAAGCTCTTTTGTACCTTTGGCAATGTTTTTAAGAAGCCTTGAAAGCGAGATGGCCATTTGCTCAATTCCATCAGCGCCTTGAATATGCGCCATCCATTTTATGGAGCCGAGAGTATTGTAGAGAAAATGCGGATTTATTTGGCTTTGCAGCATTTGATATTCCAAATCACGTTTTTGTTTTTCGTCAGAAAGACGTTTTTCCATTAAAATTTGCACATCTTGTGCCAGTTTATTGATTCCATGGCCGATATATCCAAATTCGTTGTCCCATTCTATTTTATGGTCAAGGGAAAAATCTCCTTGTCCTATTTTGTCTATTTTTTGGCGCAGCAAACGTATAGGGGCATTTATCATTTGCGTAAGTGACAGGCTAAGCACCACTGCAAGCAGGATAATTCCTCCTGCCAAAAGAACCAGCAAGCGGAGGTAAAGATTTTGCTGTTCTGTTACAAGCTCTTCTGAAAGGCTTTGGAAAAGTTTAAGTCCGCTGGAAGCAATGGGATGCGAAACAATTATTTGTGTTTTGCCGTTTGCAAGTGTTTCAAGCCCGACGCGGGTATTGCCGCTTAGCGCATTTTTCTGCAAAGTTTCTGAAAATTCAATGTTTAATTTTGATGTGATAAAATTGCCATTTTCAATTTTATATGTATTTTTGCCTATCGCTATGTATAGATAATTTCCGGGTTTGGTTTGATAGTCTTTAAGACGGTCTGTAATTACTGATGGGTTTACCGATAAATAAACATATCCAAGTAATTTTCCGGTATTTAAATTTTTTATAGGTCTTATCAGAGATAGTGATATAGAGGGGCTTAAAGGGTCTTTTTCTATATCCGGCCAAATTAAAGACTTTTTTGAAGAAAAATCTATTATTTTGTCTATATTGTAAACTGTGACCGGAGGGCCGTTTGAGGATAAATTCCCTACTTGGAGTATCTTTGTCCGGTTTATATCAGTTATAATAAGCCGTTGTATATAAGAATAGGAACGATTATCGTAATATTCATCAGAAAGAATTTTATAAGCATTAAGAGCAAGTTTAGGGTTTCCTGAACTATCTTCGAGATAATCTATAAATTGTTCATTTATAAAGCACCATTTGCTTAAAGTATCAATTGCCGTCAAATCTTGTTCTATAAGTCCAGCGACAAGTCTGAGGTTGAATTCTGAGGATTGAATTACATTTTTTCTGGCATAGGCTTGAAAATAAGAAAGACTTATTGCTGAAAGCAGAATAACCGTTGAAAAGCTTATGCAAGCGGCAGTAACTATAATGCGTTTTTTTAAACTGCGGTGGAAAAATGTTTTCATTTTTTCAAGTCACCTTCTTTTAATGTTATTTTATCACAAATATCGTTTTTAAAAAATAGGGGAGATTGATGAAAGAAGAATATTATAAATTTTCATAAAAAAGTATATGTTTTTAGTGAAAACTTTTAAAAGCAATAATAAAAGTGAATATAAATTGTATATTTTTACATTACATTTTAAAGATAGTACTGTTATAATAAAAATACATTCAAATGCTGAAAATTTAAAAATCAATATGTTTTGGAGGGATTGGCTATGAGCAAAACAAAAAAATTGATTAGCACTGTGTTGGCCTCAGTAATGTTTTTAAGCGTATTTGCAGGCTGTGGGAAAAATGAGGGAAACTCTTCTTCACAACAACAGGATTCACAGATTTCAAAAGCAAACGTTGAAACTACTGCTGCAAAGGAAGAAGAAAAGGAGGTCAAACTTACATGGGCTTTGTGGGATTATGAAAAAACGCCTTATTACAAAGCTTTAATCGAAGAATACAAAAAAATTAAACCAAATGTGACAATAGAGTATAAAGATTTGGGTTCTTCAAATTATCAAACCGTTCTTGGTACACAGCTTGCCGGTGGGGACAGCGGACTTGATATTTTAAGCGTTAAAGATATTCCCGGCTATTCTGCAATGGTAAATGCAGGACAGCTTGAAGATTTAAGCGATTTTATTAAAAAGTATAATATTGATACATCAAAATACAGCGGTACAACTGAGCAAATTGCAGTTGACGGGAAACTGTACGCTCTTCCTTTCAGAAGCGATTTTTGGGTTGTATTTTACAATAAGGATTTGTTTGATAAAGCAGGTGTTGATTATCCTACAAACGATATGACAATGAAAGATTACGATGCCATAGCACGCAAAATGACAAGCGGCAGCGGCAGCACTAAAGTTTATGGGGCACATTACCATACATGGCGCAGTGCAGTGCAGCTTTTTGGAATTTTGGATGGGAAACATACGATTTTGGACCCGAGTACGGGATATGATTTTCTTAAACCTTATTACGAAATTATACTTAAAGAACAGGATGACGGAATTGTTCAAGACTATGCCACATTAAAAACAAGCAGCACGCATTATTCTGGGGTATTTGAAAACAACAGCGTTGCAATGCTGAATATGGGCAGTTGGTTTATTTCAACTTTAATGAATGATATTAAAACCGGCAAATCAGAAGCCAAAAATTGGGGTATTGTAAAATATCCTCATCCGGAAGGTGTTGCGGCAGGAACAACACTTGGAACCATTACGACCCTTGGAGTTGCTTCAAGTTCAAAAAATAAAGATGCCGCCCTTGATTTTATCAATTTTGTCTGCGGTGAAGAGGGAGCGAAAGTTATTGCTTCAACAGGCACATTCCCCGCAATAAAAACAGATGATATTTTGGAAAAAATAACTTCATTGGAAGGCTTCCCCAAAGATGAAAACAGCAAAGAAGCGCTAAAAACTGTAAAAACTTACCTTGAAATGCCTATGAATCCAAATAGTGCTCAAATTGAAACCATTTTAAATGACCAGCATGATGCAATAATGACGAAAAGTGTTTCTATTGAAGAAGGACTTAAAGAGATGACGGAACAGGTAAAGGCAATAATAGGCTAAATATTGCAATAAAGTTTTTTGCGGGTCGTCAGGCTCACGGCCCGCACATTTTTTAGATTATTTTGTGTTGACAAGGAGGACGGCAATGGCTGATTTTGCAAAAATTCATCCAAATATCGGCACTGCAAGGAAAAAAAGAATTGACAATTTAATTGCATATAGCTTTATTGCTCCTAATTTTATAGGTTTTGCCATTTTTACGCTTGTTCCTATAATTATGGCGGTTGGGCTTAGTTTTATGAAATGGAACGGTTCCGCAGTTCAGAGCCCAAAATTTGTAGGAATTGATAATTATGCCAGACTTTTTAAAGATAGCAGATTTATTGATGCTTTTGAGCATACAATTGTCTATACAGTTTTAACCGTTCCTCTTACTATGATTGCGGCATTGTTTTTAGCACTGGTGTTGAATAAAAAGCTGTTTGGCAGAAATTTTTTTCGTACGGTGAGCTTTTTCCCTTACGTTGCATCGCTTGTAGCCGTTGCTGCTGTTTGGAATGCCCTCTTCAGTCCGGACATGGGGCCGGTAAATGAAATTTTGCGTGTATTTGGGGTATCCAATCCACCACGCTGGGCAGCCGATAAAAATTGGGCAATGCCGACATTGATAATGTTCAGTGTATGGAAAAACATGGGGTATTATATGGTCATGTATCTTGCTGGGCTGCAAAATATAAGTCCCGAATTATATGAGGCGGCAAGTTTGGATGGCGCCGGTGCAGCTCAAAAGTTTAAATATGTTACTTTGCCTCAACTTGGGCCAACAACTTTTCTTGTGCTTGTAATGGTCACAATTCAGTGCTTTAAAGTTTATGATATTGTGCTGATGATTACAGGCGGGGGACCAGGGACCAGTACGCTTGTGCTTGTTTACCATATTTACAATGTTGCATTTGTGCAATGGGATTTAGGCTATGCCGCAGCTATTTCAATGGTTTTGTTTTTAATGGTACTGACAGTTACAATTATTCAATTTCGTGGCGAAAAGAAAATATCGGATTGAGGCAAAGGGGCGAAGATGATGCAATTTCGTAAAATAACAGGCGCAAAAATTTTATTTTATATTTTGCTTATTTTTTTCTCGCTTGTAATGCTGCTGCCGTTTGCTTGGATGCTTTCCGCATCGCTTAAACTTAATAAGGATGTTTTTACTTTCCCGATTAACTGGATTCCTAAAAATCCACGATACGAGAATTATCAAGAAATCTGGACTCAAATACCCCTGCTTACATTTATTTTAAATACATTTAAGCTGACAATAATAATTACCATACTTCAGCTTTTGACGTCAAGCTTTGCGGCATATGCTTTTGCAAAACTTGAATTTAAAGGGCGTAGAGCCCTGTTTCTTGGGTACATAGGAACAATTGCCGTGCCGTGGCAGGCATATATGGTTCCGCAGTTTATAATGATGCGCAATGTTTTCCATTTAAATGATACCCATTTGGCAATAATTTGCCTGCAAGCTTTTTCAGCTTTCGGAGTATTTCTTATGCGTCAGTTTTACCGCGGAATTCCGGATGAACTTTGTGAAGCTGCCCGCATAGACGGGATGAACGAATATCAAATATGGGCAAAAATCGTGCTTCCTCTTAGCAAGCCTGCACTGTCGACACTTGTAATTTTTACTTTTGTTGCGGTTTGGAATGATTTTCTTGGTCCCCAGATTTATCTTACATCAACTGAGAAAAAAACAATACAAATAGGATTAAGGATGTTTATTTCGCAGTATTCCACGGAATACGGATTGATTATGGCGGCATCCGTTGTGGCATTGATTCCTGTTTTGATTGTTTTTCTTTCGCTGCAAAAATATTTTGTGCAAGGAATTGCAACCAGCGGAATGAAAGGATAAAAATAAAAAAACAAAGGACCCTCTGATTTAAAGAATTATTCACACCAGCTGGGGAGAAATATGGTATAATTTACATATTAAAAAAGAAATTGGCGGTGGATGATATGAAACAAG
>JAIHAL010000007.1 GCA_020054675.1 Oscillospiraceae bacterium
TTGCCGAAAAGCCGGCGGAATAAGACATATAAAATAGGCATTTTTTGCTTCCTTTTTGTTGCCGGACAAAAAGGAAGCAGGGGGGATTCAAAAACATAAATATATATATAAAATAAGAAGTGGGGGGACGGAGTCCACCCCACTTAAAAGGTAAAAGAACAAAAAACTAACATCTAACTTCTAACAACTAACTACTAAAAGGGCCGGAGTCCCTCCCTCTAAAAAAGTAAAATCATAAAAACTAACGAATAATAACTAAAAACTAATTATTGAACATTTGATTCCGTCGGAATTATTATTGCCGCTATGATGTATGCCAAAATACCTGTTCCCGCACAGAAAATAAGCAAAACCCATGCAAGTCTTACCAATGTAGAGTCTATATTAAAATAATTTGCCAAACCTCCGCAAACGCCGCAAATCATCCTGTCCCTGTCGGACCTGTAAAGTCTTTTCATGCCAATCCCTCTTTCCCTTTATTTTGATTTATTTGAATGTTTATCTCGCCTACTCCTCCGTCTATATCAAAGCTGTTTTTTGCAAAATCGGTATGCTTTCTTTCATATTCTTCGCCGTTTACCGTAATTTTGCCTACACCCTTGTCTATGTCCAAATTATAGTCGTCAATGTCACCGTCAATATTTATCTTTAATGAGCCAACTCCGGCATTGATTTTATTATTGCCGGTAATAGTTCCTCCGATTATTATTTCACCGACTCCGCAATCCAAATTCATATCGTTCAGCTTGCCGTTTACAATTTCAAGCCTTCCTGCTCCGGCGCTTATATTTATTTTATCAGCCTGCAAATTTTTTGCAAGTATATCGCCTGCACCCATTTCAAGTGAGACATTTTTTGCGCTAACCCCGGACAAATCGCTTTTTCCTGCACCTATGGAATAAGAAAATTCATCTGCGGCAAAACCCTGCGGCACAGTTATGGTTATTTCAGGATAATTATTATCGCTGCCCCAATTAAAAAGCCTATGGTTTTTCTTTTGTTTTATTATTAAAGTATCTCCGCTGACTTCAAGTTTTTCAAAAGAATTTTTTCTTACATTTTCAGCTTTAAATGAAAAATTATCGCCTTCCAAAAAGTTAACCTTTCCATAGGAAATTGAAATATCAAGCGATTTTATATCTCCCTCAAAGGTTTTTTCCACATTTTCCGTTTCATATGAATAATCCCTGTCAAAATTAAAATTCCAGTTCCAATCCCAACTGCGGTTTCTTACCATATCCCAGCCGCCGAAGCCGCTGAATATTATCAGCGCAAGAATTCCAAGCCCAAGGCATGCCGCCGCAATCGTACCCATAACCCTATAAAATTTCCACATAAGCCATCCCTCCTCTTAATACGCCACTTTTTTTCTGTGAAAAGGTTTTGAAATAAGGTTTACAAGTCCTCTGAAAAGCGGCGGGAAAACATTCGCACAAAGCCATACAAAAGGAATTATCAAAAGCACTCCCACCGCAAGCATTATAAGGCCTATCCCTCCGGCAAGAAGTCCCATAATCTGTCCGGAGCACAAAAGACCTATTCCCATAACAACAGCGGCAATTCCTCCGGCTATAAGTCCCACAACAACCCCTCCGCAAAGAGCAAAAAATCCTATAAGCAAGCCAAAAAGTCCCGCTACAAGCCCTAAAATTACTCCTGCCAAAGGAACAAGCAGCGGCGAAAAAATGATTGCCAAAAGTATAATTATTAAAATTTTTGTATTTTCATTCCTTTTTGGCTTTTCCTCAAAATTTTTGCCGCCATTTCCTGCATATCCGGGAGATGCAGGAACATATTTGCTTGAAGCCGCACCTCCCTCATTTATTTCGCTTATAATTTTTTCCGCAAGGCTTTTAGGGTCGCCAAGCTCCTCAATAACATTCTGCTCGTTTTCCGCCCCTGCATCTTCAAAAAATTCCTGATAATACTTTATTGCACCGTCGCGCTCCTCTGCGGAAAGAGAAGCAAGATGCGCTTTAAGCTCCGCCAAATATTCGTTTTTGGTCATATGCTTATCCCCATTCCCATCACCTTATCTATTTTCTTTTTGTATTCAAGCCATTCCTGCCTGTAAAGGTTAAGCTGGGCATTCCCCTTTGCTGTAACGCGGTAATATCTCCTGTTTCTGCCCATATACTCCATATCATACGTTTCAAGGCATTCATCTTTTTGAAGCCGCCTAAGCACAGGATAAAGCGTTGATTCCGACATATCCATGGCTTCTCTGAGTTCCTGCGTTATCTTATAGCCATAGGTGTCCTCCCTTGAAACTATTGCCAATACAAGTGCGTCGAGGAGTCCTGCACTTACCGGAAACGACATCTTTTCAACTCCTTTTACAAATATTATTATACAAACCCTAACATTGTTTTGTTTTCTATATTATATTCCGTATAATATAATTTGTCAATAGGTATTGCAAAAAAATCTTCCAGATTTTTTTGCGAAAAATTTTCAATAAAAGAGAATGTATCAACAACTAGCTTCTAATAACTATTTCCTAATAACTATTGGGGGACTCCGTCCTTTTAGTAGTTAGTTGTTAGAAGTTAGACGTTAGTTTTTGTTCTTTTACTTTTTTAGTGGGGTGACTCCGTCCCCCCACTTCTTATTTTTTTATATACTTATGTTTTTGAATCCCCCCTGCTTCCTTTTTGTCCGGCAACAAAAAGGAAGCAAAAAATGCCTATTTTATATGTCTTATTCCGCCGGCTTTTCCACGTCTTACTCAGTTAAAGACAAAAAAGAATAGTACTTAAGAACCTTGGAAAGCACCTTATTTTGCTTGATAAGAAAAGACTTTCCGCTAATAAGGTTGCTAAGGCAAATTTAGAAAAAGACCTGCTTTTCGTCGTAAAATTGGAGTGGTGAGCACCAAGACGAAAAGCAGGTCAACAGTAACAAGCCGTCATTCGCCGAGCAGGACGCAAGCGAATGCGTGGCGTCCGTTGCCGGCGAATAGGCGGATGTAGACGCATAAATTAGGCGCTTTTTGGTGACTTTTTGTCGCCGGACAAAAAGTCACTGGGGGTTGCTTGATAACTTTATTTGCTTTTATAGTAAATGAAGGGGGCAAAGCCCCCTTCAAAACAAAGCAAGACAATAAAAACTAATGATTTAAAAATCTTTTAAGAGCATCCTGCCAGTGAGGAAGCTCAGAAAAACCATTTTCAAGAAGCTTTTTCTTTGAAAGCCTTGAATTCATAGGCCTTGTAGCCGGAGCCGGATATTCAGATGACGGAATCGGAATTGCCTTTACGGAAATTCCGGAAAGCTTAAAAATTTCACAAGCAAATTCATACCATGAGCAAAAACCCGAATTTGTAGCATGATAAATCCCGAATCGGTCTGAATTTAACATTTCAAAAATAGTCTTTGCAAGGTCTTTGGTATAGGTGGGACTTCCCACTTGGTCGCATACTATGGAAATCTCATCCTTTTCGCGCCCAAGTTTAAGCATGGTCTTTACAAAATTACCCCCGTTTTCCCCAAAAACCCATGATGTTCTCACTATAAAATACCTTTCAAGGTTTTTTACCACGGCATTTTCACCGCAAAGCTTTGTCTGCCCGTACCAATTAAGAGGTGACGGCTGGGCGGTTTCTTCAATTTCATGCTCACCCGGCTCATTATAAACGTAATCTGTGGAAATGTAAATCATTCCCGCTCCGCACTCTTTGCAGGCAAGCACTATGTTTTCCGTTCCTGTCGAATTGACGGCTCTGCAAAGCTCCCTTTCGGTTTCCGCTTTGTCAACCGCAGTATAGGCGGCACAGTGCACCACCCAATCCGGTTTTTTTTGCGCCAAAAAATCCATGCAGGCATTTTTGTCAGTTATATCAAGCTTTGGAAGGTCCGCTCCCTCGGCATCTATGCCATTTGAAAGCAAAAGCTCCAGCACATCGCTCCCAAGCTGGCCTTCGGAGCCGGTCACAACAACGCGCATTATCCCCTGCCTCCGTACATTTTTTCGTAGTAATTTTTATACTCTCCGTCAGTTATGTTTTTAAGCCAATCCATATTGTTAAGATACCATTCTATCGTTGTTTTTATTCCGGAATCAAAATCATAAACAGCATTCCATCCAAGCTCATTTTGGATTTTTGACGGATTTATTGCATACCTCAAATCATGCCCCGGCCTGTCGGAAACAAATGAAATAAGTTCCTCCGGCTTGCCCATTTCCCTTAAAACGGTTCTTACGACTTCAAGGTTTGTCCTTTCGTTGTGCCCGCCGACATTGTAAACCTCCCCTGCTTTTCCTTTATGGAGTATAAGGTCCACCGCGGAGCAATGGTCATCCACATGGAGCCAATCGCGGACATTCTCGCCTTTTCCGTAAACGGGAACGGATTTGCCCTCATATGCCCTTGAAATGATAAGCGGAATGAATTTTTCCGGAAACTGAAATGGGCCGTAATTGTTTGAACAGCGTGAAATCGTTGCTTCAAGCCCAAACGTCCTGTGATAAGCAAGCACAAGTAAATCCGCCGAAGCCTTTGATGCCGAATACGGCGATGAAGCTTTCAGCGGAGTATTCTCCGTAAAAAACAAATCCTTTCTGTCAAGCGGCAAATCCCCGTACACTTCATCGGTCGAAACCTGATGAAACCGGCAGGAATATTTGCGGCAGGCATCCATAAGCACTCCGGTGCCGAGGATATTTGTTTTAAGAAAAACCTGCGGGTCGGAAATGGAACGGTCCACATGGCTTTCCGCCGCAAAATTTACAACCGCGTCAAACCTTTCCCTCCCAAAGAGCCCATCCATTTTTTCTGCATCCGCTATATCGCCTTTTTCAAAGGAAAAATTGGGATTTTCAAAAGCCTCTTTAAGGTTTTCAAGATTTCCCGCATAAGTAAGCTTGTCAAGACAGACTATTTTATATGCCGGATGCTTTTTTAGCATGTAATAAATAAAATTGCTTCCGATGAATCCGGCGCCGCCGGTAACAAGAATTTTCATTTTCTTTTTCCTTTCGCCTTAAAAATCTTCGCCGAATCTAAAATAAATTTCATTGCCGATAGGCGAGGCATTTATATCCTTCGGCGAAAGCACAGGGTCGGATGTTCCCCATTCTATGCCTATTGCGGCATCATTCCACGCAATGGACATATCAAATTCCGGCGCATACGGCCTGTCCACCTTATACTGCACCTCAACATCGTCGGTAAGGGTAAGAAAGCCGTGCGCAAAGCCTCTTGGAATGTAGAGCATAAGCTTGTTTTCGGCGCTGAGTTCCACAGCCGTCCATTTCAGGTATTGCGGCGAGCCTGCCCTTATATCCACAGCCACGTCAAAAATGCTGCCCCTTGTGCACCTTACAAGCTTTGATTGCGCGTAAGGGTTTTTTTGAAAATGCAAACCCCTAAGCACTCCCTTTTTTGCGGAATAGGAGTGGTTGTCCTGAACAAACGCGGCATTTATTCCAAGCCGACGGAATTTTTCATCGTTGTATGTTTCCATGAACCAGCCCCTGCCATCATTAAAAACCTGAGGTTCTATAATGAAAACATCATCCAGTCCCGTTGGTATCTTTTTCATAGCGTCCTCCAAAATCAGTAGTGGATTTTTTTCTCCAAAACGTTTTTAAGATGTGCCCCATAAGTTGAGCCGCCGTATTTTTTTACGGCAGATTCAAGCCTTTCGCGGCTTATCCAGCCTGAATTGTAGGCTATTTCTTCAAGCGCGGCAATTTTTATGCCCTGTCTTTTTTCAATAATTGAAACAAACTGCCCCGCATCGTAAAGGCTGTCAACCGTTCCCGTATCAAGCCATGCATATCCCCTGCCGAGCAGTTCGACATCAAGCCTGCCCTCTTCAAGGTAAATCCTGTTGAGGTCGGTTATTTCAAGCTCTCCTCTTTTTGACGGGGCAAGGCTTTTTGCATATTCGCACACCTTGTTGTCATAAAAATAAAGTCCCGTTGCGGCATAGTTTGATTTCGGATTTTGCGGCTTTTCCTCAATTGAAATCACTTTTCCGTTTTCGTCAAATTCAACTACCCCAAACCTTTTAGGGTCCTCGACATAATAGCCGAAAATTGTTGCCCTGTTCTCTTTTGCGGCGGCTTTTTTAAGAAGCGAAACAAATCCGTTTCCATAAAAAATATTGTCGCCAAGCACCATTGCCGCCCTGTCCCCCGCCAAAAAATCCTCTCCGATTATAAATGCCTGCGCAAGCCCGTCCGGAGATGGCTGCTCCTTATACGAAAGCCTTATGCCGTAATCTCCCCCGTCGCCAAGCAAGCGTTTGAAGTTCGGCAAATCGTGCGGAGTTGAAATTATAAGTATATCCCTTATTCCCGCAAGCATAAGAGTTGAAAGCGGATAATATATCATCGGCTTATCATATATCGGCAAAAGCTGCTTGCTCATTGCAAGGGTAAGCGGGTAAAGCCTCGTTCCCGACCCTCCGGCAAGAATTATTCCCTTTATTCCCATAACGCACCTTTTTTATTTTTATTATATCACGGCAAAGAGGAAAAATAAAGTGCGGATTTCTTTAACGCACGCAAATTAAAAAAGTGGCGGAATCGCCACTTTTTTTACAAATCATCCGCATCCTGAACAGGCTTTTCCGCCGAGTTTAAAGGAACTCCGGTATAGCTGCCGTCAGGGTCGCTTCTTGATGCTTTTGTTTTAAAAGCATCTTTTTTGTTTTTTGATGCCTTTTGCTGATTCTTTTTTTCAGGCATTTAAAATCAACTCCTTTTGGGGTATTTTCCCCAAAAGGGCAAAAGTTATGCGTCAAGCTTTGAATTGGTCTTTTGCTGGAATTTTTCCGCAAGCACCACAAATCTCTTGTGGGTTCCCCCGCCTATCTTTCCTTTTTCGTCAAAGGCCTCAACCAAAAATTCAACTTCCCTGCCGTTTGCGGCTTTTATTTCTGCCTTTGCAAAAACTTCCATCCCAAGCGGCGTTGCGGAGATATGGTCAACGCCGACATAGGTTCCGACCGATGTTTCCCCCTCGTCAAGAAACTGCGAAAGACATTCTGCGGCGGCATTTTCCATAAGCGCTATCATCATCGGAGTTGCAAAGACCTCCAAATCTCCGCTGCCGACGGTCTTTGCAAGGCATTCCATGGAAACTTCCATGCTCTTTTCACAAAAAGCCCCTATTTTTACTTCCTTCATAGTTTATCATTCCTTTCACTGTGCATTCCCGCTGATATTATCCCCTAAAATCCTGTCATATGTAATCATATCAAGCTCCTTGTCATGAGGTATGGAGCTGTCATAGCTTGTTGAGTATACCGGCACCTCACGCATTTTGTCAAGCATGGTCTGTGCAATGGAGTCAAGCGGAACTCCCGCAGCATCCATTAAAACATACGGCAGATAAAACGACGAAATCTCCTCGTTTGGCACTTTTGAAAAATCCGCACCATAATTGCTCCACAAAAGATATGGCTGCTCATATAGCGTGCTGCAATTGTCACCGTCTATTCCAAGCTGGGAGTATACATTTCCCTCTCCCCTGAAGCAAGGCAAATGGTCGCCAATCATCAAAACTATTGTCGGCCGGTCTACGCTTTTAAGCTCCTCGGTAAAATCCCTGAAATTTTTAAGCACCTTTTGCACACGCGAAAGATATTCCTCAAACTCGGTTTTTCCCTCTGTGTCATAAGGCTGGTGATTTTCCATCGTGGTTGTATGTACATAAACCGGAGTATTCTTGTTTTCCATGAGCATCTGTTGTATCTGGTCATATATTACGGAGTCCGATATATAAGAGCCGTCATATTTTACTGGAACACTCAGGTTTTCCTCAAAATACATCTCATCAAAGCCAAAATTTTTATATATTTCATCCCTGCTGTAAAAAGATGAAAGGAAAGTATGCACATAAGCAGTTTTATATCCAAGCTCATTATAATATTTTGCCATAGTCGGCTGGGGTCTGTCAAGCAAAAGTCTTTGCGGCATATTAGGGTCATTCAGGGATTTTAACGGAAGTCCGAACAAAAGCTCAAATTCAGTTCTCACGGTAAAGCTTGCAAAGGTCGGCACAACCGCTTTTCCCACGTGTCCCTCGGAGCATACCTTATCCCAGTCCGCATAGGTTCCCTCCGGAATTTCCAAGCCGTCAAAGCGTCTGAAATCCGTAAATGCCTCGGACATTACAACTATAACGTTAGGCATTTTGGAAAGGTCCGCATTTTGCTTTGCCGTGCTGTCCTCAATGATATTTTCCACAGTTTCGACGGTATAATCCTCCGGTTCCTTAACCCTGTCCTTAACAGTTTCAGTAGCGCTTTCGGTAAAAAAGGCAAGGAAGCTGTTGTTGTCAAATTTTTCATTTACATTGAAAACATTATCCGCTTCGGTGGTATCTATTTCAAAAAAAGCATATACAGGCATTGCCACGGACGGAAGAAGTATCATGCATCCCCCGCACAAAAGGCATGCCGCGGAGCTTAAAAAGCCTTTGACCCTGCTGATTTTAAGCACCGGTCTGAACCAAAACACCGCCGAAAGATAAGCAATCAACAATAAAGCATAGAAAACAAGCTCCGGAGTAATTTTTATGTAGGCAAAGCGCGCTATGTTTTCAGCATCCACGGACATTTTCAAATCTGAAATTTCAAAATGGTTTCCGCTTGTACCAAATTTAAAAAGCTCCACCGTACTGAATATAAAATACAAAAGTCCCGTAAACAGCGCCGCCGGAAATGCCCCTCTGAACAAAAACAAAAGCGTCCCGTAAATAATTGCAGCAACCATTATGTTGAAAAGCATTATGCTCGGCTTTTCGGATATAAAAAGCACCAGCTTCGACGGGGTTTTCATTTGATTTATTTCCGCAAGGCATACTATGAAAATCGGAAACAAAACGGCAAGAAAAAAATTAGTAAGCTTGTATTTTTTGCTGTTTTCAATTCTTTTGCCCGAAAGGTGCGCAAAAAAATCTTTTATTTTAAAAGTCAGCATTGTAAATCTCCCGCAACAACCGCAATATTTTTACGCAGTTTTTTCGCACAATACATATTAGCACATAAAAAAATGCTTTTCAATGCCGTTTTTGCATTTTGTATACTTATTAAAATGTATTTGAAAGTTTTCAACTTTTTTGTTGATTTATAAAAGTGTTTTTTGTTAAAATGCAATAATACTTCTTTGCCGGTGTTGTATTTTTTCGTTTTAATATCTATTGACAAAGCGCTTTGTTTGATGTATAGTTAATTACACAAGTAACTAACTATATAACTTAAATGCCAAGGAGCTGACTTATGAAAAACCGAGCATATTTTTTAACGGCAATTGTATCGGCGGCAGTGCTTTTATCTGCCTGCTCCCCAAACGGAGGAACCATTAAGGTAAACAGCGTTACCCTTAAAACCGAAACATTAAAGAACAAAATCAGCGCAACCGGAGTCGTTGAAAGCACGGAAAGCAAAAATGTCTATTCAACCCTTACATATCCGGTAAAATCCGTCAATGTAAAAGTTGGGGACGCGGTAAATGCCGGCGATGTCCTCTGCGTTATCGACAGCAAGGATTTGGAGCAACAGATTGCCCAAAAGCAAGCCGCCCTTGATTCCTCAAACACGAGCTCATACTACCAGCTTGTTGAAAGCGAAAAAAAGTATAACGAAGCCAAAAACAATCTTGACAACGGGCTTAACAGCGAGCTTAATGCCGCAGAAGCAGCGCTGAAAAGCGCAAAAATAGACCTTGACAGCGCAAAAGCAAAATACGAAAATGCCCAGAAATCCCAAACAACCAACGGCAACAAGGCTCTGCTTGACGCTTATGACGCATACTCAAAGGCTAAAAACAACTACGAAGGCAAAAAGGCCGAATATTATTCCGAGCTTGCCAAGGATTACAGAACAGATGAGGATGCAGTAAAAGCTGCTGAGGAAAAGCTTGCAAGCCTTAAAAGCGATTGGCTTAAAGCAAAGGATGAATTAAGCGATGCACAGGGCAAGGATTCCATAACCGTCCAAAAGGCAACCGAAAAGGTAGACAAAGCAAAACAGGCCTATGATGACCAGCTTGAAGAAATCTACAAACTGATAAAAACCAGCGAGCTTGAAGATATAAGAAAAACCCTTGCGTCCTATGAAGAAACTTATGACAGCGCAAAACAAACCTATGATGAAAAAGTGGAGCAGTTCGGCGGTGATTTGCTTACTTACAAATCTTCTTACGAAACCGCTCAGGTAAATTATGACAAGGCACTTTCGGCATATGAGGCAACAAAGCTTTCTGTAAATCAGCAGCTTGAATCCTACAAAAACGACCTTGAAAAGAACAAGGCAATCGCCTCAAATGAACCGTCCGTGCTTGAGCTTGCCGCACTAAGAGAAAAACTTAACGACTGCACGGTAAAATCCCCTATTGCCGGAACAGTAACCGCCATTTATGCAAAAGAAGGCACCCCTCCAAACGGCGTCATGTTTGTGGTTGAAAACACAAAGGCCCTTAAAATAAAGGCTTATGTCAAGGAATATGATATAAACAGCATTGCCGAAAACATGAAGGTGCTTATTGAATCCGATGCAACCGGCGACGATAAATACGAGGGCTATATAAGCAGAATTTCTCCCGCTGCCCAAAAGGACAGCTCAAACGCAACCCAATTTGAAATTGAAGTTACAGTTAAAACTCCCCAAACAAAACTGCTCATAGGCATGAACACAAGGCTTGAAATAATCGCCCAAGAAAAAGAAAATGTTGTCGGAGTGCGCTATGACGCAATCGGCACCGGAGATGACGGCTCAAGCTTTGTTTACATCGCGCAAAAGAACGAAAAAGGAACATATATCGTAAAAAAAGTTCCCGTAACAACCGGAATGGAAACGGATTTTGAAGTCGAAATAAGCGGCGAGGGAATTTCGGACGGAAGCATAGTCATAACGGACATAAACAAGGTTCGTGACGGCATGACAGTTTCGCTGTCCGAATGAGCGGAGGAATTATGGAAGGCAAAACAATAATTGAAATGCACGGGATAATCAAGGCATTTTACATAGGCACCCCAAACCAGCTTGAAATCCTGCACGGCATCAACCTTACCGTAAAGGAGGGTGAATTTGTATCCATAGTAGGCGCATCAGGCTCCGGCAAATCAACGCTTATGAACATAATAGGCGTGCTTGACCGCCCGACTGCCGGAAATTACATCCTTGACGGGATACAAATAAACTCCGTCGGGGACAAAAAGCTTTCAGAAATAAGGAACAAAAAGATAGGCTTTGTATTCCAAAACTTCAACCTTATTTCAAGGACAAGTGCCATAAAAAACATTGAGCTTCCCATGCTTTATGCTGGGATTCCAAAGCAAAAGCGCACACAGCGCGCAAAAGAGCTTTTGGAGCTTGTTGAAATGCAGGACAGGGCATCACATATGCCGAACGAGCTTTCCGGAGGGCAAAAGCAAAGGGTTGCCATTGCAAGAGCCATGGCAAACGACCCGGCAATAATCCTTGCCGACGAGCCTACCGGAGCTCTTGACAGCCACACTGGCCGGCTTGTTATGGATATCTTCCACAGGCTCAACAAAGAACAGGGCAAAACAATAGTCCTGATAACGCACAACCATGAGCTTGCCGCCGAAACCGACAGGATTATCACCATGAAAGACGGAATGACTTATGAAAATCCCGACGAGAAAGGGGGCGGCGGGCAATGAACATAGGCGAAAACATACTGCTTGCCCTGGCAAGCCTTAAAGCCAACAAAATGCGCGCCCTGCTGACCATGCTTGGTATAATCATAGGCATATCCTCGGTAATTATGATAACAACGCTCGGCAATGCCCTGCAAGGCAGCGTGACGTCAACATTTGAAAATTTCGGCACAAACCTTATAGAGCTTTACATTGCCTACAAGGACGACTCAACAAGCCGTCCGGTTGATAAAAAAGACCTTATCTCCGATGAAATGATAGAAATTTTCAAAGAACAGTACGGCGAAAAAATACTTTCAATAAGCACTTCATCAGATGTTGGAAAGGGTAAAATCAAAGTCGGCAGAAGCGATGTCAAATTAAACATTTCCGGCACGAACGAAGGCTTTTGCGAATCCAATGCCATTGAAATCACCAATGGGAGATTCATAAGTGAAAAGGATATAAAGGGCGCAAAAAATGTAGTTGTAATTTCCGACAAGGCAGTTTCAAAGCTTTTCCCAAAAGGCACTGACCCAATAGGAAAGGAACTTAAAATAAAAACTGATTCCGGCACGCTTCCCATGACTGTAATCGGTGTTTATAAATCAAAGGTATCCCAAATGATGTCGGCAATGATGATGTCCGACAGCGAAACCACAAACGCCTACATACCTATTTCAACGGCTCAAAGGTTTATGAATTCAGACAGCGGTTACAGATATTTTGATTTTAAGGCCGCCCAAGGACTTGATTATAAAAAATTTGCCGAAGAAACCGCAAGCTTTATGAATGAAAGGTTTTATAAGGACAATGCGTATTTTCAAATCAAATCCTATTGCCTTGAACAGCAGCTTGACAGCTTTATGCAGGTTTTGGATGTGGTTAAGATTGTAATAACCATAATTGCCGGAATTTCACTGCTTGTCGGCGGAATTGGCGTTATGAACATCATGCTTGTTTCGGTAACCGAACGCACAAGGGAAATCGGCGTGCGAAAAGCGCTTGGGGCAACAAACGGCGCAATAAGGATGCAGTTTATTGTAGAATCCATAATAATTTGTCTTGTAGGAGGAATTATAGGAATTCTGCTCGGCCTGCTGCTTGGAAACATTGGGGCGCTTATTATCGGAAGTCCAGCGGCGCCGTCAATAAGCGGCATAATAACCGCAGTTACATTTTCAGTTGCAATAGGCGTATTCTTTGGATATTATCCTGCAAACAAAGCCGCAAAACTCGACCCGATAGAAGCTTTAAGATACGAATAAAAACAAAACAGCCATCCAAACAACGGATGGCTGTTTTGTTTTTACTTCAATGCCCAAATAAGCGCTTTTTCTATGTATTCATCCCAGAATTTCCAGTCATGGACTCCGGGCCCTTCGACATAGGCATGCTCAATCCCAAGCGAATTCAAGAAATCGTGATATGCACGATTTTGGGCAATAAGGAAATCCTCCGTTCCGCACGCCATATAAATTGACGGGACTTCCTTGCCTTCTTTTTTAAGATTTGCCGCAAGAGCTTCCGGGTCCTTGTCGCTGCCGACAATCTTGTCAAGCTCTCCGAAAACCCTCCTGCAATAAGCGTAATCCGCCATAGGGTCCTTGTAATCCGGCGGGATTTGGGCCACGTCGCGGATTATCAAAGCAGATGAAAGCGCAATGATTCTGCCGAAATTAAAGTGATATTTAAGACCGGTGCGCATAGCGCCGTATCCGCCCATGGAAAGGCCGCCTATAAAGGTATCCTCCCTTTTGTCCGAAAGAGGAAATACTTTGCGTGTAAACTCCACAAGCTCGGCACCCACATATTCACTGTAAAGTTCGCTCTTTTCGGTATCGTCAAGATAAAAGCTGTTTTCCCCCGATGGCATGAATACGGCAATTCCATACTGTGAGGAAAGCTGTCTTATTCTTGTATTGCATATCCAGTCCATATAATCGCCAAAAAATCCGTTTAAAAGGTACAGCGATTTCAAAGGGGTTTTGGGAAGCTCCTCTTCGTTTCCGGCATCAAGAGGTACAAGCGCGTTAAATGAAACATTTCTTCTTATTGCCTTTGAGAAAAAATTAACCTGAAAAAAAGCCATTTTTTATCAACTCCTTATGCTTATATTTTATACCCAAGCCGCAAAAAAATCAATAACAATACATTAAAAACCCGCCCTTCTCTTAAAAGAGGGCGGGTTTATCCCAATTGCCATGTCGAAAAATAACAGAAAGGGATTTTCTATATTTAAAGCTTCATTGGGATCAAATTTATATAATCTTCAAGGCCTTTGCCCGACAAGCAGCATTCAATGATTTTTCTTCCAAGCGGGTCAAGTTCCGGCGTCAAAAATTTAGAAAGTTCTTCTTTAAAGAAATTTTCAAGCATTTTTGCGCCTGCTTCATACCCTTCATTTCCGACTTCGGGCTGACAGTTTACCTGCAAAAAGCCCTTTGGCAAAAATGTTCCGTCAACTTTAAGGGATTCAAGCGAATATCCAAGCAGCGAACATTTAGATTCCACAAGCTGCTCAGGTTTAAATCTTGCGCTTCCCCTTCTTGCAAGATATTCTCTCGCAATCCATTGCGGCATAAAGCCTACTTTATATGCACCGACATGCTGGTTTGGTATAAGTATAAACCTTGTATTTGAAGTTTCAATAATTTGTTTAAGCAAAAGGTTTGCCTGAACGACCTGCTTGCCTGTTGCAAAAGGCCAATAAGAACCGACTCCTTCGCTTGACATTCCGGCAGAATCGGTTATGCTCGGATTATCATGCCCTCTTGGAGCAACCAGCCTCCAAAGCCATGCAAGCGCCGGAGGCAGCATATGGAAACATCCTATAATGCCATAAGAAGGTTTTTCCTTTGTACAAGCCGGAGTGCGTATGCCAAAACTTCTTACGTCTACTTCAACAGGCTCATTCACCACATTCGGCACAAAGGCCCTCGGCATAATCACACGCGGATTTGGACAAGGCTTGCCCGGCTCATCCATTGTATGTTCCCAAATCAGGCACGTGGCCCCCGGAACACCTTGTAAATTCAAGAAGATAAGCGGCTCTTTCGGATGAATGCAGAGAGATTCATGCTGCGGGTCCGTGCCATATTTGGTTATATGATTTATTCTTAAAAACCATCCGTTTTCAGCATCCACAACCCTAAGCCTTTTGCTGCCATTTTGCAGACTTGGGTGACAAAGCGCCATATCGTCTGTAACCGGCTTAAGCTCGCAAGTTTCTTTAAGCTCCAAATAGAGCTTTTCATTTGTAACAAGGTTTTTGCCAAGCAAAACCCTGCCGTCCATTTCCTTATGGATATATTCAATCATCTCGCTTTTGCCGCCGCCGGAAGCCCCTTCGTGCATTATTACAATTTCATTGTCATAAGGAGTTATCACTTTTACCGTTGACCCATGAACCGTAACCCAGCCTTCATTTTCGCCAATATTTAACAGAACGCCGTAAATCCCTTTTTTTGCACTCGGCCCCGGATATAAATTGTATGAGAACAGCTCGTGCATTTGGTCAAGTCTGTTATGAACTACAATTTGCTTGCCGTTAAAATGCGTATGCCTGAAAGGCGGAGCAAGATAAATTATTGCCCTTGGGTTAAATCCCTCCGGAATTTTGCTTTTAGGGATAAATCCCTGCAAATCAGCAAGCCCTGCGGCAAAAAACGCGGCATTTTGAGGAGCTACCAAAAGAGCCGGGTATCCAAGCTCCATTCCTCCCGCCATAAACGGAAGCAAAAGAAGTTTTTGAGTTTTAAGCCACTCAAAAGTTTTCTCTCTTAATTCGCCAAAATCCTTGCCATATACATCTGAATACCTTGGCTTATCAGTTTCTCGTCCGTCTGCTATGACCATGCAGTCAGGATCTCTTCTGCGCATATATGCATCAGTATAATTTACTGCCGCACCATTTTTGCATTTTGCAACAGTAGCTTCAACCACTTTCCCAAAGCCCGGGACATCATAAACAATTTCAAAGAAATCTTTATCCCCTCCAAGGGCCATTTTTAAAAGCTCATCACGCTTTTCGGCAATAAAAACGCTTTCTGCGGTTTCCAAAGCATCACTTAATTCCTTAGGCAAAACAAATTTTTCTGCAACTGACATTTGCCAACACCCTCCTTTTATTCTCTTGTTTGTATGCTTATTTTTTTGTTTTTTTGCAGACACCACTCTTTTCAAAAAACAAAGCGGCAAATTAAGGAAACAAAAAGCCGATATTCAATGTTTTACATTGAATATCGGCTTACGCTCCGACTGGTTTAAAACCTTTCATTGCATCTTCCGCTTATTTAATATAATCTTATCTTATTTATTCCGTTTAAAAAACATTTTTTTTAAAATTTAAAATGACTATTTTTTTAATTGATTATTTTAAGAAATTGGCAAACAAAAACGCCGCCACTGTAATTATTAGAAAGAATGCGGTTATAAAGAGGTCTTTTTTAGATAATGGGTTTTTTTCTCCTGAATTTTTAAAAAAACCAAAATTTTCAGCAAAAAGTGAAATTGCCCAGCCTAAAACAGGATTTATTGCAATTCCCGCAACAATGCAAACTATCGCGGCAGAAATTGTTTCAGACGTTTTCAAATTTGCAAGACCGACTTCAACGAGCGGAACATAAACTCCAAATATAAGAACCATCCAAAGCAAAGGCGGAAAAACCGCCATATCTATCGGAAACCCTAAAATTCCAAAAGTCAAGCCAAAAATGCCAAGCATCAAAGCGCTTGCTCCAATCGGTCTTTTTACCGTTGCAAGAGGAATCATAAAGCTCCTCCATACTGCGGCAATTTGCGCTCCTCCAAGCAAAACTCCTGCAATATCCCTAATAGAAGCTAAAAAATAGGTGGAATTCATATCAAAAACAGCTTTTTTTGCTTCTTTCGGATAATTTGCCTCTGCTATCGCCCTTATAGCCAAAGCGTCAGGCGGCCACATGACCACAGCAAGCAAAGCAAAAGGCAGCGCCTTTACAAAATTTCCGGCATTAAGCCCCCAGCCTATTCCCCATTTTTCATTCCACCATTCCGAAGGGTTTATTATCGGAAATCCGATTCCTGTTTTAAATTCCGGAAAAATTGAAAAACACGATGATATTAAAATCGCAGTCAAAGCACATGCAGGTATTATAAGCCATTTCAATTTGAATTTATTCAATGCAATATATAAAATTATACCCAAAACCAAAATTAAAGCAAATAAAATCTGCGCCTCATTCTTTGATGACCAGTTTTTTAAATTTTCAAGAGAACTGCTTATCCCTATAAAACCCGACAAAAGGATTACTCCTGCTTTTGTTCCTTCCCTGTTTATTGCAACAACCTTTTCAAAATATTTGAAAATTGATGCGCCAAGGCCTAAAATTCCTATTAAAATACCCAGCGGAAGCGGATGAACACCCGCTGCAACCATTGCCGGAACCATTGGTATCAGAGCTGCATGCGTTCCCGGAGGCCCTGCATATGGATTTAAAAATGCACAGAATATTATTGCAAAAATGCTTGCCACGAATATTTCAAGCCTGACATTTTCAGTTGCAAACGAAGGGTCGGATATATTAAATCCTGCCGCCCATGCTCCTGCAAAAGCCGCTACGAGGGATATTTTCCCTATTGCTCCGGACAATGCCGGAACTATATCTTCAACTCTAAAACTATAATCCTTAAATGGGATATTTATGCGCCATTTTTTAGGGCCATATGCTTTTAAATCGTCATCCAAAAGCTGCTGGCGATTTATTTTACCCAAAATTTCAGCCCCTTTTTGTTTTTATTGAAAAGAAAATTCAGTTCCTTCTTTCATATTTTTTGCATATTCAGCCAATCTGCTTTGAATATCCGGAGATTGAAGCCCAAGAATTCTTGCTGCAAGCAGACCCGCGGATTCTCCGCCGTTTATTTCAACCGTTGCAACCGGCACCCCCGGAGGCATTTGAGCTATTGAAAGCAATGAATCCATTCCACCCAAACTTTTTGATTTTACCGGAACCCCAATCACAGGCACACTTGCAATTGCCGCAACCATACCCGGCAAATGAGCCGCCCCTCCCGCGCCCGCTATTATAACCGAAATGCCTCTTTCTTTGGCGCTTTTTGCATAATCATACATTCTATCAGGGGTCCTGTGCGCAGAAACAACATGGGTTTCAGACTCAATTCCCAATTCTCCAAGAACCTTTACCGCGCCTTTCATTGCATGAAAATCCGAATCGCTGCCCATGATTATTCCTACTTTTAAAATTGACATGGTTTCATCCCCTTAAAAAGACATAGGTTTTATTTTTATTTTTTCAAGCATCAGTTCCGCTCTTTTTTGCGCTTCTTCCGCATTGTCATCCAAAACCGTCAAATGCCCTATCTTCTTTAATTTTTTTGTTGAATGCTTGCCATAAAGGTGCAAATATGCCGCTTTTTCCTTTAAAATTTCTTCTATTCCTTCAACTGTGTATCTTCCTTCAACCTCATCGCAGCCTAATATATTTGCCATTGCGCAGGGACGCATCTGCTCGGCAGAGCCCAAAGGCATGCCTGTTATAATTCTAACCAGCTGTTCAAATTGCGAGCAAATACATGCCTCTATTGTATAATGTCCGGAATTATGCGGTCTTGGAGCTATTTCATTTACATATACTTCCCCATCCCTGCCAAGAAACATTTCTATGCAAAAAATTCCGCAGTCATTTAAAGCATCCAAAACTTTTCCTGCAATTTCTTTTGCTTTTTCTGCAATATTTTGCGAAACATTTGCAGGCGCTTTTGTAAAGCGCAATATGCTTTCTTTATGAATATTTTCAACCACAGGATAAAACACGCGGTTTCCGTTCAAATCTCTTGCAGCAACAACAGAAAGTTCCTTTTCAAAGTCGACAAATTTTTCCCCCATCAATGGGTGCCCTTTAAAACTTTCAACCGCAGGAGCAAACTCATCCTTGCTGCTTACAACGCAATTTCCTTTTCCATCATACCCGCCGCAGCGTGTTTTAAGCATAAACGGATATTCAAAAAAATCAGGAACCTCATTTTTCGACCCATTGTCAATCTTAAAAAAGTCAGGCACAGGTATGCCTGCATTTTTAAGCATCATTTTTTGTTCATATTTATCCTGAAGCACTTTAAGGGTTTTTCCGGAAGGATATATTTTATGTCCCTTTTTTTCAAGCTCAATTAAAATTTCAGCATCGATGTGTTCAAACTCATAAGTAATCACATCGCATTCCTTTGCAAGCATTTCAAAAGCTTTCTTGTCGTCAAAACCGGCCACAAGCTGATGGTCTGAAACCTGAGAGGCAGGCGAATTTTCAGTAGGGTCAAGAACTTCCACATAATACCCCATTCTTTTTGCCTCAGCCGATATCATTTTGCCAAGCTGTCCCCCGCCTATAATTCCTATTTTTGCAGGAGGATAAAGTTTTTTGTTTTGAATCATTTCAACTCCCCTTTAAATTAAAAATCCGATATTCGCCGGCACAAAAAGCACCTATAAATACCGGATTACTTAACGATTGGTTTTAAACCCTTCGCCCTGTCTTCCATTTTTAAATCTTTAATATCAGCAATTGCAAAAACGGCAAAATTTATTTCTCGAACCTTTCTTCAAGATTTTCTCCAACAGTTATCACTATTATCTTTTCACCTGTTTTAGTGCTAACATCGGAATGTGTGCTTATAATATCAACATCGACAACATCTTTAATAATTGTTTCCAAATAACTTCTTGCATTTTCAAAAAGAGTTGTCCTTACTCTTTTAAGCAACTCAACTCCTTGGCTGTTCTCTGCCAATTTTTGCTCAGATTGGCTTAGAAAACCCTTGAGTCTTATAATTATCAAATCTTGAATAATTAAAGTCCTTATTTGTTTAGGCCCTCTGCCCATATATTCAATTTCAAATTTGCTAACCGCTTCGCTGATTTTAGCCTCGATTTGACCTTTGGTCATAAATTCCACCTCAAACGGCACCAAATGCAGCCATCTTATTTGCAAATTGCATTATAAGTTTAACATAAAGCCTTAATATTGTCAACGCCTGCTTTAATTTTACCCTTGATTTTAAGAAACATGCGCTACTTCCATAGCTTTTTTAAGCTGCGGGTCGGTTGTTTCATCAAGGTTTGCAAAATTATCTTCTTCTTCCTTTGTCAGCGAAACTTCAAAGTTAGGTTTAAGTCCAACTCCATCATAACATGGGGTTTTTGCAGTTTCGTAAGTTGCAACCGTTATTTTAAGCGCGCTTCCGTCCGAAAGCGGCGTTGTCACCTGCATAACGCCTTTACCGTAAGAATTTGTCCCTACAAGCTGAACTTGTGAAAAATCCCTAAGAGCGCAGGCAAAAAGCTCCGCACTGCTTGCAGTCCTGCCGTTGATAAGCACTGCCGCCGGAACCGAAAGCATATGCTGTCCGTCCGTATGGACAATAACCTTCTTTTCGCCATCCTTATAAGTGGCATATGCAATATCCCCGGCGGGAAGCAGATAATTAAGCACGCCTTGAACCGACTCCAAAAGTCCGCCTCCGTTATTTCTCACATCAAAAACAAACGATTTTGCCCCATTGCTTTCAAGCTGGTCAAAAATCGCCTTAAACTGTTCGGGAGTTTTCTGGTCAAATGTAGTAATCTTTATATAACCTATGTTTCCGCCTATGATTTTCCCGGTAACGGAAATAATGTCCATTTTCCTGCGCACAAGCTGAAAGACCTGGTCGGTGCCATCACGCCTTATGGTAATCTTTACGGTTGTGCCCTCTTCTCCGGAAACTGCGGCAACTGATTGCTCATATCCCTTTGAAAGCACATCCTCGTCATTTACCGCAACTATAAAATCACCGGCAACAAAACCTGATTCCGATGCCGGAGAGTTTTCCCTGACTTCGACGATTTTTATATATCCGCTTGCATCCTTTTCAACCGTAATGCCAATGCCTACAACAGAGCCGGAATCGGAAATCTTTTCTTTTTGAAATTCTTGGGCTGTATAGTAATAAGCATATTTGTCGCCAAGGCCGCTGACATACCCCTTTGCAATTGCATCCTGCAAAACCTGCTCATCTATTGTGCCGGTATAGTCAGCCCTTACGATTTTATCTATTTCCTCAATTTTTTTGTTTATTTCTTCACGCTCTGTGACATTTACCTTTGCATTGAATATATTAAGCGAAACCGAAAGGGAAATTATAAAAGTTACAGCGCACGCTATGGCGACAAGGCTTATTGTCATTCCAAGCGAAATTTTTTTATTCATAAATTTAATCCTTTCACTTAAATGTTGGATTTTGTTTGTTGTTTTTTATTTATTAACTATTTATTCCAAGGGGGTTTCACCCCCTTTATTTTCTATTCAAACATACAAAATTATAAATCAACCCCCAGTAACTTTTTGCCCGGCGGCAAAAAGTTACCAAAAAACGCCTAATTTATACGTCTTAATTCGCCTATTCATTTAGAAGTTAGAGATTAGAGGTTAGAAATTAGAATTGGATATTTTAAAATTAAAGGTTTTGTTTTAATTTTTTATTATCTAACATCTAACGTCTAACGACTAACATCTAAAAGGGCAATTTGCTTACGCAAAAGCTGAAATCGCAAATTGCCTGCACGGCGAATTACGGCTTGTTATTGCTAACCTGCTTTTCGTCTTGGTGCTCACTGCTCCAATTTTACTACGAAAAGCAGGTCTCTTTATTTTGCTTGTCTTAATAACTTTATCAGCAGAAAATCTTTCTCATTAAGATGGGGTACTTTTAATTCTAACATCTAACTTCTAATCTCTAACTTCTAAAAATTAATTTGCTTTTGTAAAATAATTCATAGGATTTGTAGTTGCACCGTTAACGCGGACTTCAAAATGCAAATGCGGCCCCGTGGATTGTCCTGTGCTGCCGACATAAGCAATCACATCGCCTTTATTGACGGTTTGGCCTGCGGTTACATTAAGTGCGCTGCAATGCCCGTAAAGAGTCACATATCCTCCGCCGTGATCAATCATGACATACATTCCGTAGCTTACGCCCGGAGTATAAGAAGTGTTTGCCACTATAACCTTTCCGCCGTTTGCGGCAACAATCGGCTTGCCATTTACTCCGCTTCCTGAAATATCAACACCCTTGTGAAATTTTGTAACTCCAAAAAGCGTTCTTGAACCATACGGCGAAGATATGTAATAATATCCCGGCAAAGGCCATGTAAATGTTCCGCCGACATATGTGAGCTTATTTTTTGCCGCCTCGGCAGCTATTATGGCTTGAATTTGCTTTTCGATTTCAGCTTCCTGCTTATCTATTTCAGCTTTGTTTTTAGCATATTCTTCAATTTCCTTTTTAAGCCTTGCCTGCTCAGCCTCGCTTTGCTCATATGCCGAATTGAGGTCCGCCTTTGCCTGTTCAAGCTCAGCTTTGTCGGAATCGGCCTCAGCCTTTGTAGCTTCAAGCGCAGCCTTATCTTCTTTAAGCTGTTTCAGTTCCGCATTAAGGGTTTCTATAAGCTCATCGTCACGCTGTGAAATCCTTTGTATTATTTCCATTCTTGCAAGCAAATCGTAAAAATCCTTTGCACCCACAAGAACAGATGCCATGCCGCTGTCGCCGCCGGAAACATACATTGCTTTAAGCCTTGCTTTAAAATCTTCTATACCCTTTGCAATTTTTTGCTCCTGTGCGGCAATGCTTTCCTCTTTCGCCTTTATGTCCGCTTCAAGAAGCTCTATTTTTTCGGTTATAACCCTTATATTATCTTCCGTAACATCAATCTGCTGCTGTATGTATTCCTGTTTCTTTTTTTGTTCCGCAATGCTGTTTTGGGCGGCGGCGGTTTTCTTTTTTATTTCGTCAAGCTTTGCCTTATTTGCCTTTTGCTTTGCCTGAAGCTGCGCAAGCGTTTCTGCATGTGATACGACGCTGTAATTATCCGCCGCAGAAAAGCAAGATATGCAAACCGCAAAGCAAAGAAATACCGACAACATTTTTATTAAAAATCCTGCTTTCCTTTTCAATTCCAAAATCCTCCTTTTGCGAAACTAAACCTTTAAATGCTTCCTTGTGCTTATAACCGTTCCTATTGCGCCAAGCAAAGCGCCTGCTCCGACATAGCCAAGCACGACCTTGACTACAACCGAATCAAACGGTATAAATTCATCTATTCCAAATGCCTTCCAAAGAGTCATCTGCTTTGAAAGCGCCTCAATAAATTTCTCATATCCAAACCAAGTAAGTCCTGCGGCCGCAACACCTGCAAGCATTCCCGTCACCATTCCCTCAACAAAAAAGGGAATCCTTATAAACGTATTTGTCGCGCCGACATATTTCATTATGTTTATTTCCTTGCGCCTTGCAAAAACGCTTGCTCGCGTTGCGTTTGAAATTATCACAAGGCACACTATTCCAAGCGCGGCTATAACCGCAGTTGAAATCATCCCCACTGTGGATTTGATTCCTATCAGAAGGTCTGCAAAATCATTCGGCGCGCTTACCTTGTATATATTCTGCATTTTGTTTATTTGAGCTATTGTGGACGTCATTTTTGAAATATCCTTAACCCTTATTTTAAAGGCATCCGGAAGAGGGCTTTCATCCCCTATTGATTCAAAAATTTCCTCAGCATTTTCCATGCTCTTTTTATAATCCTCAAAAGCCTGTTCCTTTGAATAAAAAACAACCTCGGCAACGTTGTCAAGCTTTTTTATATCGGTTTCCATCTGCGATACGGTTTCATCCGTCACGCCGTCATTCAAATAGACAACGACCTCGTTTTTGCTTTCAATTCCGGAAATAAACCTATTAACATTCGCCGTAAAAAGCATCATTGAGCCCACCAGCAAGAGCGAAACAAGTATCACGCAAAATGAGGCAAAAGTCATTATCCGGTTTGTCCAAACGTTTTTGACGCCTTGCCCAAAGAGGTATTTCATACTGCTAATCTTCATTTGCGCCTCCCAATACCTTATCAAAAACTATCGAACCGTTGTTGAGGACAATGGTTCTTCCTCCAAAATGCTCGACAAGCTCTTGAGCGTGGGTTACCATCAAAACCGTAGTGCCGCAGTTGTTTATGTCTTTAAGAAGCTGAACAATCTGGTACGAAAGCTCCGGGTCAATATTTCCCGTAGGCTCGTCCGCAATTATAAGCGCCGGGTCGTTCACAAGGGCGCGCGCAAGCGCGACGCGCTGCTGCTCGCCGCCGGAAAGCTCGCTCGGGTAGCACTTTACCTTGTCTTTAAGTCCGACAAGGCTTATAACATACGGCACCCTGCTTCTTATGTACTTTTTTGGGGCATCAATCACCCTCAAAACAAATGCGACGTTTTCATAAACCGTCATTGTAGGAATGAGCCTGAAATCCTGAAAAACAACGCCTATGGTGCGGCGAAGTTTCGGAACCTTTCCCCTCTTGATTTTGTGCAGGTTAAAGCCGTTGACGATAACCTCTCCGGAAGTCATGTCAACTTCTTTAAGTATAAGCTTAATCAGAGTGCTTTTGCCTGCGCCGGAAGGGCCTACAATAAAAGCAAATTCACCGTCATTTATTTTTAGGCTCACGTTGTTTAAAGCGTCCACTCCGTTTGAATAGGTTACGGACACGTTCTTAAATTCCACCACAGAAAAATCAGCACCGCCTTAAAATATTATCCGCTGCCGCCCGCAGGACAGCAAGCTGAAAGTAACAAATATTGAATTTTAATTTTAAAAAATTCAATATTGCTTTACTCTTAAGGGGGCTTTGCCCCCTTGCCTTACTATTAAAACACATAAAATTATCAACTATCCCCCAGTGACTTTTTGTCCTTTTAGTAGTTAGTTTATAGTTGTTAGTAATTAGTTTTTGTAGTTTTACTTTTTAGGTTTTATCTTAACTTCCCAGCAACTAACAGCTAACAACTAACAACCAAAAACTAAAAGGGCAACGGGCGCCACGCTATCGCTTGCGCCCTGCCAGACGAATAACGGCTTGTTTTTGTTGACCTGCTTTTCGCCTTGGTGCTCACTGCTCCAATTTTACTACGAAAAGCAGGTCTTTAAATTTGCTTGTCTTAATAATTTTTAAAACTTTGTCGGGTTTGCGGAAAGGTATTTCTTTACCATAAGCGCAATTTTAAATACGATAGCATGGTCAAATTCCCTCAAATCAAGGCCTGTGAGCTTCTTAATCTTTTCAAGCCTGTAAACGAGGGTATTTCTGTGCACGAAAAGCTTTCTTGAAGTTTCCGAAACGTTGAGGTTGTTCTCAAAGAAGCGCTGTATTGTAAAAAGCGTTTCGTGGTCAAGGGATTCTATTGAACCTTTCTTGAAAACCTCATGCAAAAATGTTTCGCAAAGCGTTGTGGGAAGATGGTAAATAAGCCTTGCTATTCCAAGATTGTCATAGCTTACTATAATCTTGTCGGTATCAAAAACCTTTCCTACTTCAAGCGCAATTTGGGCCTCTTTGAAAGAACGCGCAAGTTCCTTTATGCTCTGCACGCAAGTGCCTATGCCGACATTGACTCTTGTGTAAAATTCGCTGCTGAGCGTATCGGCAATTGAACGCGCAAGCTTTTCAAGGTCCTTCGTTTCAATATTCGGTTTTACTTCCTTTACAAGCACAATATCCGATTCCGTAATGTTGAACACAAAATCCTTGCTCTTGTCAGGGAAAAGGTTCTGGATTACGTCATATGCCGAAACATCGTTAGTTGAAACAATCCTGATAAGCAAAACGACTCTTGTTATATCGGAGTTGAAATGGAGCTCCCTTGCCTTTATAACAATATCCCCCGGCAAAATATTGTCCAATACAACATTTTTAATAAAGTTGTTCCTATCGTACTTTTCATCATAATACTGCTTTATGCTTGAAAGTGTAATTGCAAGTATATTTGCATATCTTGCGGCATTTTCGTCAATACCCTCGACAAAAACGGCATATTCCGGTTTTACATGTGTGCCGAACGGCTTATAGGTATAACCGTCCCTCACAAAGATATCCTGCGCCTCGTTGTTCAAATCAAGTGAAACAAACTCGTTTGTCGCACCTATTTTGGAAAGGTCGCTGCATGCGATTACGGTTGCGGTTTCATCCACAACTCCTATTACGCAGTCCATGGTATCGTGCATTTGATGGAGCAAGCCTTGAAACAATCTGTTGGACATAATAAATCTCCTTCCTTTACGGCTCAAAAGCCCTTTATATATCATTTTGTCCGTTATATTTACTATACATAATTTTTGGATATTTTTCAAGATAAATATTGTGCATTTACTAATTTTTTTCAAGTTTCCATACAAAATCCGCTCATTTTCATAAATAATGCCTTATGTAGTATCCTGTTTTAAAAAACTTTCATCAATTTAAAAGGAAAAATTAACTTTTTGTTTTTCATGTGAACGAATTCATTACAAATTGTAACATATATTGTTTGATTTTTTGTTAAGAAATAATGAAAACAATCTATTGCCAGAGAAATTTCTCAAAAAATACCATGTTAAAATGAAAAAAGGGATTGCCAAAGCAACCCCTTTGATTTAAAAGCAATTATCTTGCTTCCTCGCTGAATCCGCTTTCCACAAGCTCAACAAGTCCCTCAACAGCAGCTTGTTCGTCAACGCCGTCGGCAATGATTCTGATAGCCGTGCCTCCGACAATACCGAGAGAAAGGATTCCCAAAAGGCTCTTGGCGTTTACCCTGCGTTCTTCTTTTTCAATCCATATCGAAGATTTGTATTCGTTTGCTTTCTGAATAAAAAAAGTGGCGGGGCGGGCATGCAGTCCCACCTGATTTTGAACCATAACATCTTTAACAAACATAGTGAAACTCTCCTAATCGTTTTTCTCATATCGAAACTATAAAATAATATACTTTGCTTTTAAATATATTATACTAGCAAGTTTACCGCCCGTCAACTTAAAAATACCCCTAAAAAGACTGTTTTGGAATATTTTCTGCTATTTGATTATCCTCAAAGCGCGGCAAAAGTTCATATTTGTTTATTTTAACCAAGTTTTTCTTTGCCATGTGAATAACCAAGGCATATATGTTAGTTTTTACCTAAAAATATTAACATTATCAGTTTAAATTATTCATCCTCTAAAAATTTTTCTCTATCCGCAAGCAAATCCGGACGCTTTTCTTTGGTTATTTTTAACGATTGCTCCCGCCGCCAGCTCTCTATATTTTTATGATGTCCTGACAAAAGCACCTCCGGAACCTCCCTGCCATGCCAAACCTCCGGACGGGTGTAATGCGGATATTCCAGCAATCCGGAAAAATGACTTTCCTGCTCAAAGCATTCCGGAGATGCCAAAACCCCGTCGCAAAGCCTTGCAACCGCATCCGCAAGCACAAGCGCAGGAAGTTCCCCTCCGGTAAGCACATAATCCCCTATGGAAATCTCCTCATCGACTATTTCATCGATAAGCCTTTGGTCAACTCCCTCATAATGGCCGCAGATAATAAAAATGCTTTCTTTCTTTGAAAACTCCACAGCCTTTTTTTGCGAAAAGACCTCTCCCTTCGGCGACATATAAATCACATGGGGCTTTTGCGCAAAACCGCAAGTCACTTTTGAAAAGCACTGGAAAATCGGCTCTGCCTGCATGACCATACCCATTCCGCCGCCGTATGGCGAATCATCCACCCGCCTGTGCTTATCCTCGGTGTAATCCCTTATATTGTGGCAATTTATCTCCAAAAGTCCCTTTTTCCTTGCCCTGCCTATAATGCTCTCGGAGAGCACCCTTTCGCACATTTCAGGAAAAAGCGTTGCTATATCAATCCTCATCGTCAAAAAGTCCTTTCAGCGGGCGTATGAGCATTTCGCCTGAATCCACATCGGTTTTCACAACCACATCTGGAATTGCCGGAACAAGCACAACCCTTTCGCCTTTTCTTATATGATAAACATCATTTGCCCCCGTTGCGCTCACTTCGATAATTTCGCCGTAATCCTCTCCGCTGTCAGCGTCCATAACCTTCATCCCAAGCAAATCCTGTATGAAGTAGCTGTTTTCGTCAAGCTTTGCGTCATCGCGATTTATAAAAAGGATTTTCCCCCTGATTTTAGCCGCATCTTCGGGAGTGTCAATGCCTTTTATCTTAATCACCGCCAGAGTGCCCTTATGCGGCCTTGACCTTTCAATTTCAAGCTTTTCCCTGCCGCCGTCAAAATACAAACTTTTAAAGGCGCACAAAAATTCCGGACTGTCGCACCAGACTTCGGCTCTTATCTCGCCTTTAAGTCCCTGCACGGCAACTATTTTCCCAGCTTCAAGAAACTGTTTTTTCATACAAAATCCTCCAAAAACAAAAAATGCCCACAAAAGTAAGTGGACATTTAACTCGCCATAAAAAATTATTCTATCTCCACCATTACCTTTTGGTTGTTCCTGCCCGCACCGGCGCGCATAACGGTTCTGATGGCTTTTGCAATCCTTCCCTGCTTTCCTATTACACGTCCCATATCGTTCGGGGCGACATGCAGGTGATATATGACAATGCCCTCGGCGTTCGGCTCGTCCACAGTAATTTCAATGGCCGACTTGTCCTCAACAAGGCCGCTGACAATGGCTGCAAGCAAATCTTTCATTATAAACAGCTCCTTACGCTATATTCGGCGCAAAAGCAAAAATCTCTGCATTTGCGCAGGGGCTTTTTCCGGAAGGATTTCCGAAAAAAGCCCTTTGGACGATATTAAAGCACGCCCTGCTTTTTAAGAATGAGCTTAACTGTTTCAGTAGGCTGTGCGCCGTTTGCGATCCACTTCTTAGCCTTTTCACCGTCAACATTTATAACGGAAGGCTCCTTTGTAGGATCGTAGTAGCCGATTTCCTCAATAAATCTTCCATCTCTGGGGTATCTTGAATCAGCAACAACTATACGATAAAACGGAGCTTTTTTCGCACCCATTCTCCTAAGTCTGATTTTAACTGCCATTTTTGTCACCTCCACAATAATTTTTATTATTTAAACCAATTAAGGATTAAATCAATTTAAAATCCCGGCATTCCCGGAAATCCCCCGCCCGGAAAATTCATGGGAGGGAATTTTCTGCCCTTGCCCTTTTTGCCCATGGCTCCAAGCTGCTTCATCATTTTCTGCATCTGCTCATGCTGTCTTAAAAGCCTGTTTACGTCCTCAACCTTTGTGCCGCTTCCCGCCGCAATCCTCTTTTTCCTCTGCGGATTTATTATTGACGGCTTTTCGCGTTCTTTTTTCGTCATTGAAAGGATGATTGCCTCTATCCTTGCAAACTGCCTTTCGTCCACATCAACATCTTTAAGCTTATCGCCCACTCCGGGCAGCATGCCTATGATTTGCTTCAATGAGCCCATTTTGCGAATCTGGCGCATTTGCTCCAAAAGGTCGTTCATGTCAAATGAATTTTCTTTAAGCTTCTCAGCAAGCCTTAATGCCTCTTTTTCATCAACGCTGCTCTGCGCCTTTTCAATCAATGTCAAAACGTCGCCCATTCCAAGGATTCTTGACGCCATTCTTTCGGGATGGAACTGCTCGAAATCATCCAGCTTTTCGCCCATTCCCACAAATTTAATCGGTTTGCCCGTAACGGCAAGCACCGAAAGCGCGGCGCCTCCCCTTGTATCGGAATCAAGCTTTGACATAAGCACGCTGTCTATTCCAAGCGCATCATCAAAAGCCTTTGCAACATTAACGGCATCCTGTCCTGTCATAGCGTCCACCACAAGCATTATTTCATGCGGCGAAACCTCAGCCTTAATGCTTTTAAGCTCGTTCATGAGGTTTTCGTCTATATGAAGCCTTCCCGCGGTATCAAGTATCACCATGTCATTGCCGTAATCCCTTGCGTGCTTTAAAGCTTCCTTTGCAATCGTCACGGGATTTATCTGTCCCATTTCAAAGACCTTTACTCCTGCCTTTTCGCCGACAACCTGAAGCTGGTTTATAGCCGCCGGACGGTAAACGTCGCACGCAACAAGCAGCGGTCTTTTGCCTTGATTTTTAAAATACTTTGCAAGCTTAGCCGCATGTGTTGTCTTTCCCGAACCCTGAAGTCCGCACATCATTATTATGCACGGCGGTTTTGACGGGATATTCACCCTTGAATTTGAATTTCCCATAAGGGAAATCAGTTCTTCATGTACAATCTTTATCACCTGCTGGGCAGGGGTAAGGCTTTTTAATACTTCTTCCCCGACCGCCCTTTCAGAAACCTTTGCGACAAAGTCCTTCACCACTTTAAAGCTAACATCCGCTTCAAGCAATGCCATCTTGACTTCGCGCATAGCATCCTTTACATCGGCCTCGCTAAGTTTTCCCCTGCCTTTAAGGCGCTTGAAAACGCTGTTAAGTTTTTCGGAAAGTCCCTCAAACGCCATCTTTTAGCTCCTTTATATTATTTCCCTGCTTTCCTTTACGCAATCAATTATTTTCTTTGCGCTATCGGATATTTTGCGGGAATAGTTGTATGTCGAACTCTCATCGTAAATTTCTTTTGCAAGATTTTCAATGTCTTTCAAAATCTCGCTGTATTTTAAAAATTTTTCGGCAAGGGCAAGCTTGCTTTCAAATTCATAAAGCTGGGTTTCAGCCCTTTTTATGCTGTCGCGCACTCCCTGACGGGTAATTTTTTGGCTCTCGGCAATTTCGCCAAGCGACAAATCCTCATTATAATAAAGGTCCACGGCATCCCGTTGTTTTTCGGTCAGCATTTCGCCGTAAAAATCAAGCAAAAGCGCGACGTTTAAATCCTTGCCCACAGCAAACACCCCAAGCCGCATATATTGTAAAGTTTCTCCGCTTTACAAAGATATATTATAACCCACCGCAAGTCTTTTGTCAATAGGCATAACAAAAAAAGCGGCTCCGAAAAGCCGCTTTTTTTAAATCCTTAACCTATATATCCCATTGGGTTTACGCATTTTCCGTTTACACGAACCTCAAAGTGCAAATGGTTTCCGGTCGCCTGTCCTGTCCTTCCGACAAGTCCTATAAGCTGACCTTTTTCAACCTTTTGGCCTACTGTTGCAATAAGCTTGCTCTGGTGTCCGTAAACAGTGACATTGCCGTCATTGTTCCTTATCATTATGCAGTTTCCGTATCCGTAATACCACTGGGACATTATAACCGTTCCGCTTTCGGCTGCAAAAATCGATGTCCCTGCGGAAGCCGCTATGTCAACACCCTTATGTCCTCTTCCGTCGCCAAAGTAAGCGCTTATATATCCGCCTGCAACAGGCCATGCATACTTGCCGTTGCCGGATATTTTAGCACCGCTCGTCGGCTTTGGAGTAAGGGTTCCTACTGCAATCTTTTCAGTAACAGGCTCTTTTGTGATAACAGAGCTTATTATCGTCCTGCCGACTTCATAGCCGTTCACATAAGTGACCTCGGCAGTAACATAAGCCTCTCCGTCCTCGCCCTTTGTGAGAACCTTTTGATTTCCCTTGTACATTGTGTTGCTTTCAACCTTGACGGTATCGTGCTGCAATGTTTCGGTATACTGCACATTCTTTACAACTTTTACCGGCATATAAGGTTCCTGCTTGTTCAGCAGAACTTTTTGCCCTATCTGGCATTCATCCTCAATAGTCGGATTAAGCACTTTAAGCTGCGCCAGTGTAAGCCCGTTCTTGGAGGCTATAATCAGAGGCGTATCTCCCTTTTGTATTGTATAATAAGCCTCTGCCTGCGTATTGGAAGTCAGCACGGAAACTATGTTTTCCGCCTTGACTATGCTTGTTTTAAGATAAAGCCCCTGCTTGTACTCAACCGTCTTTTGAAAACTGATTGATTTCACATCAGGCGACTGATATTTTGCCAAAATTGAAGCAAGCGCATTCATAACCGGCTTTCTGTCAACAACTGCGCCCAAAAACTTTCCGTCTACATAAATGCCGTAGGCGTTTGAAAGCTCCTCATCAGAACTTACAATCATTTTGTCCACAAGCTTCTCAGGCTCTATAATTTCAGACGAATCCTTTACTATCGTCACCGAAAGCTTAGGCTTCAAAACAATCTTTTCGTTGCCCTCAACATACGTTATGCGTTCCTGAAGCGCCTTTTCCGCCTCGTCATAATCGGCTTCCTTTGAAATCACTCCGATATTTTCGCCGTTGCATTCAACGCTTATGCCGTAATTGAGCTTTGTGGCATAGGAAACCACGCTTACAAGGAAAACAATTGAAACTACCGGGGCAATCCAGTTAAATGCGGTTACCAGTCCGCCCCTTGCATTCCAAAGCGAACCTCCGACGGTTTTAATAAAAATCTTTGCCGCCTCGGCGCGCCCCTCATTTGCAAGCGCATCTCCGCAACGGTCTGAAAGGGAATAAAAATAATCCTCCGTCTTTCTGAAATAACCAAATACTTTTTCTTTTATATTGTCAAATCCGCCCTTTACCTTTTCGGTTTTAGGCTGAGCTTTTTTGCTTACGGCGCCAAAGAAATTTTTAACCGCTCTTGCGGCATTCCTTGCCCCAAAATACGCAAGATGTGCAATGTGTGCGCCAAGTTTTGTCATGAACCTTGAAAAATTACGTTCCATCTCTCTGACAAGCAGGTCCACTCTGATTTCCGAACCCGCGGACATTTTGTCTTCCTGCTTACCTGTCCTCGACATCATCACATCTCCTTTGCTTTAAGATTGCATGCAACTTATTACAAAACAGTTACACCAGTAACCATTATACAATAAACGGAGAAAAAATCAACCGCTTTTTAATCAAAAAGCAAAATGTTAAAAAATTTTATGCGCCCTGACAAAAATATTAACAAGTTTTTAGTTATTTTAAACATTATAGTCAAGCATTTTGACGGTATAGTTTTCCAATCTTTCAAGCAAAGGAAGTACATCCCTCCTTGCGCTTTCAAGGTCATGCTCAAGATAATTGCCGCATTCTTCCTCCGATTGCCCCGGAATCTTATCATTATACTGCGAAATAAATTTCAAGGCATCCCTTGCCAAGGATATTGCATCCTCATGCTCCATTCCCCTTACAAGGAGATAAAAGCCCGTACGGCAGCCCATAGGCCCTGCGTAAACTATATTCGCCCCAAATCTTGAATTCCTTACATAAGTGGCAAGCAAATGCTCTATTGTGTGCATTGAAGGGCTTGAAAGGTAAACTCCTCCGTTCGGCTTCACCATTCTGAGGTCATAGGTCGCTATATCCCCGTCAATCCTTGATATATACATTCCAACCCCAAATTTTGTATGGTCAACCTGAAAGCTTTTTATTTTTTCCATAATAAAACTCCTTTTTCATCATTCAGAATCAACAAGCCATTTTATATCATCAGGCAAAGGCGAGGAAAAGGACAATTCCTCCCCTGAAACAGGATGCAAAAATGAAACCTCTCCGCAATGCAGCGCCTGCCTTTTAAGCAGCGAAGTATCCCCTCCGTACATTCCGTCGCCGACAAGAGGAAAACCCATATGCGCAAAATGAACCCTTATCTGATGAGTCCTGCCTGTTTCAAGCTTTATTTTTAAAAGGGTAAAGCCGTTTTTCCTTAAAACCGGCTCATAAAGGGTAACTGCCCTCTGCCCTTTTTCAAAATCCACCCGCCTTAAAATTATGGAATCCTTTTCCCTTGCTATTGGAGCATCTATAACCCCCGACGAAAATATCTCCCCGCAGACAATGGCAAAATAGGTCTTGTCAAGGCTTTCCCCGATTATTTTTGCGGCATGGGCATTCTTTGCCGCCGCGCAAAGTCCGGATGTATCCCTGTCAAGGCGATTTACAGGCCTGAAAGAAACCCCGGGGCATATATGGGCAAAGAAATTCCCAAGCGTGTCGCCCTGATGCCCGTGCGACGGATGCACCGGCATTCCGGCAGGCTTGTCAAACACAATTACATCCTCATCCTCATAAACAACCGGAACGCAAAGCGCGGGATTTGCTTCAAGCGTCTTTTCGTCTTCAAGGGAAATCTCAATCCTGTCGCCCTCTTTTACAACATCTACCGAACGCGCATGCTCCCCGTTTTTCAAGATGCCCATATCGGTCCGCTTTAATTTCAAAAGCAGCCGCCTTGAAATCCCGCAGCCTTTCATAAGGAAAGCTTCAACGCTTCTGCCGGAAAAATCCTCTCCGACAAGAAAGGTTATCTTCCTCATTTCAGCCCTCTCATGGTGAGGGAAATGCGCTTTCTTTTTTCATCCACTTCAAGCACCCTGACTTTTACAACTTGTCCGACCTTTACCGCATCAAGCGGATGTTTTACATACTTTTCCCCAAGCTGTGAAATGTGGACCAAGCCGTCCTCATGCACCCCTATATCCACAAAGGCGCCGAAATCAACTATATTGCGCACGGTTCCCATAAGCTCCATGCCGGGCTTCAAGTCTTTTAGCTCCATCACGTCCCCGCTCCTCAAAAGCGGCGGCGGAAGTTCGTCGCGCGGGTCCCTGCCGGGCTTTTGGATTTCCTTTATTATATCCTCAAGTGTGGGGAGCCCTATTCCGGTTTCGCCCGCTATGCGCGAAAGCCCCACACCCTTTGCCCTTTCGGCAATTTCTCCCGCTTTTTTGGCGGAAATATCCTCAAGTGTAAACGAACACATTTCAATCAGCCTTTTTGCCGCATCATAGCTTTCGGGATGCACCGCGGTATTGTCAAGCGGATTTTCCCCTCCGGGAATCCTTAAAAATCCCGCGCACTGCTCAAATGCCTTTGCACCAAGCTTAGGCACTTTAAGGAGCTGTTTCCTGTTTGAGAACGGCCCGTTTTCCTCCCTGTACATGACTATGTTCTTTGCCACTGCGGAATTTATTCCCGAAACATATGAAAGCAGGGAATGCGATGCGGTATTAAGGTCCACGCCGACGCTGTTCACGCAATCCTCAACCACTCCCGAAAGCGCCTCGTCAAGCCTTGCCTTCGGCATATCGTGCTGGTACTGCCCGACTCCGATTGCTTTGGGGTCTATTTTTACAAGCTCCGCAAGCGGGTCCAAAAGCCTTCTTGCAATGGATACCGCGCTTCTGAGCGAAACGTCGTATTCCGGGAATTCCTCGGCCGCAAGCTTTGACGCCGAATAAACCGACGCCCCCGCCTCGGAAACCACCATGTACGAAAGCCCGGGAATCTCCTTTGCAAGGCCTGCCACAAAGGCTTCACTTTCCCTTGACGCAGTGCCGTTGCCTATCGCAACAACTGAAACACCATGCTTTTTGATAAGCTCGGTCAGCTTCTTTTTTGCCTCCTCGATTTTATTTTGCGGAGGAGTGGGGTAAACCACCGCCGTATCTAAAACCTTTCCTGTTTCATCCACAACGGCAATCTTGCATCCGGTCCTGTAAGCCGGGTCCAGCCCCAAAACGGCCATGCCCTTTACCGGCGGCTGCAAAAGCAGCTGCCTTAAATTCGATGAAAACACCTTTATCGCCTGCTCGGCCGCCTTAGTGGAAAGTTCTGTGCGCACCTCCCTTTCAACCGAAGGATAAATAAGCCTTTTATAGGCATCCTCGGCGGCAAGCTTTACAAGTTCCCCACAAGCGCCGGAATTCTTAACGTATTTTGATACCGCAAGCCTTTCTCCCTCGCCATCGGGAACTGAAACCGAAACTTTAAGGAATTCCTCTTTTTCGCCCCTGTCTATTGCAAGTACCCTATGGCTTGCAATCTTTGATACCGGTTCGGAATAATCGTAATAATTCATGTACACACTTTCGGCCTTTTCATCCGCAGCCTTTGTGCAGACTGTTCCTTTTTGCATGAAAAGAGCGCGGATTTGCTTTCTTAAAGCCGCATCGTCCGAAATCTCCTCTGCAATTATGTCAAGCGCCCCGTCAAGAGCTTCTTTTGAATCGGCAACGCCTTTTTCCTCATCTATAAACTTTTCCGCTTCTTTTTCCGGAACGGTTTTAAGGTCCTGCAAAAGTATAAGCGCCGCCAAAGGCTCAAGTCCCTTTTCTTTTGCAACGCTTGCCCTTGTTTTTCTTTTGGGCTTGTACGGACGGTAGATGTCCTCTACCTCAACAAGGGTTGAAGCATTTTCAAGTGCCTTTACAATTTCATCGGTAAGCGCGCCAAGGCCCTCTATTGACGCGCGCACCTCCTCTTTTCTCTTTTCAAGGCTTCTTAAATAGAAAAGCCTTTCGTAAAGCTCCCTTAAAACCTGGTCGTCAAGGGAGCCTGTAAGCTCTTTTCTATACCTTGCTATGAACGGGATTGTTTTCCCGTCGTCAATAAGAGCAACGGTATTGTCCACCTGCTCGCGCCTTAATTTGAATTCTGCTGCAATAACTGCGTTGATATCCATTTTGTCCTCCAAATTAAACATATTTTAATGCCCTTTTAGCGGGACGGCCGTAAGTACTCTCTTCTTCAATAAGCGTCCTTGCGGTAACCGTATGCGCCATGGCATAATAAGGAACTACAAAAAATGCCGGAAAAACAAGTATCATTGACGGCACCCACCACAAAAACGAAAGGTACAATTTTATAAAAATCTCCTCATTGCCCTTCATTTTGCTTGCCGAAAGCTTTAATATCCGGCTTATTTTCATATCAGGGTCAGTGACAAAAATATACTCGGCAAGGGCATATCTTAAATAAACAAAAACAAAGAAAACCGCCGACAAAACCGCAAGCAGGGCAAAACATACCGCCAGCGCGGCATAAAGCCCGTTCCCGCTGTCTTTAAACATGGTTATTTCAAAAAGTCTTGCCGAAACAACTCCGAAAAAGCATGCCGGAAATGCCGCCAAAATCCTTAAAAAAATCACCGAAGCTTTAAGCAGAAGCGTTTTAAAATAAATCCGTGCATTTGCATAGCAAATAAAAATGATGCCTATGCTGTTCTTTTCGCCTTTTGCATACCTTAAAAACCACCACATCGCCCCGATATAAACCGGAGTAAGTATAAAAAAGCAGACAAGCAATTTTAAAGCATTTGAAAACAAAACATACGGATTTGCGGAAAATAATGAAATATCCTCTTTGTGTATAATCCCTTTCCACAACATAAAGTTTAAAAAAGAGGATTGCCCAAACGAAAATGAAATATAAAATACAAGCACTATTAAAATGATTGCTACCGGCTGCGCCCAGTTCTGGTACAAAAGGTCAAGAGCATACTTTTTTATCTTTTTTATTTCCAAAAGACCACCCCATTAAAAATCATAATCTTCTTCAAATCCCGCCTCATAAGGCACCCTGCCAAGTATCTCAAACGTTCCGCCCATTTGCCAGAGCTGGGTTGTGATGATGATTTCATACCCTTCCCCGGGCGGGCAGGCAAATTCCATTGGTTTCATCTTAGGAAGCCCAAAGCATGAAAGCATATTCATCATTATCCCGGAATGCGTGACCACCCCGCAATGCGTAAGATTCTCCCTCATCATGTCAAAAAGAATTTTTTGAATGGCATTATATGAGCGCAAAATCATTTCCCTTATGCTCTCTCCGTTTGGAGGAGCCGCGTCCATTCCGCCTTTAAGCCAATCCTTATATGATTCAAGCCCCAAAAGGTCTTCGGCTTTAAGGCCCTCAAAATCGCCGAAATTCATTTCCCTAAGCTCATCTACGACCATAAGCTCCCTATCCGGAAAAATAATTTCCGCGCTTTGTATGCATCTTGAAAGCGGGCTTGAATAGACCTTGTTTACCTTCGGATAAACCATCTCTGAACGCTTTTTTTCAAGCTCCGCCCTGCCCTCGGGGCTTAAAGGCAAATCGGTGATTCCGGCATAAACTCCCGTCTTTGCGGATTCCGTAGAACCGTGTCTAATAATGCTGAGTCTGTATCCCCTCATAATATTTAAATCCTTTCGACCTGTTTTAATTATTTAATAAAAAATCAACAAAAAAACAAAATAACTTTTATCGACTTTTTTTGAGAAAAAGCTATTTACAAAGTGTAGGTATTGTATTATAATTTACAATACGTTAATCTTGCGCAAAGCGCCGGGGGTGACAAAGTGAACGCAGATTTTCCAAGAATTATAACGCTTTTAAGAAAAGAGCGCAAAATAAGCCAAAAACAGGCCGCCGCCGATTTGGGCGTTTCGCAGGCCCTGCTCTCGCACTATGAAAAAGGCGTTAGGGAATGCGGGCTTGATTTTCTTGTAAAAGTAGCGGATTATTACAATGTTTCCTGTGATTATCTTTTGGGACGTTCTCCCGACCCCGTCGGAAAAACCATTTCCTATGAGGACATTCCGGAACCGGACGGCTCAAAGAAAGAAAGGCTTTCCCCATCGGAGATAATGTCATCTTTCAGCAAAAAGCTGATAATAAGCTCTGTGAATGTGCTGTTTTCAATCCTGCAAAAAGCGGGAAGCGATACGCTTACAAAAGAAAGCTCATCGTTTTTAATGCTTGCGATTTACCGCATATTCAGGATTGCATATTCAAGCAATCCGGAGAATGACCAGCTTTTCTTTACCATTCCCGAAGTTTGCGCATCAAGCTGCGCCGCCTCCGCAATGGCAATGTGCGAGGCAAATGCTGCCGCTGCGGCAAAAGGCGTAAAGCTTTCCCAGGCAGGAGATTTTGTGAAAGAAGAAAATGCCCCGCTTATTACAACCGCATCCCTTTCAGAAGAATTCCCGGCGTATTCGTCATCAATCTTAAACCTCATAAAGAACAGCGAGGCAAAAATACATCTGCTGAACAATCCCCAAAAATAGCCTGGTTATTATTATAGCACTTTTTGCCTCAAAAATAAACATTTTTATTAAATACAGGCATTATAAAATTTTTCATTCAACAATGCTTTTTAAAAATAATATGTCAATTAAAATGTCCGCACCTTAAAAAAGGCCGCGGACATTGCCGTTTTTACGGGACTTCGTTAGTTTTTTGTTTAACAATAAAGTTTATTATTTAACAAAACCATTTTCCTATTGACTATTAGAAAATAAAGAGTAAAATGTTATGTGGCAAAAATAATCCAGAAGGAAATACAATGAATATTAAAAAAAATCTCACAAAATTATTTTTTTTGCTCCCGATAGCGCTTTTTGTGCTTATTTTTTTGCGCCTTGACAGCACTTCCCCAAAAAGCTTTGCAATCTTTGCAATGGACACCTATACGGATTTTAAAATTTGGGGCGGCAAGGACAGTACGCAAAAAACCAAAGACCTGCTTTCCGATTTTGATAAGCGCTTTTCCATGTATTCGGACGGAGAACTTTCAAGGCTCAATAAAAGCAGCGGAAATTTCAAAGCATCCGATGAACTTTTCAATATAATTGACCTTTCTCTGAAATTTTCAAAACAATACGGAAGCAGCGTTGACATTTCATCGGGAGCTTTGACAAGGCTTTGGGGAATTTCAAGCGAAAATCCGCGCGTTCCGTCGGAAAGTGAAATTTTAAAAGCGCTTAAAACAATAGGGTACGAACAAATTTCCCTTAATGAAAAAACAAAGGAAATTTCACTGCAAAGCGGAACGGAAATAGATTTAGGCGCGGTCGCAAAGGGATATGCCTGCGACAAGCTTAAAGAAATTTATGAAGATTCAAATGTTTCCTGTGCCATAGCATCACTTGGGAGCTCATCGCTTTTATACGGTAAAAAGCCGGACGGAAGCGAATTTTCGGTCGAAATAAAAAATCCCGACGGCGGTTCAACACTCGGCGTTATAAAGACGGGAGAAACATTCCTGTCCACTTCGGGAGGATATGAACGCTTTTTTGAAGTGAACGGCAAAAAATATTGCCATATCTTTGATGTTTCGACAGGGTATCCCGCTGAAAGCGGCCTTACCTCCGTCACTGTGCTTTGCGACAGCGGAATCAAATCGGATTTTCTTTCTACGCTTATTTTTATCGAGGGAAAAGACGGGCTGAAAAAACATCTTTCGGCAAAAGATTATTCCATCGTTGCCGTTACCGATGACAAAAAAATTTACGTTTCCCCCAGCATAAATTTTGAGCTTTACCCAGAAAATGGGTATACTTTAGGTAAAACAAAATGAATAATATACCTTTTGTAAATAAAAATGAGATTTTTGTCATTGTTTTTATTGTGATTTTGGGAATTTTAGGACTTTTTCTGCAAAAAAATTTTTCTGCCGGCGCTGTTGCACAAATTTATTTTGACGGAAAACTGGAAAAGGAAATCTCCCTTTCAAAAGACTGCATCTTCGATATCAAGGATTTTGAATTTGAAATAAAAGACGGGGCAATAAGGGTTGCAAAATCCCCCTGCCGCAACAAAATTTGCGTGCACACGGGCTTTATATCAAACCCCGCCCAGACAATAGCATGCCTGCCCGAAAAAATGCTGGTCAAAATAAAAGGAAAGGAAAAAGGCATTGACCTTGTGGTGGGATAAATGGGCAAGGCAAAAAAAGTTGCCCTTGACGGGCTTTTGGCGGCGGCTGCAATAGCTCTTTCCATGCTGGACAATGTTTTTGCCCCGGTGCTGCCGCTTGGGGTTAAGATAGGGCTTGCAAACATAGCGGTAATGTTTGCGCTTTTGCTGGCAAGTCCGTCATCAGCTTTTTCAATAACGGTTTTAAAATCCGTTTTTGTCCTTTTGACAAGGGGAACAACGGCTTTTATAATGTCTTTTTGCGGCGGGATTCTTGCCTTTTTGGCAATGTTTTTTCTATTTAAAAAGAAGGCCTCGCTTTCAATGGCAAGCATAGGCGGCGCTGTTTTTCACAACACCGGACAACTCCTTGCCGCCGCCGCAATTACCCAAAGCATCGGCACGCTGTTTTATTTCCCCGTACTGCTGATTGCGGGGATTCTTTGCGGATTTTTCACAGCTGTTGTCGTGAAAACAATTTTTCCGGCAATGCAAAAAATAAAATCAAGCTTTTCCAAGGAGGACAAAAGATGAAGAGATTAAACGGCATTCACCTGCGGCATTTAAAAAACACGCAGGATATGAAAACCGTAAAGCTGCCGCTTCCGGACAGAGTGACGATACTCATGTCGCAAAACATGGGCGCCGAATGCTCCCCGCTTGTGGCAATCGGAGAAAAAGTCACGGTAGGGCAAAAGATTGGCGATTCAAGCGCATTTATGTCCGCGCCGGTACATTCAAGCGTTTCCGGCACGGTGGTTGCGATAAAAGAGCATTTGCTCGCAAACGGCGGGACCTGCCAGGCGCTTGTGATAGAAGCCGACGGCAAGCAGACTGTGTCTGCCGAAGTTGTCCCTCCCGTAATAAACGACAAGGAAAGCCTTGTTGCCGCCGTAAGGCAGAGCGGAGCCTGCGGGCTTGGCGGCGCGGGATTCCCGACTCATATAAAGCTGAATTTCGATGAAAAAACAACCCCCATAGACACGCTTATTATAAACGGCGCGGAATGCGAACCGTATATAACCGCCGATTACAGGGAGCTTATGGAAAATCCCGCGGATGTGATTGGCGGAGCAAGGATGCTCATGAATTTTTTAAAAATCCCCAAGACAAAAATCTGCATAGAAAGCAACAAGCCTGCGGCAATAGAAAAGCTTAAAAAAATGACTTCCTCCATTCCGGAGATAGAAATTGTTCCTCTCCCCTCAAAATATCCGCAGGGCGCCGAAAAGGTGATTATTTATTCCGCAACGGGAAGGATTGTAAAAGAGGGCGAACTTCCGTCCGCCCAAGGAGTAATCGTAATGAATGTTTCTACGACGGCATTCATTTTCCGCTATTCAAAAACGGGAATGCCGCTCGTTTCAAAGCGGCTTACCGTTGACGGAGATGCCGTAAAGAAACCTTGCAGTGTTGAGGTGCCGATAGGCACTCCGATTTCGGAAGTGCTTTCCTTCGCCAAGGCGCAGGACTACGAAAAAATCCTTGCCGGCGGGCCTATGATGGGGCTTTGCATTTATGACACATCGGCTCCGATTGTAAAGACGAACAATGCCATACTTGCCTTTAAAAAAGCAAAATTGCCATCCTCCACTGCCTGCATACGCTGTGGCAGGTGCATAAAAGCCTGCCCGCTTGACCTTATGCCGGAGGCCCTTGAAAAGGCATTCGACAGAAGGGATTTGGCCGCTTTGAAAGAGCTCAAAGTACAGCTTTGCATGAACTGCGGATGCTGCACATATGTATGTCCGGCAAAGCGCCCGCTTGCCGAAAAGAATCAGCTGGCAAAGTTAGAAGTTAGAAATTAGATGTTAGAAATTAGAAAAAGGACTGATGTATTTTGCAAAACCTTATTGTTTCAGCATCCCCGCACCAGAGGAGCGAAATGACCACCCAAAAAATCATGCTCAGAGTAATTATAGCCCTAATGCCTGCCGTAGTTGCATCAGGCATAATATTCGGCGTAAGGGCAATCCTCCTGATTTTGCTCTGCGCATCCTCATGCGTGGTATTTGAGTACCTTTCAAGAAAGCTCATGCGGCGCTCAAACACGATTTACGATTTAAGCGCCGTTGTTACGGGAATTCTGCTTGCAATGAACCTCCCGCCGACTCTCCCCTTTTGGATGGCGATAATAGGCTCGTTTGTTTCAATAGTGATTGTAAAGCAGCTTTTCGGCGGCCTTGGACAAAATTTTGCAAATCCCGCCATTGTGGGAAGAATTGTACTGATGCTTTCTTTCACCACGCAAATGACCACATGGGTAAAGCCGTTCTGGTATAAAACCGCCGACCTTACAACTTCCCCAACGCCTTTAAGCTCATCCATTGAAAAACTGCCATCCTACCTTGACCTTTTTCTTGGCACAACCGGAGGATGCCTTGGCGAAACCTGTGCCCTTGCTCTTTTAATCGGCGGGCTTTATCTTGCATTCACGGGAATAATTTCGCTTTCAACTCCTGTTTCGTTCCTCGGAACGCTTGCGCTTTTAAGCCTTATCGGAGGGGCTGACCCGCTTTATCAAATCCTTTCCGGCGGGGCCATGATTGGAGCTTTCTTTATGGCAACCGATTATGCAACAACCCCCGTAACCAATAAGGGCAAAATCATTTTCGGAATAGGCTGCGGAACGATAACTTTCCTCATAAGGCAATTCGGCAGCTATCCTGAGGGAGTTTCTTTTTCAATATTGCTTATGAACATTCTGACACCATATATAGATATGCTAACAAAAACAAAACCGCTTGGAGCAAAAAAGGAGGCACGCAAAAATGGCTAAAAGCTTTGACGCAAAAAAAGTTTGGGAAACCATAAAGGCTCCTGTCGTGCTTATGGCTGTATGCTCGATAGTATGCGCGCTTTTGGTTTTTGCCTACAATATAACCTATGTCGATACAACCGGAGTGATAACCGACAAGCTCCGCACCGCATGTGAAGAAGTTATCGGCGAGGGCAATTACGAAATGTTCGGCGGAACGCTCCCCGAAGGCGTAAATTCAATAATAACCGACAAGGAAAACAAAACCTGCGCTGTGGAAATCACCGCGGACGGATATTCCAAAAACGGGCTTCACATAGTGGTTGGTTTTGACAATTCGGGAAAGGTTTCCGGAATAAGCTTTCTTTCCATAGGCGAAACTCCCGGCCTTGGCACAAAGGTTAAAAACTCCTCGTTCCTTGACCAGTTTAAGGGAATTTCCTCCGCCGACGAAGCGCAAAAGGCGGATACGATAACCGGAGCGACATACTCCTCCAAAGGCATGAAAGCAGCAATTGCGCTTGCCATTGAAACCTATCAAAACAGCAAGGAGGAAATCTTTAAATGAGTACTCAAAATAATCTTCCTGCGGAAGAAAAGTCCGCAAAATCGCCAATAAACTGGGTCGATTTTACAAAAGGGCTTATAAAGGAAAATCCAACCCTTGTGGGACTGCTTGGAATGTGTCCCACCCTTGCCATAACAACAATGGCCCAAAATGGCATAGGAATGGGCCTTGCGACAACATTCGTGCTTGTCTGCTCAAACATTGTAATATCCCTGCTTAAAAATGTAATCCCCAAAGCGGTAAGGCTTCCCTGCTTCATTGTAATAATCGCGGGATTTGTAACCTTTACAGGATTTATATTAAAGGGTTATTTTCCGGCGCTTTACGATGCGCTTGGACTTTATCTTGAACTTATAACGGTGAACTGCATAATCCTTGGACGTGCGGAAGTTTTTGCAAGCAAAAACAGCCTCGTTCCATCAATCCTTGACGGACTTGGCATGGGAATAGGCTTTACCGGCGCACTTTTTGTAATGGGCTCAATAAGGGAAATCCTCGGCGCCGGCTCTTGGATGGGCCTGCAAATACCCATGACTCCGCTTACAATCTTTATCATGCCCGCGGGAGGATTTTTCGTGCTTGGCTGCATCATAGCTGCCGTCAACAAGATTGCCGGCAAAAAGCCGCCAAAGGAGCTTGGCTGTCATGGCTGCCCGAATGCCGAATCTTGCACAGCATGCGCAAAGGGAGGGGAAAATAAATGAAAGAACTGCTTGCAATCCTTTTAAGCGCAATAATCATAGACAATTTCGTGCTTTCAAAATTTATGGGCATATGCCCTTTTCTTGGAGTATCCAAAAAATTTGAAAGTGCAATCGGCATGGGCATTGCGGTTATTTTCGTAATGGTCTGCTCCACGCTTGTGACTTATCCGTTTTACATGGGAATTCTTCTTCCGTTAAAGCTTGGCTATTTGAGCAATATGTCCTTTATCCTTATAATAGCTCTTTTTGTGCAGCTTATTGAAATTTTCCTCAAAAAGACAATGCCTGCGCTTTATAAGGCCCTTGGAGTATATCTTCCGCTTATAACCACAAACTGCGCCGTACTTGGAGTAACCTTGCTCAATATAAACAATAATCTTACATTTGTCCAATCAATTTTCAATGCCCTCGGCGGAGGAATAGGCTTTACTGTGGCGCTCCTGCTCTTTTCGGGAGTCAGAAGCAGGCTTGAAACCTGTGACATCCCCGAAACGTTCAAGGGAGTTCCATCCACACTGATTGCCGCTTCAATCGTATCGGTAAGCTTTATGGGATTTTCCGGCTTGATTGAAGGCATTTTCGGAAAATAAAGAAAGGAAAATTGACATGGTCTTTGAAAGCTATATTCTTCCCGTGCTGATATTTGCGGGGGCGGGACTTATTGCGGGAGCTTTGCTTTATGCCGCTTCAAAAATTTTTGCCGTAAAGGCAGATGAAAAACTTGAAGCAGTAAACGAGGCACTTCCGGGGATAAACTGCGGAGCATGCGGATACTCCGGCTGCGGAGATTACGCAAATGCCATAATTGACGGAGCTCCGACAAATCTATGCAAGGCAGGCGGCACTGCTGTTGCCGAAAAGCTTGCAGAAATCCTTGGCGTTGAAGCCGCCGAGGTTGACCAGCTTGTGGCGGTCGTACACTGCAACGGCGACTGCAATGCAACATCGCCTAAATACACTTTTGACGGAGTTTCCTCATGTGCCGCCGCAAAGCGCTTTTACGGCGGAAGCGAATCCTGCGCCTATGGCTGTCTTGGATTCGGCGACTGCGCCTCCGTTTGCCCAAACGGAGCAATTTCCATAAAGGACGGGCTTGCAAAGGTGGATAAATCCCTTTGTGTCGGATGCGGGCTTTGTGAAAAAGCCTGCCCAAAGAAAATAATCACAATGAAGAGCATAAAAAAATTCGTGGATGTTGCCTGCTCCTCAACTTCGGTAGGCAAAACCACAAAAGAAATCTGCAAAGTCGGCTGCATAGCCTGCAAAATATGCGAGCGCAAGTGTCCGGAAGGCGCTATAAAGGTAAACAACAACCTTGCGCAGATTGATTATTCCAAATGCACAAGCTGCGGAATCTGTGCACAGTCCTGTCCGACGCATGCGATTGTAGATTGCAGGAATTCTTTAGAGGTTAGAAATTAGAGATTAGAAGTTAGAGTTGGATTTTTTTACATTAAAGGTCTTATTTTGATTTGTTATCTACTAATAACTAATTACTATTTTCTAATAACTATGAGGGGGACTCTGGCCCTTTTAGTAGTTAGTTGTTAGAAGTTAGACGTTAGTTTTTGTAATTTTACTTTTTAAGTGGGGTGGACTCCGTCCCCCCTTCTTATCTTTTTAAATATATTTATGTTTTTAAATCCCCCCTGCCTACTTTTCTTCACCAGCGAAGAAAAGTAGGCAAAACGGCAACGGACGCCACGCTATCGCTTGCGTCCTGCTCGGCGGCTAACGGCTGCAAAAATATGACCTGCTTTTCGCCTTGGTGCTCGCTACTCCAATTTTACTACGAAAAGCAGGTCTTTTTCTATTGTATGCCTTAATAACTTTCCCAGCCGAAAATCTTTTCTTATTAAGGCGGGGGACTTTTTCTAACTTCTAACCTCTAATTTCTAACTTCTAAACGTCTCCGGACAAAAAGTCACCGGGGGAATAAGCAAATTGATTATTTTTATAAATGCCAAGCGGGGGCAGAGCCCCCGCTGAAAAAGTAAAATCATAACAACTAACAACTAATAACTATAAACTAACTACCAAGAAGGTACCTACCCATTCCAAAATAAAATAGACAACAAAAAATCCGCCCCAGCAGGATATGAAAAAATCCTGCTGGGGCGGTTAAATTATTCTTCATCCTCCGGCATTTCCCAGTTGTGCCAAACATTCTGTACATCATCGTTGTCTTCAAGATGTTCAAGGAGCAGCCTCATTTTTTTAATTGCATCCTCATCCGTAAGAGTGGTGTATGTAGCAGGCACCTGCTCAGCTTCAGCGGAAACAATCTTATATCCCTTTGCTTCAAGCCCTTCCCTTACGGTTCTCAAATCCGATGGCTCGCAGACTATTTCAACCGCATCCTCGTCAATATTGAAGTCTGACGCTCCAAGGTCAAAGCAGTCCTCCATGACTTTATCCTCGTCAAGTCCGGTGTTTTCAAGGATAATTATCCCTTTTTCGGAGAACATAAATGACACGCAGCCTGTTGTGCCAAGATTTCCGCCAAATTTGTCAAAATAATGCCTTACATCGGCGGCAGTCCTGTTTTTGTTGTCGGTAAGACATTCCACAATGACCGCAACTCCGCTCGGACCGTAACCCTCGTACACGATGGTTTCGTAATTGTTTTTATCCCCTTCGCCGGATGCCTTTTTAATTATCCTTTCAATATTTTCATTCGGCACGTTGTTTGATTTTGCCTTTGCAATAAGGTCACGCAGTTTTCCGTTTACATTCGGGTCTGCTCCGCCCTCTTTTACGCAAACTGTGATTTCACGTCCTATTTTCGTAAAAATTTTTGCCTTTGCGGCATCGGTCGCTTCCTTTTTGCGCTTAATATTGTTCCATTTTGAATGACCTGACATCGTATCGCCCTTTCATTTATTCTATTTCCCAAATTAAATCAAAAAGCTCGCAGAGCCTTTGCCTTTCCCCGCACAGATGAAGATACCCGAAAAGACATTCCAGCCCCGTGGCGCGTCTGTATTCGGCGGGATTGGAGCTCTTTGGCACGGCGTTTCCACTTGCATTCCTACCCCTTTTAAATATATCAATCTCTTCCTCAGAAAGCAAGGGCAAAATTTTTTCCGCCGCCCGTGCCTGAAAAGCCGCTCTGACTTTTTTAACCGCCTCGGAGTGCAGCCTGCCCACCGGCATATTTGCCGAAAGCACAATTCTTTCCCGTACAAATTGCTCGTAAACCGCATCTCCCAAAAATGCAAGCGTCAGGGGACTGTAAAGCGCGGCCTGCCTTTTTTCAAGCGTTGTTTCCGTAAAACCGCCCCCGTTACCTCATATAATCAAATTCAAAGCCAAATATGTCAACCGTATCGCCCTCGTTTATTCCCATTTCCTCAAGCTTTGCAATAATCCCGCTTTCGCGCAGAACTCTTTGGAAATATTGCAGCGATTCGTAATCATCCATATTTACTCCGCGCAAAACTGTTTCCAGCCACGGCGCTTCAATAAAGTAAACTCCGTTCTCCACGGAAATTTCAAATTTCCTGCCCTCAAAGCTTTCTTCAACAGGAACGGGGTCCGGCTCAAATGCCTTTATCGGCGGAAGTTCCTCAAGCCGCTCCCAAATTTCATCCACAAGCTGCCTTGTGCCCTTTGTTGTAGCCGCTGATATTTCAAAAAACGGCAAACCTCTTTCGCTTATAAATTTTTTAAATTCCTCTATTTGTTCTTCGCTTGCCATATCGCATTTATTCGCGGCAACAATTTGCGGACGCGTTGCCATCTCCTCGTTAAAATTTTTAAGCTCGCGGTTTATGATTTCAAAATCCTCTTTGGGGTCCCTGCCCTCGCTTCCGGAAACATCCACCACATGGACTATAAGCCGGCATCTTTCAACATGCCTTAAAAACTCATGCCCAAGGCCCGCTCCGGAGCTTGCTCCCTCAATAAGTCCGGGAATATCCGCCATTACAAAAGATTTTCCGTCATCAATCTTTACAACCCCCAAAACAGGGCTGAGTGTTGTAAAATGATAATTTGCAATTTTTGGTTTTGCGGCGCTGACAACAGAAATCAGCGTGGATTTTCCCACATTGGGGAATCCCACAAGGCCCACGTCGGCAAGAAGCTTAAGCTCCAAAAAGACTTCAAGCGCCTCACCCGGCTGTCCCGGCTTTGCAAACCTTGGAATCTGCCTTGTTGAGGATGCAAATCTTGCGTTCCCCTTCCCTCCATTGCCGCCCTTTGCTATGATTTTAGGCTCGTCTGAGGAAATATCGGCAATCAGCCTTCCCGTAGCCGCATCCCTTACAAGCGTTCCCCTCGGCACCTTTATAACAAGGTCCTCGCCACTTTTGCCGGTGCAGTTTTTGCTGCCGCCGGACTGTCCATCTTCAGCACAATATTTTTTCTTATATCTGAAATCCACAAGCGTTGAGAGGTTGTCGTCGCAGACAAAGACAACGTCGCCGCCTTTGCCTCCGTCGCCGCCGTCGGGGCCTCCCGCCGCTATATACTTTTCCCTGTGGAAGGAAACCGCTCCGTCGCCGCCGTTTCCGGCTTTGATTTTAATTTTTGCCTTGTCCACAAACATAACAAACACCCCTTTGCTTTATTTTCTCCAAAAACATTTATTTTAATTTAAAAAACAAAATCCCGAATAAGGGATGGGCAAAAGCCCTTCCTTAAAAAGGAGAGCACAATCCCCACACCCCTTAAACGGGATTAAAAATTCCAAAACGGAAATTAAGCCTCCGCGTAAACGGAAACTTTCTTGCGGTCGCGGCCAAGTCTTTCAAACTTAACCTTTCCGGAAACAAGCGCAAAAAGCGTGTCATCGGAACCGCGTCCAACGTTTTCACCGGGATGAATATGAGTTCCCCTCTGGCGCACAAGAATGTTGCCGGCAAGAACATATTCTCCGTCGGCTCTCTTAACGCCAAGTCTTTTGGACTCGGAATCACGTCCGTTCTTTGTAGAACCTACTCCCTTTTTATGAGCAAAAAACTGCATTGATATTCTTAACATAATTACACCTCCGAAATTATAACTTTAATCGTCCCTTTAAAATCGTCCGAAAGCAGTTCCAAATGGAGCAAAAGCCCTTCAATTACCTTGGAAGCCGCATCCGCACCATCCAAAGGGTCAAGGTTTAACCTTATCCCGTCGCCCTCCACCTCAACATTTGCCTTGGATTTAAAACATTCGGTAATAAGGTTTGCCGAAAGCTGAACCGCGGAAGAAACGCTTGCGCAGACTATATCTTCGCCCTTGTCGGCATAGCCCGCGTGGCCTCTTACAAAAAAACCCCGCATTTTTCCGTCTTTTTTAAAAAATTCAGCCGTAATCATATTATGCCTTGATAGCTTCTATTCTTACCTGTGTATAGGGCTGTCTGTGTCCCTGCTTTGTCTTTTCGTTTTTCTTGGCTTTGTATGTGAAAACAGTAATTTTCTTTGCCTTGCCGTTTTTGAGAACCTTTGCCTCAACCTTAGCTCCCTTTACATAAGGCGCTCCGACTGAAATCTTGCCTTCTCCGCCGACAACCACAACCTTGTCAAAAGTCACGGTAGAATCAACGTCAGCGCCAAGCTTTTCAACAAAAACAACGTCGCCTTCCTTAACCTGATACTGTTTTCCGCCTGTTTCAATAACTGCGTACATAATGGCACCTGCCTTTTACATAAAAACTCGCTGCTGTCCGGCGGGCAAAAAATGCCGCTTCAAAAAAAGCCGACAGTATGCGGCTTAATTATTTTACCATACAAATCATACTATGTCAACCGAAATTTTAAAATTTCATTCTAATTCTCGCTGATATTTTTTAGGCAATGAAGAAACAAGGGTTTTGTATGAATTATCCAGCATTTGTCTTACTGTTTCATCATCAACATTGCCTTCAAGATAAAGCGATACCCAATGGGTTTTATTTGCATAATACCCCGGCACGATATCTTTATACTGTTTTTTTTAAAAAATCCCCATACAGCGGCTCAATTTTCATGGTTATTATAGGTTTTCCATACTTGTCGCCTCCAACGTAAGCAAACATCTTGTCAAAAATCCTGTACCTGAAACATCCCCACTCTTCTTTAAAATCTTTTTCTACGCCTTTTTTAGAAAGAAGATATCCGTCAATCCATTCGTACTTCACAGCAAATCCCTCTATTTTCTTTTTATTATTACCCCTTGTCTTCCAAACTGGTCCCAGCGCTTTAAAAATACTTCCTTTTCGTACTTTTGAATATCTTTTTTCCCATCGCAATCGGAAAAATAATAATAAATTTCGTCATAGCCGCAAAGCACAAGGGCATGGGAATTGCTTGGCCATTTGAATTTTTCCCCGCTTTTCAAAAGCCATTCATTGCCGTCTGAATATTTAAACGGCTGCATTTCCCTTGACGCCCAAACCTCTATGGGAATTCCGTTGTCAAGCAAAATTTCAAGGGTTTTTTGGTCGGCATTTGCAACATTTACCGCATAACAGGCACTACCCTGCGACCTGAAAAATGCGTTGAGCGAATTCACAATTACCGGAGCATAACACCCAAGGCCCTTCCCTTTCGGGTTGCCTATAAAAACGCTGTTTGGGTCCGGCCCGAACCTGTTTCCCGAAGCGTCAACATAAAATTCCGCGCTTTTGGGCAAAAAATTCTCCTCTAAATATACTTTGTCCGCATTGTAGCCTATATAATTCAGCAAAACCGCCGCAGAAGTTATTTCGCATCCGGTTGGTAGTTCCGGATACTGATTTATTATGGGCACATTTACCATAGTCTTGCCACCTGAAATTTCAGGAAGTGAATATCCGCGTTTAAGCTCGTTTATGTCATATTTTTTTAAAAACGCATTTTCGCCGTTTTTAAAGCTTTCCATTTGCGCCTCAACGGAATTTATTCGCGCATTTGCAATTTTATAATCCCTTTGCGCATCCCATGCCGCAAGCAGAAACATAAGGCTTGCGGCAAAGGCAAATCCAAGCACAACCGTAATCCTTTCGTTTACCATTGTCGTTCCCGCCGTCTTTTAAAAATCACACCGCCAAATCCTTTTTGCAGAAAACCAAAATTCCTGCAGAATAAAAAACAACCGCAAATGCCAAAAGCACCGCAAACGAAAGAGCGGCCCCCTCGCCGGAAACCATTTTTTGCGGATTAAAAAGCGAAAAAATCGTGAAGTATTTAAATCCCTCAAGTTTTTCTCCCGCGTCGGAAAGCATCTTTATTATGTAAAATCCCACAGGAATTCCTGCTCCAAAAAGCAAGGAATTTTTAGTGTCATTAAAAACACAAGAGGAAAAAAATGAAATCCCTCCGATTGCAAACTGCAAAAGCAATGCCCCGACATTCAGCCTTAAAAACGCATTTAAATCAAGCTCACCGGGAAACATTTTTTCCGACGCTAAAAATCCCGCCGCAAAAACTATTATATAAATCCCCGTCGTGCTTAAAATCAAAAACAGCGCTTGTGTCAGAACAATTTTCACTCTTTTGTTGGGAGTGGACAGCAAATAAGCAATGCTCCCCCTGTCAACCAGCCTTGCAATAAGCCTGTTTGCGGTTATTATTCCGTAAATCATCGGAAAAACCACTGCAATGAAGCCATAGTAATAAGATGACAAAAATCCGGCAAATGAAGAATCGGCATCCTTGAACCCAAAGGCAAGCATCATTTCCTTCGGCAGAGTTTCCATAAGCTTGTCCATGTTTTCCTTGGTTTTCGGGTCATACATTCCGGCAATTATTAAAAAATACATAAGCATTACGCAAATAAATACAAGCAGTATTTTATATCCGGACAAAAAAGTTCTTTTAAAGAGTGTTCCGTTAAACATGCTCCACCTCCGCCGAAATTTTAAAGCGTCCTTAAAGGCTTGCCGCCTTTGTCCGAACCGTAATAGCTCATGAACACATCTTCAAGCCCCGCCTGAACAGACTCAATTGAAGATATTTTATATTTTGACATGGCCCAGATAAACGGAGTCATATCCCCGCTTACCGCAACTGCAACTATATTTTTGTTTACAGATACCACTTCAACCGGCTCTTTTGAAAAAAGCTTTGCCGCATCCTCGGTTTCAAAAATCACATTATAGTACTTTGTCCTTGAAGCCTTTATCTTTTCCACATCTTCAACCGCGCAAAGCCTGCCGTTTTTTATAATTCCAATCCTGCCGCAGGTCTTTTCTATTTCTTCAAATATATGCGATGACATGAATATTGTTTTCCCGCGCTCTTTTTCGGATAAAATCAATTCCACAAAACGGTTTTGCATAAGCGGGTCAAGTCCCGATGTAGGCTCGTCAAGCAGGAGCACCTCAGGGTCGTGCATAAAAGCGCAGACAATTCCAAGCTTTTGCTTTGTGCCCTTTGACATTTTTTTAATCCTGCCCTTTGGGTCAAGTTCAAAGGCTTCAAGCAGCTCAATAGTCTTTTTAAAGCTTTTCATCCCGCGCATTCCGGCCATGAATTTAATAAACTGCGTTCCGGTCATTTCATCCATAAATGAAATTTCCCCCGGAAGATAGCCTAAACTCTTTTGTATCTCGGCGCTTTGGCGGCGGCAGTCAAGCCCGTTTATGGAGCATTTCCCTCCATCCGGAGAAATAAAGCCCATCAGCAGCCTGATAGTTGTAGTCTTACCCGCCCCGTTAGGCCCAAGGAAACCAAAAACCTCGCCTTTTTCCACTTCAAGGGAAAGTTCGAAAACGCCCTTCCCCTCGCCGTATGATTTCGTAAGTCTGTTAATTTCTATAATTCCCAAAGCGCTTCCCGCCTTATCTTTAAAATTAAATTTAAATGTGATATAATAATTATCGTTTGAATCAACAAAAGAAAGAGCTGTTATTATGGATAAAATAAAAACTTTTGTAAAATCCGAAACCGTTCTGGTCATTTCAGCTATTGCCGCCATAGGGACAATGCCATTTTCCCCGCCATCGCCAAAATACTTTTCGTACATAGATTTCAGAGTACTTTGCCTTTTGTTCTGCCTTATGGCGGTGGTAAAGGGATTTCAAAAAATCGGGATTTTTGAGGTGGTTTCGCAAAAATTTGTAAGCGGAGCATCCAATACAAGAGGGCTTTGTCTTTCGCTCATACTGCTTTGCTTTTTTTCGTCAATGCTGATAACAAACGATGTTGCCCTTATAACCTTTGTTCCGTTTTCAATCCTTGTGCTTGAACTTACCGGACAAACGGAGCATCTCATAACCGTAACGGCGCTGCAAACCATTGCCGCAAACCTCGGAAGCATGCTTACCCCTGTGGGGAATCCCCAAAACCTTTATCTTTACACCTTTTACAGCATGGGGATTCCGGAATTTATGAAAATCACGCTTCCCATATCAGCCGTATCGCTTATACTTATAATTATATCAGCACTTTTCATCCGTGGCAACAACATCAATGTCGAATTTAAGGAGAAAATGAAAATTTCCTCAAAAAAGCGTCTTTTTCTCTCCATTTTTCTCTTTGCAATGTGCCTGCTTTCGGTATTCCATATTTTAAATCATTTTATCCTGCTTGCAATAGTCATTGCGGGGATTTTCATTTCGGACAAAAAGATTTTTAAGGAACTTGATTATGGGCTTCTTGCCACATTTGTCTGCTTTTTTATTTTTGTGGGGAATTTAAGTCAAATCTCAGCGGTAAAATCAGCATTATCCTCGCTGATTTCCGGCAATGAGCTTATATGGAGCATTATCCTCAGCCAATTTATAAGCAATGTTCCCGCCGCAGTTTTATTGTCAGGCTTCACCTCAAACGGCAAGGCTTTGCTGCTCGGCACAAACATAGGCGGCCTTGGAAGTCTTGTCGCCTCGCTTGCAAGCCTCATCTCCTACAAGCTTTACATAAAGGAGCCATCGGCCAAACCAGGGAAATATCTGCTTATCTTCACTGTACTGAACATTTTAATACTTCTTCCTCTTACAATAATTGCTTTAATGCTTTAAAAATTGCCCGCCGGAATTCCCGGCGGGCAATTTTTATTTATTTTTACCTGGTTTTAGCATCTTTTCTTATGTAGAAGAAAAGTCCCGCTCCACCTGCCGCAACAGCCAGCAGAAGCACCGATGCAAACATTATGTCGCTTGTTTTCATAACTATCGGCTTTGCATTGTCTTTAAAGCTTGCGCCAACCGCAAGGTCTGATGTGGTAAGCGGCCTGTCCGCAGTCACCGCAACATAACTGCTTGCATGCTTGAACCTGAAAGTAACCGTTCCGTCGTCATTTACCTTTTTGCTGTCAATTGTTTCAAAAGCTTTTGTGCTTTCATTGAAGTAAAAGAGCGTCACATACTTGCCTACGGTATTTGTTCCGGAAGCTTTAAAGGTAAGATATCCTGTAAACGGGAACGCACCGTTGTAATTAAGGTCAAACGGCTGCCTGTCCTTAAAAGCATTGAATTTTGACATATACTTTGAATCAATAGAGCTTGCATTCATTGTCACGCCAAGATTTACACCGCTGTCAGTGGATTTTACGCTTTCGCCGTTTATCCTCCACGAATAATCCTTCATGTCAAGCAAAAGGTCAATGTCAAGGCCTTTCAATGCTTCAAGGGTTTTCTTGTCAAGTGTTGTGGATTTTGACATGTCAACCTTTATAGTCTTGCCCTCATTGCCGTCATAAAGAAGGTCTATCAGCGAATCATATGATTTTGCGGTTATTATTACCTCACCGTCAGCATTTACAACCGTTTCTTTTATTCCTTCCGATTTACTTACAAATTTAACTGTAAGGGTTTCGTTCCTTGTAACATTGCCGACCGTGTATTCATCGTCATCAACGGTTATTGTATTTCCCGTATATGTAACGCTTTGAACTCTGCAATCAACATCAGGAACAATGGTAAAGGTAAACGGCTCGCCCTTTTTAACTTTTATTGTGCTGTCGGATGGCGTAACTGTTCCGCCGGCATTTTTTACAACCTTGATTGTATAAGTTTCATAAACGCCGAATTCCGCAGAAAACTGCATATCCCTGTCAACCGTAATTGAAGTGTTTTCGGAAGTTGAAACTTTAGTATCACCGATTTTGAGCGCTGTAAGCGAATAGCCGTTTGCGGGAGTTGCCTTAACTATAAGGGTTGAACCCAACGGAACATATTCGTCGTTTACAACTTCCTCATTGTTAAGGTAAACTTTCAATGTTCCGTTTGTCGGAGGCACAATTTTTATTTGCTTTAATGAGGACGTTACATTTGCTCCGGCGCCTATTCCCACAAGCACAGGAGTATCGCCCGGTACTGCTCCGAATGCCCCGTATGCATTCCTGCCATTAAGTTCATATGCAAAATTTGCCTTCTTCATATATGCAAGCGTTCTTGTATGGTTTGAGTCGCTGTTTGCATAATCCGCATAATAGCTGTTTGTTACGGTTGCCCTGTTTGATTCAGGGGCATAAAGGTACGGGTTTGTTGTATAGCTGTTTTCAATGGTTGAGGAATTCGAATAGCCTATAATTCCTCCGCGGTACTGTCCGCCATTTATTGAACCTTTGCCATAGCAATTTGAAACTTTTGTGCTGTCTTCCGCCCTTCCTATAAGCCCGCCGACGCCATATCCGGAATTAACTCCGCCTGAGCTTGAAACCGCACCTGTGGAGTAGCATTTTTCGAGCAAAGTTGAACCAATCGAACGTGCAACAATTGCCCCTACATCCTTTGAGCCGGATGCAGTTGACATAACCCCAAGATTTTTTATTGTTGCTCCATCAGTTTTTGCAAAAATTCCGGAATATCCGTCCGAATTTGCCGAAACCGAGCCGCTTATAATCTTTCCGTCGCCGTTAAAAATACCTTTAAAAGGATAAGTTTCAGTTCCTATCGGCACAAATGAGGTCAGCGTTATGTTGCTTGACAATTTATAGCAGGCATCGGCATAATATTTACTTGCACCATATGTCATATTATTATTTACAAAAATAGCGAGACTTGCCATATCAGATGCTGATGAAATTATAAAAGGAGCATCAGCAGTGCCGCTTCCGGCAGCAAAAGGAGTTATATAATCAAATGTGGGGCGGTTTGAAGCACCATCTTTCCATAATACAGGCTCACCCAAATTACGATTATCATCATTAAAACTATTGGCAATTTCCGTGGTTGAATTATAATAGCACGCAACCATTGTCCCACTAATTGTCCCACTAAAAGCTCCGCCTATAAGTGCGTCAACATCATTGACTTGGGAGGTACTTTCCTTAACCGTCGAATTTATAGCATAGCAGTTTTGAATTCTTGCGCCATTATTAGCCGAACCAGCAATCACACCGGCTGTGCTTGTTCCGGTTATATTTGCTTTATCAAAGCCAAGGTTTTTTATAACCGCGCTGCTTCCCAAGCTGGCAAAAAGTCCAGCACTTGAAACACTACTTGAAGAACCGACTATAAGATTTTTTATAACATGCCCCCTGCCGTCAAGCGTACCTGCAAATTCACCCGCAATCGGAGTCCATTCCCCCGAAAGAGTTATATCGGCAGCAAGATAATAGCTGCCCGAACCTGAAATGTTTTTAAGAGCATCCGCGCTTGAAATAGCCGCAGCAGTTTCAGCTTTTGCAGGAATTCCCGCAAAAGGCAAAACAAAAGCCGCAAAGAAAACCACAAAAGCAGTAATTAAATTCCCCATTTTTTTAATAAGCATAAACACACCTCCGCAATATTACCCGTTGTCGGACAAATTATAGCATATTTCGGAAAAAAACACAATATATTTTTTAAAAATTTTAATAATAAAAAATGTACAAAATCTCTTCCCGCTTTAAGTAGAATATGCCAAAACAAAAATGCCCGCCGCAAGGCAAGGCATTTTTTATACAATATTAAATTAAAATCCGTCGTAAAATTTGCAATATCGGTTTTTGCCTTTTCTTTTGGCTTCGTAAAGGGCTTCGTCCGCTTTTTTCAAAAGCGTTTCGTAATCACGTCCATCGGCAGGATATGTTGAGATACCCACGCTGCCGCTTACTTTTACGGATTCTTTTCCGGGAAGACGTATGGAATTTAAAATCCCGCAGATTGCCGAAGCCTTTTCCTCCGCAAGGAAATCCGACTGTATTCCCCTTAGGAATACAAGAAATTCATCCCCGCCTATCCGCCCGAGCACATCTGTTGAGCGGAATACTTTGCGGAGCTCCTCAGCAAACTGCACAAGCACATTATCTCCCGCAAGATGGCCGCAGCAATCATTTATGCTCTTGAAATTGTCTATGTCAACCATTATAAAAGCGTGGCAGGCATCATAATCTTCCTTTATGTACTGCTCAATCATTTTCCTTGTCGTCCTTGCGTTTGAAAGCTTGGTAAGCGAATCCCTCTGCGCTTTTTCCTTTAATTTAACGGTTTCCTTCATTTGGTCGTCTATATTTACAATCTTCCCCACAGATTTCAAAGGAACATTGTTTTTATCAAAAATTGTCGTAAAGCATATGGAATACCATTTTATTTCACCATCAAGTTCTTTTACCCTGTATTTGTTTGAATATCTCAAATTGCCCTTTCTCATGTTTTCATATATGTCAAGAAAAATCGGCCAATCCTCTTTTAAAATTATCTCTCTTTTTTCGACGGATTTTTTATACTCAGGGACAATCTTTTCCTCAAGCCCGAAATGTCTGCAATATTTTTCCGAGTACACCATGGTGTCCGTTTCGTTTATATATTCAAAAAGGTACTCATTGCTTATGTCCGAAACGATTCTGTACCTTTCTTCCTCTATTTCAAGCCTGCGCTGTGTTTCCTTCATCTCCGTTATATCCGTAAAGATGCACATTACGGTATAGCGTGACTCCTTTTCCTCTATTGCCCTGCCCTGCACCATTATCCAAGCTTCGCTCCCGTCTTTTTTGCGAATCCTGTATTCCATATGTGCAGTTTTTTTCTCTTTAAGATTTTTCTTTATATTCTTAAAAAGTTTTACTATATCGTCAAAGAAAATCAGCTGTTCCCCTCGGTTTATAAGCTCTATGTACTCGTTCCTTGAATATCCCGTAAGCTCAAAAAATCCATCCGAAGCATACCTTATTATTATTTCCCCATTTTTTATGTCAATATCAACTTTGGCAACCCCGCCGGGAATGCTGTTTGTAAGCGCTTCAAGCTCTGCATACGCTTCAATAAGCCTGTCGTAAATACCTTTAAAACCTGTCGCATCCACTGCTGTTTCCATGCGGTATATCAGTTTCCCCATTCCGTCATCCCGCCCTCCTCTCATAACAAATTTTTACACTTCGCATAATAATTATTATATCACAAATCTTAAAAATGTCAATATTTTTTATTTACACATTATAAAAACATTGGACTTTTTTATATCCAACTTGTTAAGTTTAACTATTTAAAAATTTTTGTGAATTTTTCATTATTTTACAGGGACAAAAAAACCGTCCGGATTCGGACGGCCAAAAGCTTTATTCATTATGAATTTTTAAGTATAGCCCATTCTATTGTGTCGCAGACGTGTTCGCAGGCATCGCAGCAGTTTTCAAACCTTGAAAAGGTTTCCCTCCACTTCATTATTTCAAGCGTATCGGAACATTCGCTGAAAAGCCTCCTCATCGCCTCGGCATAAAGCCTGTCCCCTTCGTCCTCAAGCTTATTGACTTCAACTATATAATTGTTGATTGAATTTGATTTGCGGAAAAACTTAAATTCCTCCGCCACCTTTTTCAGCGCTTCGCAGCATTTTACCACAAGATTTGCAAATTCAACCGCTTCCGCCCTTATGGAAGTTATATTGAACATATAAAGCCTGAGCATTACATCCTCAACCTCATCGGTCACATTATCAAGGTCCTGCGCAAGGTTCATTATATCCTCGCGGTCAATTGGGGTTATAAATTCCTTTGCAAGATTTGACATCATTTCATGCTTGTCAAGGTCCGCCGCATGTTCAATTTTATGGATTTCCTTTATTTTTTTCTCAATTTCGTCCGGATTGTAGTTTGCTATTGTATCGCGCAAAAATTTTGCCTCTTCGCATGAATAATCGACCATGCGGGCAAAAGCCTTAAAATAATCGTAATTGCTGTTCCTTGCCATAACTCAAAACCTCACATTCCTTTTAAAAAAGCCATATAAACAATTTTGCCATAAGATAACCTATAATTCCGCAGCCGGGAAAAGTCATAACCCAAGCAAAAACCATCTCTTTAACTATTCCCCAGTCAACGGACGAAACCCTTTTTTCAGCGCCGACGCCCATAATTGCGGTAGTCTTTGTATGCGTTGTGCTTACCGGAATTCCCGTCAGCGACGAAAGCAAAAGGCATCCCGCCGCAGCCATATCAGCCGCAAAACCTTGATATTTTTCAAGCCTTACCATGTTCATGCCGACGGCTTTTATTATTCTGTATCCGCCTATTGAAGTGCCAAGCGCCATCACCGCCGAACAAAGCAGCATCAGCCAAAGCGGTATCCTGAATGTGGAAACATTCTGCCCTTTAGCAAGAAACATTCCCAGCATAAAAACGCCCATGAACTTCTGTCCATCCTGCGCGCCGTGCATAAATGCCATTGCCGCCGCGCCGAAAATCTGGCCGCCTTGAAAAAATTTTGCCGTCTTTCTCCTGTCAATGCTCCTGCATATCACGGTTATGAGCCTTGAAGAGAGCCATCCCATTGCAAATCCGAGAACGGACGAAAAGATAAGCCCATATATTACCTTCATCCAAGCTCCGCCGTTTATGCCTTCAAATCCGTTTCTCATTGCAATTGCCGCTCCGGAAAGCCCTGCAATAAGCGCATGCCCCTCGCTGGTTGGGATACCGAAAATCCAAGCCGCCGTCGCCCATGAAACAATTGCAAAAAGCGCGGCGCAAAGTGCCACCGTAGCTTCGTGGGTATCACTTCCAAAATCAACCATGCTATAAATCGTTTGCGCAACGGTTGCGTTAAGCAGCGTCATCACCAAAACCCCGAAAAAGTTGAAAACCGCCGCCATAAGTATTGCGCTGCGCGGGTGCATCGAACGCGTTGAAATGCATGTTGCTATCGCGTTTGGAGCATCCGTCCAGCCGTTTACCAAAATCACCCCAAGAGTGAGCAAGGCGGTCAAAAACAGCGGCAAGCTCCCTGTTATCTGCCCCAAAAATTCAGGCAATGTAATTGTCATACCTTAATTCCCCTTAATAGTTTTACAAAATTTACTTAGAATTTACATTTTAAAACCCATACGAACTTATGATACCACATCAGCTTTTTTTTAAAAAGAGGTAACAATCATATTTTACCCTTTGTTAATATAAAAAATAAATTTTTAGATTTTTCCCTGTCAACTTATTAAAATCCAACTTATTTGCTCATTAATGTTTTGTTTACAATTTTACTGCTTTATCTTTTTTATAAATATGATATAATATTTTTGATTGCTTTAATAAAGTATTTGCGGTGTTCTCCACAAACCACGCAAAAGGAGAATAAATATGAATAACAAAACTACTATTCTTGTTGTTGATGACGACAAAACCACAGCAAGCTTTTTATCCACGGTGCTTACATCAAACGATTACCGTGTGCTTACAATTTCCACCGGAAGGGAGGCTCTCACGGTGGTTTCTTCGCATTGCCCGGATGTCATGCTCCTTGACCTCGGGCTTCCTGATATGGACGGCATGGAGGTTTTAAAGGCCGTAAGGGAATGGTCCTCCATCCCTATTATAATAGTATCGGCAAGAAATTCCGACCGCGACAAGGCAAATGCCCTTGACAGCGGGGCCGACGATTATGTAACAAAGCCGTTCAGCACTTTGGAGCTTTTGGCAAGAATCCGCTGCGCAATACGCCACAACCGGAAAACAACACTTGGCTCCGATGAAAACAGCTCCGTTTACAACATCGGGGATTTGTCGATAGACTACGACAAGAGGATTGTCACCGTATGCGGCGAAGATGTGCACCTTACGCAAATCGAATATAAAATCATAACCCTGCTTGCCAAATATTCCGGCCGCGTGCTCACATATGATTTTATAATCAATGAAATCTGGGGGCCTTTCGGTTCAAAGGACAATCAAATCCTGCGCGTGAATATGGCGAATATAAGGCGCAAGATAGAAAAAAATCCCGCCGAGCCGAAATATATCCTGACGGAAGTCGGCGTTGGGTACAGGATGGTTGAGGAGATTGCAAATGAAAAAAAGAACGGCGCTTTTTAATGCCATAAAAGGGCTTATTGTCGGCTCTTCAATGCTCATTCCGGGGGTAAGCGGCGGCACAATGGCGCTTATCCTTGGAATTTACAAAGATTTAATCCACGCAATAAACAACTTTTTTAAGGATTTTAAAAGAAGCTTTTTCCTTCTCGCCCAGTTTTGCATAGGCGCGGGACTTGGATTTCTGCTTTTTGCAAGGTTGCTTGATTATGCCATGCAAAAATTCGAGCTGCCGTTGATGTACTTTTTCATTGGCGCGATACTTGGAGGGATTCCCCTTTTGATAAAGCAATCCGGAGTAAAAAAAGGAGATTTAAAAGGTCTTGCCGGATGCGGCACAGCGCTTCTGCTTGGAGCGGCAATTGTGCTTTCACTTGGATTCATACCCGAAAACATTTTTGCTTTCGGCGGGGGATTTTCAATAAAATCAGTACTTATGCAGCTTTTGACCGGAATAATTATAGCCGTTGCGCTGATACTTCCCGGAATAAGCACCTCGCACATGCTTCTTATACTTGGAATGTACCAGACCATGCTGAAAGCGCTTGAAAATCCTATGGGGAACCTTGTTTTCCTCGGCTCGCTTGCAGTCAGCACCGTCATTGGAGTTTTCCTTACCACAAACCTGCTGGAAAAGGCAATGAACAAGTTCCCGCAGGTTACTTATTTTGCAATAATAGGATTTGTGGCCGGCTCGGTTATAGATGTTTTCCCCGGATTCCCGCTTGGATGGGAAATACCCGTTTGCATACTCACACTTGGCGCAGGATACGCTGCAATAAACTTCATGTCCAAATTTTCCGAACAAAAAGAATAAATTTGCTTATATTGCTTAAAATATCCCCAAAAGGCTCAAAAGGGGATGGAAGCTTTGAAAAGGAATATCCTTTATATGCTTTCGTCCTTTTTTTGCGCCTTTATTTTTTTCTTTTTTCTCTTTTTTTCTGCAAAGGCATTTCTTAATGTGCCTATTGACTCCGACTACGCAAACCTTGTGCTTGAAGCAAACGATATTCTCTCCGGGAACATTTTTTTAAAAGGCTGGAACCTTACCGGCATAACCTTTTTCACCACCGATTTGCCGTATTTCATCTTTGGGGCCTTGCTTTTCGGCGTTTCAGAAAGCGCTTATTTTGCCGCAATTATACTTATGTACTTTGTCCTCTCCATTTCCTGCGTTTTGCTGATTCTCCCCAAGGATAAGGAAAATTTCCCGCTTTCTCTTTTTGTCCTGCTTTGTGCGGGGGGATTCCCATGCTATTACTCCTGCGAAGTTTTAAGGGCGCATACGCCGGTTTTTTCATATGTGTTTTTTGCCTTGTTTTTTATGCAAAAAATCATTTCCTCCCAAAAAGCACAGCAAATACACCATGTCCTGTTCGTCATTTTCCTTGCCATTGCCTTTGCGGGAGACCCGATAGCCCTGATTTTTGGAATTCTGCCAATCCTTATTTTCAGCATTTACGGGATGTTTTTTTATCCCCATCAGCGAAAGATTTATTTGAAAATACTCATTTGGGACATCTTTGCGGCGATTTTGGGAAAGCTTGCCGAATTTGCATTTTTAATGGGCGGAACAAACAAAAACTCCTTTATTTCCACAAGGGGATTTATCTCCGAAGAAAGCATAATTTCAAAGACCCTGCTTTATTTAAAATGCCTTTTAAAAATGCAAAACGCATATTTTTTCAACGGCAGGATTTCCGAGATTTCCACTCTCATATCGGCTTTCAGAGCAATTTTGGTGCTTTTTTCACTTTACATCATTATAAAAAATTTGATTTCCTTTGCAAATCGGCTGGAGTTTGACTCTATATCCCTTATTTTAAGCCTTGGATTTTTATTTTTATCCCTTGTTTTTATTTTTACGGACATATCGGTTGATATTTACAGCGCGCGCTACATGGGCGCATTTCCCATGCTCTGCGGAATTCTTATTGCAAGATTTTTTTCAACAAAAAGAACTTTTTTTAATAAAATATTAATATTCTTTATGTCCACACTTTTTTTAATCGCGGCAATCTTTCCTTGGAACAGTTTTAATAAGAAAAGCACCCCGCAAGAAAGGCTTGCTGATTTCTTGCTGCAAAACGGTCTTGAAAGCGGCTGTTCCGCCTTTTGGGACGCCTCCCATACGACCGTTTCAAGCCTTGGCAAGGTAAAGGTTCGTGCAGTTACATTTCAAAACGGAAACCTTTCAAAATTTTCATGGTTCTGCAAGGACGAATGGTACTCTGAACCTTTCCGCTTTGTCGTAATAAATCCCTCAAACAAAAACGCCGATTTTGGAATAACAGAGGAGAATATGAGAAAATCTCTTGGCATCCCCAGAAAAATCCTTGTTTTTGAGGATTATATAATTTACGTTTACGGGAAAAATATTTCCGAAAATATTCGTAAATGAGGGGATAAAATGGGAATAAGCGCTGTAATTCCCGCATACGGAGAAGCGGAAAATTTAAAATACCTGCTCCCGCAGATAAAAAAAGAGCTTTTAAAAACCGGAGAAGAATATGAAATAATCGTTGTTGACGGCATAAGGAGCATTGACAATTCAAAGGCAATCTGCCATGAAAACGGCGCAAAATATTTAAATCAAGAGGAGGCCGGTTTCGGCGGGGCAATCCGAACAGGAATAAGGCATGCCTCAATGGACAAGCTCCTGATGCTTGACGGCGACGGCTCACACAGTCCGGAGTACATTCCAAAACTGCACAAGGCGCTTATGTCAGGGGCGGATGTGGCAATAGGCTCCCGCTATGCCAAGGGCGGAAAAACATTTGACTCCAAAGTTTCGGTTGCCATGTCAAAGCTGCTTAATTTTATTTACCGTTCTCTTTTGGGAATAGATGCAAGAGATGTTTCCACGAATTACAGAATGTATAGAACAAATCAAATAAAACAAATAGTCTTAAAATGTCAAAATTACGATATTCTTGAAGAAATCCTGCTTAAATTAAAACTTTACAAGCCAACGCTTAAAATAAAGGAAATTCCAATACAGTTCAACAAAAGGATGCTTGGAAAATCCAAAAGGCGGTTTCTACCGTTTGCGGCAAGCTATGCAAAAACGCTTTTTGTCCTCCTGCCGCAAAGGCTTTCGGCAAAACATCATTAAAAAATGTTAAGGGAGCTTTTTTTATACGGGGTCATAGGCGGAGCCGCCGCCGTTCTTGATTATTCCGTATTTCTGATTTTTCTGCATTTCGGGCTTGCCGCAGAACTTTCAAGCCTTTTGGGACAGGCCGCCGGCTTTTTGCTCAGTTTTTTCGGGAACACATTTTTAAACTTTAAAAAAACCGACCGGCTTTTTATGAGATTTTTGCTCTATCTTTCCATCTGTCTTGCAGGAATGGCGCTTTCAACGCTTTTGATTTTTTTGCTTAAAAACCTGATGAATCTTTACGCATTAAAGCTTTTGTGCCTTATTCTTTCCGCCGGACTGCAATTTTTGCTGAACAAATTCATAACTTACAGATAATTTGCACTGTTTCGTGCAAATCCTCCCCTCATTTGCCGTTTTGATGAGGGGATTATTTTTTAAAAAGAAAGGAAATGAAATATGGAACTTCAAGTCATAGGCAAAAAGCTTATAGCCGAACCTGCGGCGCATACCCTTGTTCAAGGCGAAAACGGCGCGGATACCTTTTACATAAGGCTTCCAAAAAAATATGGCGAAACCGACCTTTCAAAATTCAGTTTTAAAATGAGGGCGGCATCTGAAAAAAACACCATTGCCGAACAGCTCCTTGAAAGCTCCGCCGACGGGGACGACATCATTTTGAAATGGAGCGCAACCTCCGATTTTACCGCCGTTGCGGGAACTCTTTCGCTTGAGCTTGTCGGCGTATCGTCCGACGGAGGAATAATAAAAATTCCGTCAAGCGAAATTTATGTAAAAGCTTCCCTTACAGGGGAATACTCCCCGCCGCAGAATTTAATCGAGCAGGCGCTTGCTCAAATGCAGACTCTTGCCGCAAGGGCAACCGCAGAGGCTGACAGGGCGCGCTCCTACATAGGCAAATCCGCTTACGACATATGGCTTTCAAAAGGCAACACCGGCAGCGAGGAGGATTTTCTCAACTCCTTAAAGGGGCAAAAAGGAGATGCCGGAACCGGACTTAAAATACTTGGCACCTTTGACAGCCTTAATGCCCTTTCACTTGCATATCCAAACGGAAGTTCCCTTGACGGGGGATTTATGGTGCTTGGAGAATATTATTACTGGGATACAATCCAAAGCTCATGGAAAAGCGCGGGAAGCCTTCAAGGCGCAAAAGGCGACAAGGGCGACAAAGGCGATACGGGCGATTCCGGGAAAGCGGTTATTGTAACCGATTTGACCTCAACCTCCAAAACAATTACGATTGCCGACAATACTGAATATCATTTCGGTTCGCTTTCATCCCTGTCGGTAAGCTTTCCAAACGAATTTTACAGCGCATTCATATGCTTTACAAGCCCGTCCTCCGCAACATCGGTTTCTTTTCCGCAGGGCACAAAAATCTTCGGGCAGGATGTCACCGACGGAGTATTCTATCCCTGCGCCAACAAAAGATACTCGCTTGGGCTTTGGTATGACGGACTTTTCAATACCGTTGTCGTGGGGGGATACTGATGAGGCTGCTTGACCGGAAAATTTACGCCATTGCGGGCGGAGTTTGCGCGCCTGAAAAAAAGGTTGTTTATGGAATAAAAATTTCCAAAACCAATCCCGACCCGTTTGCCTCGGTTTCCTATACCGATGACAGCGTCGGATTTTCTCCATCCTATGGAAACAACGGCAATTTTATCGACAACGGCTGGAACAGCAGGTTCCCCTTTTCCAAAATAAGGCCATGCGTGCTTAAAAACGGAAAGGTAAGCTATTATCTCAATCCAAACGATTTTTCCAAGACCGCCGGAGGATATAATGCAATCCTTGACGGCACCGATGGGGACGTAATGATAGAATTCCCAAAGATATGGTACAGTTTTTCGCAGGATGCAAATTATTATTACATAAAATACTCGAACAGGCCCGGAGATGGATTTTCCGACTTTGCAATGAGGTATAAGGGAAGTGTGCGCGAAAAATTTTATATAGGGGCATACCTTTCCAGCGTTTTGGACGGAAAGCTCCGCTGTGTTTCGGGGCTGATGCCCGTTTATTCAAAATCCATAAGCGAACTGCGGACCCTTGCGCAAGCAAATGGAAGCGGCTATGAACTGCTTTCATGGAACAAGCTCATGCTGCTTCAAGTGCTTTTTGCAGTAAGGTTTAAAAGCATTGACGGACAAACCGCGCTCGGAGAAGGCAACAGCAACTCTTCTAACGATTTTTTCAGCGGAGCCGCAAACAGCAAGGGCATGAATTACGGCTCGCAATCAGCAGGCGAAGCGGTAAAATTCTGCGGGCTTGAGGATTTTTGGGGCGGATTTTCCCTCCTGATTGACGGATTTGCGCTTAACGCCGACGGCAACGGCGGCATATCCTCATGCAGCGTTGCTGTCGCCGACGGGAACTTCAACAATACCGCTTCCGGCTACACCGTTGCCGGAGAGCTTGGCAGCGCATACAGCGGATATCTTTCGGCAATTCAGGCTACGAACCAGCTCGGATTTCTTGCCGCCGGAGCCTCAGGCAGCTCTTCAACTTATTTTTGCGATTCTACCAGGGCAATCTGCGCACTGGCATTAAGATTTCCGCATTACGGAGGAAACCTTTTCAGCCGCAAAGACTGCGGCCCTTTCCATTTCAGAATATTATCCGGCGCTGCGGATGGAGGATTTTATTCCGGCGGAAGGCTTATGTACTGCCCTTGACACAAAAATTAAATACGATTTTCTTAAAAAAATTACATTTTTATGCGTTATTAACAAAAGAAAAACTCAGCGCCTGCTTTGCGTTTAAACGTTTTCCAAAGTTTACAGAATATTCACAAGAATAACCTCCCATTATTATATAATAAAAATCGACATAATTTTTATTTCGGGAGGTTAAACCTAATATGCGCAAATTTAAATTCCCCTCATTTAAATTCAAAGGTCTTTACTGGCTCAGCGGGGAATCCAAGCTGAAATCACTTTCGGCCACCGTAAGTGTATTTGCCGTCGGATGCCTCGTGGTCATTGTGGGACTTATAATTTCAATAATGTCCATAAATTCAAGCATGGCTATGCAGGACTTGTTTCAGGAAGATGCAAGGGTTTCCATGCAGGGACTTGAAAATGCAATTTCAAACCTCAACAGGAGCGTTGTCGTCATAACGGATACTTACGCCGGTCAAACTTCAACTGTTTATGCGGTAAAAAATAAAACGCCCAGTGCCCTTAAATCAATAGCAAACGAAGCTATAAAAACCTCCGGCGCAGACGCCGTATTTTTTACCGATGAAACCGGAAAAATAATCATAGCAGTTCCGGACAACGAAACTGCTTCATTTTCGGGATTTGACTGCACAAAGCAGGCGCTCTCGGGAGCAAAAACAACAAGCTATGAAATAACAAACGACAACAAAATCTATGTTGCGTCCAGCGCACCCGTAACAAGCCAGGGGCAGATAATAGGTTCAATAACATCTCTTTGTTCCATGACAAAAACTTCTTTTCTTGACAATATAAAAGATGTAACCGGTGCAGATTATACCATTTTCTTAGGAAATACAAGAGTAAATACTACCTTGATGGAAAATGGCGAGCGAAAAGTCGGCACACAGCTTAATGCGGAAATGACCAAAAAAGTTATTGAAGGCAAGAAAGAATACGTCGGCAAGGCGGAAATACTTGGCAAGAATTACATAACAAAATACAAACCTGTGCTTGATGCCAATGGAGAAATATTGTTTACCCTTTTTGCAGGCAAAAACATCGATTCCATTTCTACAAGGCTTGCAATAGGCACAATCTCATCCATAGCCATAGCGGTAGTGCTTTTAATTCTGCTTATGGTTTTAGTCATTATATCGCTCAATGCAATGATTAAAAAGCCGTTCAATAAAATAGTCGCCGTTGCGGAAAATATTAAAAACGGCGAAATAGGAATTTCAAATCCGGATGCAATAGCAATAGATTTGAAATCAAACAATGAAATGGGCAGAATTGCTTCATCTCTTTCCGAAACGGCGCTTGGACTGCAAAGATATATCGGAGAAATTTCAAGGGTTTTAAATTCCATTTCACAAGGGGATTTGACTGTTGAGGCAGAGGGCGAATACAGCGGAGATTTCGTGGGAATAAAATCTGCGCTTGACCAAATTCTTTCATCCCTCAACAAAATGATGTCGGATATAAACCTTGCCGCTGAAACTCTTTCGAGCCGCGCGGAACAGATTTCCCAATCATCCATGCAGCTTTCTCAGGCGGCTACCGAACAGGCAAGCACCGTTGAACAGCTTTCCGCCGCAATCAATGAAATTTCAGATAATGTTGCCCAAAATGCAAAAGCTGCAAGCCATGCAAAGGAAATTTCAACTCAATCCTCCAAAGAAGTCGAAGAAGGCAGAAAGAAAATGGAAGAAATGCTTGTTTCAATGGAGGACATCAACAACGCTTCATCCGAAATACAAAAAATCATTAAAACCATTGACGATATAGCGTTCCAGACAAACATCCTTGCCCTTAACGCAGCGGTTGAAGCAGCGCGTGCAGGTGCAGCCGGAAAAGGCTTTGCGGTCGTTGCCGATGAGGTTAGAAATCTTGCAAGCCGTTCCGCCGAAGCCGCAAAGCAAACTACCGTGCTCATCCAAAATACGATAGACCTTGTGGGCCATGGAACAAAAATCGCCAACGAAACCGCAGATACTTTCCGCACGATTATAGAAAGCACGGAGCAATCCTCAGAGCTTATAACAAAAATTGCGGATGCTTCCGATGCACAAGCGCTTTCAATCTCGCAAATAACCGAGGGGATAGACCAGGTTTCGCTTGTGATTCAAACGACTTCCGCAACCGCGCAGGAAAGTGCCGCAACAAGTCAGGAGCTTTCAAGCCAAGCCCATATCTTAAAAGACCTTGTTTCAGCATTTAAAATAAAATAAAATAAAATTTTCACCCCCAAGTCTGAGATTTCTGACTTGGGGGTGAATTTTTTGGAGGAGGGTTTATGGAATTTTATTTCATACTTTATTATGCCAATCCATAAGAAGCAAGCAAGAGCGAGAATTCCTTAGAACTTGAAAATCCTCCAAGAACCTGCTGCCTTGTAGCGCCGCTGTTCAAAAGATTTACCCAGCTGTTAAGGCCGTTCTGGTCATATTCCCTGTTGAGGAAAACCCTGTAAAGGATTTTAACGAAATCTGTGTTGGAAAGGTTCTTGTTGAGCATTTCCTGCGAGAACATGAAGTTTGATGCAACCTGCTCCGGAGTTAGGTTCTTATTGAGGAGAAGCTGGCACCAGTAATTAAGCCCGTTTATATCAGGCTCTCTATTAAGCGCCTTGTTGTAGCAGCGGTAAACAAACATTGTTATGCCAACATTCTGGTCCCTTGCCTCAGTAAGTGAAATCGTTCCTTTTGTTATATCAAATGATGAGCAAAGGTCTTTAAACTCCCTTGAATCAACAAAGCCCTTGAACACATACTGCCTTGAAAGGCCATTACTTAAATATCCCATCCAGTTTGATTTTCCTGCGGAATCTGCAGAACGGTCAAACATTGTCGCATAGAGGGTGTCAATGAAGGCTTCATTGGAAAGGTTTCTGTTTAAAAATTCCTGGCTGAAAACAAAGCCATATGCAACCTGCGCGCCGCTTGATTTTCCGCTTGTAAGCTGGCCGGCCCAGTATGAAACCTCTGAGCTTGCGGGAGTACGGCTAAGCGCCTTTTTGTAAAGGCGTTCAACAAAAGCATTTACCCCGCTGGCAATCGTATCTACCTTGTAAACATAAGTCAATTGGGAAACGGTTGTTGTATAACCGCTTTCTACGGCAATTTTATTGCAAGTAAGCTTATAGGTATTGCCATCCGCGGTTTTTGATGAGGAACTAAGAGTCGGACCGCTTGTCTGGCTGAAATCGCTGTCGTCAACAACATAATGATATTTTTCAAAAGCATCCTCCGCAAGCTTGCAAAGCGCCGAAAGAGTAAGCCCGGTTTCTCCATTCTCAACGGTTATCGTGTTTTTGGTAACCACATTTTTATCGCCGACATAATAAATATAAGTCAGTCTGTCCACGCTGGTCGAATACCCTGATTTTGTAGGAATATCCTCTCCATCATTGTCAAAAACAAGATAATAAACTTCATCGTCTTCGGTTTCATTATCTTCATTGTCAAGAGGCGCGCTGCTTTTAGATTCTTTAAGCTTAAAATCATCCTCATAAACCTTGTAGCCTATTTCCCTGAAAGCATCTGACGCAAGGTCCTGCAAATCCGAAAGCGAAAGGCCGGCAGAGCCGTTATTCTTTTCAATAGTATCGGTAGTTATTCTTGTAGCGGCAAAAGCGCTTACCCAGCTTGCTGAAACAGAAAAAACAATGGCAAGCGGAATTGCCGCAAGTTTTAAAAACTTCATTGCAATCTCTCCTTTAAAAAATTCTGGAATTTATTTTTCCTGCAATATCTATTATACACCTTTCACAGTCAAAGTAAATAACAAAACGGTAACAATTTGGAAAAGATGACAGTAATAATTATTCTTCCGCAGGTATTGTCAAAACAACACAAGTCCCTCGTCCTTTGGAACTTGTATAATCAAGCCCATATTCATCGCCATAATAAAGCTGTATCCTTTTATGTACATTTTTGATTCCATATCCCTTGCTTTCAGAAAAAAGAATGTTTTTACATTCTTCATCTGACATTCCGCAGCCGTTATCAGCTATTTTAAATATTAAAAATTCGCCTTCCTTGCGGCAGGATATCGTTAAAAAACCCCTGCCGGAGCTTTCTTTGCAATCAATTCCGTGGATGATTGCATTTTCAACCAAAGGCTGCAATAAAAAATTCAGCATCTTAAAGGAAGATAAATTTTCATCTATATCATAAACAACATCAAACGAATTTGAATGCATTATTTGCTGTATTTCAATGTAGGACATAATGTTTTTAAGCTCATCTTTGACAGTGGTCAAATCCTTGCCCTTATTCAAGCTTGTGCGATAAAAAGAAGACAACAGCTGCGCTATCTGGCTAATTTCTTCCTGTCCTGCAATAATTGCCTTGCCGTTTATAAGCGAAAGCGAATTATAAAGAAAATGAGGGTTTATCTGCGCCTGCAAAGCTTTTATTTCATATTCCTGCTTGGCAATTTTATTTTTTAACACCTCGTCAATGAGATATTGCAAGCGTTCAACCATTCTGCCAAATGTTTGGATTAAACAGCCTATTTCATCGCGGGAATTTCTTCTTACTTTTATTGACAAATCCCCCTGCTCAATCCTTTGCATATTCTTTGTCAAATCCTCCAAAGGCTTTACCAAAACCTTTGACATCGCAATGCTTGATAAAGATACCGCAAAAAGGCAAAAAAACATAATTATTATTACCGTTGCGGCAATCTTGTTGACCGATGATGATACATCCTTAACCGGACGATAAAAATAAATCTTGCCGCCGATTGATGACAGGGCCGTTTCTTTGACCAAATAATCATTATCAGGAGCTTTTATTATATCTGCGCCATTTCCCGAATTTGAAAAATTTTTATATTGAAAAATGACATCATTTGAATTGTTTAAAATCAATACCCCATACGGCTGATTGGATAATTCTTTTAACGATGAAAAAAGGTCTTCACTGTCAATGGACATATATATGATGTTGTTGTAAACTGAATTTTGATAATACATACGGCAAATCAATGAAATCCGGCCGTTTTTTTCCGAAAAATCAAAAAACGGAGCTGTATTGTCCCGTGCCGATTTATACCATTTTGAATTATAAACATCTGAAATCGGCCGCAGAGTATTATTATGAGGATAAATCGGATTGTCCGTATAAACGGTTACCGATTTTATTGCCGTATTTAAAGAACGCACATTCAAAAACAGCGGGTCTATTACATCACGATAAACAATGTACATTTCAATATTCTTTTTATATGTTTTCGAAAGACTTGAACGCATATTTTCATTCCAAACGATAAAATTCATTGCATTTATGTACGAATTAAATTTATAGTCCAAATCAATGGCTTTTTGTTCAAGTGAATCTTTTAAAACGGTACTTTCATGTTCAAGCAAAATGTTCCGCGTCTGCATATATGAAAAAACTCCGATTAAAAAAACGGGGACAAAACTTATGCACAAACTGATAAATGCAATCTTCTTGCGAAAGCTTAAATTGATAAAAAAATTTTTAAGCCGCCTCATTTTGCACCATCCTGCCTATATTTTTCAGGGGTTGTGCCAAAATGCTCCTGAAAGCTTTTGCAAAAATAAGAAACATAAGAATACCCAACCTTTTGGCATATGTCGGAAATTTTCATGTTCGTTTTTGTCAAAAGTTCCTTTGCCTTTTCCATTCGCACGTTTTTTATGTACTTGTTTAAGTTTGTTCCTGTCACTTGAATAAATATGCTGCTCAAATATTTCGGGCTTAAAAATACAACGCCGGCCAATTTGTCAAGACTCAATTCCTCCATATAATGCTCATGAATGTATTTTTCCAGCAGGCGCACAGCATGCTTATGGGAAACATCTGAATTTTCTTGGGAAGAAATTTCATTTTCATCATATGAATTTTGATTGGGATATTTTAAAAAAACATGCTGTTTTGTATATTCTGATTTTATTTCCTCTTTAATTTTAATTACATCCATTATATCTGAAATTGATTTTTTAAATTCCTCCTGGTTTACAGGCTTTAAAATATAATTAATTGCGCGCATGGAGAGGGCCGTTTTAACATATTCAAAATCATCATGCCCGCTGAAAAAAACAATCTCAACGGCAGGATTTATCTTTCTTGCCTGCTGGGCAAGCTCCATTCCATTGTAAAAGGGCATTTGTATATCGGTAAAAAGAACATCTATGGGCGTGCTGTTTAAAATTTCATTTGCATCTTTGCCGTTGGAAGCTTGAAAAACATCAAAATCAAAATTATATTTTTTAAGCAAAAACAAAATGACATCTCTTTCGGTTTGTTCGTCATCGGCTATCAGCATTTTATACATACTCATGCTCCTTTCTGCATTGCTTTTAAGTCAAGTATAACATTTCTATAAAAAATATTCAATTAACATGCACAAGAAAGGGAAAAAATATTATAAATGAGGAAAAATTTTTGTTTACATTACACCAAACAAAAATTATACTGTGGTTAGGCTAAGCAAAAGCCTGCGATAAAAATTTATAATTAAGGTGGAGGTTTATATGAAAAATTTAAAGCGCGGTTTGATTTTTATATCGGCGCTTGCTCTTGCCGCAACAATGCCGGCTTGCTCGTCAAAAAATTCTGAAAGCAGTTCCGGCTCATCCACATCGTCAAAAAATGATTCTCAAAGCAGCAATGCACAAGCTGACGGGCCTTTAAGCCCGTATGCGGATGAAATAACTGTTACGCTCGGAAGGGAAACTACTCAAAATCCAAAACTCCCTGAGGGAGATACTTATGAAAATAATGCTTATACCCGCTGGCTAAAAAAAGCACTTAATATAAAGATTAAAGATGCATTTGAAGCCAACGGCGATGATTACAGCACCCAGGTATCGCTTGCATTGTCCTCAGGCGAAATGCCCGATATGATGAAGGTTTCAAGCAAGGATGTCTTGCGGGAGCTTTACGAAAACGACATGATTGCCGACCTGACCGATGCTTACAACACTTATGCCAGCGATTATATTAAACAGGTATATGATTCCTATGACGGAAGAGCTCTTGGCGATGTCACCTTTGACGGAAAAATCATGGCCATACCTGCAACCAATGTTGATGCCGTAGGAGAAGTATGGATAAGAAGCGATTGGATTAAAAAGCTTGGCATGAAAATTGATGAGGACAAAAATGGATGCATTACAATATCCGAATTGGAGGGAATAGCCAAGGAATTTATGCAAAAGAATCCCGGAAACGCACAAAGTGTTGTCGGAATGGCTTTTGCTCCATGGCTAACAGCAGGTGAACCGGATGGAACATACAGCATAAATACAATTGCATACGCATTAGGAGCTTTCCCGAAAACATGGATGAATGTAGATGGGAAAGTCGTATACGGTTCGACAACACAGGAAACAAAAACCGCTTTAAAGCAGGTCGCAGCATGGTTTAAAAACGGACTTGTAGACCAGCAGCTTGGAACACGGACATGGGACGACATAACGGCGCTTTTAATAAACGGACAGACGGGCATAACATTCGGATGCTGGCACATTCCAGACTGGCTGCTTAACAACGTCCGCTCAATGGACAACAAGGCAACCTTTGAAGCTTACGCTATTGAAGATGCAAATGGAAAAGTAAACTGCAAGCACAACAACGCAACCGCAGGATATTTTGTAGTAAGCAAAAAATACGCGCATCCGGAAGCTGCCATTAAGATTGTAAATTTATTCTATGATGAAATGACAAATTCAAAAACCCTTAAACAAGATTATCCGGATGTGGCAAAATATCAGGAAGACGGCGTTGACGGTTCCACAAGACCGTTTAACATAGAAATAAACAAATCCACTTCGCTTTTGGATGATTATTCAGACATTGAAAAAGGCGTAAACGGCGAAATCTCACCCGAACAGGCAAGAACAATCGAATCACGCACTGTCATCCAAAACGTAAAAAATTATCTTGCTAATCCTGAAGGCTGTGAAGTAGTTGACTGGTCAAAATATCATTCAAGGATGAAAGGCATTGAACTCATTCAAAATCTTACTGAAAACAACAAGCTTAACTGGGTAACTCCTATTTTCCCGACAACGACGCAAACAATGAAAACAAACTGGGCAAACCTTCAAAAGATGGAAGAAGAAATTTTCATTAAAATAGCCACCGGCGCAGAGGATGCCGACACCGCATTCGACCAGTTTGTAAAGGACTGGAATTCAATGGGCGGCGAACAAATCATATCCGAAATTGAAGAGCAATTAAAATAATTTTTTATATTGCGGCTGAAAACAGTCATGCTTCAAATAAAAGTATGACTGTTTTCTTTGAAACGGAGGCTTATTATGCTGCAAACAAAAAAAAATCTGACAATACATTCCCAGGTTTCATATCATTTGATGATGCTTCCCGGTATGTTTTTTCTGATACTGTTTAATTACGTCCCAATGGTGGGAATTATAATGGCCTTTCAGGATTTTGTCCCCTCAAAGGGCCTGTGGGGTTCAAATTTTGTAGGCTTAAAGCACTTTATTTACATGGTGCAGCTTCCCGACATAGCAAAAGTCATAAGAAACACTTTAATAATTTCCATCGGAAAAATACTCCTTGGAACTTTTATGGCAATTGCCTTTTCAATATTGCTCAATGAAATCCGACTTAAATTTTTTAAAAAGACCGTTCAGACAATAGTATATCTGCCGCATTTCCTTTCATGGGTGGTTCTTGCGGCTGTGGTAATGAATATGTTCAACTTGGATGGTCCGATAAATCAATTTATTGCTTCAATAGGCATGCAGAAAATAAATTTTCTTGGCAGCAACAAAACTTTCCAGTCCCTGCTTATAACTACGGATGTGTGGAAAGAATTCGGATATAACTCCATTGTATATCTGGCTGCAATAACCACCATAGACCCGGGACTGCACGAAGCTGCCGCAATTGACGGGGCCTCTTGGTGGAAAAGAGTCTGGCATGTTACTTTGCCGGGAATGCTGCCGATAATTACGCTAATGGCCGCCATGAGTCTTACCGGAATATTAAGCGCCGGATTTGACCAGGTATACAATCTTTATTCGCCCATAGTTTACGAAACAGGCGATACGCTTGACACCTATGTTTACAGAATAGGCCTCGTAGGCAGACAGTACAGCTTTGGTTCCGCGGTAGGTTTATGCAGGTCGCTTGTCGGAACCATACTTCTTTTGACATCAAATTGGCTTGCAAAAAAACTTACGGACAGAAAAATCTTTTAAGGAGGGATGCTGTATGGTAGAAAACAAAAGCATTAAGGCAAAAATCCGCATTGCGATTATTTATCTGATAGTATTGCTGCTGGGACTTAGCTGTTTTCTTCCTCTTTGGAACGTTGTAGCCATATCTTTCAGCAAAAGTGCGGCAGTAAGCGCTAATCGCGTAAATTTTTGGCCTGTGGATTTTACTTTGGCCGCCTATAAAAAAATACTTGACGATTCGCAGTTTTGGCGTTCTTTTATGATTTCCGTCATACGTGTTGCAATTGCTCTGGCGCTGAATTTAATACTGATTGTTCCAATGGCCTATCCGCTTACCAAAAGCAGCAAAGAATTTAAGGGCAGAAACATATATATGAACCTTTTGATTTTTGCAATGCTTTTCAGCGGAGGCATGATTCCATCATACATTTTGGTGAAGAATTTAGGGCTTATAAATTCCATCTGGGCATTGATACTGCCGGGGGCGCTTCCGATTTTTGACGTCATTCTGCTCATGAACTTTTTCCTCGGAAACCCGAAATCATTGGAGGAAGCGGCAATTATCGACGGCGCGGGGCCTTTGCAGATACTCTTAAAAATATTGGTCCCATGTTCAAAATCCTGCCTTGCAACCATTTCCTTGTTCAGCATTGTCGGAAGCTGGAACGACTTTTACAGCGGACTCATTTATATTCAAAAACCGGCAAACTATCCGATAATGACATACATACAATCATTGAGCGTTGATATTCAAGAAATGCTTCAATCCGGAAAAACCAGCCAATCATTGGCAAACATAACCGAACTCTCAAACAGAAACCTTAATGCGGCAAAAATCGTCGTGGCGGTAATCCCGCTTTTAATGATTTATCCGTTTTTGCAAAAATATCTGATTACCGGAATTGTTGTAGGTTCAGTTAAGGAGTAAGCATATGAAAAAGAAAAAAATCATTATTGCCGTATGTATAATCCTTGCGGCAATCATAGGAGGAATAGGCGCAGTGATAAAAACCGAAAATCTGATTCAAAAAACAAACGAAGCTTATCTGCAATTAAAAATCATCGGAACGGATAAAGCAATGTACTCCCCAAAAGACTCTTTAAAGCTTAAATACAAAATAACTAATTCTTCTGACAAAGAAATTAAAAATATCAAGCTGACTTTTAAGGCGGCACATTTGGAAAATACCGTTGAGGAAAAGGACATAACCGTTCAAAACTTAAAAGCCAATGAAGAACGTGAACTGGAATTTGAATGGCAGCTCCCGGACAAGGATTTTACAGGCTACCTTTTGGAAATAGGCCTTGCAAACGCCGGCGCTGACTGCAAAGTCCTTGATACGATAGGCGCAGATGTTTCCTCCTCATGGATAAAATTCCCGAGGTACGGATACCTTTGCCATTTCGATAAGGATATTGACGAACAGACTCAAATTGAGCAAATGAACAGATACCACATCAACGCAATCGAATATTACGATTGGCAGTACCTGCACCACCAGCCTATCGCAGACGGAATTACCAGAGAAAATCCCGGCACATGGAAGGATTGGTCCGGAAGAGAAATTTCCGGGACAACAATTGCCGACTACATTAAATTTGCAAAAGAAAAAAATATGGTAAACATGGCATACGATATGATTTATGCCGGAACGGATACATTTTTTACCGACAAAAACGGCAATCCCACAAAAGCGGCCGCTTGGAAGCTTTATTTTGCAAAGGATAATTCAAGAGGCAAAGGAAATTTTACTATACATATGGGATTATCCCTTTCAGGCAACGGGAATTTATTTTTTGTAAATCCATTAAACAAAGAATGGCAAGAGCATATTTTCAGTGAAATTTTAAAAATTTTTACCGTTTTTGATTTTGACGGATGGCATGGTGATACCATCGGCGAATGGGGCAAAATGACCACCGCCGACGGAGGCCCTTTGGGATACAAAGAAGATGGAACTCCGATTTATTATGTAAAAGATACTTATGAACAATTTTTAAACGCCGCAAAGGACGCCCTGGGAGAAAAATATCTCTCCTTTAATCCCGTCGGAGCGCAAGGAATTGAAAACGCAAACAAAAGCAAAACCGATGTGCTTTATACGGAATTCTGGCCGTGGGATAAGGACAGAAATGGAATGGCCTACGATACATATGAATCCCTCGTCCGCGAAATAGAGCGTTCAAACGAAGACAGCAAAGAGAAGTCATTTGACGGCAAAGGCAAATCGCTTGTAGTAAAGGCTTATATCAACTACTACAAAACAAACGGATATATGAACGCTCCGGGAGTTCTTTTGTGCAACGCGGCCGTTTGTGCGGCCGGAGGGAGCAAGCTTGAGCTTGGCGACGGCGATAAGATTTTGCATGTGGAATATTATCCGAACGATGATAAGGTTTTAATGGATGACGACCTTAAAAACAGAATGCAGAAAATGTATGATTTTGAAGTGGCATATGAAAATCTGCTCCGCGACGGCCAAAAGACCACAAATAACAAAACGGAAATTGAAGGTTATAATTGCAGCAGCAACGGCAATTCAAACAGCATTTGGACATATTCAAGAACAGATGGGGAATACGAAATCCTTCATTTGATAAATCTGCTTGGAACCGATAATACATGGCGCGATGAAAAAGGCAAGAAAGCTGCCCCGTCAAAAGCAGAAAATTTAAAAGTTGCTTTTTACACAGATAAAGAAATAAGCAAAATTTATCTTTGCTCACCTGATGCAAACAACTGCAAAAGCAGTGAACTTTCCTTTGAAAAAGGAAAAGATGAAAACGGAACATATGTAAAATTCACCGTGCCGTCTTTGGAATATTGGGACATGATTTACATGAAATAATTTTAAGCTGCGGATGTTTTTTAATGTCCGCAGCTTTTTATCATACTTTCTTTTTCAAATTTCCCGAATAAACTCCCCTTTTTTGCAAATTATTTTTTATAGATTGGTTATTGACAATTTATCGCATCCATGTTATACTAACTGTACTATAACAATTAGTACACAGTAAACGAAAGGAGGCCGCGCTTTGTTCATTTTGGATTTGCAGAGCCGAACCCCTATTTATGAACAGCTTTATAAAAAAATCGTGGAGCTTATAATAAACAAAACTTTAAAGGCCCACGACCAGCTTCCAAGCGTAAGGGTTCTTGCAAAGGATTTAGGAGTTAACCCCAACACGGTTTCAAAAGCATACCAGCAGCTTGAACATGACGGCTTTATATATTCCTTGGCGGGAAGAGGAAGCTTTATATCCAACATAAACAGCAATGCCGCAAGGGAAAAAGCTCTTTCGGATTTTGACAGGTGCGCAAGGGAAGCCATAAACGCCGGCTTTTCCAAGGAGGAGCTTTCCGCCAGAATACTTGATATGGAAACGGGGGATTTAAATGATTGAACTGAGAGGTCTTGTTAAAAAATTTGACGATTTTGCTGCGCTTGACGGGATAGACCTTGATGTTCCGGACGGAACGGCATTCGGATTGCTTGGCTCAAACGGTGCGGGAAAATCAAGCCTGCTCAGGATTTTATCCGGAGTTTACAAGCAGGACGGCGGCAGCGCAAAAATTGACGGAGAAGATATTTTTGACAATGTTGCCGTAAAAGAACGTGTTTTTTTCATAAATGATGAAACCATACAATATTCAAAGTTCACTTTGGAGGAGCTTAAAGACTTTTATAAAGGCTTTTATCCGAAATTTTCGGAGGAAATTTTTAATAAACTCTGCAATACGGTAAAGCTTCCCCTTAAAAAGAGGATTGATACTTTTTCAAAGGGCATGAAACGTCAGGCAATAGTGATAATAGGACTTTCCTGCCAAACCGATTATCTGCTTTTGGACGAGGCCTTTGACGGGCTTGACCCCACAATGAGGATAATCGTCAAGCGAATGCTTGTTGATGCAATGCTTGACAGAAGCCTTACTGTAATAATTTCCAGCCACAATTTAAAGGAAATAAACGAGCTTTGCGATACCGCGGCGCTTTTGCACCGCGGGAAAGTAGTGTTCTGCCGCGACCTTGACAGCATAAAGGGCAACATCCACAAAATACAGGCCGCTTTTGCCATTGATTACAACAAAGAGGATTTTTCCGATATTGAAGTGCTCCATTTTGAACGCAGCGCAAGCATAACCTATCTTATAGCCAAGGGCGGCGAAGAGGAGCTTAAAGAAAAATTAAAAGAAAAAAAGCCCCTTGTGCTTGACATTATACCTTTAACCCTTGAGGAAATCTTTATTTACGAAATGGAGGGACTGGGTTATGACTGCCAAGGCATTGACAAGTAATTTCTTTACTAATTTCAAATACAAGGTAAAAAGCAGCCTAAGGGTCATGGTTGTGCTTTTGGTGCTGCATATCTGCGCGGCGCCGCTCAATCTTTTCAATATAATTATTTTTCTTTCAAAGTCCAAAAAATACGGCTCTGCAAGCTATAACCAGCTTTATTTTGCAATAGGCATAATAAGCACTTGCATTGCCGTCGGCGCGGGACTAATCATTGCTTTGAACGTTTTTAATTATCTCTATAAAAAATCCCTTGTCGATATGACGCTTTCACTCCCCATTACCACAAGGCAGAGGTTTTTCAGCGATTTCCTTGCCGGAGCATTCATATACCTTGCGCCGTATATAGTTTCCTGCGTGATTTCCCTTATTTTAAATGCGATAGGTTCATCGCTCTTTGCAAAATGGAACTATTACGATGTAAAAATAACCTCAAACCTGTTAACTCTTATCGTTTCCGGCTTTTTCATAATGCTGATGCTTTATATCCTTTCGATTTTGGCAATAACCTGCTGCGGAAGCGTTTTTGAGGCAATTTCCTATGCCGGACTTCTTCAAATACTCATACCATCAACCATTGCCGTTTTCGGATATATCTTTATGGGAAATCTGTACGGCATAAACCTCTCTCCAAAAATCATGCCAGTAATACGGGCAACAAGCTCAATCGGCGCTCTTATGGGCATGTTTTCAGATATGCAATACGGCGGAAACACCTTATTTAACCTAAAATGGCTCCCGCCATTTGCAATTTTAACCGTCATCTACTTTGCCGCGGCATATGTGCTTTATATGAAAAGAAAAGCGGAACAGGTTTCAAAGCCTTTTGTCTACAAGCTTTTTTACTATATAATCCTCACCTCAATAACCTTTTGCATAGGCACAATATTCACTCTCGAAAGCTTTGACAGCAACCTTATCCCGCTTATTATAATTACGGCAATAGTTTACCTTCTCTTTGAAGTAATCACAAACCGCGGATTTAAAAAGTTTTATATGAGCGCAATAAGATATGCCGTAACAATTGCGGCAGTGGTGGGAATTACCCTGCTCTTTGAACAAACCGACGGTTTTGGCGCGGTAACCAAAATCCCAAGCGCAGACAGCGTCGCTTCGGTGGAAACGGATTACGGCGGATTTTTTGGAATCTTTGACAACGATAAAATGCAGACCTATTCTGATTCCCAAACAATAGAATCAGTAATCAAGGCGCATACCTCTGTAATTCAAAGATATAAAAAGGAAAAGAATTCCGGTTCTTCATTGGACCCATACTCAAACCTTTCAAATGTGCAGATAACATACAACCTTAAAAACGGTTCAAGCTTTTCAAGAACATACAGCTTGCGCCTTGAAGACGCCATACTTTTGAAATCCATCGACAAAACTCCGGAATTTAAGGAAAAATGCCTGCAAACATTAAAGAATGCTTATAAAACTTACAGTGAAATGAGCAATCAAAAAGAATTTTTATATCTTAACAACAGCCTGCACACGAATTCAACGCAAGTCAATTCAAAATACGCCGACGAACTTTTTGAGGCAATTGCCGAGGATATATCCCAAATTCCCGAAAGCGAGTATCTTGCCCCGTCAAAGGATTTTATTGCTTTCTTGGAGGTCGGAAGCATAAGAATTCCCTTGAACGAAAATTTTTCAAATACCCTTCTGCTTTTCAAAAAGTACAATATAAAAATTCCGGCGCTGGATATGACCGCAGATTTATTTAACAACAAGGATTTTTCATTGGCATCCCCGGAAAATTCAAAAGTAAATTTAAACGGAAAAAATTACTGGTACTCAACAATAAATTCCTATTTTTATCCGGAGGAAGGTTCAATGGCTTATCTTGAAAATACTCCCGAAGCCAGGGAACTTATAACCCATGCACAGCCAAGCTTTTTTACAGACGAGCCATGCTATTCGCTTTATATTTACGGCGAAAGATATATAATCCCGCCAAAATATTCCTCCCTCGCCGAAAAGATTTATAATTCGGCAGGACAATGAATTTTTTGGAGCTTATAGTCCTTTTAAAAAAGGGAACAATAAGCTTATCCTGAAAAATCAGGACTTAAAATCCGGGAGGGAACAAAAATGAAAAAAATTGCCGCATTTTCGGCGGGAATAGCCCTTTCGCTGGCTCTTTTTACAGCTTGCGGCACCCAAAACCGCAGCTCTTCCCAGACCGAAACCACGACAACTTCCGCCGCAACCGGCACCACAACAAACGAAAACACCAGTGTTTCACAAACTTCGACCCCCTAAACGCAGAAGAAAGCCTTTCCGCCAAAAAGCGGAAAGGCTTTTTTTATACCTTTGCAAAATGGAAAAGCTTTGCTTCAAAATCATGGTTCACGTTAATGTTTATGCCCGCATTCATGAGAACAGCTCCGGAAAATACCTCTCCGGTTTCCTCGTTTCTATAAAATGCATTTTCATCAAGGCCTTTAAGACGGATTCTCCTGCTGTGGATATTTGGCACTCCCATTATGCAGACATAAGTAACAAGAGCCTCGGATTTATCCTTTGCCACAAAGCCCCAGCATTCGTACGGGAGCTTTTTGAACAAAGGCGTCAAGCGGTAATAATCCCCCGTCCTTACAAGATTATTGTACTTGTGGTACATTTCAACCTGTCCGGGAATTTTTTCCCTGTCCTCTTTGGGGATTCTCGTTACATCAAGCTCATATCCAAACGTTCCCGAAAGCGCAACTATTCCTCTTGTATCAAACGATGCCGACCTGCCGACAATATGGTTCGGAACATCGCTCACATGTGCTCCCATTGTCGAAACCGGATAAACAAGCGCCGTTCCCTTTTGGATTTCAAGGCGCTCTATTGCATCGGTATCGTCGGAACACCAAATCTGGGGCGAATAATAAAGCATTCCGGGGTCAAAGCGCGCCCCGCCTCCGGAACAATGCTCCAAGAGCACATGCGGGAATTTCTCCGTCAGCTTTTCAAGAATTTCATAAAGTCCAAGCACATGCCTGTGGTAAAGCTCGCCCTGTCTTTCCTTTGGAAGGCATGCGCTGCCCATATTTGTAAGCGGGCGGTTCATATCCCACTTGACATACTCTATATTTGCGCTTGAAAGCAATGAACACATGGTTTCATAAATATAATCCCTTACATCCTGCCGTGAATAATCAAGCACAAGCTGGTTCCTTGCAAGGGACGGCTCCCTGCCGGGAGTTTTAAGGCACCAGTCAGGATGCTTGCGGTAAAGCTCGGAATCCGGCGAAATCATTTCAGGCTCAACCCAAATTCCGAACTTCATGCCAAGCTTGTTCACCTCATCCACAAGGTATTTAAGCCCGCCCTTGAGTTTTTCCTCGTTTACAAACCAGTCGCCAAGGGAGGAATTGTCGTCGTTTCGCTTTCCAAACCAGCCGTCATCCATTACAAGCATTTCTATGCCGGATTTTGATGCTTCTTTTGCAATATCAATCAGTTTCTCGGTATTAAAATTAAAATATGTGGCTTCCCAGTTGTTTATAAGTATCGGGCGCTTTTTGTCCTTATATTCTCCCCTTATCAGATGGTTCCTGTAAAGGTCGTGGAATGTGCTTGTCATCTTGTCAAGGCCCTTGTCGGAGTAAACAATAACAACCTCCGGCGCTGTAAAGCTTTCTCCCGGTTCAAGCCTCCAAGAAAAGTCATACGGGTTTATTCCCATTACAACCCTTGTTAAATCTATTGGCGAAAGCTCCGCCTGCATAAAGAAATTGCCGGAATAAACAAAATTGAAGCCGAAAACCTCGCCGTTTTCATCCCCTGCGCCGGGCGCCATAAGAGCCATAAACGGATTTTGCTCATGTCCGGATTTGCCAAGGCTTGAATCCACAGTTGCCTTTCCGTAAAGCACCGGCCTTCTTTGAACATGCCTTTCCCTTGCCCATGCGCCATGCTGGGTAACCATTTCGTATCCCGCGCCATCAAAATCAACGCAAGCCGAAAGCACCCTCAAAAGGTCTATCGGGTCGCCCGAACAATTTTTCACCTTAACGCTCCTTGCAATAACGTCAAGATTTTCAAAAACGGTATATAAAAGCGTTATTTCAAGTCCAAGAACGCTGTCCTCACATTCAAGCTCAAGGGTCGTACATTCGCTTTCGCTGCCGAAAGTGCATGGAAGTCCTTCAAGCTTTGGCTTTCCCGCATAAATTTTATGCGCGCGGTAATTGAGCGAGCAGCAGGAATTGCCGTTTTTGTCGCGAACCATAAGGCATGGCTCCCTGAAATCGCCAAGGCCTGATGTTGAAAATTCCTGAGGAAAAGTACTATAAAAATTCACCCTCTCCCTGTTGTTTTTTGACGGCAGAGAATAATTGCCAAGCCTGAGCAGATAATTTACATTTTCATCGGGTATTTTTTTGCCGAAATAAGTATGAGCCACAAACTTTTCATCGTCCACTATTGAAATCACATATGAAGTATCCTTTGCCGTCAAATGAAACGATGCGCTTTCCGGAACAAATTTTATAGACATTTAATAGCCTCCCCTTTTGCGGAGCAAATCCACCTTTTTTAAAAAAATTATAGCAGTTCTACGAAAAAAATCAATGTATTTTTTATATCAGAATAAATTATTTTAACTTTAAATATTCCAAATTCCTTGATATAAGCTCGCACCTTTGCTTTACGCAATCCGGCGAACGAAGCGGGTCGGAGGGAGTGTTGAAAGCATAATCCGCAAGCTTTTCGACAGTTGTGGATGCAACATGCAGTCTTGTATCAGAGGATGCATAGTAAATGTAAACCTCGCCGTTTTCCCTTGCTATGACGCCATTGGTGAATACGACGTTTGAAACATCCCCCACCCTTTCCTTTCCAAGCGGAACAAGGAAAACTCCCGACGGTTCGGCAATTACCTTTGACGGGTCATTTAAATCCGTCACAAAAACATAAAGCACATACCTAAGTCCTGCGGCGGTATTCCTTACTCCGTGGGCAATGTGAATCCAGCCCTTTTCGGTTTTAATAGGAGGAGCGCCGGCTCCGTTTTTGATTTCAGTTATGGTATGGTACCTGCGCGGGCTTACAAGCCATTCCTGTTCTATTGCGGCATTTTCAATGCCGTCGGAAAGCCCGAAGCATATTCCCCCGCCGGAACCGGCGCTTATGAATCCGTCCTGAGGACGTGTGTAAAAAGCATATTTTCCGTTTACAAACTCCGGATGCAGCACAACGTTTCTCTGTTGGGGAGATTTCGTTTTAAGATTTGCAAGACGCTCCCACGTTTTCAAATCCCTTGTCCTGACAATTCCGCACTGCGCCGTTGCCGCCGAAAGGTCAGGATTTGACTTGTCCTTGCTCTCGGAGCAGAAAAGTCCGTATATCCAGCCGTCCTCATGCTTTGTAAGGCGCATATCGTAAACATTGGTTTCTTCCTTTTCGGTATCCGGCAATACAACCGGATAATCCCAGAACCTGAACCCCTCCACAGGGCTTGTGCTCTCAGCAACGGCAAAAAAGGATTTCCTGTCATTGCCCTCGACCCTTGCCACAAGGTAAAATTTCCCGTCAAGCTCAATTGCGCCGGAATTCATCACCGCATTTATCCCAAGCCTTTCCATAAAGAACGGATTTGTCTGTGGATTAAAATCATACCTCCAAATAAGCGGAGCATGCTCCCTTGTCAGCACAGGATATTTATATCTGTCGTAAATCCCGTTGTAAAATGACGTCTTTTCGTTTTTTCTTGCAATAAGCTCCTCGTATCTTTCGGTCTGCTCCTTAACCTTTTTTTCAAAATTAAAGTTTTTCATATCGCTTTATAACCTCCATGCACATTCTTCCATTGTGGTACGGACATTTCCACGGCTCGACTATCGGCTTTCCGCTTATGGGAACGCCGTTTTTATCAACCGCCCAGAACCACTCCGAATTTTTTCTTTTATCGCAGATGTTTTCCTTTATGTAGTCCCAATTCAAAAGAGCGGCATCCAGGTATTCCTTGTTCCCGGTGCGCTGGTACGCGTTTAAAAATCCCACAACGCTTTCCGCCTGAACCCACCATATCCTTGTGGCATCCACTTCTCCGCGCAGTCTTTGGTTGTTGAGGGCCTTTCCGTCAAACGCAGTCTTTTTTACCATTTCGGCTATTTCATCAAGCATATATGAAATCTTTGCCGAAACTTCGTCATCCCCAAGCATCTTGCAGGCAAGGTCCAAGAGCCATGCCGCTTCAATATCATGCCCAAAGGAGTAAATGTCGGATATTAAATTCATTTCCTTGTCAAAGAAAACGCCAAGTATATGCTCATTTTTGTCATAAACCTTTTCTTCGCACATAAGCAGCGCCTTTTTAAGCTTTGCACCCACCATAGGATTTTCTTCCGTTCGGTAAAGCTCGGTATATGCTTCTATTACATGCAAAAGCGTGTTCATTGTCTTGCTTGCCATGTATCCATCCTCGGAAAGCTTGTCGTTTTCGATTTCTTTCCAGTTTCTGTCGAACGCCTCCATATAGCCATACTTGTCTGTGCATTTTGTTTCAATTAAATTAAAGATTTTATATGCAAGCTGCAAAGCCTCCTTTTCACCGGAAGCAAGATAATAAGACGAAAGCGCATATATTGCAAAGGCCTGATTGTATGTATGCTTCATATTGTCGGTCGGATTGCCCTTGAAGTCAACCATCCAATACACTCCGCCGAATTCCATGTCCAAAAGGCGGTTTTTAAAGAATTCATAAGCATGCTTTGCATATGAAAGTGCCGATTTTTCCTTTAAAACAAAATACACGTTTGAATAAAACCACATTATCCTGCTGTGCAGTATTGCTCCCTTTTCGGCATTTTTGTCTACCTCCAAATCCTGACTCACATAGCCGTAAAAGCCGCCGTTTTCTTCATCTTTTAAATTGTTCCAAAAAGACATTATCCTGTAAAGCTCCGATGTTATCTCGGCTTTGAATGTTTTCAAATCTCCCATAATAAAATCCTCCAAATAAAAAGGGATGAGGAAAGCCCCATCCTCAAAGGGTTCACCCATCCCGTTTTGAAATAAATCGCCGCAAGGCGCTGATTAAAGCCTTCCCTCGGTTCCGTCAAGGCCAACAAGCTCATTGTGTTCCTTTATGAACTTAACCGTTTCGTCAACCGTTGTAAACGCAAGGCCTACATAAGTATCCGCCGCGCCGTAGTAAATTGCAATCCTTCCCGTTGCCGCATCTGTAAGCGCCGCGCATGGGAATACTACATTGGGCACAAATCCTCTTTCCTCATACCACTCCTCGGGAGTGAGCATAAGGCTTCCCGCACGGTAAAGCACCTTTGACGGGCAATCCCTGTCAAGTATTGCAGCGCTCATTGAATACACAAAACCGTTGCAGGTTCCCGTAACGCCATGGTAGAAGATAAGCCATCCCTCGTCAATTTCAATCGGAGCAGGGCCGCAGCCTATCTTAACCGACTGCCACCAGCCGCTGCCTCCCTTTTGCATTACAATCCTGTGCTCTCCCCAGTATTTCATATCCGGGCTTTGGCTGAGGAACACATCGCCAAAAGGAGTATGCCCGCTGTCGCTGGGACGTGAAAGGAGCATATACTTTCCGTTCACCTTTCTCGGGAAAAGCACGCCGTTTCTGTTGAACGGCAAAAACGGATTTTCAAGCCTTGTAAAGCTCTTAAAGTCCTTTGTCCTTGCCATGCCTATTGCCGCGCCGCCAAAATCGCCGCACCAGATTATGTAGTAGTAATCCTCAACCTTTACAAGCCTCGGGTCATATGCATAAAGAGGCTGATAAGGCTTTCCGTCTTCATCGTAAAAAGGAATCTTTTCCTTGTCAAAATCCCAATGTATTCCGTCCTTGCTTTTTCCGAAATAAATATGCGGTCTGCCGTTTATGGTTTCACCGCGGAAAACGCCCACATATCCGTCCTCATAGGGCACGACCGCGCTGTTGAAAATCCTTGCAACTCCCTCAACCGGATTTCTTCCTATTACCGGATTTTCGGAATATCTCCATATAGGCCCCTTAAAATCTGACGGCTTTTCCTGCCATGGAATATTCGGGAGATTCTCCCCTAAAATTCTGCTCATATTTTTACCTCTTTCCGTTTTGTTTTAATCAATTTAAGTTAACGTTTACTTTATTCAAATTATATTACATCCGTGCAAATTTGTCAATGGGTTTTGCAAATTTATGTGCTTTGCGCAAAAAAGTTAGGTAATTTTTAAACAAAAAAACAGCCCTCGCGGGCTGTTCCCTATGATGCTTTTTTACTTTCTCTTTTTTACGGTATTGCCGATTATAAGGCTTCCCGTAACCGTTCTGCGGGATTGCTTTATATCCTTATGGTTTATCTTTTTTATAAGCACATCCACCGCACGCTCCGCCATTTCCTTCATGTTTACATCAAAAGTAGTGATTTGATACCATCCGCTTTGGCTTTGCGCCTCGGATGAAAGAAAATGGTCGAATCCCACAACGCTGACATCCTCCGGAACCTTGTATCCGTTTTGCGTCAAAGTTTTTATAACCACATGCGCCACTTCGTCGCAGTTGCAGGCAAAAGCATCGGGAATTTCTTTGGGCAGGGAAAATGTTATTTGCGCCTCGCCTATTTCCCTGTCAAAAATGACCCAATCCTTTTCAAATTCAATGCGGTTGTCCAAAAGACCTTTCATATAGCCGAGGAAACGGTCCTGTATGCTGCTTGTGGCATAGTAATTCCCCACAAAAAAGATTTTTTTGTGCCCTGTTTTGACAAGATAATCGGTAAGCTGGTACATCCCGTAAAAATTGTCCGATAAAACCACGTCATAATTATAGTTTTTATCATAGGAATCAAGGAACATCAGCGGTATTTTGTCGTATTTAAGCAATGCGCCTATATATTCGCTTTTAATCTGCCCAATCACTATGACCCCGTCAACCTTGCTGTCAAGCATCATGCGCGGAAGGACAAGGTTTTCCTCATCCTTTTTTGTAAGAACTTCGAGAATCCCGTAATATTCCCTCTTTGAAAGCGCCTTGCAAAGCTTTTGGTAAAGCTCCCAATAAAACGAATGGCTGCTTAGCACCACGAATTTTTCCGGCACAAGTATCCCTATGTTAAATGTGCATCCGCCTTTAAGCGACCTTGCGGCAGTGTTTTGGTGGTATCCCATTTCCTGCGCAAGTTTTTTTATTTTTTCCCTAAGCTCCGCGCTTACCCCATCCTTATCGGCAAGCGCCTTTGAAACCGTAACATTGCTCACGCCTAATTTTTGAGCTATATCAGACATCCTAACCGTTTTTGCCATGCCACCATCTCCGTTTTTAATACTGCTTATTTAATAATACACCGTTTAACTTAAAAAATCAACTTATTTAAGTAAATTTTGCAATATCACTTGCTTTTTATACACCGCTTTGCTATAATGAAGTAAAATTAAGCTGTCAATTTAATTATTTTTTACTTAAATATCGGAGATGATATCCTTGCAAAATTTTATTGATTCCCTTGACAAAGCAAAGCTTGATGCGGCAATAATCAGCATGGGCAATCTTTATTCCTTAAAAAAGGCATTTGAAAAAGCAAGACAAAAAAATAAGCTTTTCGTTGCATTTATCGGCGGCTCCATTACGCAGGGTTTTTGTTCATCTAACGAAAAAAACTGCTGGGCGTACCTGTCATATCTTTGGTTTTGCGAAAAATTCCCCAATGCCGAAATTGAGTACATAAACGCCGGAATCGGCGCGACCACCTCGCTCATAGGAGTCCACAGGGCGGGGAGAGATGTCCTTTCGCACTCTCCGGATGTGGTATTCGTTGAATTTGCGGTAAACGACAAGCCATCCATGCTTGACTGCAAGGCTTACGAAAGCCTTGTACGGCGCCTTTTGCTTTCACCGAATCCTCCCGCCTTAATAGAGCTTTTCACAAGCTGCGATGACGGTTCAAATGTGCAGGAACAGCAAATCAGCATAGGCAAAAATTATCACCTGCCAATGCTCAGCTACCGCGACCTTATCCAAGGAGAAATCAAAAAAGGAAACATAACATGGAAAGACGTTTCGCCCGATACGGTGCATCCAAATGACCTCGGCCACAAAATTATCTCCATGCTTATCGGCAGATTCCTTGACAGGGCCATTGCGTCGGAATTCCCGCCGGCGCCGTCAAAAGCGCTCCCCTTGCCTGTTTATGGTGACGAATACATAAATGGGGAAATTTTAAGTTCAAAGGAAGTTTCACCATTAAAGCTTGAAGGCTTTGAGCCATATGAGGGCTTTCAAAGATTTTACAACGGCTGGAAAAGCCCCAAAGGGCAGACCTCCTGCATGGAAATTTCAATAAGGGCGCGCCACGTATTCCTGATGTTCAAAAAATGCATATCCGAAGACAGCGGGAAAGTCCTGATTGAATGCAACGGCGAAGCTTTTGAGGCAAACAGCTTTTTTGAAAACGGCTGGGGAGATTTTGCCGAAACCATGCGCATTGCCTCATCCGAAGCCGAAAAGGAATTTAAAATAAAAATTACAAAAAAAGACATCGGCAAGGAATTTTTCATCATTGGCTTCCTTGCTTCAAAATAACAGGAGGAATTATTATGGATTTAAAAGCTTTCGGACTTGGCAACAAAAAATTTATCGCACCAAACCACAAATTTATAAGCTTTTCCGGCAGGATTGACTTTTCAGAGCCGCTCTCTCCGGTTTTTGTATTTCCCGGCAGCAGCATCAGCATAAATTTCACAGGAACATCCGCAGGAATAATCATAAGGAACAAGCACAACTGGTGGAGAAATTTCCTTGGTTTTATCATTGACGGGGAAAGGGATGAAAAAATAGAAATCCCAAAAAACGATGAAGCTATCTTTATTCCCATAGTGCAAAATCTCGAAAACAAATCCCACAGCCTTACCATTTTCAAAAGAATGGACGGCTGCCATTACTTTGATTTTTTAGGGCTTGTGCTTGATGAGGATGGGGAACTCCTGCCGCCTCCCCCAAAGCCGCAAAGGCGGATTGAGTGCTATGGCGATTCCGTTTCGGCAGGCGAAGTGAGCGAAGCTATTGATTTTGTCGGCAAATCAGACCCCGAACATACCGGAGAATTTTCAAATTCGTGGTACTCCTATTCCATGATGACCGCAAGAATGCTGGACGCCGAAATACACAACATCGCCCAAGGCGGGATAGCTCTGCTTGACGGCACGGGATATTTTCCGACAGGAATGCTTTCCGCATATGACAAAATCCAGTACAATCCCAATCTGGGCGAACTTAAAAGCTGGGATTTTTCACTTTACACTCCCCATGTGGTAATAATAGCAATCGGGCAAAATGATGCGCATCCCGAAAATTACATAAACACCGACATGGAAAAGCGCAAGACTTGGAAAGAAAGCTATAAAAAATTAGTACGTTCTTTGAGGGAAAAATATCCCAAAGCGGCAATCATACTGCAAACAACCCTGCTTTTCCATGACAAGGGCTGGGACGACTGCATTGAAGAAGCCAAGAACGAACTCTGCGACCCAAAAGTATATCATTTCCTTTACAAAAGAAACGGCAGCGGCACTCCCGGGCATTTAAGAATCCCCGAAGCCGAAGAAATGGCAAAAGAGCTCAGCGCATTTATAAATTCCCTCGGTGAAGATGTTTGGAGGTAGTCTTCATCAACTGAAAAAACCGGAGCCAAAAACAGCTCCGGTTTTTTATTTTCAATGGCTGCATTCCAGCTTTGAATAAAACTGAAAGCCCGCCTTTTTATCTTTTTTCACCCTGTAAAGAGCTACATCCGCCTTGTCTATAAGCGTTGTCGGATCTCTTCCATCGAGCGGGAAAACGCTTATTCCAAAGCTGCATGTAACCGAAAAAGACTCCCCGTCAATCTCAAAAGGCTCCGAAAACTGGGCAAGAATCCTTGCCGCAACCTGAAAAATCTCATTCTTCGAGCGGATGTTGTCAAAAACAAGCACAAATTCATCCCCTGCAAGCCTTGAAACAAAATCGGAAGCCCTGACTGCCGCCGAAAGCCTCTTTGCCGTCAAAACCAAGAGGTCGTCGCCTCCTATATGCCCATAAGTATCATTTATGTACTTAAAATTGTCTATGTCAAGATAAGCAACCGCAAAACATGGGTCACCTGCTTCATGCGCTTTGATTTTGCCTTCAAGCAGCTTCATCAGCGAAAGCCTGTTAGGCAGCCCCGTAAGTGCATCCTTTTCGGCAAGCTCCCTTGCTTCAAGTTCTGCCTGGCGGATTTCCTCATTTTCCAACTCAAGGTTTTTCATAAGAGTCCTCATATGGTCAACCCTTTTATAGTGGCAGGTTACATCAGAAATCTGAATTAAAACGTAGCTGCGCCCATGGTCAAGCACATGCTCAACCTGCACATTCTGCAAACTTTTTTCTCCGTTTTGCGATTCCATATAAAAATCAAGAAAATTTCCGTGTATAGCTCCCGAAAGGAATCTTCCCTGCCTTGTTTTAAGGACGCTTTGGATTATTTTTTTGTATTTCCCCTCTGAAAATTTCGGACATGCTTCGGAAAGAAGCATACCTTTAATTTCTCCGGATTTTTTCCCCGTCTTTTTTTCCATCCAATGGTTCCAAATGACAATCCTTTCCTTGCAATCGGCAAGGATTATCCCCACCGAAAGCTTGTTTATGATGTCAAGAGTTAAATTATCCATTTGCCTCACCCAAAACCTCATCAAGCTTTGCAACAAGCATATTCAGCGAATCCATGCCCAAGGCAATTACCACCACTCCGTCCACCTTTGTTTCTGCAAGAGTAAATACCGTATAAAGCATCAAAATATAAATATTATTGTTTTTAAGATACATTTTCTGTTCGAATTCAGATACAAAAATAAGCTCCACATCAGGCAGCGTAAATTCAAGCTTTACGCCAAGCATATTTGCAAACTCGCCGATTATTGAATTAAGCAGCACATTGCTTATTTCTTTAAGCACATCAAAATCCGTATCTTCAAGCGAAACCGCGGAGGCATCTTCTCCGTTTCCGTCGCCAAGGCATGCATCCACAAGGTTTTTTGCTTTCTCCGCCGGAAAAATCAAAAGCGCCCTGCCAGAAAAATCATGTCCGAAATTCATTACCGACGAAACTATATGCCCTTCGCTGAAAAGCGAAATTTTCTTCAAGGCATCCACCCCGTCCTGAGCCATATGCAAGACCTCCACTTCCGGAACACGAAGCAGAATCTTTTGGTTTGCCATTTCAGACAGCATGCTTGCCGCCTTGCCGGTAAAAACATTTACATATTCCTTTAATAAATCGCTTTGCTGTTCGTTAAGCATTTTCAATTCCTCTTATAAAATTGATTATGATTTCAAGCTTATCCGGGGTAATTGGTTTGTTTATAAATTCAACAACACCCAAAGCCTTTATTTCTTCACGCGTTTTGCTTTGCACATCAGCGGAAACAACAATCGTATTTACATTATGCCCTTCGCTTTTAAGCCTTTTAAGCAATTCCTCACCGGTCATTTCAGGCATAAGCAAATCCGTAAGCACTATATCTGGTTTTATTGAAACAATTTTTTCATAGGCCTCTTTTCCGTTTGAACAAGAAATAATTTCAGCCCCGGGAAACTCATTGCCAAGTTTTTTTACAATAACAGTACGTATAAAAGAAGAATCATCCGCCACAAGTATTTTCATTGTAAACCCCCGAAAAACACATTTATATACAATATACAACTAAAAACGTCGTTTGTCAATAATATTAATTTTTTGTAAAACAAACATTTTGTGAATTGTGGAAATGATATATTAATATTAAATAAGTCAAAATATCATCAAACCATCCTATCTAAAATTTCCTTTTGTCGTTGCATACATCCCCATTTTAAACGCTGAAAGCCATATCCAAGACCATCATCAATGCAAATCCAGCCATTACGGCAAGAGTGCCGGCATCGGAATGTTCGCCAAGACGCGCTTCAGGTATAAGCTCTTCAACGACCACAAAAATCATTGCCCCTGCCGCAAATGACAGCAGCCACGGCATTGCGGCAACAGCAGTTCCCGCAAGCAAAACCGCCAAAACTCCTCCGACAGGCTCAACTATTCCGGAAAGCGAACCAAGTATAAACGCCTTTAAGGAAGAAACGCCTTCTTTTTTGAGCGGCAGGGATATTGCCGCCCCTTCCGGAAAATTTTGCAGTCCTATCCCAAGAGCAAGAGCCGCAGCCGCCGAAAGAGTCAGCGATTTGCTTTCCCCCGAAAGCCCGAACGAAAGCCCCACAGCCATCCCTTCGGGAATGTTGTGCAATGTTACCGCCAAAACAAGCAATGTACTCTTTGCAAATGAAGATTTTACGCCTTCCTTTTCACCGCTGTTCAAATGCATATGCGGCAGCAGCTTGTCCAGCAGGAACAAAAAAGCTCCGCCAAGAATAAATCCGGCACAGGTGCAAAGAAGTTCATTCTGCCCCTGCTCCGCCGCCATTTGCTGTGCCGGAATCAAAAGCGACCAAACTGACGCGGCAATCATTATTCCTGCCGCAAATCCAAGGAATGCTTTTTCGGTTTTAGGACTGATTTTGTTTTTAAATAAAAACACCATTGCTGAGCCAAGCACGGTTGCAAAAAATGTAAATCCGGTGCCAATAAGGGCAAGAATAATCCTGTTCATAAGCCACCTCTTTATATGTAAAAAGTAATCCCCTGTACATCTATAATAACATAGATGCACAGGGGATACAACATTATTTGCCTCAGCCCATCAAAACCTCTACCGAATGGGTCTTGCCGTCGTTAAATACGGGCAATACGCTGCCGTCTATTTCCTTTCCGTCAACAGTAACCGATTTTACGCCCTTTGAAACATGGTTTGGATTTTTAACCTCAATTTCATAAACCGCTCCGCGGAAAACTCTTGAAACCTTAAAGCCATCCCATTCCTTTGGTATGCATGGATTTACTTTAAGACCGTCCCAGTCAGGAGCTATTCCAAGGATAAACTGGGAAATCGCAACAAAATTCCATGCCGCCGTTCCTGTCAGCCAGCTGTTTTTAGCCTCTCCATGGCGCTTTGCGTCTTTTCCTGCAATCATCTGGGCATAAACATAAGGCTCGGTGCGGTGCAGGTCGGAAATTTCTTCAAGATAAGCCGGAGCAATCTTTGAATAATATTCAAAAGCTCTATCTCCCCTGCCGGCAACCGCTTCGGCGCAAATAATCCAAGCGTTGTTGTGGCAGAATATCCCCGCATTTTCCTTGTATCCCGCAGGATAGGTTGAAATTTCGCCGTATTCTATGTAATACCTTGTAAATGCCGGATTTTGCAGTACAAGCCCGTATGGGGTATCAAGATATTTCTTCACGCTGTCAAGAGCCTTTATGTCAAGCCCCTGTTCCCTGCCGATTCCCGCCATAGCGCAAAAGCCTTGCGGCTCTATAAAAATCTTGCCCTCTTCACATTCCTTTGAGCCGACTTTTCTTCCAAAGTCGTCGTACGCCCTGAGATACCATTCCCCGTCGTATCCGTAATCAATTACGGTTTTCTTCATCTTTTCGATTTCAATTTCGGCTGCCTTTGCCTCGTCTTCAAGCCCTTTGCGCCTGCAAAGCGCAACATATTCGGGGCCTATGTAAACAAGCATCCCCGCAACGAAAACAGATTCCGCAACCTTGCCGTCCTTTGAAGTAGTTGTCTGGAAGCTCTCTCCCGGAGTCATTGAAAAGCAGTTGAGGTTAAGGCAGTCGTTCCAGTCCGCCCTGCCTATAAGCGGAAGCCCATGCGGCCCTACATTTTTTACAACACGATAGAATGACTGCTTCAAATGGTGCATCATCGTCTGCGCCTTTGACGGGTCATTGTCATAAGGAACCATTTCGTCAAGTATTCCATAATCACCCGTTTCCTTTATATAGGCGGCGGTGGAAAGAATCATCCACAGCGGGTCGTCAGAAAAATCCCCGCCTATTTCGTCATTGCCTTTTTTGGTAAGCGGCTGGTACTGGTGATAGCAACCACCGTCCTCAAACTGTGTTGCCGCAAGGTCAAGAATCCTCTCCCTTGCCCTTTCCGGTATCTGGTGCACAAATCCAAGGAGGTCCTGATTGCTGTCCCTGAATCCCATGCCCCTGCCTATTCCGCTTTCAAAATAAGAAGCGGAGCGCGACATATTGAACGTAACCATGCACTGGTACTGGTTCCAGATGTTTACCATCCTATCAAGCTTTTCATCTCCGGATGAAACCTTGAATCTTGAAAGCAAATCATCCCAGATTTCTTTAAGTTCCGCAAGCGCCTTGTCAGCTTTTTCGGAAGTGTCAAACTTTTTGAGCATTTCATAAGCCTGCGCCTTGTTCATTGAGCCGTCGGGATTCCACTTGTTTTCGCCGTTTTCAACATATCCGAGCACGAATACAAAATCCTTTTTCTCGCCCGGTTCAAGCGAAACCTCTATGTAATGCGACGCAATCGGCGACCAGCCGTCCGCAACGGAATTCTCCGGCTTTCCGGCAAAAACCGCCTGCGGCCTGTCAAAGCCATTGTAAAGTCCCATAAAGCTTTCCCTGTCGGTATCAAAGCCGTTTACAGGAGTATTTACGGCATAAAAAGCAAAATGGTCGCGTCTTTCCTTGTATTCGGTTTTGTGGTAGATTACGGAGCCGTCTATCTCAACTTCTCCCGTATTGAAATTCCTCTGGAAGTTTGTGCAGTCATCCCAAGCGTTCCAAAGGCACCATTCAAGGAACGAAAAAAGCTTTATGTTTTTCTTTTTGCCGCTTTCGTTCTTCAAAACAAGCTTTTGCACTTCCCCGTTAAAATCATGGGGCACAAAAAAGGAAACTTCCGCAGAAAGGCCGTTCCTTTTGCCGGTTATAACGGTATATCCCATTCCATGGCGGCATTCATAGCTGTCAAGCTCCGCCTTTACAGGCGCCCAGCCGGGATTCCAAACATCTCCGTCATCGTTTACATAAAAATATCTTCCGCCAACGTCAACGGGAACGTTATTGTAGCGGTATCTGGTAATGCGGCGCAGCCTTGCATCCTTAAAGAAGTGGTATCCGCCGGCAGTATTTGAAATAAGCGAAAAAAAGTTTTGCGTGCCAAGGTAATTTATCCACGGATAAGGCGTCCTCGGCGAAGTAATAACATATTCCTTGTTCTTGTCATCAAAGAAGCCGAATTTCATAAAAACATTCCTTTTTAATAAGTATTTATTTACCAAAAACGTTTAAGTTTTTAGCAGCAGAAAAATGTAAACGTTTTTCTGCTTACATTATACAATATTAAACGTTTTCGGTCAAGGGAAAACGAAATTTAAATCTTACAAACTTTGATGCCCTTTATCGTTCAGTCTGCCGAAAAAAAGTGCTGATAGGCGGTAAATCTGCCTCCCGGCGGAATTTCCCTGTATCCGGTGGTCTGTGGGGAAAGTTCAAGGTTTGGGGCATTCACCATCCAAGTCATCGGTTCGGGGCAAAAATACCCTTTTCCTCCCCATTCGTTCCATAAAATCCAAAATTTGTATTCTTCTCCGATTTCGTAACAGATTTTTTTGCCTGTCCTTACGTTTGAAATTACCGCGCCGTGGAAAGGCTCCCCGTTTAAAAGCGTGGTTTTTGCAGTATACATTTCATTGTCTACCGGGGGAATTGCGGGATTTGCCTTGCCGTTCCTGTATCTCAAATCATACTCCGCAAGCGGCAGGAATCTTCCTGTTGAAAGAAATCTTGAATCAAGCTCTATCCTTTCACCAACCGGCAGGCATATCCTTATGTCCTCCGCCTTTCCGCCGTCATCGAAAGGCGCTTTTATTGCCGTATGGGAGCCTATCCCCACAGGCAGCATTTTCTTTGAAAGATTCTCAATGCTAAAAAACTGCTCCAAACCGTTTTTAGAAAGGATATAATTTATCTCCGCCTTGAATTTCAACGGAAAATAAAGAAACATAGGGTCATTTTCATCATAAACATATTCCGTTGAAGCAACCGCGCTTACATCGTTTTGGACAAGTTTTACAAGTTTATGCTCCCTCCTGTGCAGAAAGCCGTGTATGTAGCTATTTAACGGCGCTTTTTCGTTTTGCGGAAAGTGGTAAACCCCGTCGGATGTCTTTAAAATCCCCCTGTCCAGCCTGTTCGGAAGATAAAGCGTAGGGAAGCCGTAAACTTCCCGCTTTTGCTTTAACTCTTCAGCTGAAACGTTTTCGTAAAAGCGAAAAAAATCAAGCCGCTTATTTTCGTCATAAAGCCTTAAAACGCTGCTTCCGACAGGCGGCGCAATCAGGGCATAATATCCGCCTGCCCTTAATTCGGCGCAAGCAATGCCCTTATAATCCACCTTTTTTGCCGAAACTTCCTTTGGCATAAGCATCCCCCTTATTTAATTTTTTATGAATCATATTTCCTTATTCTGAGCTCTATCCCCGTACGCTTTGAAATTTCCCTGCATTTTTCTATTTCTTCTTGGGGGATTACATCAACCACAGTAAAAACCACCTTGGGAACATACTGCTTGCAGCCCTCGGCAAATTTTATAAGCGCATCAAAAGAGCCAATCCCAAAGCGCGGGCGGGTAACTTTAAGGTATTCCTCTGCGGAGCCTGCATTAAGGCTTACGGAAACAATATCCACAGCGCCCTCAAGTTCTTTTGCCGTAGGTCTTTGATGTATAAGGTCGGAAAGTCCGTTGGTATTAAGTCTTACGGGAGTTTTTGAGATGGATTTTAAATGCTTCCCCACCTTTGCAACGGTTTCCAGTCTTTCAAGAGGTTCGCCAAAGCCGCAGAAAACTATTTCATTATATTTTGAAAGGTCTGTTTTTTCAAGTTCGGAAATGATTTCCTCATCGGACGGTTCCCTTTCAAGCCAAAGGCTGTCGGAGCCATATGCTCCCTCGCCGTTGTTCCTTATGCAGAAAACGCATGCGCAAGGGCAGCGGTTAGTGATATTTATATAAAGGTTTTTTCCAACCTCGTAAAGTATAGTCATTTTTTTGTTCATTGCACTTTCTCCTTTCAGGATAATTTTATTATAAACCTTTTAATTAAATAAATCAATTAGAAATTAGAAGTTAATTTTTGTGGGTTTACTTTATTTTGAAGGGGGTTTCACCCCCTTTACTTACTATTAAAGTAAACAAAGTTATAATGCAACCCCCAGTGACTTTTTGTCCGGCGACAAAAAGTCACCAAAAAACGCCTAATTTATATGTCTTAATCCGCCGGCTTTTCGGCAACGGGCGCCACGCTATCGCTTGCGACGTTTAGAAGTTAGAGGTTAGAGGTTAGAAATTAGAGTTAGCTATTTTTATATTAAAGGTCTTATTTTAATTTGCTATTATCTAACATCTAACGTCTAACAACTAACATCTAAATGGCAAAGCTCGGCTGCTTTTCTTGAAGATGCCACGTCTTACTCAGTTAAAGGCAAAAATAATACCACTTAAGAACCTCGGAAAGCACCTAATTTCACTTAATAAGAAAAGACTTTCTGCTAATAAAGTTGCTAAGACAAATTCAGAAAAAGACCTGCTTTTCGTCGTAAAATTGGAGTAGTGAGCACCAAGGCGAAAAGCAGGTCAACAGTAACAAGCCGTCATTCGCCGAGCAGGACGCAAGCGAATGCGTGGCGTCCGTTGCCGGCGAATAGGCGGATTAAAACGCACAAAAGCCCCGCAGGGCGGCGTCTTTTGCCTACTTTTCTTCGCTGATGAAGAAAAGTAGGCAGGGGGTTATAAAAATTTATTATCTTTAAAAATCAAGAGGGGGGACGGCGTCCCCCATTAAAAAAGTAAAATTACAAAAACTAACGACTAACTGGACAACATGGGACAAAAAGGTTATAATAATGTTAATGATGCTTGCCAACTTTTTGGCAGGAATTAAAAAACTAAAAGGGGAAAAAATATATGAACAACAAAACTACGGCATGGATTGCAAGAACCGGCCTTTTCCTTGCGGTTGCTGTAATCGCACAGCTTATAGGCTCTCAAATGGGAGGAGGCATCGCCGGACAAATCATAACCGGAAGCCTTGTAAACATGGCTCTTATCGTTGCGGGAATAACCGCCGGAATTTCATCCGGAATTTCAATAGCAGTCCTCTCGCCCTGCCTTGCTTTTCTGCTTGGAATAATGAAATTTGCTCCCGCAATCCCGATTGTAATAGCCGGAAACATCGCAATAGTGATTATAACCGCATTCGTTTATAATTATTATTCAAAATCAGAAATGAAGCTTGCTTTGCAAAAACTGTTCATACTGCTTGGAATGATTTTCGGCGCTCTTTTTAAGTGTGCACTTATGTGGATAAGCGCGCTTTACATCCTCCCGCTTTTTGTGGCAAAAGTTCCCCCTGCAATAATATCAAGCTTTTCGCTTCCGCAGGCCGTTACCGGAACAATCGGAGGAATTCTTGCAATGCTGACAGTTCCATCATTGCTTAAAATAAAAAGGAATGATGTATGAAAAGTCAATAAACCGATTTTACGAATTTTTACTCGTATTTGTAAAAGATTTTATATTGTTTAACATTGACGAAATGCATTGCCGTAAGTTATAATATATGATAGGAAAGAATTTTGAGTTTTATATATTATTAACGAGAGGCTGATTTTTTATGAGGAAAACTAAAATCGTCTGCACGGTAGGCCCCGCTACGGATAATGATGACGTCCTGCGCGAAATGATGCTTTCTGGCATGAATGTCGCACGCTTCAACTTTTCCCACGGCGACTACGAAACACACAAAAAACGCTTTGAACAGGTCGTAAGATTAAGGGAGGAGCTTGGCCTTCCCATAGCAACAATGCTTGACACAAAGGGCCCGGAAATCCGACTTGGCAAATTTGTTGACAATAAGCCCGTTGAAATAAAGGATGGTGATAAGTTCACGCTTACCACAAAGGATATCCCCTGCACTGCGGAAATTGCTTCTGTTTCATTTGCGAAACTTCCGCAGGATGTAAAGCCCGGCATTTCAATACTCATAAACGACGGCCTTGTGGAGCTTGTAGTTGAAAAAATTTGCGGCACTGATATTATATGCAAGGTAAAGCATGGCGGAATCCTCTCCAACAACAAAGGCGTAAACGTGCCCGGAATTCAGCTTTCAATGCCCTACCTTTCGGATAAGGATATGTCCGACCTTGAATTCGGCGCAAAAATGGGCTTTGATTTCATTGCCGCAAGCTTTGTAAGAAGCTCTGCGGATATAAATTACCTCAGAAAGTTCACCCAGTCGCTTGGCTGGTACACTCCGCGCATCATCGCCAAAATCGAAAACATGGACGGAGTAAACAACATAGACGAAATAATTGAAGTTTCAGACGGAATAATGATTGCAAGGGGCGATATGGGCGTTGAAATCCCGTTCGAGCTTATTCCGGCAATACAAAAAAACCTTATTTCAAAGGGATATAAAGCGGGCAAGCAGGTAATCACGGCAACACAAATGCTTGAATCCATGATAACCAATCCCCGCCCGACCCGTGCGGAAATAACCGACGTTGCAAACGCAATCTACGACGGCACAAGCGCAATCATGCTCAGCGGCGAAACCGCGGCTGGGGCCCATCCCGTCGAAGCGGTAAAAACAATGGCACTCATTGCCGAAACCACCGAAAAAGACATAAATTATTTTTCAAGGCTTGCAAAAAGGGATTTTGATACAAGCTCCGATGTTACAAACGCAATTTCCCACGCAACTGTGACCACTGCGCACGATTTGAACGCAAAGGCAATAATAACAGTTACAAAAACAGGCTCTACTGCAAGGATGATTTCAAAATTCCGTCCCGTTTCACCAATAATAGGCTGTACCACAAGCGAAATAGTCTGCCGCCAGATGAACCTTTCATGGGGAGTAACTCCCATAATGTGCGAGGAAAAGGACAACACCGACGAGCTTTTCGACCACGCAATAGATATGGCGGAGCAGCACAAGCTTGTCGCGGAAGGCGACCTTGTTGTAATAACCGCCGGAATTCCCCTTGGAATGTCCGGAACCACAAATATGCTTAAAGTTCATACCGTAAAAGGCCCCGATAAAAAGGGTTGACATTTGGAAAAACAAATGATATAATTTAACTGCAAATTAAATAGGGGAGCTTTTTGAAAAAGGCTGAGAGGGAATTGGCGCATTTTGCGCAGTATTCCGACCCATAACCTGATTCGGATAATGCCGACGTAGGAGAATATCTTAAAAGCATTTATAAGCTGCCGGGTTAAAATAAATCTGACAGCTTTTATGTTTATTCAAGGCATATGCGCCCCATAATTTGCGCATATGCTTTTATTTTTTTAGGAGGCTGCAAAAATGAATACAAAAAAACTTGTCACAAGCGCCGTAATGCTTGCTCTTGCATCTGTTTTAAGCACGATTAAAATTTTTCAAATGCCACTTGGCGGGTCTATAACACTGCTCAGCATGCTGCCCGTTGTACTTTTGTCAATAAAATACGGCACAAAATGGGGCTTTTTTTCGGCATTTGCCTATTCGCTCATCCAGTTTGCGCTTGACATTCCCGCTGTAATGAGTTGGGGACTTACTCCAACAATGTGGGCCGGAAGCATCGTTTTCGATTATCTTATAGCCTTTACGATTCTTGGGATTGCCGGAATTTGGAGGGATAAAGGCTTCAAAGGCATTATGGCCGGAATTTCCCTTGCCCTTTGTTCAAGATTTTTAAGCCATGTGATTTCAGGCTCTATCTTCTTTGCCGTTTGGTGTCCGGATGGATGGAGCCCGATTCCATATGCCGTTTGCTACAACGGAGCATTCATGCTTCCCGAACTTATCTTTACTCTTGCCGGAGCTGCGGTACTTTTCAAGCTCCCGCAGACAAACAGGCTTTTAAACGAATAGTGAACAAAAAATGAATGAGGCTTGCTCCCCATTCATTTTTTGTATGCCTGCAAATCTTCAAGATTTAAACTGAACGGATGATTAAATCCCCTTATAAGGCCCTCGACTGTGTTCCATTGAGGGTCTGCGGGAAAGCTGTTCCAGAGCATATACCAAAGCCATGGGATTTCTTCTTCCTGCAATGCGTCTAAATTGGGGATTGTTCCTATTTCGCCTATGGCATTGGGCTTTTTGCCTGTGCTTGCCTGCGAAAGTCTTTCAAAATCGCTTTTCAGAGTTGTTCCTTTTATTTTGTCAGCATAGCTGTCGATGCTGTTGATGTCAACCACATCATCACCGGGATAGTACTCATCTCCCGGAGCGTTAAGCACCCAAATCAGATTGTCAAGCTGATATTTTTCCGTAAAAAGCTTATACATAAGGCGGTAAAGCTCCTTGAATGCGGCGGGATTTGCGCCCCACCAGAACCAGTTCCCGTCCGCCTCGTGGAGAGGGCGCCAGAGCACGGGCACTTTTTCGTCCTTAAAAGCTTTAAGCACTCCAGCAATCTTTTCAAGGTCCGAAAGCATTGCCTCATAATCCATGCCTTTTTCTTTTAAAACTTCATCAAGCGCAAAATCCGTATTTTCAGCATAAAAGCTTTTATTCCTGCCCTTTGTCGGCGAAAACCAATGCCATGTAAGAGTTATTACTGCGCCTTTGCCTGCCCATTCAAGAGCCGCTTCGACGCTCCTTTTGTTGTTTTCGACTTCATCTATGCATTCCCATGTGCTTTCGGGAGTTTCAACCGCATTTGAATAGCTTAAAAGGTCAAATCCAAGCACTGCGGGAGTTTTTCCGGTTATTCTTTTTATGTAGCCAATGTCAGGGCATGAAGCTTTGTTTGAATGCTGGCCGCTTAAAATCCTTTTGCCTTGTATGGACTGCAAAAAGCGCATAAGTTCCTTTGCCTCTTTGCCGGCATTTAGGTTTGAAAGTGAAAAATCAGGTGAAAATTTATGTTCCATATTATACCTCATATAAAAATTAAGGGCCGTCCGACGGGCGGCCCTTTTTAATGTGTTAGTTATTTCAAAACTGCTGAAACCTTGTCTTGGGCAATCTGCTTGTTTTCCTCAACTGCCTGTGAAACAGTCTTGCCGTCAACAATAATTGCATTAATTACGTTTCCAAGCGGATAATCAGGAATAGTGCTGTAATAGTCAACTTTTGCGCAATTTTTGGAAATTTCCATGGTGAGATTTACATCATCTTCAGTAAGATAGATGGATTCAAGCCATTGGAGAGTTACGTCAGTCTTTGCGCTGAAATCTGCGCCGCACCAGTCAATGAGTTCTTCAAAAATCTGATATGCCCATTCCGGCTTTTCAACTCCGCGCGGAATTGCCACGCCGCCGCTTGCAAGGAAATATCTTGCATCGGTATTGTTGGACGGGCCCTTAGGCATAGGAGCTATACCGTAATTGTATGTAAGCTTCGGGTCGGAGTTGGGAATCATCCATGTTTCGGCATAGAAGAGAGCAACCTTTCCATCCTTGAAGCTGCCGTCGTTTCCGCCCCAGTCGTTCGGGTCGTTGTTTACAAGGTAACCTACTTTTTCAACATTGTAAATCTTGTTTACAAAATCAAGAGCTTCAACAGTCTTTGCATCATCAAGACCGGACTTCTTATTTGTTTCATCAAGAAGGAATCCGTCGTTTGAAGCAATAAGCTGCGGTACAAGACGTCCGGGAGTTCCGCCAACGCCCCACTGGTCAATCTTGCCGTCGCCGTCGGTATCCTTTGTGGCAGCCTTTGCAATTTCCATGAACTTATCCCATGTCCATTCGCCCTTCTTGTAAAGCTCATCGGGAGCTGTAAGGCCGAGCTTCTTAATCATGTCGCGGTTGAATCCGATATAAATGCCGCTGATGGGAAGGTTGAATTCTTCCATGAAGTAATTCTTGCCAAGCATCTTAACGGGCTTCAAAACAAGCTGTTCGTTAAGGATATCTGCATTCTTGGGAGCATATTCGTCAACGGAAAGAAGTTCATTTGCCAGAATTGCCGACATTCCCTGTGAAGCGGAAAGGTTGATGAGGTCGCAGAAAGGCTTGCCTGCCATTACGCTGGTAGTAAGTTTTTCGCTAATCTGGTCGTAAGGAACGTTTACATACTGGATTTTGCAGTTGTACTTCTTTTCAATCCTTTTAAGGTTTTCAAGCTTGCCTATCATTTCCTGGTTTGCGGAAGAATCAAGCACGGTATCCGAGGTCGCCGGAATCATGTCCCAGTTGTAAACAAGGGTAAAGGTTCTGCCGCCCATGTCAACTGGTTCATATTTGTCATAAGGCGCTTTTGCTTCAGCAGCGCTTGTTTCAGCCGCAGTAGTTTCAGCCGCCTTGGTTGTTTCCTCAGCCTTTGAGGAAGAGCTTTCCTTTGTTCCTCCTCCGCCGCAGGCTGTTGCAAGCGCCATAAAAGAACAAAGGGCAACGCTTAAAGCTTTTTTGGAATTCTTTTTCATGCCATATTTCTCCTTTTAAATCAATATATTATTATGGCTTTTGGCCATAAAAAACTTAACCTACTATGCCGCTTCTTTCGATTCCCTCCATGAAATACTTTTGGAGGAAAAGATAAATTACCACAAGCGGCAAAATTGTGAGAAGAACGCCGGAGCTGATAATAAGCTTTACCTGATTTGGGTCCCTTATTTGAAGCTGCGCCGAAAGCTTTGATGCCAAGGTGGTAAGCTTCACCGACAAAAATCCCATATTTTCCATGAAAAGGGATGAGAAAAATACGTCATTGTACTGCCATACAAGAGCAAAAAGCATTACCGTAATGATGGACGGAATTGCATTCGGGAGCATGATAAAGAAATAAGTATAAAATGTTCCCGCACCGTCTATGAAAGCTGCGCTTTCAAGCTCTTTCGGAAGCCCCTTGAAGAACTGCCGGAAGATGTAGATGAAAAGCCCCGACCTAAGCCCCATTCCCGTAATTGTCATCAAGAGCAGAGGATATGGAGTATTGATAAGATTCAACGGCTTTCCGGAAATAAGGCTTATGATTCCGAAAATATCAAAGCCCCTGAACTGGGTGTAAAGCGGAACCATTATCGTCTGCACGGGAACCACGATTGTGAGCACCACAAGAGCAAAGAGTATCTTATTCCCCGGAAAATCAAACCTTGCAAATCCGTATCCCACAAAAGAGCATATAAACGCCTGCAAGAGCATTATTACCACCGAAAACCCAAGGCTTATCGCCAGCGATTTCGGATAGTCAATCTGCTTGAATGCCGTTATAAGATTTTGAGCGTTCGGATTTTCAGGAATAAGGTAAATAAGCGGGTTGTAAAAATCCTCCAACGGCATGAATGAATCCGAAACAAGTCCTATAATCGGGCTTAAAATAACAAATGAAGTCCCAATAAGAATGATTATTATTACAAGGTTTAAAAAGAAATTCTTTACCTTGTTTTCGGATTTTTTCACACTGAGTTTAAAATCCTCGGATTTTGTGTATGTTTTTGCCTTCTGCACAAGCTGCAAATCCAATTTAAAGCCCTCCTTTCTTTAACGGCTGTCAGGATTGATAAAAGACCTTTTTGGAAATAAGGAAGCTTACTATTCCCAAAATCGCACAGACGCACAGCGAGCTTATTACTGACATTGCCGCCCCAAGCCCAAAGTCAAGGCTTGTGAATGCCGTAGTATGGGCAACTTCAACTATATCGCTCTGCGAATAAAGGTCTATGATGGTGTAAACCACATTCGTAAGAATCAAAGGACTTACCATCGGAAAAGTTATTTTCCAAAAGGTTTCATATGAGGTTGCGCCTTCAATTTGGGCAACTTCATAAAGCGACGGTGAGATTGCCTGCAATGCCGCAAGGAAGATGATAATCTGCACTCCTGATGAACGGATTATTTCATACAGCCTTGAAACCGCACCGACAAGGTATTCTATAACCTGATTGGGCATCCCGAAATCCATAAGCGCTCCCGCAAAAACCATTGCATTAAGGCCTGTCGCAGTTGTATCCGTAACCTGTGCCGCAGCGGTATTGGACATTCCTCCCATAAGCGCTTCAAGGTTTGAGTTAAGCGTATCGTTTATTGCTGCGCTTGCCATTATTACCGGCAGGAAGAATATCGCCCTGACAAGCGCCCTGCCCTTGAATTTCCTGTTGAGCAGTATTGCAATAAAGAGGCTGAAAAATGTTATCAGCGGAACATCAATAAGAATTGAACCCATTGATTCGGTTAATCTTCTTACAAAATCAGCGCTTTCGCGCAAAGCATAGCGGTAATTTTCAATCCCCGCCCATGTTATGGAAAATCCTCCGCCGTCGTTTATTTTTATCTTTGAAAAGCTGAATACAACCGCTTCGACAAGATTATAGGCAAAGAAAAGCAGGAACCCTATAACCCAAGGCGCCACAAAATAAAGTCCCATCAGCTTTTGACGCTGTGTAAGGCTTAAGCCTTTTTTCTTTTTCATGCCCTGCCCTCCTTTACCGCATAGCTTTTTGCCTTAACCGTAATATTTCCGACCTTTGCGTCCTTATCAGTGTAATTTACTATTACGGAAGTTCCGTTTTCGTAAACCGTTTCCCTCACTCCATCGGAGTGTATGATATGTTCTTTTATCTTTTGCGTCCTCAAAGATTTGTAAACCTCATTTACGGTTTGATATGCAGAAACCGCATCGGAAAGCCAATAGCGGTAATTTGTCGAATAATACCTTTCATATGCCGAATGTGAAAGCTCCGAAGAATCCTCATAGCTCCACACATAGCGCGGGCAAAGCCCGTATTCAAGCATTTTCAATGTTTCGCTCTGCAAATCGTAGCCCTCGCGCATATTTGCGGCAATCCCCGCATAATCAATCGCCCCGTGGATTACCATTTCGTAAAACGGAACGGTTTCATCAATTATGTAAAAATCATTGCCGGAATCGGGAACATCGGAAAGGCTTTTTGCATACTTCAAAGCATAGCTGTTTCCGCCGCTAATCATAAGATTTTTGGAGCTGAGCTTCTCAAGCACCTCGCAGACTATTGCCTGGGCATCCGGCCTGCTTATAGGATAGCTCCTTCTCTTGTCGGAGAACACCAAATCCCCAAGGTCCCTGAGCGACAGCCCGTCAAGCCCAAGCTTTTCGTATTTGGAGGCAAATTTGTCTGCAATCCCGGGAAGTGAATTCGGCGAAACCATATTGTACCCATCTGAAGGGTATATTGAATTCATTCTCATAGTCGCGCGGTTGTAATTTGCAAAAATCCCCGACCAGCCGTCAATATACCTTATTGAATCCTTTGATTTTGAATATCCCCATGTTCCCTCGTATATAAGCTGGAACGCAACATCCGGATAAAATCCCCCGCCGCTTTGCGCAAGGCGGTCTGAAAGCTCACGCATTTGCTTTTTGCTTCCAAGTGAGGAAATAAGGTCTATATTCTTCGGCACATCATGATTTACGCCATCGTTGAACCATCCGACATACTTCATATTGACATTTTGAATGCCGTTTTCGGCAAGGGCATCAAGTATCTGTCCCGCCTGCTCATAGGTCGTCATCTTTACAAGTCCGTTGTAGGGAATTCCCACAAGGAATTTTTGCTTTTCAACCGCTCCAAGCACATCAAGGTACAGCGGAACATCTTCTTTTTCTTCGAGCTTTCCAAGGACGCCCTCGTTTTCAAGCATCGTGCGGTAGTATCTTGCCATGCCCGAATAATCGGCATCATCCTTTGTCAAGAAGCAATATTGGGCGGAAAGCCTGCCTTTATAAATTTCTTTGTCTACGATTGTCATGTCCGCCTCAGCGCCTTGTGTTCCGGACATTTCAATTTTCCCTGAATATCTCAGCAGGAATTTCGGATAGGCAAAGTTATAGGAATTTGTTCTTCCTGCAACATCCGCCGAAATGGTTGCAATGCTTTCGCTTTCATTTATTACGCAAAGCACCCCTCCGTCTTCCTTGCTTATGCCGAATACCGGAAGCCTTGCCGGCTCTGTAACCTGCACACGTATACTGCTTGCATCCGTAAGGTCAGTCCCGTAAACCGGCTGGCTGTAAACATCCTCGGCGGTTTTGCCGTTGTTGAAGTCAATCAGCCCGCCCGAACCGGAGGGAACCAAAAAGTATCCCGATTCATCCTTTCCGGCGGCGCCGAAGAATTTTAAAAGCTCAAGTTCTTTTATCTTTATTCCGCTTGTTTCCTCTATCTTTTCAGTATCCACCGAAACCGACAGCTTATCTCCGTCAAGCCTGTATTCAAGCGGAACAACCGCATACTGTATGTCGGCGGTATTTTCCACTCCGGCCTGTTCGTTGTCGTATTTCAAATCATCCTCGGTATATCCTGCCGCGGCAAAGCCGTCAAGAATCCTTTGCAGGTTTATTTTTGAATTCTTTGCCGATTCAAGGAACATCAAAAAGCCTTTTTTATCCGAAATATCGGAATAAAACTGCTTCATTGCCTTCTTTTGCTTTTCATCGGTGACTTTTGAAAGGAACATTTCAAACCTTTCGACGCTTATGTATTTTGGCAAAGCCGCCGCTCCAAGCGAAAGGTCGCCAAGGGTGTAAGTGACCCTTGCCCCATCCTTTATGCTTTCAATTTTAAACTGTCCCTTTGCAACACTGTCGGTATAGCTGTAAAAAGTGCTTTCCTTGCGCTGGCTGTTGTAATAGGTTACGTCAAACTGCGATGCAAGGGAAGCTCCCGTCACATCGTTTGCAAGGGCATCGCTGTCCCTGTCGGCGGGATTTGAACGCCATACCTTGCCGCTTCTCTTGTCAAGCACGGCAATTTCAGCCGTTTTTGTGCTTATGAAAAGAGCCAGATTATCATTTTCGGCGCATTTGTCCATATCGGGAACCTTTGCATCCGCGCCAAGGGATTTGAATTCCGCGCCGGTTTCGCTTTCATAAGCTTTTATCAGATGCGAATAATCGTATTTTTTAAGATATACGACATTGAACACTGCCGCGCCGGCAACAACAAGGCAGACCAAAAATACCGAAAGCCTGCGGTAAAGTTTCTTTTTATCCATTTCTCACGCAAATCCTTTCCGCCGTTTTTACGCCCTGTACAGAAGCTCAGTGTAAATGCTTGAAACAAATACCCAAACCTGCTGTATAAGAGAGCTTATCAGCATTAAAAGGAAAAGTATCACGCATATGCTGATAAACGTCAAAAACAATGTGGCAATGGTTTTGGCAACGGTGTAATTGTGTACGGTAAGTATTCCGAAGAACAAAAGCATTACCGACCATGCTATGGATATTCCCATTATAGTGGTATAAAACGCCGCTTCCTGCTGCACAAAAAGATTTGAAAGAAGCGAAGCCGGAACAAAGGTAAATATCATCGGCATCAGCGCATATGAAGTCGCCATTGCTATGTCCTTGAATTTGCCCTCTCCGTTCATAAGCGTTGTAATGCTCCAATTTGCCGTGCACCAGAGCAAAAACACCATCAGTATTGTTGCTAAATCCCCAAAAAGATTGAATCCCATAGGGTTGTTTTCATTTACGACAAATCCCGAATACTGCTTTGAAAAGGAATATGAAATCCAAAACAAGAAAAGATTTACGAATATAATGCTTGTTTTGCCCTTTTTCTCATACTTCATGTCGTAAAACCCGTCTGAGGGATGGAACATGGTATAAACCGGAAGCGAAAAATATTCCCTTACCATCTTTTTCTATACTTCCTTTCCCTGACAAATTTTACGGTTTTAACCGCAATCGGTATTAAAATAATGATTATGATTATTGCCGCAACGATGTTTATGTTTTCTTTAAGGAAATCGTTCCTGAGCCTTTTAAAGGCAACCGAATAATATCTCTTGTTCATGCCTTTTTTAAGGTATTCTACGGCTTCCTTGTTTTTGCCCGCCGCAAGAAGCGATTTTCCTATGCCGGAGTATGCAAGCTCATAGTGGGCATCCAGCTTTAAAACCTCTTCCCAAAGCTTTACCGCTTCGGATTCAGCTCCGTCGTACCTGAGCCCTATCGCCTGATTTATAAGCTCGCCGTATCTTGTAGGCTCAAACATTACAACTGCGCCTCTTTGCTGGTCAAGGACATAAATCCTGTCGTTAAAGCTTTCTATTGCCACAGGCTGCTTGAACATTCCAAGCTCGCTTCCCATACCTCCGAATATGTAAAGTATGTTTCCCTCGCTGTCATAGGTGAATATCCTGCCGCGCGTATAGTCAAGAGCGCTGTAAATCCCCTTGTCCCTTGCCTTTATGTCCACAAATTTTGTAGGCCCGGAAAGCGCGCCCGAACGGCGGTAAACTATATCTCCTACAATCTGCTTGTTTGTATAGTTTACAAGCACATCGCTTCCTTTGGGATTAAGCCGCCTTATGGTCTGCCCTCCGTAATAATCCACGTTTGTAGCGTAAACAAAGCCCTCTTTGTCAACATCAAGCCCTGTGAATTCTGTGGGGATAAACAGCTGCATCTTTTTCTTCTGCTCTTGTGTGGCAACAAGCTTCCAAAAGCGGTCCGCAAAGCTGCTTTGAACCTTTATCGTACCGAAGTATCCGAAAAAACTCCCGTCGGCATCAAATGACATCATGCCTTGGAACACGTTTTTGGCAATCACATAATATCTTCCGGCGCTGTCGACTCCCACTTTGAGAGGTGAGAACACAAAATTTGCACCGGTAATTGAGCTTGCCGCCATTCCAAAAACCAGTTTAGCCTCGCCGTTTTGCGAAATTGAAACAACCCTGCCGTTATCCGTATCGGCAACATGGATATTTCCGTTTCCATCAACGGTGATTCCGCCCGGATTTTTAAAAGTTTCCGTCTTGCCGTCGTTTGTAAACTCGGAAATTACCCTTTTGAAATTAAGGTCTTTATCCAAAACGACTATCCTGTTGTTTCCGCTGTCCGCTATGTAGAGGTTCCCGTCGGCGTCAAAAGACATGTCGCCGGGGAGCTTCAATGCGCCGGCCTCAGTATTTTTAAGGGTTTCGCTTTTTGCCGGCTCATACGGGGCAGGCGACGGCACTACGTTTTTCCAATAATCGTAATTGTAGCTCCTGTATGGAACATCTGCCTGAACCGAAAGCGGAACAAAGGCGGCAAGCATAAAAATCGAAAGCGTTAAAATCAAGAATTTCTTCATGCTTTTCTCTCCTTAGTCCTTCATTCCCGACGTTGCCATGGTCTGGATTACGTTTCTCTGCACAAGCAGGAACAAAATCACCGGCACGCCCACGGTTATAAGACCTACCGCTCCCGCAGCGCCCGCTCTGGCAACGCCGCCCTGTACGATTTGGTTCAGGGCATAGTTAAGAGGCTTCAACTCTTCGTTCCTTAAAAATCCGCTTCCGTTGGTGTTCCAAAGGAACTGGAACTGCAAAAGCCCAAGGGTGAGCCATGCCGGCTTTACGTTCGGCATAACTATGCTCCAGAAAATTTTATATTCGGATGCCCCGTCAAGCCTTGCGGATTCAAGTATCGAATCCGGTATCTGCTCCATAAACTGCTTCATTACGAAAAGTCCCATTCCGAAAGCAAAAGCGGGAAGCAGAACCGCAAGATATGTGTTGTTTATTCCAAGCTTTGAAATGATTATGTAGTTTGGAACTGCGGTAACGTTGTAGGAAAACATGAGCGAAAGCACCACCATTGAAAACAGAAGCTTGTCGCCGGGGAATTTCCTCTTTGCAAGCGGATACGCCGCCGCCGAGGCAATCACCACATGCCCCACAACTCCCACGCTTGTTATGAGCAGCGTGTTGAAAAGATACCTTCCGAACGGCACCCATGAATTTGACATGAGTATCGAAAGGGTTTCAAAGTTTTCAAGAGTCGGGTTTCTTACAAATACATTCGGAGGAATTTTAAAGAATTCGTCAAGGGGCTTGAACGCATTGTTGAAGATAAACACAAGCGGAAAAGCCATAAACACGCCTATCAGCGCCAGAATTGTAAACATCGCTATATTTCCGCCAAGCGAGCGGTTGACTTTTCTTGTTTTGGTTGCGCGAATTTTCCTTTCGTCCATTCAGTCCCCCACCCTCCTCAACAGTTTCTGTATGAGCTTGTTCGTGCCTATCATAAGCACGAAAAGCAAAGTTGCAATCGCCGAAGCATAGCCCATTTCAAACCTTATCGTTCCGTAGTCTATAAGGTGCGTAACCATTGTCGTTCCGGAATAGTTTACGCTTGGGAATCCCGCAAGGTTGATTGAAATGTCCGAAACGGCAAATGCCTGCGTTATTTGCAGCACCGCGCCAAGCATGAGCTGCGGCTTCATTGCCGGAAGCGTTATGTGCCAAAGCTCCTGCCAGCGGTTTCTTATGCCGTCCACGGCGCCCGCCTCGTAGAGAGATTGGTCAACGGTTTGAAGACCTGCTATAAACACAAGGAATCCCGTTCCAAGGCTGAGCCAGAGCTGTATGATTATGAGCAGCGCAAGAACGTAGCTTGCATTCTTAAACCAGTTTATTTCTGATGTGATAATTCCAAGGTTCATGAGTATTGCATTTGCGTAACCGTATCTGTCGCCGCTGAAAATAAGCTGCCATATGAAGTATGCGTTTCCCGCAAGGGACGGAGCGTAAAATATCACCGTCATAAACGAGCGAAGCTTAGGCCCGAAATCGTTTATTATCCACGCGAAAACAAAGCAGGCAAAATAGCTGACCGGCCCCGTTATAACCGCAAAAATAAGCGTGTTTTTAACGGCTATGATGAATATGTCGTCTTCAAGAAAAAGCCTTGCATAATTTTCAAGCCCCACAAACTTTGGCATTTGCAGCATATTGAAGCTTGTAAAGCTTAAAATAATCGAAGAAATTACCGGCAAAACGGTGAACAAAAAGAAAAGTATGAAATACGGCGCAAGCAAAACATAGCACGACCTGTTTCTTTTCATCTGCTCCCACACCGTGAGCTTGTATTTGTCCCTTTCCTTTCCGCCGAAAGAAAAGGGCTTTGAGGAGATTACTTTTTCCATATCGCAAAATTCCTTTCCGGCTCTGCAATTCAGTCAAGACCGAATTCCTTGCGCTTGTTTTCTATTTCGTCGTTTATGTACCTCACGCTGTCGGTAAGCGCCTCCCTGGGGCCTACCTTCTTGTCGATTACGACCGTTGCAAAAGCATTCGTAAGGTTTCTTGAAGTATAATATCCGCCCGGCACTTCCGGAATCCCCTTTACCCATTCAAACTGCCTGTCAAGATTTTTAAAATCCTCAACCGGCCACGGCAGGCTTTGCAGGGCCTCTATGTTTGCGGTAGGATACCTTGCGGCCGCGCCTTGGAGACCTTCCATCTCGCGCCCGTACTTGGTCTGTATATCGGAACTGGTCCACCATTTAAGGAATTCCCACGCCGCCTCCTTATCCTTTGCATTGTTCATTATAACCGTTGCCGTACCTGTCGACGGAATTGTCCTGTCTATTGTCCCATCCGCTTTTTTGGTTCCCGGAACCGGAGCAAATCCCCAAAGTCCCTTTATTTCCGGCGCCGCAACCTGAAGCGTATTGTACATCTGGTAATCCGTAATGCCTATCGGCATTTCGCCGGTCCTGAAACGGCTTTGGAAGTCAAATTCCCTTGTAAGCGTATAGTCCTGATAATATTTCGTCCATTCCTTAAATGCGTTTATTGCCGTATCGCTGTCAAGCGCCGATTTTTTTGCATCGTCCGTATAGAACTGCCCGCCCGTCTGGTAAAGGAACATTCCGTACGTAAGCTGCGCCTGTGCCGTTCCCGTTATGACCGGAATCATTCCGAATTCCATGTTGTGCTTGCTGAGCACCGACATCAGCGCCTTCACATCATCCCACGTCTGTGGAATCTCAAGTCCAAGCTCTTTAAGTATGTCCTTACGGTAGAACATCATATTAAACGTTTGCGTTTCGGGAAGGGCAAAGCATTTTCCTTCAAAGCGGTACGGCACCAAAGCGCTGTCCCTGAATCTCGCCGTTACTTCATTAAAATCACTAAACTGCGTCAAATCGACAACCGCGCCCCTCATGCCGTAATTCATGGGCAAATCATTGCCGACCTGCATTGCCACATCCGGCCCCTGTCCTGAAAGTGTCGCCTGCAAGAGCGTATCCATCTGCACCAGCATAAGGTTTACGTTAACGCCGGTATTTACCGTAAAGGATTCATCTATAAGCGACTTCATAACGTTTGCCTGGTCGCGGCCGGTGCCAATCCATACGGTTATCTTTCTTGCATCCTTATCCTCGGAAACATTTCCTATCGCATTGTAATCAATCACAAAAGAGGCAAAAAGAGATTTGATTCCGTGAGCAATCGAATTGAAAAATCCGCTTCCCGTCTTGGGGAGCTTATCTCCCGGAGGGACTATGTAAAGCTGGTCTATTTGCAGCGGAAGCTGCTTTGCCTGCATCAGCCATGTTCCCAGCGCGCCTATGTTCGTCTTGAAGCTGTCCTTTCTTCCGGGGATTTTTTCCACATCTTCATAGAAGAGCTTGAGCTGCTTTGTCATGGTAAGCAGAATTGCTTCCTTGTCGCTCTTTTTTCCGGTAAGGCTTTGGATTTTTGCCGCCATTGCGGTAAGCCTGTCGTATTCTGCCTTTATTTCATCCGCAAGCTCAGGAAGGTTTGCCGCAACCTGATAGTCCCTCCACTTATCGGCATCCTGCCCTGTAAGCATTACAACCTTTCTGTAAATCGTATTGAGATTGTTTACGCTTTTCTCAACTTCGCGGATTATTTCGGAAAGCCCTCCAAGCTCACATTCAAGCCTTATCTTGTGCTTTCCGGCCGAGAGATAAAAAAGGTACGGCTCATTTGAGCCTATATACTGCTGCCGCCAGCCGCTTTTATATTCAAATTTGATTTCCTCTGCTTCTTTAAACGGAACCTCCCCGTCAATAGTAAGCTTTCTCGGAACGTAAAATCCCCTCACCCAGTTTTGCTTTACGTTCAATCCTATCTGATAAAGCCCGTCGGCGGGAACTTCAATCTCCCATTCTATCCACTGTCCCGATTCGTTCCAGTTAAATCCGCCTATGGTGTTCATTTTTGTCTTCATTACGCTGTAAGGCGTAACCGCGGCGCTCGAACGGTCAGTCTGGGCATAAAGCATTGGTGAGGATTTTACCTGTGCGCTCTCTCCCTCAACGGTAATCACATCGCCGCTTGCCTCAAAGTAGCCCTTGTCTTTCCACCCCTGCAGAACCTCTTCATAAGAGGCCGTTTCCTTTGCCGGATGCAAAGTTATTTTCCTTATAAGCATCGGTTCCCTTGCGGAGATGAATTTTATTTTATGTTCTCCCTTTGAGAAATAAAACTCAAACGGCTCGGTGTAATAGCCCTCGTAATCCTTTATATCCTCTTCAATCCATGCAGGCTTTTCAACCTGCCTCGGCTTCAAATCATTTCCGCGGTTGTCAACCTGTATCTCGGCCTTTTCATTTCCCCAAAGCCTGTCGAACTCAACCGTCGCCGCTTCGGAAAAAGGCATTTCGCCGTCTATATAAACCGCGCGCTGTATGTCGGAGCTTTTTCCCTCAACCGGGTAATAAAGGACGGATATATTGTAAAGTCCATCTTCCTTTACATCAACCGTCCATTCTATGCTTCCCTCTTCGGCAGTAAGCACCGACGTGCCTTCCATGCCCTCGTAATTTTCAAATTTTTGAACCTGCATATCCTCCACGGAGGTGTAATCGTTTCCTCCGATGACATAACTGCTTTCAGGCCGCTTTGAATTTTCATACTGCGCTATGTACTCGGAATAATCGATTTTTTCCATGTATTCGTCCAGAACGCTTTCATAAAGGCTCTTTTCGCCCAAAGACACATCAGTGCCGGCCTTTGCCTGAAAAGGAAACATCCCGCACAATAAAGCTCCCGCCACAGCCGCCGCTCCCACCTTCGGCAAAAAGCACTTTTTTAATTTTGTTGACATCAAAGCTTTCCTCCCAACGCTTTGCGCATTTGTGCGTTTTTAAAAAATTACGCTCAAAATGCAAGCAATCGTTTAATATAGCCAAAATTAAATTATGCAAAATAATTTAACTAACATTAAAAGTATTTTAGCATTAAATATTGTGCGACATATCGTGCACTTTTGTAAAGATTATATTACATTCCTCTGTTTTTGTCAATAGGCTTTTCGGCTTTTTTTATAATTTATTTTTCAAAAGTGCCAATCCTTTTGAATAGTTTTTCCCGCGCTCCGAAAAACAGGCTTTTAAAAACATGTTATATTATACAAATAAGGCTCTTTGCCATATTTTTAATTGGGCAAAGAGCCTTATTATTTCAAAAATGAGCTTAAAAATAAAAATGCACGCAAAATCGTGCATTTTTATTTTTTCTTTTTATGTGGAATGACGATAAATTATTGATGTATTTATGCAAATTGTTTCATACGGTTTTTCCCTGTTCTGTATCCTTTCCATTATAAGCTCAAGCATCCTTTTGCCAAGATACTCGTTATCCACATGCACCGTCGTCAGCATGGGATTTTTGCCTATAAAGTTAAGCTTGTCGTCAAACCCCGCCACAGCCTTTTCCTTCGGCACAGAAAATCCCTTGCCCTCAAAATATTTAAGCACTTCTATTGCTATGTCGTCGTTTGCGCAAATCACCGTATCGGGAAGCTCTTTCAGCTCATCCAGCCAATGCGTTATGGACTCCGAATTATAATAAAGCACACCCTCATGCTTCAATATGCATTTTTCAAGGTCAAGCGGGATTCCGTGTTCTTCAAGGGCATCCTTAAATCCCCTCCACCTGTCGCGAATAGTGCGGCAATAGTGTATATCGCCTATAAACCCGAAATTTTTCCGCCCCTTTGAAACAAGCTCTGAAACCAATCTGTAAACGCTGGAATATCCGTCTACAATTACCACATCCGCAAGAAACTTCTCATGTCTGATGTGCACAGGAGCATCATAGAACACCGTAGGCATCCCGCATTCAAAGATTTTTTCATTGTAAGCGTCGCTGAAAACCGAAAGGCTGATTATTCCGTCAACCTTTTTGTTTTGTATTTCCTTCGGGAGCACAAGGTCGCGTTCATCCTCCGAACTGATAAAATAAAGCATGCAGGAATAATCCGTTTTATCAAGCACGTCCGTAATTCCAAACACAATTCGGTTCCAGAATTCGCATATTTCCCGTTTTGCTATTATTGCAATTTTTTTGTTCTCGGAAAGCATAAGCCCTCCGATTTCATTTTTAATTTCCTCAGGAATTTTTGCATATCCCATGCTAAGCGCTTTTTTTAAAATGCGCTCCCTTGTATGCGGAGCAACCTCGTCGCTTCCCTGCAAAGCTTTTGAAACAGTGTTGCGCGAAAGGTTCATTTCTTGTGCAATATCCTTAATTGACACCTTTTTCATATTTCGTTCCTTCTTTCAAACGTTACTATTATGATAGCATATTAATAATGCAAACGCAAGAAGAAATGCACGATAATGCACACAAAAAATAAATCTTTATTTTTGTATATATTTTCTTAAAGCTTTAAAGCAATATAAGAAACAAAGATTATCAGTTGTTAATTTTAGTGGCTTTACTTTTTTAGCGGGGGCCCTGCCCTTTTAGTAGTTAGTTTATAGTTATTAGTCATTAGTTTTTGTAATTTTACTTTATTTTGAAGGGGGTTTCACCCCCTTTACTTACTATTAAAGCAAACAAAGTTATAATGAAACCCCCCAGTTACTTTTTGTCCGGCGGCAAAAAGTAACCAAAAAACGCCTATTTTATATGTCTTAATCCGCCGGCTTTTCGGCAACGGGCGCCACGCTATCGCTTGCGCCCTGCACGACAAAGCTCGGCTGCTTTCCTTGAAGATGCCACGTCTTACTAAGTTAAAGACAAAAAAGAATGATACTTACGAACCTCGGGAAGCACCTTATTTCACTTAATAAGAAAAGACTTTCCGCTAATAAGGTTGCTAAGGCAAATTTAGAAAAAGACCTGCTTTTCGTCGTAAAATTGGAGTAGTGAGCACCAAGGCGAAAAGCAGGTCATATTTTTGTAGCCGTCATTCGCCGAGCAGGCAATTTGCGATTTCAGTTTTTGCGTAAGCAAATTGCCGTTGCCGGCGAATAGGCGGACGATGACGCATGAAAGCCCCGCAGGGCGGCGTCTTTTGCCTACTTTTCTTCGCTGGTGAAGAAAAGTAGGCAGGGGGGCAAAAAAATTTGATTATCTTTAAAAATTAAGAGTGGGGGGGACGGAGTCCACCCCACTTAAAAAGTAAAAGAACAAAAAACTAACTACTAACAACTATAAACTAATTTCTAAAAGGTCTGAAAGCGTCGTGGTATCCACAACATCGCTTACCGCCTTTGAAATCCTTTCCCAGAGTATCTGAGTCTTGCAGTTTTTTGAACGCTCGCAAAATTCGCCGTCATCACCTATGCAAGGCACCGGTGACAAATCTCCCTCCATAAGCCTGAGTATTTCCCCAACCGTGCATATTTTAGGGTCTACCGCAAGCTTATAGCCGCCCTTTGAGCCTCTTGCGCTTTTTACAAAACCAGCCTTGCCGAGCTGATTGACTATCTGCTCCGCATATTTTTCGGAAACCCCTTGACTTTGGGAAATTTCCTTTACCGAAACGTATTCTCCCTCTCTTCTTGCTGCCAGTTCAAGCATAATTCTCAGCCCATAACGGCCTTTGGTGGAAATTTTCATGTTATCCTCCGTAAAAATGCTTTTTATTTATGATACCATACAAGTCCAAATATATCAAGAAATCTTTTTTATCCCTTTAAAAACTCTAATTGAATTTTTGCCAAAAAAGGAATATAATATTTAAAGTATGAAATCTTGGTCCATGCGCATAAAAGACAGACTAGGAGTGATTTTTTTGGATTTTAAAAGCGAAAGGGCGGCTCTTACTGTTATTTCCGAAACCATAGTAAAATGCGGAGTTTCTCTTTACAACGCAATAAAGTATATTTATTCGCTCAGCGCCGAGGATTTTTACAACATCAACATAAAAGACGCCCTTAAAGTTGCGCTGAACAATCTGACCGATGCCGATGCCTTGCAGGCGCTTGGCCTTAGGATAAACAACAACCGCTGCGGCGAAATGAATTCTCCCGAATACAACAGAGTCCTTTCCTTGATTGTATTCAGCTTTGCGGTAAGGCTTCCCGCATTAAAGCTCATTAAAAACGGCAGCGATACCATGACCGAAGAACAAATCCACAGCATATACCAGCAGCTGATTGAAAAAGGCGCCGGAAACTTTAACGATATAATCAAGGAAAGCTACCTTGAAACAAAATATCTTGTAAAAAAAGGCAAGCCCCTGCCGCCTTATTCGGCGGATTGGTACAAGACGTATATTTATACCTATGTGCCTTCCCTTTCGGCAATCACAAACAAAAATATGTTTCTGCTCGGATTTGTAGAAGTGCTCTTTCCCATGTTTTATTCATGCATGGAAGAGGAGCTTAGGAACATTATACTTTCATTTTGTGCCTATCGCGCGGAGGAATAAAACTTTTTAAAGGAGGGATTTCCTTTGAAAACGCTTATACATCTGAACCAAATCGGATATCTGACAAATCTGCCCAAGACCGCTGTCGTCGCCGGCAAGGCATCCTCTTTTTGCATTTGTGAAAAAAACAGCGGGAAACCGGTCTTTGCAGGGCTTCTCGGCGATGAGGTCTTTGACGCGGCCTCCGGCGAAACGGTTTTCCCTGTGGATTTTTCAAGCCTTGCAATTAAAGGTGAATATTATCTTAAAGCAGGCAATAAAAAATCTCCCTCCTTTAAAATTTGCCAAAATCCGTTTAGAGAAGTAAAAAAGGCTGTTTTAAAATCATTTTTCTTAAACCGCTGCGGAATGCCACTGCACAGTGAATTTGCGGGCGAATACCGCCGCAAAAAATGCCATATCGAAAAAGCAATGCTGATTTCAAATCCCCAAATAACGCTTGATGTGCGCGGGGGATGGCACGACTCCGGAAATTATTGCCGCTACGTGCTTTCCGGAGCCGTTGCGCTGGCGCATATGCTTTATGCGTATGAACTTTTTCCAGAAAGCTTTAAGGAGGAAATAAAAATCCCCGAAAGCGGCAACGGCATCCCCGATATTTTGAACGAATGCCGCTGGGAGCTTGAATGGCTTATAAAAATGCAGGACAAAGACGGGGGAGTTTTTTACAGGGCGGCGGCAAAGGAATTCCCCGCAAATATAATGCCGCATGAGGATTGCGACGAAATTTTTGTCTATGAAAAAACAGCATCCGCAACCGCAGCGTTTTGCGCCGTCTGCGCCCTTGCATCAAGGATTTTTGCCGCCTTTGACAAAGCATTTGCCGACGAGCTTAAAAAATGCGCCGAAAAAGCATGGCTTTGGGCGGTGCAAAACAAAAAGGCTAAGTCAAATCTTTCATGGCCGGCTTCAAATTTTTACTCATACGGCGACAGCAATCCCGCAGACAAGATTTTTTGGGCGGCGGCAGAAATGCATGCCCTTACCGGCTCAAATCTCTTTGAAGAAGCTATGCTTGATGATTATGAAAACGTTGATACGGCTTCTTTTTCCCAGAGCTTTTCGGGAGGCTTCGGAGCCCTTTCGTTTGTCTTTTCGCCAAAAGCAAAAAATTTGCTCTTGCTTGACGCATTTAAAACAGCTTTTATATACAAGGCGGATACAATTTGTGCAATGTCAAAAAACAGCGCCTATAAAACTGCGGTTTCCGGAAACAAATACTTAAAGGACAGCAATTTTGAAATCCTTTCGGCGGCAATGGTGCTAATCATTGCAAACAAAATCTCTCCAAACGAAGATTATGTCAGCGCTGCCATAGAACAGCTCAATTACATACTCGGCAAAAATCCCATGGGAATTTCTTACGTTACCGGTTTTGGAGAAAAATGCTGCCAGCATCCCCACCACCGCCCATCCACTGCGGACGGAATTGACGCCCCTCCGAAAGGGCTCATCGTCTGCGGGCCAAACATGGAGCGTGAGGATGAATACATACGCTGGCTTATACCAAAAGGCACTCCGCCTGCAAAATGCTATGTGGATAAGGAGTACAGCTATTCGACCAACGAAACCTCGCTTTATACATCGGCATGCCTGCTGTTTGTGCTTGGATTTTTTTCTTGAAAAGGGGGATTATAAGTGAAAATCGATGAAATAGTTTTTTGCCTTGCACGTGAAATAGCCCAAGCGGTAAATCCGGTTAAAATTTATCTTGTCAGCGCAAAGCACAATATAAAGGGCGAGCTTACCGGATTTAAGCTTTGCGTTATAGTAAACGATGTTCCAAGCACTGCCGAGCTTGAAGGCGAGCTTTACATGAAAACCGACTGCGACATTCCTTTTGACGTGCTTATATACAATCTCAGCGAGTGGAATGAACTTATAGCCGACGAAGGAACCTTTGCTTCAAAAATCCACCGGACCGGAGCCTTGATTTATGGGGAGGGGTAACCACGGCACCGACAGCAGGAGGTATTGGGACTGGCTTTTCCACTCAAAGCTTGACCATATTGCCGCAGAACTGCTGATGGCGGATGAAAGATGCTATGCCGCGGCTGCGTTCCATTGCCAGCAGTGCATAGAAAAAGCATTGAAGGCTTTTCTGCTGTATAAAAACCGCCGCTTGCTTGACGGCCACAACCTCACATGGCTCTGCAAGCAGGCTGTGCTGTCCGAAAAGACTTTCATGCAATGGCTTGGCAAAAGCGCAATGCTCAACAGGTACTATATAGAAACCCGCTACCCTGCCGACATTCCGCTGGCAATAAACCGCGAAACAATAGAAGACCTGTTTGCTTCAACCACACAAATGCTTGAATTCATCTGCGGGGAGCTGCATTTTGACTTTGACAGCTACCACAGAGGCAAATCACAGAAAGGATGATACCATGTCAACTCCACACAACAGTGCAAATTTCGGCGACATCGCAAAAACGGTGCTTATGCCGGGCGACCCTTTAAGGGCAAAATTCATTGCCGAAAATTATCTTGAAAATCCCAAATGCTTCAACTCAATAAGGAATATGTTTGGGTATACAGGAGAATACAAAGGCGTAAAACTTTCCGTTATGGGAAGCGGAATGGGAATCCCCTCAATCGGAATATATTCCTATGAGCTTTTCAACATTTACAATGTTGAGAATATAATAAGAATAGGTTCCGCCGGAGCCCTTGCCGATAATGTGAAGCTCTATGACATAGTCCTTGCGCAAGGGGCGTGCACGAATTCAAACTACGCCCGCCAGTTTTCACTTCCCGGCGATTTTGCGCCGATAGCAAGCTTTAAGCTTTTGCATACCGCGGCAGAGGTTGCCAAAAATCTCAACGCCCCGTTCCATGTGGGAAATGTGGTGTCAAGCGATACTTTTTACGACTCCGACAGCACTGCGCTTTCAAAATGGAAGAACATGGGCGTGCTTGCGGTTGAAATGGAGGCCGCCGGTCTTTACATGAATGCCGCCGCATGCGGTAAAAACGCCCTTTGCATAACAACCATTTCAGATTGCCCGCTGACCGGAGAAATAACTTCCCCCGAAGAAAGGCAAAATTCCTTTACCGAAATGATGGAAATTGCCCTTGAAACGGCAATACTCATCTGATTGTCCTCAATAGACGTACAAGCGTATTTCACAAACAAACACCATCCAAAGGCGGAAATGTTGTCTTTTATTACAATTGACACTTTGCCGCCTTTTTGGATATAATGGAATAGATGTGTTTGCATTTTTATCGAAATTTAATAATAAAATCATAAAGGGGTTTGTTTTATGCATACAAAAGTGGTAAAATTCGGGGGAACTTCTCTTGCTGACGCAGGGCAGTTCAAAAAGGTTGCGGACATAATCCTTTCCGACAAATCAAGGAGGTTTGTAGTGCCTTCGGCTCCCGGAAAGCGTTATTCCGACGATATAAAAGTTACCGATATGCTTTATGCGTGCTATGAAAAGGCAAGCAAGGGCGAGGACTTCAGTGCCGCTTTTGATGCCATAAAGGAAAGGTACATGAGCATAATAAAGGAGCTTGGGCTTGATATTTCTCTTGAAGACGAATTTGCAAAGATAAAGCAGGGATTTATCGGCAAAGCAGGCCGCGATTATGCAGCCAGCAGGGGCGAATATTTAAGCGGCATAGTGCTTTCAAAGCTTCTTGGATTTAATTTTGTTGACCCTGCAAATTATATTTTCTTTAACGAACAAGGCGTTTTCGACATGGAAAAGACAAACAAGGCGCTCGGCGAAAAGCTTGCTAAACTCCCCAATGCCGTAATCCCGGGATTTTACGGCTCCATGCCGAACGATACCATAAAGACCTTTTCAAGGGGCGGCTCGGATATAACCGGCTCCATTGTGGCAAGGGCGGCAAATGCCGAAATTTATGAAAACTGGACCGATGTTTCCGGATTTTTGATTGCCGACCCGCGCATAGTGCCAAATCCCGAGCCGATAACTGCAATTACTTATCGCGAACTCAGGGAGCTTTCCTACATGGGCGCTACTGTTTTGCATGAGGATGCCATCTTCCCTGTAAGGACTGCGGGAATTCCCATAAACATAAGAAACACCAACGACCCGTCCGCTCCGGGCACGATGATTGTGCCGACCGCTCCGGAAGGCGCCCCGAAGTACACTATCACGGGAATTGCCGGAAAGAAAGGATTTTCAGTAATCACAATTGAAAAGGACATGATGAATTCGGAGCTCGGTTTCGGAAGAAAACTTCTTGAAGTAATTGAGGAAAACAGGATTTCCTTTGAACATCTGCCGTCCGGAATAGACACGATGAGCGTAATTGCCTCCACCGCCTCAATAGAGGGACGGGAGGAAAAGATAATTTCCGACATAAAGGATGCCTGTGCGCCGGACCATGTTGAAATTGAACACGGACTTGCGCTGATTGCCGTTGTAGGCAGGGGCATGAAGAGCACGAGGGGTGTTGCCGCAAGAATTTTTGCAGCCCTTGCCCACGCGCACATAAACATAAAGATGATTGACCAGGGTTCAAGCGAGCTTAACATAATCGTCGGCGTAAACGAATCCGACTTTGAAGAAGCCATGAGAAGAATTTACGAAATTTTTGTACTCTGATAGTTGTTAGTTTATAGTTGTTAGTCGTTAGTTTTGGTAGATTTACTTTTTCAGTGGGTGGACTCCGTCCCCCCTTCTTATCTTTTTAAATATATTTATGTTTTTAAATCCCCCCTGCCTACTTTTCTTCACCAGCGAAGAAAAGTAGGCAAAACCCTGCTCGGCGGCTAACGGCTACAAAATATTGACCTGCTTTTCGCCTTGGTGCTCACCACTCTAATTTTACGACGAAAAGCAGGTCTTTTTCTATTGCTTGCCTTAATAACTTCATCAGCGGAAAGTCTTTTCTTATTAAGTGAAATAAGGTGCTTCTTTGGGTTCTTAAGTGCTATTCTTTTTGCCTTTAACTTGGTAAGACGTGGTATCTTCAAGAAAAGCAGCCGAGCTTTATCGTGCAGGGCGCAAGCGATAGCGTGGCGCCCGTTGCCGAAAAGCCGGCGGAATAAGACATATAAATTAGGCGCTTTTTGCATACTTTTTGTCGCCGGACAAAAAGTATGCAGGGGGTGCATAAGGACTTAATTATTTTAAAAATGCCTATGAGGGGGACGGCGTCCCCCTCATAAAAGTTATATGTTAGATATTAGTACTTTGAGAAAAGGATTTTTACGGTAAAAATAACCAAATTAAATTTATAGCCTCTAATCTCTAAATTCTAACGGAATATTTTCGTCTATAATCTTATTTATAAAATCCATATTGAATTTACATTGGGAATTCATCCCATGCTTTGCGGCAAGCTCGGAGGTATATTCCTCATAGGGATATACGGTCACTCCCGACTTGCCTTTTTCATAATGCGTCACCAAGGGATGCGCTTTTGGATTTTTTATTTTTATCCCGTCACTTTCCTTTTCCACTTCAAGACTTAAAACCTCTCCTATCATTGCAAGAGGGGATGAGTCCTGCGCCGAAATGAAATTTCCAAGCGAATACGCCACAAAACCGCGCGAATTTTTGCCTTGTATATATTCCATCGTCTGGATTGTATGCGGCTGGGTGCCGATTATTATATCCGCGCCCCAAGATGCAAAATTCTTTGCAAGCTCACGCTGCTCATTTGTGACTGTATTTGAAATTTCCACTCCCCAGTGCACGCTCACAATTACCACATCGGAAGCCTCATCCGCCTTTTCTATAAGCCTTTTCATTTCATCCCTTTGCGATGTGTAAACAAGCTTTGCTTTTGAACCATCCGGCAGTTTAAGCCCATTCGTATGCTCCATAAATCCCACAAAAGAAAAAACTATTCCGTTTATATTCATTGTGGGAATGGCTTCAAGCTCGTCCTCATTTCTATAAGCGCCGTAAACAAGGATTCCCCTGTCCTTCCAAAAGCCTATTGTCGATAAAAGCCCTGCCTCGCCCTTGTCAAGGATATGGTTGTTGGCATGGCTCACCGCATTAAATCCCATTGAGATTACCTTTTCCCCAAGCTGAGGAGGAGAATTGAACAGCGGATAGCTTGACGGCTGAAATTCCCCGGCAATAGGCGTTTCCTGATTAATAACGGCAAGGTCGGCTCCCGCAATCAGCTTTTCCACGTGGGAATAGGCATAGTCAAAGTTGTAGCCATCCCCTGTTTTGGCCTGTTCATAAATTTCCTTGTGTATCAGATTGTCGCCCGCAAAAACCGCTTTTACGCAAGGCGGGGTATTTTTTGGTTCTGCGGCAGTCGTTTCTTTCGGCAGGCTTGACAAGACGGATGTCTGTTCCAAGCTTTGCTCTTTATAAGTTTGAACTGTTTCCCCGCAGGAGCAAAAGGCAAAAAGGCATATTAAAAATCCAGCAAAAACTTTAAATCTCATAAAATCTTCCTGTCCGTTTTTTTATATTATATCACAAAAAGAATCTTTTGGAATAAAAATTTCCTTTTTTAAAAAAATTGTACGTTTCGGTGCAAAAATTCCTCCATGACACGCCAATGTCGGGAGGGATTTTTTTATGCAGACATTAAATTTTAAAAAAGAAAGTAGGGATGCATTTGGCCGAAAACGAACAGGAATTGTCTTTGCAGGAAAAACTTTTTTGCTGCTTTTATGTCGAGCTTTCAAATCCGCTTGATGCCGCCGTCGCCGCGGGATACAAAAGCAGCGAGGCATTTTCCCTGCTCTTTGAGCCAAGAATAAAACGCTTTATAAAAAAATCGCTTAAAAACAGGGAAAAACTCATGAAAGAGGGTGCAAAAGCAGCTCTTATGCGGCTTGCTTTCGGCAGGACAAACGATATTGCCGCCCTTGCCTTTTCGGAGGAAATTCCAAAGGATATTGACGCCCTTGACCTTTTCTGCATTTCGGAAATAAAGAAAGTCAAGGGCGGAGGAGTGGAAATAAAGCTTGCAGACAGGCTTGAAGCAATAAAGATGCTTTGCGAGCTTGAAGAAAAATCAAAATCATCGGACAAAACCGACAGCTTTTTTGATGCCCTGAAAAACACTCCGCCTTCTCCCGCCGGAGATGATGCCGAAAATGGCTGATTTTCAGTTTAAGCCCTTTTCCGCCCGCCAAAAGCTTGCCATAACATGGTGGAAAGACCAAAGGTATTGCGGTCACGACGCAATAATCTGCGACGGAGCAGTAAGAAGCGGCAAAACGCTTTCCATGTCGCTTGGGTTTTGCCTTTGGGCAATGTCCTGCTTTTCGGATGCCTCTTTTGCCCTGTGCGGCAAAACGATAACTTCGCTGAAAAGAAACGTCGTGTCCCCCCTGCTGCCAATCCTTAAAAGCCTTGGATTTGCCTATGAGGAAAAAGTCTCCAAAAACTACATAGACATAATTTCCTCAAAAGGCAGGAACCGCTTTTATCTCTTCGGCGGCAAGGATGAATCCTCCGCCCCGCTCATACAGGGCATGACGCTTTCCGGAGTCCTCTTTGACGAGGTTGCCCTTATGGCGCGTTCCTTTGTGGAGCAGGCCCTTGCAAGATGTTCGGCAACGGGTTCAAAATTTTGGTTCAACTGCAATCCGGAGGGCCCTTACCATTGGTTTTACCGCGAATGGATACTCAAAGCAAAAGAAAAAAATGCGCTTTACGTCCATTTTACCATGCGTGACAACCCCTCACTGTCGCCGCGCATAAAAAAGCGTTACCGCACGCTTTATTCCGGCGTGTTTTACGACAGGTTCATTCTTGGCAAGTGGACTGCCGCAAGCGGGCTTGTTTATCCCATGTTTGATAAAAAGCTCCATGTTTTTTCAGGTGCAAAAGAGTGTTCAAGGTATGTGATTTCCTGCGACTATGGAACTGTAAATCCATCCTCTTTCGGACTTTGGGGCCTTTGCGGAGATGTCTGGCACCGCCTTGGGGAATATTACTACGATTCTTCAAGGGAAGGCTCTTCACGTACAGATGAAGAGCATTATGCCGCCCTTGAAAACCTTGCCGGAGAAAGACGGATAGAAGCGGTAATCGTGGACCCATCGGCCGCAAGCTTTATCGAATGCATAAGGCGGCACGGCAAATTTCCGGTAATCCCGGCAAAAAACGAGGTTTTAAGCGGAATCCGCAGAGTGTCAGATGCTCTCCGCGACAAAAAAATCCTCTTTCATGAAAGCTGCAAGGACTGCATAAGGGAATTTGCGCTTTATTCGTGGGACTGCAAAGGAAGCGACAATCCGCAAAAGGAAAACGACCATGCCATGGACGACGTAAGGTACTTTGTGGCATATGCCATGGAAAAGGAAAACGAAGGCTTTTTTGTGGCTTCTCTGAAACGCTGAAAAACTCCCTCCCAAAAAATAAAGCGAGGTGATAAACATCGGCTTTTTTAAGAAAAAAAGCGCCAAAACGGGCGCAAGCCTTGCCCCGTCAAGACAGCTTGAAACCGGGCGGATTGACCTGCCCTCCCCCATGCCCTTTGAAATGAAGCTTTACGAAAGCCTGCGCAGCGCCGTTCCCGTAATTGATGCGGCAATATCCAAAACCGTACGCCTTACGGGCGGATTTAAGGTAATCTGTTCGGACGAAAGCCTGCAATGTGAACTGGACGATTTTGTGGACGGAGTAAAAACAGGACTTTCCGGACAGGGCCTGCAAAGCTTTATTGACGGCTATCTTGACAGCCTGTTAACCTATGGCAGCGCGGTCGGGGAAATTATTTTAGACCCGGTTTCAATGAAAATTGCAGGGCTTTTTAACGCAAACCCCTCCGACGTTGAAGTCCGCGCCGGGGATAATCCCCTTTCGGCAAAGTATTTTGTCAAAGCGCAGGATGGTTTAAGGCAAATCCAAATTCCGGAGCTCATACTTTTTACCGCCTTAAATCCTTTGCCGGGGCAGGCATATGGCAGGCCGATTTTAAGAGGGCTGCCGTACATAAGCTCAATCCTTATGCGGATTTATGAATGCATAGGCCAAAACTTCGACCGTGCGGGAAACATCCGCTATGCCGTTACTTACAAGCCTCAGGACAGCGCCGACAGGGCATATGCCAAGGAGCGCGCCGAGCAAATAGCAAAGGAATGGTCAGACGGCATGCAGGCTGCAAAATACGGGCAAATACGGGATTTTGTGGCCGTGGGGGATGTCGAGATAAAGGTCATCGGCGCGGATGCGCAAATACTTGATACTGAAATTCCCGTACGTCAGCTTTTGGAGCAGATTGTTGCAAAGCTTTCCATCCCGCCGTTCCTTTTGGGGCTTAATTGGAATTCCACAGAAAGGATGTCCGCACAGCAGGCGGATATCCTTACATCCGAGCTTGAATATTACCGCAGGCTTTTAACTCCCGTAATAAAAAGGATTGCCGAATGCTTTTTAAGGCTTTCCGGCTCTTTTGCAAAGGCGGAAGTGGAGTGGGACGACATAAACCTCCAAGACGAAGTCGAGCTTGCGGATGCAAGGCTCAAAAACGCACAGGCAATGGAGATTGAGCAAAGGCTCTCTTCTGATGAAAAATTTTAAAAAATTGAAAGGAAGAAAATCATGTACGATAACGTTAAACTTGAAAAATCCCTTTACAACCTTGCGGGAAAAACCTTTTCACAGGCTCTTTCCGAACTTGACCCCGACAGCGAATACGATGGCAGCGAACTCAAAGGCCTTGATGCCTTTGAAAGACAGCTTAAAAGATTTGGCATAAAGGTCAGCGGAGAGGATTCCGACACGGTTGAAAAATTCTTTTCAACCACGCAAAGCGCGGTGCTTTTCCCCGAATTTGTAAGGCGCGCCATTGAAAGCGGATTTGAAAGCCCCTTGCTTTCCGAAATTGCCGCCGCCGTTTCAAAAACAAATTCGATTGATTGCAGGAACCTGCTTGTTTCACAGGGAAGCGTGCCCTATTCGACAGTGACCGCGCAAGGCGCCGCTCTTCCAGAAACCTCTATTACGCTTGGCTCATCGCTTATAAGCCTTTCAAAGTTCGGCAGGATAATCTCAACCAGCTACGAGGCCATAAGGCAGCAAAGGCTTGACCTTTTTGCGGTGGCGCTTAAATCAATCGGCTCACAGCTTTCAAAGGCGGTAGTTTCACAGGCTATAAGCACCCTTGTCGCCGGAGCTCCGGTGATACAGATGGCCGGTTCGACCTTTAATTATGCCGAGCTTGCAGCATTCTGGGGAGCATTCGGCGAATACAACCTCACAACCATAATAGCTTCGCCAAAGACAATGGCGCAAATACTTTCCTTTGAGCAGATGAAGTATGCCTACGCCGATTTTATGGCAACGGGCGCCGTTAAGGCTCCGTTTGGGGCAACGCTTATAAAATCAAGCGCCGTTTCGGATGATATGCTCATAGGCCTTGACAAATCCTGCGCGCTTGAAATGATAAAAGGCACTGAACTTGAAATCGACAGCGACAAGCTTATCGACAGGCAGATAGACCGCACAGCCGTTTCGGTAACTGCAGGATTTTCAAAAATCATAAGCGACGCCTCAAAGGTGCTTGACATAGTGAAGTAATATTCGGGGGCTTTCGCCCCCGAAACAAATTTAAATTAAGGAGAGTTTTTATCTTATGGAAGAAGAAAAACTTCTGGAAGAACTTAATAAATTCACTCGAAGAAAGCTTTCGCCGGAAGAGGTTTATACATTTTCAGTAATCCTCTGCGACAATGAGGTTGACAGGGACAATGAAAAATTCACCGTAAAATCCCTCGAAAAGCTGAGCAGGCTTTTTGTCGGCAAAACTGGGATTTTTGACCACAACGCAAAGGGTTCCAACCAGACCGCAAGGATTTTTTCCGCAAGGCTTGAAAGTAATCCCGAAAGGAAGACCTCCGACGGAGAGGAATACGTCTGCCTTAAAGCCGATGCCTATATGGTAAGGACAAGTTCAAATTCAGACCTTATAAAGGAAATTGACGGCGGAATAAAAAAGGAGGTCAGCGTTTCCTGCCTTGCACTTAAAAAGACTTGCTCAATTTGCGGGGCAAATGTTTCAAAACAGCCTTGCCGCCACATAAAGGGCAATGTTTACGGCGGCAAAAAATGCTTTTATTTGCTTGAAGACATTGCGGACGCATACGAATGGAGCTTTGTCGCTGTTCCGGCACAAGTGGGCGCAGGAATAACAAAATTTTTTGCATCCACTCAAAACCAGCAGGAAACAGAATTTGCCGAAACCGAAAAAAAGCTCCTTGAAGAAATAAAATCGGAAGTAATAAAGCTTTGCTTCCTTGCTTATCCGTCCTCTTCAAAGGGCTTTGAAAAAATAGTTGAAAAGATGTCGCTTGATGAGCTTTGCGAGCTGAAAAAATCCCTTGTGGACTGCGTTTGCGGGGAATTAAAGCCGCAGATTTCGGCGGTTTACAAGGAGGATTTGTCGCGCTTCAAGCTGGGAGGGGGAAAACAAATTGAACCTTGAGAGGGCAATGAAGGATTTTGAACTTATTTCCGGCAAAAATGCCGAGGAATTTTTAAGCCTTATAAAGCTTTCGGCGGCAGAAGTCGAAAGGCGGCTGAAAAGCGGCACCGATAAAACCGATGAAAGGCTTTGCGGCCTTTGCGCAGCCCTTGCAAATTTAAAATGCGTGGAAATCGAATGTGCGCGCGAAAAACTCATGCTCACCCCCGGCGGAGGCGTTGCGGTAAATTCTTCACAGGACAGAATCCCGTTTGCCGAGGAAATCGTAAAAAAATACACTGCGCTTTGCGCGGATTTGCTTGCAGACGACGGATTTGTCTTTTTAGGCGCAAAGGGGTGGTAATATGGATTTTTCAGCTTTTCTTGACAAAGTATGCGCCGCTCTTAAAGGGGATTTGAACATCCCCTTTCTGCGCATGTTTGAAGATGAAAGTTTTCCAAAGGACCCCGTTTTTGCCGCGGTTGGATTTTCCGGCATAAAATCCGGCGAAGTTTTTGGCGATGAGGGAAGCTTCCCGCGCATGGTTTCAACCCAGATAAAAGTAAGCCTTTTCGGGGCAACGGGAACAAAGCTTCCGGAGCTTTTTGAAAAAATGCTATTAAACCTTTTTTCATCGGATGCTATTCCCGCTTCTGCGGAAACGGGTGAACTTTCATACAACACCCGCCTTTCAAGGCTTCAATACGATTTTTCCCTCACTTTTGAGGGATGCTTTGGCACAAACGGCTTTTCGCTTTCAAACGGTGCGGAAAACTTTTCTTTCGGCACGCTTTCGCTTGCGGCGGACAGCTTTGAGCTTTCCCGTGAAAGGCCATCCGCCCTTGTGGACACCGTTTGCGGGGAAATCATTCCCGCTGATGAGGGAAGTGCTCCCGCCGAGCTTAAACTGCATGGGAAAAAGCCATCAAAATCCGGATTTGCGCAAAGCCTTGATGTGATGCTTCGCTCCGGAGAAAGCCTTGCACTTTCCGGAGCGGGTATTTCTTTCCCGCCAATGCGCTTAAAAAAATACAGCCTTATAAGCTCAAACGGAATTTTTGAAGAGTGGGAGCTCATCTTTGGCTCCACCACCGGGAAAGGGGCTGTTGCAAACGGATAGCATAAGCCTTAAACTGCTCGAAGTTGGGGCAAGCACGAAAAAGGAATTTACTCATTGCCTTTCGCTTAAATATGAAAAAGAAAGGTATACTCCCTACTCCTCTTTTTCCGGCACTTTTATGCTTGATTTGCCCATTGGGGAAGTTTTTGACGCCGAGCTTTACATAAACGGCAATTTCATCCACAAAGGCATAGTGGATACCTTGCAAACAGAAGAAAAATCGGGCTTTAAAACACTTAAAATCACATCCCGCTCACATACCTCCATGATGGGGCAAAACGAGGTCACTCCCGGAGTCTTGACAAATGTTTCGCTTGTAAACCTCATGTCTAATTACATTGCCATTCCAAATGTTTATTTTGAAAACCTCACTGCAACCTCAAATTACATTTATATAAAAGAACATTCCAGCCTTTGGGAGGCCGTTACAAACCTTTGCCTTAAACAGTACGGAACATATCCTTATGTCGCAAACGTCAATACGGTAAGGTTTACAGTGCCGTCAAACCCGAAAACGGTAACTCTTTCGCGCGATAACGGAAACATCCTCTCCTGCGGAAGCTTTTGGGATTACACAAAGGCAATAAGCCACATCCACATGGCTAACACTGAGGGCACATACAATACCTTCAACCAGACTGACAGTCTTGTCACTGCAAGGAATATCATCCGCCACAAGCATATAGCCTTTGACAGGCAATGGCTTGAAAATCCGTCAAAAAGCCTTGAATACAGGCTGAATTTCGGAGTAAGGGGATACCGCCAAAAGTTTGTGGAATACCTCGGCTATAACGGAGAGGATTTAAATGACATCTTGAATTTCGAGGATATCCAAAACAAAAAGATTTCCCGGATTCAAATCGAAGGAGGGGAAAACGGGATTAAAACACGCCTTTCGTGCTATTTTGACAGGTACAACAATTTGTAACCCATCCGGCATGACGGCATAAAATTATAATGGCAACTAAAATTTTCAGGAGAACATTTATGGAAACTTTTGCTTTAAGCTCATTGGAGCCGGGGTGCAAAGGACGTGTAAAGCACCTGCTCACCGAAGGCCGGATGCGAAGACGGCTTCAAGACATAGGACTTATAGAGGGCACGGGAGTGGAATGCCTTTTCCGCGCCTTTGGAGGAGAAACCTCAGCATACCTTATACGTGGCGCCGTAATTGCCCTGCGTGCCGAGGATGGCAATACCGTCCTTGTGGAACCTGTTTAATTTGCTCATTGACATAAAAATCCCGCCTGCCCCAAAAGGAAAGCGGGATTTTTTTTATGCCCTGCCCATGGCGGGGATTTTGCTTTGCGCATTTTTTTCATCAATAGCAGCGGCAAGACTTCTTATGCGGATTTTTGCCGCGCCAAGGTTGCTGATTTCGTCAATTTTAAGCTGGGTATAAAGTTTTCCGCCGGATTCAAGTATTGAACGAACCTCATCGGTGGTTATCGCATCAATTCCACAGCCGAACGAAACAAGCTGTACAAGCTGCATATCCGGCTGGGTGGTGACATATTGCGCCGCCCTGTAAAGCCTTGAATGGTAGGACCACTGGTTGAGCACATCAAGCTTTGGCGTGTGGCCAAGATGGGATATGCTGTCCTCTGTGATTACTGCCATGCCAAGTGAAGTAATCAGCTTGTGAATGCCGTGGTTTATTTCCGGGTCGAGGTGATAAGGTCTGCCTGCAAGAACGATTATCGTCCTTCCCTCTTTCCTTGCCTGCGCAATTATTTCAAACGCCTTTCTGGTTATGTCGTCTTTGTAGCTCCTTAATGCCTCAAAGCCCTTTTCATAAGCCTTTGCGGCATCTTTTTTGGATACTTTGTATTTTGAAAGTGACCTTGCAAGGGTATCGACGGCATGCCTTTTAAGGTTTATATCAACGTGCGGATGAATGAAATTTTCATCGTTAAGGCTTGGGATATTTGCCTTTAAAAGTTCTGGATAATATGCCACAACCGGGCAGTTGTAGTGGTTGTCGCTTTCTCCCTCGTCAATGTTGTAGCTTTCACACGGGTAGAATATGAAATCAACTTCCCTTTCAAGCAGGCTTTCTATATGCCCGTGGGTAAGCTTTGCTGGATAGCATACCGTATCAGATGGGATTGTATGCTGTCCTTTGTAATAGGTTCCCCTTGAAGTTTCCTCTGATGGCACAACCTCAAAGCCAAGAGATGTGAAAAATGCGTGCCAAAAAGGAAGCTGCTCATAAAATCCAAGCACAAGCGGCAGTCCGACCCTTGCTTTGGGATTTGGGCACTTTTCTTCAAGCACTGAAAGCAGCCTTTTGTACTTGTATTCGTAAAGGCATGGGGCCTCTTTGGGTTCTTTTATTCCCGCACCTTTTTCGCATTTGTTGCCGGAAATGAATTTCCGCCCGTCGCCGAAATTTACTATTGTAAGGTTGCAGCGTGCGGTGCATCCTCCGCAGACAGCCGCCTTTGCGGAATATGAAAATCTTTCAAGCTCTTCTTTTGAGATAAGCGTGGAACGCTCGCCGGCGGTTTCCTTTGCAAAAAGCGCCGCGCCGAACGCTCCCATAAGTCCGGCAATTTCAGGGCGCACGACATTTCTTCCAAGCTCCATTTCAAATGAGCGGAGCACGGCATCGTTTAAAAATGTTCCGCCTTGAACGACTATGTTTTCGCCAAGCTCGTCAACCGACTTTGCCCTTATTACCTTGTATATGGCATTTTTGATTACCGACGCGGAAAGTCCCGCGGAAATATCCTCAACAGACGCCCCGTCCTTTTGTGCCTGCTTTACGCTGCTGTTCATGAAAACCGTACAGCGTGAGCCAAGGTCCACCGGCCTTTCCGCAAAAAGCCCAAGCTTTGAAAATTCGGATATGTCATATCCAAGCGCCAAAGCAAAGGTCTGTATGAAAGAGCCGCAGCCGGACGAACAAGCTTCATTGAGCATTATGCTGTCGATTGCATTGTTTTTTATCTTAAAGCATTTTATATCCTGTCCGCCTATGTCTATGATGAAATCAACATTCGGGCAAAAATATGCCGCCGCCTTGTAGTGCGCCACAGTTTCAACCAGTCCGGCATCCACTTTAAGCCCCGCGCGGATAAGGTCCTCGCCGTATCCAGTAACGGCGCTTCCCCTTATTTTAAGTCCTTTCGGCGCAAGGGAGTAGATTTCTTTAAGCCTTTCGATGATGTTGTCCAGCGGCCTGCCTAGATTTGATGAGTAATGCGAGTACAAAAGCTTTGCGTCCGGAGTTATCAGCACAAGCTTTGTCGTGGTGGAACCCGCATCTATCCCAAGGTACGCATCGCCCTCATATGTGCTTATGTCAGCCTTTTCCAGGCTGTATTTTTTATGCCTTGCGGCAAAGCTTTCATATTCGGCGTGTGTTTCAAAAAGCTTTCTGCCGGCAATTATATTGTCCGAAACAGGAGCATCCTTGATTTTTTGGATTATTTCCTCCAAAATCATATGCTCCACGTTTTCCTTTGCAAAAAGCGCGCATCCGTAGGCCATAAATACGGGGGCATTTTCGGGAAACACTGCATTTTCCGGCGAAAGGGAAAGCGTCTTTTCAAATGCCTTCCTAAGCCCCTTTAAGAAATAAAGCGGTCCGCCAAGGAAAAGCACCTTTCCCTTTATTTCCCTGCCCTGAGCAAGTCCTGAAACCGTCTGGTCAACCACCGCCTGGAATATGCTTGCGGCGATATCTTCCCTCCTTGCGCCTTGGTTGAGCAATGGCTGGATGTCAGATTTTGCAAAAACTCCGCACCTTGAAGCAATAGGATAAAGCTTTTGCGCATTTTCGGAAAGAGCATCCATTTCATCGGGAGTAATTCCCAAAAGTGTTGCCATCTGGTCAATGAATGCGCCCGTTCCCCCGGCGCAGGAACCGTTCATCCTCTGCTCCACCCCGCCGGTAAGGAAGATGATTTTTGCATCCTCTCCGCCAAGCTCAATCACAACATCGGCATCGGGACAGCTTTTTTTAACGGCAATAAAAGCGCCGTACACCTCCTGAACAAACGGAAGCTTTGCATTTCCCGCAAGGCCCATTCCGGCTGAGCCGGTAAGGCAGGCCTTAAAACTGTCCTGCGGATAGCGGGAGCGAATTTCCTCCAACTGTTCCGCAACGGTTTCACGCACCTTTGAGAAATGCCTTTGGTATTTAGAATAAATTATTTCGTCATTTTCATTTATTATAACTGTTTTAACCGTAGTGGAACCTACGTCTATGCCCAGCGAATAAACTTTTTCCATAAAAAACTCCTATCAAGCCGGATTTTTACGTCAGTCCCTGTTGTCAAGTTTCAGCGCGGAATAAATTTGATTCGGCAAAGTGTTGTGTGTAAGAATTAAAAGCTTGTCGCCGCTTTTCAATGGAGTCTGTCCGCGCGGAATTATAAGCGTATCATTCCTTGTTATTGAAATAATATTTATTGTTTCGGGAAGCTTTAAATTTTTTATAAGCACCCCGTCCATGTCATAATCCTTTGGCAGTTCAAGCTCGCAAATCGAACCTGCGCCGTGATGTATAGTAATAAGCTGCTTTATCCTTGAAGCATCCACTTCATGCTCTATGAGCGAAGCTATGTTGTTTGTGCTGTTTATAACATTGTCTACGCCAAGCTGTTTTAAGGCGTCGGCATTTTTGGGATTGTTCACCTTTGCGATGGTCTTTGGAACATTAAAAATCTTTTTTGCAAGCTGGCAGGCAATAAGATTGCACTCGTCCATGCCTGTAACGCATACAATGGCTTGTGATTCCCCAACCCTTGCGCTGCTGAGCGTTTCTATTTGCGTCCCGTCCCCGCATATCACGGGAATGTCAAGCTCATTTGCAAGAAATGCGCTGGTTTTTTTATCCGCCTCGATAACGGTCGGTTCATGGTGATGTTCTATAAGTGTTTTTATAAGATAATATCCGACTTTTCCGCCGCCGACAACTGTAACTTTCATTTTTAAAGCCTCTTTTCCTTAATCCACAAGCTTTGAGAATATCAGCTTGTCGCCTTTTTTAAGCGTCATGTCTTTAAGTCCTACAAGAATAAGCGACGAATCACGCTCAATGGCATACAGCACTTCATTTTCCTCAAATTCTATCTCGCTTACCTTGCAGTCCCAATATTCTCTTGGTATGTCCATTAAAGTAAAGGTTATGGTATGCGCGCCGAGGTTTATGTTTTTAGCCGGCGAATTGTCCAAAAGCGCGGAGCAAACCGCCGAAACCGTCAGATTTGTCGGGCATACCGTTTGCAGTCCGAAATGGGAAAACACATCTCCGCGGCTTGGGTCGTAAATTCTTGCAAGCACTTTGGGAACCTTAAAAATTTCCCTTGCAAGCTGAGAAACCATTATATTTATATTATCGTCTTCCGTCATTGCCGCAAGTGCGTCGCAATTTTCGATTCCAGCCTTTTTAAGCACATCCTGGTCAATAGGCACGCCGTGGATGGTGTATCCGGAAAAATCCGGCGAAAGCCTTTCAAAGCTGGTTTCGTCCTTTGCCACAACAGAAACGTCATGTCCTTTGCGGCTAAGCACGCTTGCAAGCGTTGAGCCGACCTTGCCGCACCCCACAACAAGGATATTCATTTAAAAGCCCCCTTAAAAGCCATACATTGTTTTTTCTTTCAGTTATCTTATTATTATACTACATCAATGTAAAAAAAGCAATTTTTATAGTTAGCAAGATAGTTGTTAGTTATAATTTTGTTGTCTTGGTCTTTCCTTGTTTTAAATGGGAGCGTTGCCCATTTAGTAATTAGTTTATAGTTGTCAGTAGTTAGATTTTATTGTCTTGCTTTATTTCGAAGGTGGCTTTGCCCCCTTCATTTACTTTTAAAGCAAATAAAGTTATCAAGCAACCCCCAGTGACTTTTTGTCCGGCGACAAAAAGTCACCAAAAAACGCCTAATTTATATGTCTTATTCCGCCGGCTTTTCGGCAACGGGCGCCACGCTATCGCTTGCGCCGTTTAGAAGTTAGAGATTAGAGGTTAGAAATTAGAATTTGATATTTTTACATTAAAGGTCTTATTTTAATTTGCCACTATCTAACATCTAACGTCTAACAACTAACATCTAAATGGCAAAGCTCGGCTGCCTTTCTTGAAGATGCCACGTCTTATTAAGTTAAAGGCAAAAAAGAAGAGTACTTGCGAACCTCGGAAAGCAGCTTATTTTACTTAATAAGAAAAGATTTTCCGCTAATAAGGTTGCTAAGGCAAATTTAGAAAAAGACCTGCTTTTCGTCGTAAAATTGGAGTGGTGAGCACCAAGGCGAAAAGCAGGTCAACATTTTGTAGCCGTCAGCCGCCGAGCAGGACGCAAGCGAATGCGTGGCGTCCGTTGCCGGCGGGTAGGCGAATGTAGACGCACAAAAAGCCCCGCAGGGCGGCGTCTTTTGCCTACTTTTCTTCGCTGGTGAAGAAAAGTAGGCAGGGGGGATTCAAAAACATAAGTATATTAAAAAATAAGAAGAGGGGGACGGAGTCCCCCCCATAATCGTTATAAAATATTTGTTAGTATATAGAAAATTAAAATAAGACCTTTATAAGACCTTTAATGTAAAAATATCCAATTCCAACCTCTAACTTCTAAAAAATCAACTGGACAATATTGTTTAAACATGTTAAAATATATAAAAACCGTCGTAAAAAACAATGGCCTTTTGTACGAAAGCGGGGAATGGGATATGGAAAAATCCATGAGCTATAAAAATATTGTAGGCCTGCGCTTTTTAAGGAATATTAAAAGACAGACAAACGACCTTTACCTTGTACATTGCGGACATCAGCAGTGCCCGCCGAATTATACCTATGACCACAAAATCCCCAACGAATACCATTTGCATTTCGTGCTCGACGGCAAGGGCAGAATAGAAATGAACGGAAAAGTTTATCATGTTAAAAAAGAAGATATTTTTATGATTTTCAAGGATGTTCCAATGAAATATTTTGCCGATGAAGATGAGCCTTGGGAATATATGTGGGTGACTTTCGACGGATACGCCGCAGAAGAATATGTAAATAAAATAGGCCTTTCGCCGGAAAAACCGGTTGCGACTTCGGCCATTCCCGTAAAAACTTACTTCCCCATGGTCAAAAAAATCCTTGACGCATATGAACTTACCATCGCAAACGAAATTAAAAGAGTCGGATATTTGTTTGAAATAATCGCAACGCTTATTGAAGCGCAGGCAAGCCTTGAAAAAGGCAAAAGGCAGTACGATTATTCAAGCGAAGCCTATGTGGATTATGCCCTGCAATATATAAAAACCAACTATGCCCATATCAAGGTGAACGATATTGCAAAATATATCGGCATAAACCGCTCTTATTTTACGTCTATTTTCAAGAAAAAAATGAATATGTCACCGCAGGATTACCTTATGAACTGCCGGCTTAAAAAAGCCGAGGAGCTTATAAAGACCACAAACTTGTCCTTTAAGGAAATTTCCGAAACGGTGGGGTATGAAAATCCGCTTACCTTTTCAAAAATGTTCAAGCAGGCATACGGATGCAGTCCTAAAAGCTATAGGGAAAATAATAAGGATGAATAATATTCGCCGCCCTTTTCAGTTTAATCGGGCGGCTTTTTCATAATTTTTTTGCAATTTCTACATAAAAGAAATAATTAAAGGTATTAAAATATGTACGCTGAATGACAGCTTTTTCTTGACAAATGTTGCGCCATGTGTTATACTTGCTGTATTAGTACAAATAATACAGATAAAATTTTCTTGACATGATGAATAAACTGTAATATCATTTAAATAAATGTTTATGAATGAATACCATTTTGTTAAAGAGGGGCGTTTTTCGCTTGAAGATAATGGTTATTTCGTCAAATTATACCGGCAGCGGGCATAAAAGCGTCTATGAAGCTATAAAGCAAAAATTTTCCGAAGAAGACGGAGTTGAAATAAAATTTGTCGAGGGCTTTGCGCTGAGCGGCCCGATAGGCCCGAAAGTGGCAAAATCATACGGATTTTTGTCAAGGCGGGCAAAACTGCTCTGGAAGACCGTTTGGCTTATGGCGGAGCATACCTCCCTGCCGGTGGCGCTTACAAGGACAACAATGGAGAAAAGGTTTATTGAGGAAGTGGAAAGCTTTAAGCCGGACTTGATACTTTCACTGCATCCGAACTACAACAGCTCCGTTATAGATGTGCTTGAAAAGCATGGCAAGAAGATTCCGGTTGCCACTGTTATAAGCGATATAGTAACAATTTCAAGCCTTTGGACGGACAAGCGGGCGGATGTTATTTTCTGCCCGACAAAGGAATGCGCAGAGGCCTGCCAAAAAAGAGGAATAAGCCTTTCAAGGATAAGATACCGCGGACTTCCGGTAAGGCAGGAATTTTTCAGCATAAAGCATTCAAGGGCCCTTGACGGAAACAGCGTGCTTGAATACCTTATAATAAGCGGGGCGGAAGGAGTCGGCAGCCTTGACAGGATTGCAAAGGAAATCCTTGAAAACTTTCCTTCAAGGGTTACAATTATTGCCGGACGCAATGAAAAGCTGAAAAGAAAGCTTGAAAAAAGCTTTGAGGATAAGTACGGCGGCAGGATAACCATACTTGGTTATGTAAATAATATTTATGAAATAATGGCAAAAACAGATGTAATTATCACACGGTGCAGCCCGAATACAATAATGGAGGCCTCGGTTATGAATATTCCGTTCATAGCTTTTGGGAAGCCTTTGCCGCAGGAAAAAGGCAACACCGAATTTGTCGAAAAAAACAGGCTTGGACTTGTCTGCAAGAGCGAAAAGGATGTTCCCGAAAAAGTAAAGGAGCTTGTTGCAGACAATTTAAGGCTCTATAAAAGGATACAGCAGCATCAGAGGGAATACATAAAGAAAAATCCCGCCGACGATATTGCAAATGAAATAAAAAATCGTTTCGGCGCAAAATATATGTCTTGAAATTTTTTAAAAAAGCAGGGATAATATGAATTTAAATCCTAAAATAAGCGTTATAGTCCCGATTTACAATGTTGAACCGTATTTGGAAAAATGCCTTTTGTCAATAGCGCACCAAACTTTCAAGGATTTTGAGGTAATCATGGTAAATGACGGCTCGCCTGACGGCTCCGCACTAATTGCCGAAAAATTTGTTGAAAGGTATTCAAATTTCAAGCTGATTTCACAGCCGAACATGGGACTCGGCTGTGCAAGGAACAGAGGGCTTGAACTTGCAAAGGGAGAATATGTAGCTTTTATTGACAGCGATGACTGCATAAAGCCGGATTATCTCGAAAAGCTTTATAATGCAGCCGTCCAAAACGGGGCGGATATTGCCATATGCGGCTTTGAAATGCATTGGCTCAAAACGGATATAAAGGTAAAAAACTTTATTAAAAAGCGTCCGGGAGTTTATGATGCAAAAGAAATCCTCAAATGCCTCATAAGAGACTTAAGCGTGCAGTTTTACGTCTGGAACAAGCTGTTCAAGCGTTCGCTTTTTTCCGAAAACGGGATTTGGTATCCCCGCATGAGATTTGAGGATATAGGCACCCTGCCGCGGGTTTTTTACCACGCAAACAAGGTAGCTGTAATTCCCGATTACCTTTATGTTTATTCAAAGCGCAAAAACAGCATCATAAGCCAGCTCAGCGAACAAAACCTGAACGACTATGTGCGTTCGCTTTGCATGTTGAGGCTTTTCCTTGAAGAAAAAGGCTGCTATGAGGAGTATGAATTTTCATTCAAAATGTTAAAAGCCAAGGCCGGCATTGCCGTTTACCCGTGGACAATGCTTTTGCATAAAAGGGGCGGAAGCTTTGACGGATTTTTTGCAAATTTCAAAGGCCTAAAAATGAGGCTTAAAGAATATTCACAAAAACAGCTTCCCGACAATGCTGAGGAAAAGTATCTTTTCCCGGCAGTTTTGGTGCCTAAGGCTTTGCCAAATAATAAAAAGGCGGAAAAAAGAAGAAGGTATGAATTCTAAAAAGAAAACCGTTTTAGGTGCTGTTTACATTGCGGCCACTGTGGGAATAGTCCTGTTTATAGGTTTTAGGAACCACAATCTGCATACCGCCTGCCATGTGCTTTCAAAGCTTAAAAAGGCATGGGTTCTTGCCGCGTTTTGCTCAATGATTGTTTTTATACTGCTTGAAGGATATATTCTGCATTATTTTTTTGAAAAGCAAAATATAAAGATAGGCTTTTTGCGCACGCTTAAAATTGCCGCCATAGGACTTTACTATTCCTGCATTACCCCAAGCTCCACCGGCGGACAGCCTTTTCAGGTATATTATTTCAAAAAATACGGCGTTCCTACGGGAATATCCACATCCGCGCTTGCAATAAAGCTTATATGCTATCAGCTTTCGGCTGTTTTGGGTTCTATTTTTTCGTTTTTTGCGTTTTACGGATATATAAGACGGCATTTGTGGGCGTCAATGCCGTTTATCATAACAGGGCTTATAGTAAATCTGCTGCCGGTCATTATCATTCTGCTGCTTGCTTTTAATAAAACCTTGCTGCAAAAAATTGCCGGGGGGATAGTTTTATTTCTGAATAAAATAAGGCTGATTAAGGACAAGGAAAAGACTCTTCAAAAAAGCCGTGATTTTGCGGAGGAATACTGCCGCCAGCTTTCGTATATAAAGCAAAACCCGCGCATTTTTGCAGAAATGATGGTTCTCACAGCGATACAGATAATCTCGCTAATGGCAGTTGTATTTTTTGTTTACAGCGCGTTTGGATTAAAAAAATATTCGATTTTCCTCTTGCTTGCATTGCAGTTTATACTTTACACATCGGTTTCGTTTGCTCCGCTTCCGGGAGCTTCGGGAGCGCAGGAAACAGGCTTTTACTTTTACTTCAATGCTGTTTTCCCCGGCAAGGAGCTTTATTTTGCGCTTTTGCTGTGGAGGTTCTTTACTTACTACCTTACATTGCTCTGTGGAGGGGCATTGGTTGCCTTTGACGGAATTGCCGATTTTTTCAAAAGAAAAAGAAATCCCGCCGGATGATTGTCCTGCGGGATTTTTGCTTGACAAAAACGGATTTTAATGTTACACTTTAAAGCGATGAATTAAAAAGGATGTTGAAAATGGTTGTAACTGTAATCGGCCTTGGGCTTATCGGAGGTTCTTTTTGCAAAGCCATAAAGGAAAAGACCTCGCACAAATGCCTTGGCTTTGATATAAACGAAAATGTTCTGCAAAGCGCCATTTCCACAGGCGCAATAGACGGAATTGCAAAAGATTTCAGCGAAGCGGATTTGACAATAGTTTGCCTTTATCCTGAGGCGGCGCTTTCGTTTATGCTGGAAAATGCGGAAAAATTTAAAAAAGGCTCGCTGGTGATGGATGCCTGCGGGATAAAGTCTGAGATTGTGAAAAAGGCTCATCCCGTGCTTTCGCAAAGAGGAATTTTCTTTATCGGAGCGCATCCAATGGCAGGAAGGGAATTTTCCGGCTTTGAATATTCAACCGGCAATCTTTTTGAAAACGCAAGTTTTATCATTACTCCGACAAAGGACATCCCGGAAGAAAAAATTAAGCTTGCAAAAGACTTTGCAAATGCGCTTGGATTTAAAAGGACGGTAGTTTCCACTCCGGAAGAGCACGATGCCATAATAGCCTATACTTCCCAGCTTGCGCATGTGGTTTCAAACGCATATATAAAAAGTCCCACGCTTTCAAAGGAAATGGGATTCAGCGCCGGAAGCTTCAAAGATTTGACAAGGGTGGCAAAGTTAAATGAAGATATGTGGACTTCCCTTTTCATGCTTAACAGGGAGCCTTTGCTCTTTGAACTTGATGTTATAATAGAAAACTTAAAAAAATATAAGGATGCGCTTGAAAAAGAGGACAGCATCCGGCTTAAAGAACTTTTGCGCGAAGGCAGGATTTTAAAAGAACTTTCGCTTGAACGTGAAAAAAAGGATTGACTAACGCATAAAAAAAATATATAATATAGTCAGATGCAAAGGAGCATACCGTTTTTTCGGTATGCTCCTTTATTTTTTTAAAAAGAGGTGTTAACCATGGACTATATAGACGCCCTTGTGCTTTCACTTTTGCAAAAGAACGCACGCTTTCCGCTAAAACAGCTTGCGCAAAAGGTTTTTTTGTCCGCCCCCGCCGTTTCCGCAAGAATAGAAAAACTTGAAAAGCAAGGAATAATCACCGGATATATGGCAACTGTGGACCAGATAAAACTTGGGTACCACATTACGGCTTTTATAAGCCTTGAAATGTCGCCATCCAAGAAACCGGAATTTTATCCGTTTATAACCGCCTGTCCTAATGTGCTTGAATGCAACTGCGTTACGGGAATGTATTCAATGCTTATAAAGGTTGCTTTTCCAAGCACAATGGAGCTTGACACGTTTATAGGCCAGCTTCAAAAATTCGGCTCAACGCAGACGCAAATTGTTTTTTCAACTCCGGTTCCTCCGCGGGGGATAGATGTTTTTGCAAACCATGACTTCAAGGAAAAGGAGCCGAAAAAAGAAAAATCCGGCTAAATAGGTTGACTTTTCCTGTTTCGGTATGTTAAAGTTAAAATATACTGAAACAAAAAGGGGTTTTGATTATGAGATATGAAATTATGGGCACTCCTCTTCCCGTTGTAACCTGCTACCTTGCTCCCGGCGAAACCATGATTACCGAACGCGGGGCAATGTGCTGGATGACTCCGAACATGAAAATGGAAACTTCCGCAAACGGCGGAATTGGCAAAGCTCTCGGCAGGATGCTTTCCGGAGATTCATTTTTCCAGAACCGTTATACTGCACAGGGCGGAGAGGGAATGATTTCATTTGCTTCAAGCTTTCCCGGTTCAATCATACCCTTTACCATAACTCCCGACAGGCCGATTGTTGTGCAAAAAGCAGGCTTTCTCGCCTCGGAGCAAAGCGTTGAGCTTTCGGTATTTTTCCAACAAAAGCTTGGCGCGGGATTTTTCGGCGGAGAGGGATTTATAATGCAGCGTCTTTCAGGCAGGGGAATTGCCTTTGTGGAGATTGACGGACACTGCGTTGAATATACCCTTGGCCCCGGACAGTCAATGGTTATCGATACCGGCTATCTTGCCGCCATGGATGCCTCATGCAGTGTTGAAATAAGGAGCGTAGGCGGGCTTAAAAACATGGTTTTCGGCGGAGAGGAATTTTTTAATACCATTGTCACCGGTCCGGGTAAAATTTATCTGCAAACCATGCCGATTTCCGCTGTTGCAGGCGCTTTAAAACCGTTTTTCCCGACTTCATCCAATTAGAAGTTGGAGATTAGAAGTTAGATGTTAGAAAAAGCACCCCACCTTAATAAGGAAAGACTTTCCACGGATAAAGTTATTAAGGCAAACAATAGAAAAAGACCGGCTGTTTAGAAGTTAGAAATTAGAAATTAGAATTAGCTATTTTTATATTAAAGGCCTTATTTTAATTTGCCAGCCTCTAATATCTAACTTCTAACATCTAACGCCTAAAAAGCAGGTCTTGAAATTTTGCTTGTCTTAATAACTTTACTTTGCAGAAAGTCTTTACTTGTTAAATAAAATAAAGTATTTTCAGAAATTTATAATAAAATCCCAAAAAGTAAAGACACTAAAATTAACTGTTAATAACCGTTTGCGAGGTCGAGAAAATGACTTTTGAAGAATTGTATAAAAGAATCGTAAAAGCTTCGGCGCAAAACGAAATGGAACGCGAGCTTGAAAAAATACGTTCGGAAGAATATGACGAAAACCACCTTGATTGCCTTTTAAATCCCCAAAAGCGCCCGCCTGTTTGGAGGACGGGAACTTGCGACTGCCCTCCCGAAAAAATGGAGGAATGCAAAAACGGCTGCCCTTTCGGAGCAATTGAAAAAGCTGACGGCGGAATAGAAATAAGCCCCGAAAAATGCGTGGGATGCTCTGTTTGCATAGACAACTGCAAAAGCGGAAAACTTACCGACAGCAAGGATATTGTAGCTGCAATAAACATAATCCGTTCGGCAACGGGACCGGTCTATGCCCTCATTGCCCCAGCCTTTACGGGACAGTTCAGCCCGGATGTTACCCCCGGAAAATTAAGAAACGCCTTTAAGGCAATGGGATTTGACGGGATGATTGAAGTTGCTGCATTTGCGGACATCCTTACCTTAAAAGAAGCTCTTGAATTTGATAAAAATATCAAAAAAGAGGAAGATTACCAGCTCACAAGCTGCTGCTGCCCAATGTGGATTGCAATGATAAAGCGTATTTACCACGAATTGATTCCGCACGTTCCCGCGGCGGTTTCGCCAATGATTGCCTGCGGCAGGGCGATAAAAGTTTTGCACCCGGATGCGGCCACTATTTTTATAGGCCCATGCGTTGCCAAAAAAGCGGAGGCAAAAGAACCAGACATTGCCGGAGCAATAGACTGCGTGCTGACGTTTAAGGAAGTTGCCGATATGTTTGAGGCTTTCGGCATAAATCCCGCCGAAATGGAAGAAAGCGATAAGGACCATTCTTCCCGCGCGGGCAGGATTTATGCCCGTGTCGGAGGAGTAAGCGAAGCGGTCAAATCCACAGTTGAAAGGATAAATCCAAATCGTGAGATTTCGGTAAAAACACGCCATGCTGATGGCGTTGCCGCCTGCAAGGCAATGGTAAACGATATTCTTGCGGGAAAAGGCGGAGCAAACTTCTTTGAGGGAATGGGCTGCGTCGGAGGCTGCGTCGGAGGGCCGAAAGCCCTTATTCCAAAAGAAGAAGGCACCGAAAACGTAAACCGCTACGGCGATGAAGCCGCTTATAAGACTCCTATTGACAATCCGTACGTTATAGAGCTTTTAAACCGGCTCGGCCTTAAAACCATAGATGATTTGCTTGAAAACAGTGATATTTTTACAAGGAATTTTAATTCTTAAATAATAACTGAAAAAATCCGCCTGCAATAAGCAGACGGATTTTTTGTTGGAGCGGATTACGAGACTCGAACTCGCCACATCCACCTTGGGAAGGTGGCGCTCTACCAGATGAGCTAAATCCGCATTTTTGTGAAAGTAATTATATCATATCGTTTTTTAAATTTCAACGGTTATTTTTTAAAAAAATCAATTATTTTTCTTGTGCGGCTTTATTTTTTGTGGTATATTAAAATAAAAAAGGATGAATGGCTTGGAGGAAGAAATACGAATCCAAAACTGCACGCTTTGCCCGCGTGAATGTGGTATCGACAGAACAAAAAAAATCGGTTTCTGCGGAGCAGGGCCAAAGATAAAAGTGGCGCGCGCAATGCTGCATTTTTGGGAGGAACCCTGCATAAGCGGTAAAAACGGCTCCGGAACGGTATTTTTTTCAGGCTGCCCTCTGAAATGCCGATATTGCCAAAATTATAAAATAAGCGCAGAAAACTTCGGAAAGGAAATTCCCGTTCAAAAACTTTGCGAAATCTTTTTTTCATTAAAAGAAAAAGGAGCCCATAATATCAATCTTGTAAGCCCAACCCAATATGCTCCGTTTATAATAGAAGCATTGAAAGAAATAAAGCCGTCATTAAAAATTCCCGTTGTTTGGAACACGGGCGGATATGAAAAAATTGAAACAATAAAATCCTTAAACGGGCTTGTAGATATTTATCTTCCCGATTTGAAATATATGGATTCTGAGATTTCATTAAAATACTCCGGCGCTGCGGATTATTTTAATGCGGCATCCGAGGCTTTGAAAGAAATGTATTCCCAAGTCGGCGGAGCGGCTTTTGATGAAAACGGCATCTTAAAAAAAGGAGTTGTAGTAAGGCATCTTGTCCTGCCGGGGAACAGAAGGGATTCGTTAAAAATCCTTGACTGGCTTGAAAAGAATTTCCCTAAAAAGGACATTTTGCTTTCGCTGATGAGTCAATATACTCCTTACCGCCATGATGAGAAATTTAAAGAACTCAACAGAAGAATTTCAAGCTTTGAATATTCGGTTGTCGCCAAAAGAGCAGCGGAGCTTGGCTTTGAGGGATACTTGCAGGAAAAATCTTCGGCAAAAGAAGAATACACTCCAGACTTTGACCTTTCCGGCATTTAATTGTCGTTTTTTGTCTAAAAATCTGTTTTGTGGAAAATTATTAACAAATAGCAAATTCAAATAATGTTTTTTACGTTTTGTAGATATGCTATAATTTCGTTGGAAATCCTTGTGAAAAGAGGTGGCCTAAATGTTTAAAGACGGATTTGACGATGATTTTTTTGACGATGAAGAGCACATAATAAACATTGCCGCTTCGTCAAAATTCAAGCATCAGGATGAACATTACAACGAAGCCTATAAAAATTGGCGCAGCAATCCAGAAAACAAATATGCTTACAATTATATCGGCGACAAAAGGGAACATGCGTACATAAACGGCCGAGGCTTTTTGACGCAAAATCCTGCCGTTGCAGAACGGTCGGCGCTTATTAAAAACATGAACATGATAGGCTTTGCCCTTATTTTGGCTGTTGCCATTGAGTTTTTGGGGCCGTTTTTAATTGTCGGAATCACTTCTCTTTTCGGCATTGAGGCAAGGTATGATATTTTCAGCGGAATAAACGCTCCGGACGGCTATGTTTTAATTGCGGATTTTATAATAAAGGCGCTTTCAAGGCTTATCCCCTTTTTTATGATAATGCACGGAATGAAGATGCCAAAGATGGTTGCGCTTCCTACAAACGTCACAAACAAGGATATGCACTGGCTCGGAATACATCTTGTGTTTATAAACGTGCCGGTAAGCAGCTTTTGTCTTGGCTTTTATGAAAAAATACTTTCGTCTTTTAAAATAAATATGTGGGATGAATTCTTTTTGCTGCCGGAAAATATTTTTTTAAGGATAGCGGCATTTGTTTTGCAGGTGATTTTTATCCCTACATTAAATGAAATCCTTTTAAGAGGAGCCATAATGCAGCCTTTAAGGCAGTTCGGCGACAGCTTTGCCATTTTGGCTTCAAGCATAATTTCCGCCTTAATGGCACGAAGCATAACTTTGTTTTTCTTCAATCTTGTGGTGTCATTTGTGGTTTCTTATTTTGTTTTGCGCACCGGTTCCGTCAAGACCGGCATAATTATGCAGATTGCGTTTTATATGTTTGTTTATGCGATTTACTGCATGAAGGTCTATCTGCCCGACGATATTGCCGGGTATGTGTTGACATGGTTCAATTTTGCGTTGATTTTAATAGGGATTATAATTTTGCTTGTGTATATGAATTTTAAAAGAAATCTTTTAACTTTGCAAATGCAGAAAACTTATATCCCAACCGCCGAAAAGCTGGTTTATTCGATTTCTTCGATTCCCTTTGCAATATGGATGCTTTGTGCGTTTGTATATTCGTTAATGAACATGAATTTTTTGGATTAAAGCATATGAAAAATATTTACATGGAAAAAGCAATAGAGCTTGCAAAGCTTGCCGCAGAGTCCGGAGAAATCCCCGTCGGCGCTGTGGTTGTCAGAAAGCGTGACGGAGCTATTGTCGGAGAAGGCTTCAACAGGCGGGAGCTTGACAAAAATCCCGTCGCCCACGCCGAAATAATAGCCATAGAAAATGCCGCAAAAACCCTTGGCGGATGGCGGCTTTCGGGATGCGACCTTTACGTCACCTTGGAGCCTTGCCCTATGTGTGCCGGAGCGATTATAAATTCCCGAATTGACAGAATTTTTTTCGGAGCATACGATAAAAAGGCGGGGTCGGTATATTCGGTGGTGGAGCTTTTTTCCCTGCCCTACAATCACAAGCCGGAAATTTATGCCGGCATAATGCAGGAGGAATGTTCCGCACTGCTTTCCGAATTTTTTAAATCTTTAAGGGAAAAATAATTTTTGAAAAAATTTTATCCTGCCAACTTTTAAAATGCAGTTGGCAGGATATTTTTCAGCAGTTAATCCTATTTTAAAAATCACATTTTCTGAATGCTTGTCAAAGTAAGCGCTATTTCTCCAATAAGCGCAATAATTACCGGTACAGAAGTAATAAATATAGGAAAAGTTCTTCCCTTGGTTTGTTCTGAAACGGCAGGCAAACTTATTTTTTTGCGGTTTGCAATTATTATCGCAATAGCGCATGAAACAAAGACGAGCGCAAGCAAAATGAAAACAATTCCGGCGGCGGTTTCAGACTTTGAAGCAATTCCTTCCTGTATAATACCATTTGCGTTCAACACAAAATGAATAATTATTCCGGGGATTATCGAGCCGGACTTGTAAGCGGCATATCCAAGCGCAATTCCTATAAGGAATGCATTAACCGCTTGAGGTATGTTTTGATGGAAAATCCCAAACAGAGCCGCGGATGCAATTATTCCAAACTTAGGGCTTACTTTTGAAAGAGCGCGCAGCATAAGCCCCCTGAAAATCATCTCCTCAAAAATAGGAGCCGATACACAGGCAAGTATGTAAATCATAAAATTAGTTGCAGGGTCCGGTTTTGCGGAAATGTCAATGGTAGTAAAATTAACCCCCGCCTGTTTGCCAAGCTCAATGATAAGGCTTCCGAAGGCGCTACCCGCAACCTGAAGCGCAAGAGAAATCACCAGCATTGAAAGCAGGAATTTCCCATTCCAATCCCCTCTTTGAAAAAACGCTCCCGGTCTTACTTTAAGCATTGCGCAGCCGACAAAATAAACTATTGGGTATGCAACAACAGCTATTATAATATTTTCAAGCACAGCTCCAAACGTCATTTCATTTGGAGAGCTTATCATTTCCTGATAAATCCACGCAAGGGTATCCGGATAAAACACGCCGAGCATTTTATATACAAGAGTTATTATTACAGCCAAAATCAGTGTTAGAGCAAGATGCATCAGCAAAATCCATCCGGCCTTGCTGTAATCTTTTTTAATCCATTTGCGTTCTTCTTTGGAAGGCTTTTGCGGCAAAACCTGAACAGTATCAAAATCCATTTTTTGTTCCTCTCATCTTAATTAAAGTTTTTTTAAGCATTTTTTGCCTTATAAAAATCAAAGTCGGCAAAAAAAGAGCAATAAATATTAAAATAATTATAACAAACCAGCGTTCTTTGTCAAGCATATCAAAAGCAATATATTGCAAAACCGAAATTACCAGAAGAACAAGGTACAGTATAAGCGGCGCCGGAGAAAGCTTCCATCCAAACATTGCTGTGTCCGCAAGGGCAAAGCGGGTGTATGAGCATATGCATATATATCCCATCGCACAACAAAAGAGAATCCTTACAACCAAATCCAAAAACAATATGGCACTGCCCGCGACAATGGAAATAATTCCCGAACAAAGAAAAAGTGTTATGCAAATTATATCAAATGAAAAAAATATTATCCCTGCCATATTTTCAGCTTTTATGGGAAGAAATGACGCCACAAGATAGTTTTTCCCGCTAAAATGGTTGATGGCCAAAGAAGGCCCGAAAAATGCGGCAAGCGGCAATATGCTTATCGAAGCTCCGCTTAAAAAATCGCTTTTTGTTAAAAAGGAAATCCCTAAAAAACATGAAAGAAATATTGCAATAAAAATGTTTTTCCTTACCGCTCCAAAAGCGGTTTCAGCAATTTTCAAGTCGCCAAAAAATTCACGCATTGTACCATGCCCCCTTTTTGCAAACCTTTAAAAGAATCCACACCGCAAGCGCTGAAAGCGGAACAGGTGAAAGCAGCAGCAAAAATCCCGCAGGCGAGCAAAGCGGAGACAATTTTTCTGCAAAAGTTATTTGCCCTTCAAAAAATCCCATAAGAAATATTCCCGCAATAAAAAGCACAAAGCTTAAAACATAAATCCCATTAACTGCTTTCCATGCATGCTTTTTGCAGAAAGCTCCAACCAAAAAGGCGCAAAGGAAAAAAACATAAGCCACACAGCTTAAAATTGATGCTAAAACAACAAGGCCCTTATTTTTTTCCCCTATTTCAAAAAATAAGCTCACTGCATAGTAAACTCCGCTTATAAGGGTTGACAGCAAAAAAATCTGCCAAAAAGAAATAAGTCCTGCAATTATGAAATCGGAAAATTCAAAAGGCAAATGAAAAAAATAATTGCGTATGTCTTCAATTCTTTGATTTGACTGCCCGATACCATTTTTTAATATAATAAAACCGTCAAATATAAAAGTTATTATTAAAAAAAACTGGAGCTGTATTAAAAAGACAATGCTGCTGCCAAAATCATCAGAAGAATCTTTGCCTAATAAAAAACCTATAAACACCATTGCCATTCCGATAAACATAAGAATAATTCCGCCGTAGAAAATATATTTCCGTTTTCCTAAAATATCCTGCCTCATTATTCTGTTTGCCTTTAACAGCAACAAAGCGTTTTTCATGCTTTTCTCCTCCTTTCGCGCCTGCCCCAAATGCTGAAAGTGAGTATGTTTTCAAGGTTTGGGGTATGCACCGCCACTCCGGGGAAAAGCTTTAGTTTTTCCCTTAAAACAAGGGCATCAAATGTCATTTCGCCCTTTCTCACTCCGACAAGCTCATATTCTTTTCCGCGCAAATCATCAATAGAACCGGAAATAAGGGCATATTTTTCTTCAAGGATGTCAAGAGGCTCGCTTTCTGCAATTTCGCCGTCAATTATCAGCGTTATGTAGTCCGCCGCCTTGTCAAGGTCACTTGTTATATGGCTTGAAATAAGCACCGAACGCTCGCCGTCGGCTACAAAATCCCTTAAAATGTCAAGCAGTTCAATTCTTGCCACAGGGTCAAGCCCAGCCGCAGGCTCATCAAGCAGCAAAAGCTCCGGCCTTCTTGCAAATGCAAGGGCAAGCATTGCTTTCATTTTCATTCCCTTTGAAAAATCCGTCAGCTTTTTCTTTAAAGGCAAATCCCAAAGCTCCACATATTTTTTAAAAAGCTCTTCATCCCAATTTTTGAATATTTTTGCATAAGCCTTTGCGTGAGCGCCAAGCGTGCTGCCTATGCAAAGGCAGTCCTCATCCGCGGCATAGCCGATTCTTTGCTTTATCTCCCTTTCGTTTTGGATGTTGTCCAAGCCGAAAACCTTTATTTCTCCGCCGTCCCTTTCAAAAGCATTAAGGATAAGCTTCATAGTGGTTGTTTTCCCCGCGCCGTTTTCGCCTATAAACCCCATTATGCTGCCTTTTTCAACCTTAAAGCTTATATTTGAAAGCGAAAATCCGTCAAATTTTTTTGAAAGGTTTGAAATTTCAAGTGCCATGTTATCCATTTTGTTCTTCTCCCCCATATGTTTCGTTAAGCTTTTGTTCTATTTCATATTTTTTTATTCCCGCGGACTTCATTTCGGAAAATGTTTGAGAAAGCGCATCAAGCATTTGCATTTTTTTGGATTCCCTTGCCTTGTCAAGGCTTTCAAGCCTCACAAACGTTCCTTTCCCAGAAACAGTATAAACAAACCCCGCAAGTTCAAGCTCAAAATAAGCCCTTTTTGTGGTTATCATGCTTACATTCAAATCCTTTGCAAGCTGTCTTACTGAAGGAAGCGCTTCATTGCTTTTCAACTCCCCGTTTAAAATGCTTTTTATTATACTGTCTTTAATTTGCTCATACATAGGCTTATCGCTGTCATAGCTTATATTTATCTTCACTTTTCAGGCGCCCCTCCTTTGCTGTGTATATCATATATATACAGTATCACAGATTTTTTATTTTGTCAAGTAGCAGTTGGCAAAATAATTGTTAGTCATTAGTTTTTGTCCTTTTACTTTTTTATAGGGGGGGGATTCCATCCCCCCCTCTTAATTTTTAAAGATAATCAAATTTTTTGGCCCCCTGCCTACTTTTCTTCACCAGCGAAGAAAAGTAGGCAAAAGACGCCGCCCTGCGGGGCTTTTTATGCGTCCTCGTCCGCCTACCCGCCGGCAACGGACCTGCTTTTCGCCTCGGTGCTCACCACTCCAATTTTACTACGAAAAGCAGGTCTTTTTATTTTGCTTGCCTTAATAACTGCATCAGCAGAAAATCTTTTCTTATTAAGGTGGGGTACTTTTTATTCTAACTTCTAACCTCTAATTTCTAACTTCTAAACAGCAGGTCTTTTTATTTTGCTTGTCTTAATAACTTTATTTAGCGGAAAGTCTTTTCTTATTAAGTGAAATAAGGTGCTTTCCAAGGTCCGTAAATGCTATTCTTTTTTGCCTTTAACTTGGTAAGACATGGCATCTTCAAGTAAAGCAGCCGAGCTTTGTCGAGCAGGGCGCAAGCGATAGCGTGGCGCCCGTTGCCGAAAAGCCGGCGGAATAAGACTAAAATTTAGGCGCTTTTTGGTGACTTTTTGTCGCCGGACAAAA